>JBDRNJ010000009.1:0-113381 GCA_043811375.1 bacterium | reverse complement strand
CCATTGTACAGGTCTCTTTCCACGGCACTGAACACCTCCTTGGGTCGTACCGTAAGTTAACCTGTTACCTATGTTTACGGTCTAGTCTGTTACCTATGTTCACGGTTTATACCATAGAACTGTCCCACCACTAGGGCATCGTTGTACTCATCCTCGGTCACGTCGACTTCGTCAAGGGCAACAACGCTCGCGGTCTTGCGACCCTCTATTACCTGCTTTACCAGTGCATCGGATACAAACTGAATTCGTTTGTTCTCGTCGGTCATCTCGATGTCCTATACATAGCACTAACTCATGGATGAAATGTAACCACCCCCGGACCGGTGGTCAAGTGAGGTATGAGAGTCCCGTAGGGCGGATCCGTCTTCGAATCCGCCTTTCCATAAGGGGGGACGGGCTTCGACTATGGCAGGTTTGAAGACAGACCTGCCATACAAGGCTTTCCCTTCTGAGCAGCCCCAAAGCGGTTCCGCAGTGTTTCCGAAGGCTGCCCCAACCTCCCCTGATTTACCGAATAATTCCTTAAGCTATTGACCGGCAATGGGCTTCCGATATATTATATATCAGAAAAGCTGGAACTTTGCCCGCCTGTCCGGGTAGTATATGTAGACGATAATAAACGTGGGTTTATGGATATGGCAAAAGAACCGGAAAAAGAGATAGACTATCGGTTGATTCGGGCCATTCAGAACGGTGACATGGTTGCTTTCAACCAGATCGTTGATCGCTACAAAGATCGGCTCATGAATGTGATCGGGCGTATGCTGGCGTCGCGGGACGAAGCCGAGGATGTTGTCCAGGAGACGTTTGTGCGGGTCTACCAGCACCGGCAGTCCTTCAACTTTCAGCACTGTTTCTCAACCTGGATTTATACCATTGCCCTCAACCTGGCCCGCAACGAACTGCGCAAGAGAAAGAAATTCAAATTTATCGATATAACAGAAACCAAGGGGAATGAAGCCGAGTTTGCCGTGGAGATGAAACTCCCCAATCGGTTGCCGGAAGTGCTGGAAGTAGCCGTCAAGGAGCTTCCGGAGAAGTACCGGGTTGCTTTCATGCTGCGTGATGTACAGGAGCAACCGTATGAAGAGGTAGCAAAAATCCTCTCTATTCCCCTGGGTACGGTGAAATCACGGGTTAATCGCGCCCGCACCATGCTGCGTGAGAAGTTACGACCCAAACTGGAGAGCTATAATGCGCTGTCGAAGAGTACGCTCCTTCCTGTCAGCCTACTGTAACGGCGAGCCGGGTGGTCGTCTCAAGGCGGCCATCAGCGAGCATCTGGCCACCTGTTCTTCCTGTCGCCGTGAAGAGGCTGTTTACCAGTCGTTGGCCGAGGCACGGGGTAATCTCAATCGGCTGTCGGTGAGCAATGATTTCAACGGCAAGCTGCTTAACCGGGTGGCCCGGGAGCGGTTCGCTGAAACTCGCACCAAGGCCTATCTGGCCCAGCGGGCGCCGGTGCTCTTGTGGCGACAGGCTATCCCGGCGTTTGTCAGCACCAGCCTGATTATTCTGCTGGCCTTTGCAGTTTTTCAACCCGGAGGGAATGATCTGAGTACTCCCGGCGTGACCGGGCAACTGGCACTTGATGACTCGTACCTGACAGTCCAGCCGGTGGCCGGTACCGACCGAACGGCCAAACTTGACAGAGGCTGGACATTAAACGATCAGATGGAGCGGGCTGCCAGGATGAATCGGCTGTCCAATGCCGTTGCCGGGCGGGGAACCTGGCCGAGGTCGGATCGATCATTGGGTCTGACTCTGGCGACCTCGCAGACACCGGCATCAGCCCCGTACGTATCCGGTTATTATCGCGTACGACCGGTGGTGAAGATATACTTGGTGCCGCAGGCGCCGGCTACCAGGGAGGCCGGAAAGGTTTACTAAAATGACAATGCGCTTATCTATGGCCGCCGGAAGGACCAGTTTTGTGATCCTTTGGGCGGTCTTTTTTTCCCAGTCTGTTTTCGGTGCCGAAACTTCACTGTTCCGCCTTGAAAGCGGTCTCAATGAACTGGTATACCAGTTGTCTCGTTCGGTGGTGACGGTGGAGTCCTCGATTTCGGTCAATTCCCCCCAGTTGCCGGGGCAAAGCAATGAGACTATGCAGAGTCTGATATCGTCCGGGATCATCTACGACCTGCTGGGACATATTCTGGTGGCGGCACCGGCAGTGACCGGTCGAGATCAGATCCTGGTACGTTTCGAGGAGGAAGTTATCCCAGCGCGAGTCAGAGGAATCGACTATCAGACCGGCCTGGCGGTTATACACATCAATCGCAGAATCGGTATTCCGGCCACCTTCAGCGATCGGGAAGGCTGTGCCGGGCAGATGGTAATTGCCATGGGCAATTGTTACGGTGTCAGGGCCTGTCCCTTACTGGGATTCTGTGCCGGTTTCAGACCTGATGGTACGGTCCAGTTTTCCTCGGCCATCACCCCCGGAACTGTCGGCGGGGGAGTTTTTGATCTGAACGGTAATCTGGTGGGGCTGATAATCGGCGGTATAGGTTCGCGAGAACGCCCGCAGGCAGGATTGGCGGTCCCGGCGTGCAGGATTTCGGAGATTGTACCTCATCTTCTCATGCAGGGAGATCGCCAGGTCGGTTACGCCGGGCTTTCTACCGCAGACATACATATTTCTCCGCCCATAAGGTTGACACAGCCCAACTTGCTGGCCAGCACGAATAACGAAGGCGGATCAGTGATCAGCCAGGGCGTTATGATTACCGGTGTGGTGCCGTCCTCACCGGCGGCCCGGTCCGGATTAAGAGAGAAAGATCTGTTGCTGAGTATGGACGGCATTCCCCTGCGAAGTGCCCTTGACCTGCGCAACCGGGTACGTCAGGCATATCCCGGGACCGTCATCGAGCTGCAAGTGTTGCGAAATGAGACGCCATTTGGTGTCCGTCTTAAGATCGGTTCACAACCTGTGGACTCAATGCCGGACCGGGTGGCGTCATTGCTGTCCGACGAAACGGAGTTGTTATCGGATGATTCTCTCCGTCGGGAATTGGAATCGCTCCAGCGAGCGTTGCGACGGCTGGAGTTGCAGTTGCAGTTGCGACAACGCCGGTAGCAAGTTTCACATTGCCAGCCGGCGTGGTCTGCGGTTACCTTACCCCAATGAATTCAAGCCTTAAGTGTGATCGGTTTCTTGACCGACTACAGGTGTTTCAGCCCCGGCAGGACCAGGGCACCCGAGCGTTAGCGCTCTATTCTGCGGCTATCGCTATCGCCGATGAAACCACCCTTGATCGAGCAATTGAAATCGGACGAACTATGGGGCTTAAGCGCCGTGAATTCTATGAAATTGTACTACAGTCCTACCTGTTTCTCGGTTTTCCGCGAATGCTCCAGGCGGCTGACCACCTTGACCGGCACTTTCCGGCACCAGGGACAGATTCGGATTTTTGTCAGTTCAGTGCCGCCGAGTCCGAGTCGTGGTATTCGAACGGGCTCAGTCTCTGCCGGCAGATCTACGGCGATGCCTATGAACCGCTGAAGCATAAAGTCCGGGCGTTGGCACCGGAGGTGTTTCGCTGGATGGTCATTGAGGGGTACGGGAAAGTTCTTTCGCGACCCGGTCTGAGTATTATTGACCGCGAACTGGCTATTGTAGCCTGCCTGATGATGGAGAACTACCCCCGGCAGCTTTTTTCGCATATAAGAGGGGCTATTAATGTCGGCACCGTACCTGCCTTGGTTCGGACTGTGATCGAAGATATTGGCCGGGCGGCCGGGGAAGGTTACGCAACCTCGGTTTCAATCCTGAAGCGGTTGGGGATGTGATCGTGCGGTCTTTCATCAGAGTGGTATTGGCTTTCCTGTTCGGGTTTATGCTGATGCTAATATCGATCAGTCTCTATCTGTTTGAGTTCGGAGGTTTGGAGAAAATCGTCAACGCTCAGGTCGCCGACCTGCTTGAACAACAGTACGATCTGGAGTTGACGGTAGGTGAGATTCGTGGAGACATTGTCTCCGGCATGGTTTTGGAAGATGTTGTGATCCACTACCGCAGTCCGACCACGCGCTACCGACTGGCGTTCCTGCCGAGGATATCAGTCGCCTACTCTCTGTCGAATCTGTGGAATCGGAAATATCTGCTGGAATATCTGCACTTTGATTCAGCGGTGGTGACAGTCATGATTGACAGCACCGGCCGGTGGTTGTTGCCTCGCCTGTCGAGTGAGAGTGAAGGCCGCGAACGACCGGGACTGGAAATCTCTTTGAGCGATCTTGAAATCAACGGAGCCACTCTGCTGTTGCTGCTGCCGACAGATACGATCAGTTTCAGCGATATTGGCTTGTCGGCAGCCGTCTCCGGCAGTGAAGGTACCTGGTCGCTGGATTTGAAGCGACTGCGGTTTACGGGTAGTGACGAGCGTCGTAGTCTTGACGGCATGACCGGTAAACTGACTTACTCTTCGCGCCGGTTGGTTGTCTCCGACGTGGCCGCCATAAGAGGCAGAGGCCGTGTCAAGCTGGATGGCCATTTGGAATTGACCGAACCGCCTGCCGGTCGTATGGAACTGGAGTTGGACCAGGTAGATTTGAGTGAAATCAGCTCCTGGCTGGGAGCGAAACTGACGGGTCTGGTTGATGTCAACGGCTATGTCTCTCTGGCTCAGGGAGGTATTGAGGGGTCCGTCGATATAGCCGGGGATTTCATGTTCATCGGTTTCGAAAACCTGTCGACCCGATTTCGTTATGCTGACCGGCTGTTGGTGCTGGACACATTGTACGGAACCATTCTTGAAAACTGTGTCATAGACGGCAGTGGCCGGATCGACCTTGCCGCTAAACCCGAGCGATACCAGCTTGACGCCGAGATCATTAACTTCAACCTGGAGCAACTGGTGGCGGGTACATTCCGGTCAGACCTGACCGGCCGAATAGCTCTAACCGGTTCATCGTTTCGCAGCCGTGACATGTTGCTGGAGATTGCCACCAGTCTGCATAATTCCTCTTTTGATGAATACCCGCTGCACCAGGCTGCCGGTGATCTGACCATAACGACCGACTCGATATGCTTTGCCGATTCGTTCCGAGTGGAGTATTTCGAAAACGTTTTCCATGTATCCGGTCGCATTGACTACTCCAACGATATTGATCTGACCGTCGACGCAGACTTGGGCAATCTCGATCGCTACCGTGGGAAGCTGTTTTTAGACCAGCCCGGGGGACGGGGTCATGCGGACGGAACGATTTCAGGCAGGACGGTTGACCCGAACCTGCGCGGCATGTTTGTGTCCGACTCGGTCTGGCTCTATGGTTTCTACAGCAGCGATCTGGCCGCCTCGGTGAAACTGGAGAGATTTCTTACCGGCCGGAGAGGTACGGTAGAGGTGGTGAGCGCCGACGGCACCGCCTGGGACCTGCCGTATGATACTGCGCACACTATACTGGTGACGGACTCCCATCTTGTGCACATTGACACCTTTTGCATGGCCAACGAGTATTCGCGGCTTCATGGAGGCGGGTTGTTCGATTACGGGGTGGAGCCGATGCGTATGCGTCTGGATACGCTGACGTTGATATTGTTCGACCAGTCTTTCTTCAATCAATCTATAATCGAATTCGAGATTGATTCGGCCGGCTTTGACTTCCGGCAGGCCTCAATCGGGGCCGGATCAGCCGGCCTGTCGCTGACCGGCTGGATTGGCTACGATGAAACGATGGATGTTGAACTGCTGGTGGACCATGTTCCCGTGGCACCCTGGATCAATCTGTTTGATACGACCTTCGAAGTGAATGGTGCTCTTTCTTGTCGGGCGCAGATCGACGGCAACTTCCGGCAGCCGCAGTTTGAGTTACAGGGATCAGTTGACTCCCTGACTTACCGGGATCTGTACCTAGGTACTATGGTTACCGGCATGAAATACAGACATCAATTGCTGACGCTTGACAGTCTGCTGGTACGTTCCCCCACGGCAGACTACCGTGCGGTCGGTTCCTTTCACGCCAACCTGGCCTTTACTTCCGATCCTTTGGATCGTTTTCCGGAGTTACCGATAAACATTGATATCACAGCTCGCGATCACCGCTTTGATCTGGTCAGCCTGGTGATGCCCTCGGTGGAGCAGTTGGACGGTGAGTTCTTCGCCGATTTCACTTTGTCGGGCACGCCCCACGCCCCGCACCTTGAAGGCGAAGCCTTCATTCGCCGGGCCCGTTTGAAGTATTTTGACCTGGAGCAACCCCTCTGGGCTGACTCGGCGGGGGCCACCCTGACGGACAACCGGATAGTCATTGACCGAATCACAGTCCGGGCGGCTGACAGGGATAGTGATGGAGAAAAGGGGAAAGCATATATCAGGGGTGAGGTCATGGTCCGATCGCTGGACAGTCTCTATTACAATCTGAATATCTCCATGCCCCGGGAGTTTCCGTTTCAGTATGAACTGGATGACATTAACGGAGTGGTGGAGGGAGAAGTGCACGTAGAAGGTGACACTCCGCCACTGGTGACCGGGAACCTGACCATAGTGGACATGAAGTATCTGGTCAATTTTGCCGACGAAAAGGAAGGTTCTCCGGTTATGCGCGCCCTTTCCGGTGAAAATACCTGGGACCTGAACCTCAATATCGAGATTCCCTCCAACTACTGGGTCAAGAATGATGATATCGATGCGGAGTTCTCCGGCCATGTAAACCTGATAAGGGAGGGTGGCATCTACCGTTTCATGGGCGAAATGGAAATACTCCGCGGCCGTGGTTTTCTCTTTGACAAGACCTTTCAATTGGAACCGGGTGGCCTGGTGATATTCGAGGGTAATCCGACAGTCAATCCGCGGCTGGATATCACCGGCTATACCCGTATCGCCGGGTACAGGCAATTCAGTGACGATGAACTTCAAACGATGGAGCCGCTGGAATTGGGCATCCGCATCACCGGAACCCTGGAAATACCCGAGATCAACCCGGTCGAAGGATCCAATTTCAATCGGGAGGATATTCTGCCTTTGATTATAGCCAACTACTATAGTTCTGATTCGGTGTCTACATCAGGCCAGATTGAACAGCGGCTGTCGGGGCTGGTCTCTTCGCAGGTGTCTCGTATAGGGGCTCGGCGCCTGGGACAACTGGGGGTGGAGACGTTTGAAATCGACCCGGTTTACGGCGGAGATTACGATCCCCTGAAAGCCAGGGTGACGGTAGGCTTCTATACCGCTCCCAACCTCTATGTTTACGGCCGCTCGACCATTTCGGGACAGACACGGCAGGAAGTTGGTTTTGAGTATCGTTTCAACAAGGCCTTCCTGCTGGAGGGGAGGCGCGACGAGGAAGAGTTGTACCATATGGCCCTCAAGCTCCATTGGGAATTCTGATGCGCCGGTTCCTGATGGCATTGGCGGCAATATGGCTGCTGACAGTCTGGATGCCCCCCTCTTCTGAGGGGATGGATCGCACCACCCTGCGATGGATGCGCTCCAAACCGACGATTGATTCCATCACTGTCACCGGTAACTCCTATTTTAAGACTTCCGAGATACGCAAGCAAATGTATTCCCGGCCGCATTCCTTCTGGAGGTGGCTCAAGGGTGATCGCCGTACGCGTATACAGAGGGAGACTTTCGAACGTGATACTCTGGAGGTGAAATACCTCTATCTGACCAAAGGATTCCTGGGCGTGACGTTACTGGAAGATGCTGAAATACTGGCCCCTGATTCTTCGGCACTCATTCGCCTGCAAATCGATGAAGGCCGACAGTTTTTTTACGGTAACATAGGAGTCACCGGATCATTCAACCACCAGCTGGAGGGGGATTTCAGCAAGATAGCCGGTCGGCAGAAAACAGGGAAACCGGTCAATATCTTCAACCTGCATACGGCGGTGTTTGACATCAAAACGGTCCTGGCTAACGAAGGTTACCCCTATGCGATGGTCACTTTCAATCTGGATACCAGCCATATTGAGCCGAGCGCCGACATCACGATCTCCGTTGTTTCCGATTCCCTGGTGCGGTTTGGTGACGTACGAGTTGAAGGAACGCAGCGCTATCCGGAGAAAGTAGCCCGACGGGAGTTGAAAATCCGACCGGGGGCCATATATCGGCGCAACGACATCATCGAATCTCAGAGACGACTGATAGAATCCGGTTACTTCAGCACCTTCCATCTTGCTCGTGCCGACACACTCGCGGATCGTCTCCGGCCGGACTTCGTACTGCGGGTGCGGGAGCGAAAGCCAACCTATCTGACGGTCAAGACCGGCGTCGGCCAATCGGAGGTGCGCGATCTTACCTGGGATTTCTCGACCGGTTTCGGCAAACGAAACTTCCTGGGTACCCGTCTATACGATCTTCGAGCTCAACTGTCATTCGGTGTTGGGCACGACACCCGGTTATTGGGGCACAACTACCGCATCAGGTTCACCGAACCATGGCTGCTGGGCATCAGAATGCCGCTCTCATTAACCGGCAGATATGAGCCGGGTGTCAAGGATCCGGTACAGGACTACCGGATACAGACCTGGTCGGTATCCGTATCCACATTCAGGAACTTCGGCCATGAAATCAGAAGCGGTCTGGGGCTGGAGTATGAAGAGGTCAATATCTTTGGCGTTCCTGACGATCTGGTCGAACTTAAGAAAGAAGAAAGGGATATCTCGGTTCGCCGCAAGTTGTACCTGACTTTTCGGCGTGACAGCCGGGATAACATTTTCATTCCCCGGCGAGGTTCACTGACCGACATCACCCTGGAATACTACGGTGGCTTTTTAGGCGGTGACGAGTATTTTTATAAATGGCAGGCCGGCTGGTCAAGTTACCAGGTGATGTGGCCCGGTTGGATATCGGCTACTCGTTTTCGGGTGGGGGTGGCGGAGGAATTCGGTACCTCAATAGAGGTTCCGGTCGATGACCGCTTCTATCTGGGCGGAGCCAACACCGTGCGAGGATTCAGGGAGAACTCGCTGGGACCGGCCTGGGAAGACGGCAACCCGCGCGGGGCGGATATTACGGTAGTTCTGAACCAGGAGTTTCGCTGGCGGACACTGCAAGTGATGAGCGTTATTCCCGTTCTAAACAGTCTGTTTAGAACCCTGCCGCTGTGGCAGACGGTATTCCTCGATGTCGGTAACGGGTTCGCTCATACCGCTGATCTCAGAGTTGATGCTATGGCTGTCAGTTACGGAACCGGGATACAGATTGTATCGCCGGCGGGACCGATCAGGGTGGACTACGCCCGACGGATAAAGACCAAAAGAATCGATTTTGACGATCGCTGGCACTTCACTATATTGTATGCCTTCTGACGGATTGACCGTCAGCGAAAGGAGCAAGCCACTTCACGTTCCCACGCGCGATGAATGATGCTTTGACCAGGAGATGTTAGATGGAGCCTATTTACCTTGATCACAATGCCACCACGCCGGTTGATCCGGCCGTGATGGAGACTATGCTACCCTATTTGAGCGCAAAGTTTGGAAACGCCAGTTCGGTTCATCAATTCGGACGTGATGCCAGGGTGGCACTGGAAAACGCCCGCGAACAAATCGCGGCATTCATAAACTGCCAACCGGCGGAGCTCTACTTTACTTCCGGAGGTACTGAATCCGACAACCTGGCCGTTTTGGGTGCCGCCTATCAGATGCGCGGTCGCCGGGATCACCTGGTGGTCGGGACGACCGAGCATCATGCGGTTTTGGAACCGGCCGAACACCTGCATCAGCACGATGGTTTCGCCGTGGACTTCCTGCCGGTTGACCGGGAAGGATTCGTCGTGCCCGGCCGCCTTCAGGCGCTGGTGTCGGAAAGGACGGCGTTGGTTTCGATTATGCAGGCCAATAACGAAACAGGTGCCATACAAGACATTGCTGCCCTGACCGAGATTTCCCGTGAACAGGGCGCGTTGTTTCATACTGATGCCGTTCAGGCCGTGGGCAAGATTAAGGTCGATGTTCAAGAAATGGGAGTAGACCTGCTGTCGTTGACCGGACACAAGATATACGGACCCAAAGGTAGCGGGGCGTTATTTATTCGACAGGGGGTCAAGATTGCCCCCCTATTATACGGTGGGTCACACGAGAAAAAACGCCGTCCGGGTACTGAGAATGTGGCTGGTGCTGTGGGATTGGCTAAAGCGCTTGAAATAGCCCGTGATCGGCTCGACCGGGACTTCCGGCAAATGAGCCAGTTAGCTGATTACTTCATTGATGCCGTTTTACAGAAAATTTCTGATGTCAGTCTCAACGGACCCCGCACCAACCGCGTGCCACCGACCGTGAACCTTTCGTTTATGGGGGTCGAGGGGGAGTCAGTGGTGCTGGCGCTCGATTTGGAACATATTGCCGTTTCCTCCGGTTCCGCGTGCACATCGGGTGCGACCGAGCCGTCGCGCGTGTTGACGGCTATGGGTATTCCGGCCGAACTGGCCCAGGGTTCTATCCGCTTCTCGCTGGGACGTTCCACGACCAGAGAACAGTTGGACTACGTGCTTAAGAAACTGCCGCCGGTTATCGAGCGACTGCGCGCCATGTCGCCAACCTATCCTCAGGACTAATCGTGAGGTAATCGACGCCCGGGAGTCATTTATGGCGGATAGAGTTTTGGTAGCGTTGTCAGGCGGCGTCGATTCGTCGGTAGCGGCCCGGCTGCTTAAGGAACAGGGATACGATGTTGTCGGCGCCCATATGAAGCTGTGGGACTATGTCGACGTCGGTGGTGATCTTTACCGGGACGGTCGTTGCTGTAGTCTTGATGCCGTCAATGACTGCCGGCAAATCTGTCACGATATGGCGGCGCCATTCTACGTGCTGAACATGTCGGCACCGTTTCGGGAGCAGGTTATTGAGGACTTCGTGTCGGAATACCGCCTCGGCCGCACTCCCAATCCCTGCGTGCGCTGTAATACCGAGATAAAGTGGGCAGCTTTTCTGGATAAGGCACGCGCCGTCGGTTGTGACCACATCGCTACCGGTCACTACGCCTCGGTGGGGCAGGGAGACAACGGACGCTGGTATGTTCGTCGAGGAGCCGACGCCACCCGGGATCAGTCGTACGTCCTGTGGGGCCTGTCGCAGGATGCCCTGGCCATGACCCTGATGCCGCTGGGCGATTTGCACAAAACGGAAGTGCGCCGGATTGCAAATAAGTATAACCTGCGCACAGCCGACAAGAAGGAATCGCGCGAGATATGTTTTGTGGCCGACGATGATTACCGGCGATTTGTGCGTGAATGGGAAGAAAAGAGGGGTCGCCGTTTTGAGCAGGGTGATATTGTGCTGGCTGACGGCACCGTAGTCGGCAGGCATGATGGCACCACCGGTTTCACTATCGGCCAGCGGCGCGGCCTGGGTGTGGCCCACCCGACACCGCTGTACGTGCAGCGACTGGATGTAGAAAACAACCGGGTGATCGTGGGAGACAACGACGCCCTGTTCCGATCAGAACTGATTGCAGAGAACATCAACTGGATGGCGTTGGAAGCGTGCGACCGGCCGTTTGCAGCCGATGTCAAGATTCGTTACCGGCACCCGGCCGCACCGGCCACGGTGACCTGTCTGTCGGATACCTGCGTGCGGGTAGTTTTCAATGAGAAGCAACGGGCGATCACACCCGGCCAGTCGGTGGTTTTCTACGATGGCGAAAGAGTTCTCGGCGGCGGTATTATCGAGGCAACACCATAGTAACTACAGGTCTTGATTCTCCGCTGGATTGTTGTATATTAAATGATTGACATCACTCGATGACTAAGGACAAAATGAACAACGTCCACACATCACAGATCGCGCGGGAACTGGTGCTGAAGCCGAACCAGGTGACGGCCACGGTGGCTCTCCTGGATGATGACGCCACGGTGCCGTTTATTGCCCGCTATCGCAAAGAGGCGACCGGCAGCCTCGACGAAGTCAACATAACAACCATTCGAGATCGCATCATACAGTTACGCGAGCTGGACAAACGGCGGGAAGCGATCCTCAAATCTCTGACAGAGCGTGATCTGCTTACTGACGAACTGAAGCAGCAACTTGACGCCGCCGAATCGATGGCGGTGCTCGAAGATATCTACCTGCCGTTTCGTCCCAAGCGCCGGACGCGTGCAACTATCGCCAGAGAACGCGGCCTGGAACCGCTGGCGGAGATGCTGTTTGAACAGAACGATATTGACCCGCTGCACGAGGCAGAAGCATTTGTCGATGCCGAGAAGGATGTAGCCTCGGTTGATGATGCTCTGGCCGGGGCGCGCGACATCGTTGCCGAATGGGTCAGTGAGGACGTCCGGATTCGAGCGCGTCTGCGTCAACTATTCTTTGAGAGCGGTACTATCAGGTCGAAAGTTGTTTCCGGAAAGGAAACGGAGGGCGCCCGGTTCAAAGATTATTTTGACTGGCAGGAAGCTGTCGCCGATGTACCGTCGCATCGGTTTCTGGCGATGCTGCGCGGTGAATCCGAATCGGTCGTCAGATTGTCTATTGCCCCGCCGGAAGAAGAAGCGCTGGCAATACTGGAAGGTGTCTTTGTGATGGCCGATAACGCTGCTTCCGAGCAGGTGCAACTGGCCGTGCACGATGGATACAAGCGTCTGCTGGCCCCCGCTATGGAAACGGAAATTCGCGCCGAGCTCAAGCAGCGCTCGGATCAGGAGGCTATCCGCGTATTCTCTGAGAATTTGCGTGAATTGTTGATGGCACCGCCGTTGGGACAGAAAAACGTTCTGGCTATCGACCCCGGTTTTCGCACCGGCTGCAAAGTGGTTTGTCTCGATAAGTGGGGGAAGCTGCTGCACAACACGAATATATTTCCGCACGGGTCGGACGCACAGAAGCAGCAGGCGGCTACGGAAATCGAACAACTATGCCGGAAGTACGCCATCGACGTGGTAGCGATCGGCAACGGCACCGCCGGGAGGGAAACGGAGACATTTGTGCGCGGTCTTGATTTGCCCTCGGAAGTGTCGATTGAGATGGTCAGCGAATCCGGAGCGTCGGTGTACTCGGCATCGGATGTCGCGCGCGAGGAATTCCCCGATCACGATATTACCGTGCGCGGGGCGGTGTCGATCGGCCGTCGTCAGATGGATCCCCTGGCGGAACTGGTCAAGATCGATCCCAAGGCGATCGGCGTCGGGCAGTACCAGCACGACGTCGACCAGGCGGCGCTGAAGCAGGGGCTGGACGACACCGTGATGAGTTGTGTCAACGCCGTCGGTGTGGAGTTGAATACGTCCAGTCGGCAACTGCTGACCTATGTTTCCGGCCTGGGACCGCACCTGGCGCATCGCATTGTCGAGTACCGGGAGGAGCACGGGCCGTTTGCGTTCCGCGAGGAACTGATGGAAGTGCCACGGCTGGGTCCCAAAGCGTTTGAGCAGGCGGCGGGGTTCCTTCGCATCCACGATGCCGCCAACCCGCTGGATCGCAGCGCCGTTCATCCGGAAAGTTACCCGGTTGTCAATCGCATGGCGGCCAGGCTGGACTGCACTGTTGATGACCTGGTTCAGCAGGAATCGCTGCGCAGCAGAATCGTCCTGGGCGATTATGTTTCCGACCGCGTTGGTCTGCCGACTTTGCAGGACATCATGGAGGAACTGTCACGCCCGGGACGTGATCCGCGCCGGGGGTATGTGGCCTTCCGTTTCGATGATTCGGTGCAGAAGATCGAAGACGTCAAGGTCGGTATGAAGCTGCCCGGTATCGTCACCAATGTCACCGCGTTTGGGGCGTTTGTCGATATCGGTGTGCACCAGGACGGACTGGTGCATATCAGCGAACTGGCCGACCGTTTCGTGAAGGACCCGGCGGAGGTTGTAAAGGTACAGCAGAGGGTGGCGGTAACGGTGCTCGAAGTTGACCTCGACCGCTCGCGCATTGCCCTCTCTATGCGCGAGAAGCGACCGGAGTAACGGTTCGGCCATCCATTACGTGTTGGTGGTAATTTCTTTCCTCTTAATGACACAATGGGGCAGATATGGACATCTGCCGCCCACGAAACATCCGTTGGGATCGCCTTGGTACTCCCCTCTGATTAGCGCCGTTTGGTCTATTCTTTCATTTTTTCCAAAATAGCCTTCCGAAGTTCGACAGCTTCCACGTAGTCTGGGTCATACTTCAACGCGCTGTCACAGCTTGCCACAGCCTCCAGCTGCCGACCAAGGTGCTGGAGCGCTATTGCTCTATGGTACCAATCGTATGCATCGTAAGGCTCGTACCTTAATGCAGTGTCGTAGCTTGCCACTGCTTCCTCATACTGACCAAGGCCGAATAGGGCCTCACCCCGGGTGCACCAAGCAAGAGGATAGTCGAGCTTGTATGCCAGGGCACTGTCACAACTTGCCAATGCCTCCTCGTAGCGACCCAGGCGGACAAAGAGATCACTTCGGTTATTCCAAAGATCAGGGTCGTTATGCTTGTATGCCAGGGCGCTGTCGTAACTTGTTAAGGCCTCGTCATACCTCTTAAGCTCGTTAAGAACGTCGCCCCGGTTGCACCAAAACAGATGATCTTCGTGTGAATGTGCCAAGGCACTGTCGTAGTTTGCCAAGGCTTCCTCAAGCTGACCAAGGGCCTGAAGGACGATGCCCCGGTTGTTCCAAACGTAATGAGGGAAGTCACTATCATATGACAAGGCGCTGTCGTAGCTTGCCAAGGCCTCGTCATACCTCTCAAGTTCGCTGAGGGCATTCCCACGACTGTACCAAGGGTCCGCAGGAAGGCGACACTCGTATGCCAAGGCACTGTCATAGCTTCTCACTGCTTCTGCATACTCACCAAGAACGTATTGAAGAAAGTCACCCCGCTTGTCCCAAGCCAAACACTTGTCTTCCTCGTATACAAGCATGCTGTCGTAGCATGCCAAAGCCTCCTTATTCTTCCCAAGGTTGGTAAGGGCGATACTCCTTTGGTACCAGGCCTGACGAAGGCTGCGCTTGAATGTCAAGGAGCTGTCACAACTTTTCAGGGCTTCCTGATACCGATCAAGGGCGTTGAGATCTCTTCCCCGGTTTGACCAACCCTCTGCATAATCTGGCCGGTACGCCAGAGTGCTATCGGTGCTTGCCAATGCCTCTTCATACCGGCCAAGATGGTGGAGAGTGTTTCCCCGCTCGAGCCAGGTATCGTGATGGTCTCGTGTGAAGACCAGAACGCTGTCAAAGCTTGCCAAAGCTGAGTCATATATACGAAGCCTCTTGAGCGTAAGCCCTCGGTTGTACCAAGCCTTAGGAAAGTCGTGTTTGTATGTCAAGGCGCTATCGTAGCTTTCAATGGCTTTTTGATGTTGACCAAGGTCGTCGAGAGCATTCCCCCGGTTGAGCCAAACGCATGGATCGTCGCGATTATATACGAGGGCACTGTCGCAGCTTGCCAAGGCTTCTTTATACTGACCAAGCGCGTTGAGAGTCGCCCCCCGGTTGCACCAGACACACGGTTCGCAGCCATGATATGCAAGGGCAGAATCGTAGTTCGCCAAAGCTACATTATAAAGGATCAAAGCGCTATCCTGGATGCCAACTTCTGAGAGGCTGTCACCCCAAGAGGAATAGGCGATCCCCCGGAATAAGTATCCGTCAGCCCTGGAAGAATCGTCCGGTGCAACCAGTATGACATAGTTGAAATGGGTGACTGCTTTGTCGTAATCTCCGAGGCCGATTGCTACCAGGCCAGAATCCATCGCAGTCTCAGCAAACTGAGCAAGCCATTCTGCGAGCGTCCTGAGTGAATCCCGAAGTTTGTCATCCTCTAAATCTGTAGTAGATCGTTCCTGGATCAATTTTTCCAGTGACTTAAAGCCAGACTTCACTTGATCATCTGAACGCTTTTGTTCTACAATAATGGAATCCAGCTTCTTGTCCTGCTGCACTTGCTCTCTCAGTATCGACTTGAAGTATCTCTCAAATCGTTCTTCCCAATCGGATGGGATACTCATGAAAGCAACAGCGAGAAGAATTACATAGGTTGCAAAACCCAGGCCCCAATTTCGTCGGTCCTTGCGTCTTCTCGGTTTTTTCTTATATGCACTCCAAACCGGTAGAGCTGCCGCTGCAACGAGCAACACGTAAACTATCCACTTCAAAACCATCTCTACAATTCCCCCTTTAATGCTTCAAACACCTTCCCCGGATTCAGGAGATTGTCCGGGTCGAAGAGGCGTTTGAAGCGTTTCATATACTCCAGCGTGGCGGCGTCGAACTCCAGGTGCAGAAAGCGGCTCTTGGCCAGACCGATGCCGTGCTCGCCGGTGAGGGTGCCGCCCAGTTCAATGACCTTCCGCAGTACCTGTACGATACCCTTCTCGATCATCCGTATTTCGTCCGGTGTGCCGGTCTGAGATAGAAAACTGACATGGATGTTACCGTCGCCGGCATGACCGAACGTATTGATGCGCAGGGGAGAGGTACGGTTCATCTCGGCCACGAAATCGACCAGGGCCGGTATCTGCGTGTTGGGCACCACCGTGTCCTCCGATATCTTGGCCAGGGCGGCTTCTTTGATAGCTTTGGAGACGTTGCGGCGCACCTGCCACAAACCCTCCGCGCGGGCAGGGTCGTTTTCCACCCGAAGGACGGAACAACGGTTGTTATTACAGAACGCACTGATCGACGCCGTCTGATCGTCAACATTCTCGCCGGAAGTCTCGATCAATAGCGCCGCCATACCTTTCTGGAGATAATCCGAGCTTTCGTACTCAATAGAACAAGCGACGGCGTCGGCATCGATGAACTCCATGACGGTGGGAATGATCCCCGCGCCGGTGATGTCGGTGACGGTTTGAGCGGCATCGTGGGCGTTATCGAATGCCACCAGGATAGTCGCGCCGACTGACGGCGTGTCGATCAGGGCGACCGTGATCTCGGTGATCACCGCCAGGGTCCCTTCCGAACCGATAAGGATGTCACCCAGCAGGAAACCCCGATGGTCGTTATAACAGCCGGTTTCGAGTACTTCACCATCAATCGTAACCGCTCGCAAACCGAGTACATAGTCCTTGGTGACACCGAACCTTCGACAGCGCAGACCACCGGCACATTCAGCGACATTGCCGCCGAGAGTGCACTCCTCGTAGCTGGCCGGGTCGGGAGGATAAGTCAGTCCGTGCTTTTCGGCGGCGTCCTTGACATCTTTGGTGATAACCCCCGGTCCACAAGTTGCGGTTTTTGATTCGAAGTCGATTGTCAGATGGTTGATCCGCTCGGTCGACAGCACCAGCCCGCCCTCAACCGGTACGCACCCGCCTGAGAGTCCGGTCCCGGCGCCACGCGCAATAATCGGTACGTGATGATCCCTGCAGAAACGCACTGTGGCGATAACATCACTTTCCGATTGCGCCAATACGATGGCTCGCGGGACAACTGATTGTTCGGTAGCATCGCGGAAATAGTCGTCGTGACCCGTCAGATCGGTTATCAATGACGCCGGGTCTTCAAGCTGCGGGACCAGGTCTTCCAGATTGGCGTTGATCATGTCCCAATAAACGCCACCGGGTCATGCCCTGTCAAGGGGGGGGGCGTCGCCCCTTCTATTACAGTGGTGGGTGTACGTCCTCGTGCACCCACATTTTATAGCGAACTTGAGTGGCAAGGCGCTGATATATCCGAGGTGACCTACCCGTTCTTTTTGTCTGATTTCTTTGAGTCGGAGGTTTTGGACTTGTCGGACGACGGAGGATTGGATACGGCACTTTTCTCTTTGGCGGCATCGGCCTTATATGCGGAACTGCGATGGTCGGTGATATAGAAGCCGGAGCCTTTGAAAATGAACCCGGCACCGCCTGAGATAATGCGTTGGACCGAGCCATTGCATTTCGGGCAGTTCTCGACCGGCTTCTCACTGATGGTCTGGAAGGCTTCGAATTCATGTCGACAGACCTGACAGCGATATTCATAAGTAGGCATGCTGAATCAACATCTCCCTTAGATGCAAAACCCGGAAGCGGCCGCGTTGTTAATATATAACTTTAAGCAACCGCCGCTAACCTCTTGATATTGCGGATGATATAACACCTCAACTGAGTGCCGACACATCCCGCTTGACCGGTCCGGCATCAGCAACCTCCTGCGGAGTACCGGACTTGAACTTCTTGAAGTTCTCTATAAACAGCGAAGCCAACTGCTGATATTTCTCCTGATAGGCAGCTGGATCACCCCAGGTGTCGGCCGGGTTGAGCACTTTCTCCGGGACATCCTGGCAGTATTTCGGTACCTGGAAGCCGAAGACCGGATCGGTGCGATATTCTACCTCAAGCAGTTTGCCGTCCAGGGCGGCATTCAGCAACGTGCGAGTGTGATGGATGCTCATGCGTTTGCCGATGCCGTATGGTCCGCCTGTCCAGCCGGTGTTGACCAGCCAGCAATTGACGTCGTGTTTGAGTATCTTGTTCTTCAGCAGTTCGGCGTAGTAATACGGATGATGCACCATGAAGGGTGCCCCGAAACAAGCGCTGAAAGTTATCTCCGGTTCTTTGCCGAGGTCGACCTCGGTGCCGCTCACTTTTGAAGTGTACCCGGAGATAAAGTGGTACATCGCCTGTTGTGGAGTCAACCTGGCGATAGGCGGCATGACGCCGGAGGCATCGCAGGTGAGCATGATGATATTCTTCGGGTGTCCTCCCCGCATTTCCGGAACCGCGTTATCGATATAGTGCAAGGGATAGGCGGCGCGGGTGTTTTCGGTCAGGCGGTCGTCTTCGAGGTCAAGCAGGCGCGTGACCGGGTCGTAGATGACGTTTTCCAGAATTGTACCGAACTTGTGCGTGCAGGCATATATCTGCGGTTCCGCTGTCGGTGAGAGAGCTATTACTTTTGCATAGCAGCCACCCTCGAAATTGAATATCCCCTCATCACTCCAACCATGTTCGTCGTCACCGATCAAATTGCGCTTGGGATCAGCCGACAGGGTGGTTTTCCCGGTTCCGGACAGACCGAAAAACAGGGCGGCTCGGCCGTCTTTACCGATGTTGGCCGAGCAGTGCATGGTCAGGATGCCCTGGAGGGGGAGCAGGAAGTTCAGCACTGTAAAGACTGATTTCTTGATCTCGCCGCCGTAACCGGAGTTGCCGATGAGGCAGAGCTTCTGCTCGAAATTGAGCAGGATGAAGGTCTTGGAAAGAGTGCCGTCGATCTGCGGCATACCCTGGAAGGAAGGGATGGACATTATCGTGAACTCGGGCACGAACTTCCGTAATTCATCGTTCGTTTCCGGTCGGATGAGCATGTTGCGAACAAACAGGCTGTGCCAGGCGTACTCGCTGATGATCCTGACAGGCACGCGGTAGTTGGGATCGGCACCGGCGTAACAGTCCTGCACAAACAGGTCGCGTCCCTGTAGAAACCCCTGCATGCGGTTAAAGACAGCGTTGAACTTATCGACACTGAAGGGGCGATTGTACTGTCCCCACCAGATCTTGTCGGTGGTGGTATCTTCTTTGACGACGAACTTGTCGTTGGCGGAACGGGCAGTGTGTTTGCCGGTATCGACTACCACCGGTCCCATGTGAGAAACTTTTCCCTCCGAACGGAAGATGATTTCCTCGTACAGGGCCTCGGTGGGCAGGTTCCAGTAGACGTTGTTGAGATTAGTCAGGCCGAGGTTCTTCAGGCCGTATTCGCTTCGCGTGGCGTCTTTTTCTTTCTGCGCCGGGGTCTTGACATCTATAATATACTGGCTCATTTCCAGTCTCTCCTCATCTTGCGATCACCGATGTATATCTCATTGGGTGAGTCCGGGTCCAGGGCCCATTTGATCCTGGCAACCCCATCCATAATCTCTTTGACGGTTCCACAGAAGCTCAAACGGAGATGACTCTCGACACCGAATTCCACGCCGGGTACCGTCACGACCAGAGCTTTTTCCAGCAGGAACTTCGAAAGCGCCGTAGAATCATTGGAATAGGCGGAGAAATCGGGCAGGCAGTAGAAGGTTCCGTCGGGTCTGGTGACCTTGACGTCATTGAACGAGTCCAGTTCGTTCATCATTACCTCACAGTTGTTTTCCAGCATCAGGCGCAAGTTCTCCACGCCGCTCTGAATACCGTTGAGAGCTCCGGCTGCCGCTGCCTGCAGTACCACCGGAGGGCAGGAAGTGTTTTGGGCAGCGACGTTTACCATCGCGGCCCTTACTTTTCGGTTGGCGATTGTCCAGCCGATCCTGAAACCGGTCATGGCATACGTTTTAGAGACACCGTTGACCACTATCAGCCGGGAGGAATCGGAATCATCTTTGGCGAACTTGTAGCAGGGTACCCACGTGTGATTGCCGAAGACCAGCTTGTGGTAGATATCATCCATGATCAGGTAGATGCTCTTTTTCTCGCAGTATTCGACCAATTCACCGATCAGGTCTTCAGGATACATAACTCCCGACGGGTTGTTGGGGCTGTTGATGACGATAGCCTTCGTATAAGAACCGACCGATTGCGTAATATCCTGCATCCGTGGCACATAGCGGCCATCTTCCGGGGTAACGATCACCGGCACGCCATAGACCATCTTGACTATCTCCGGATAACTGACCCAGTACGGGGCGCACAGGATCACTTCGTCCTGGGGATTGACGATTGACATCATCAGGTTGTAGAAAGCCTGCTTGGCACCGGCCGAGACGACCACGTTCTCGGGGCCGATAACCTTGTTGTAGTTATCCTCGTGATACCGAATAATTGCTTTCAGCAGGGAGGGGATGCCCTCGGTGGGAGTGTATCGGATTTCGCCGGAGGTCAGCCTGGCGGCACTGCTGAGAATTGCGTCGAGCGGCACTTTGCTCTTGGGTTCACCGGCTCCAAGATGGATGACCGCCTCGCCTTTTTCCTTCAGCAATCGAGCCTGCTCGTTCATTTTCAGGGTTGCAGATTCCTTGATTTCCCTGGCAAGTTGACTTATGCTCATATGGCTATCCTTTCAACAGCATGGCAATGGCGGTGACGTCTACGATGTCGTCGACCGAACATCCTCGCGAGAGGTCGTTGGCCGGTTTGGCCAGTCCCTGTATAATCGGGCCGGTAGCGGTGGCTCCGGCCAGTCGTTCGGTTAGCTTGTAGCCGATATTACCGGCATCCAGGTCCGGGAAAATGAGCACGTTGGCGTCACCGGCAATGGGGGAGTCCGGGGCTTTTCGTTGTGCTATTTCCGGAACGATGGCGGCATCAAGCTGGAACTCACCGTCGGCCTTGAGGTCCGGATGATCTCTCTTTAATATCTGAAGTGCCTGTAGCACCTTGTCTACATCTTTGTGTTTGGCGGATCCTTTGGTCGAGAAACTCAGCAGGGCCACTCGCGGTTCTTCTCCCAGCAGGTTTCTCATGCTGTCGGCTGTGGAGGCTGCGATCGAGGCCAACTGTTCCGCGTTCGGGTTCGGGACCACCGCACAGTCGGCAAACAGGAACGGCTTGTCCAGTTCGTCACGGTATTTGGGAATCGTCATAATGAAGAAACTGGATACTACCTTGATTCCCTCCTTCAGACCCAGTGTGTGGATACCGGCCCGCAGGACATTGCCGGTAGTATTAACTGATCCGGCTACGGAAGCATCAGCCTTGTCATGACGCACCAGCATCGCCCCGAAATAGAGAGGGTCGGCCATGGCTGTCCGGGCCTGCTCTTCGGTGATTCCTTTGGCTTTTCGCATTTGGATGAATTCGGAGACGAAGCTATTGTAGTCCGCCGATTGGACCGGATTGATGATCTCGACCTGGTTCGGATTGAGCCCGTGCTCAGCGGCCAGTTTATTGATTTCCGTTTCATCGCCCAGCAAGATTACAGCGGCGATCTTATCTGAAACAATCTTTTTGGTGGCCTGGATCATCCGAGGTTCGGTGCCCTCCGGAAGCACTACGGTTCTCTTTTTGGCCCTGGCCCTGTCCTTTATTTTTGATAAGGCGTTCATAACTGATTTTCCACTAAGAGTTCTGCTTGATGTCCGGCTGCTTCACCCGACTCAGGTTATCGTTAAGATTAGGGTCTTCCAGATAGGCATTGATGAACCGATCGAGGTTGCCGTCCATGACACCCTGGGTGTCGCCGGTTTCGACCGACGTCCGGTGATCCTTGACCATGTTGTAGGGATGGAAAACATACGACCTGATCTGAGAGCCCCATTCAATCTTTTTCTTGGTTTTCTCAAACCTCTCCATTTTTTTGGCTTCTTCTTCACGCTTTAGCTGGTACAATCGTGCGCACAGCACGGTCATAGCGGCGTCCTTATTACGGTGCTGGCTGCGCTCCGACTGACAACTGACCACTATCCCGGAGGGAAGATGAGTGATGCGCACAGCCGACGATGTCTTATTGACGTGCTGGCCGCCCGCTCCCGAAGCTCGGAAGGTGTCGATGCGAATTTCATCATCTTTGATATCGATGTCCAGATTGCCCTCTACCACCGGGTAGACATGGACCGAAGCAAATGACGTGTGACGTCGGGAATTGGCATCAAACGGTGAGATTCGCACCAGCCGGTGAACTCCCGATTCGGCCTTGAGGAAGCCATAAGCGTAATCCCCCTTTACTTTAAGCGTAGCCGATTTCAGTCCGGCTTCGTCGCCGGGCTGGTAGTCCATCAGGTCGGTTGTAAATCCACGCTGTTCCACCCAGCGGCTGTACATGCGAAACAGCATATCAGCCCAGTCCTGTGATTCAGTGCCCCCGGCACCCGGATGAATTGTCACAATGGCATGGCGGTGATCGTCGGGACCGGAAAGAAGGGCTGAGAACTCAAATTTTCCCAGTTGCTCCGCCAGTTCGTCCAGGGCTTGCAGGAGTTCCTCAGCGTCACGGTCGTCATGGTCGGTCTCGGCCTCAGTCATCTCCAGCAATTCGCGGAGATCATTCAGATCGCCGGTCAGTTGCAAATGCCCATCAATCCACTTCTTGTGGGAGGTAATTTCCTGGAGAATCGCCTGGGCAGCCTGGTTGTTATCCCAGAAGCCGGGCTTAGATACTACTTTTTCCAACTTAATAACCTTTTCTGACCTGCGGTCGAGGTCAAAGATACCTCGCTAACTTATCAAGTCGACTGCCAAACTCGCATACTCTGCTCTTCAATTCGGTCATCTTCATACCATCATCCTCCACTAAGGGACCACTATTATACACTTTTAGCATATAGGCGTCAAACTGATTCGGAGGTAGAGTGTTATTTATTTCACAAGCTCGGCCCCGCGATCAGTCGGTTGACAAGTCGGTTGGCAGGAGTTGACAGAACGGTAAATAGTCCTATCTTGGCGGTCTGTTATGAAGTTGCAAACAATAGTAGTGGGGCCATTCGAGGTGAATTGCTACCTGTACCTTGATGAGGCTTCCGGGGATGCTGTACTGATCGACCCCGGTGGAGATGAAGCGTCTATTCTTCGGACAGTCAGTTCATCCGCCGCTCACGTTCGAGCCATATTGCTGACTCACGGTCACGGCGACCATATCGCTGCCGTAGGGGCAGTCAAGGAGGAGTTGAAAGTACCTCTGTACGTGGGCCGGCCCGATGGCGACATGCTTACCAAACCATCGGAACTCGTCACAATGTTTTACGGACGGGAGGTAACCTCACCGCCGGCGGATCATTTCGTCGGTGATGAGCAATTGCTGACGATCGGATCAATCTCCCTGCGGGTGTTATCCACACCCGGCCACACGCTCGGCGGCGTCTGCTACCTTGATGAGCGCGAGGGAATCTTGTTTACTGGGGATACCCTGTTTTGCGGCTCCATTGGCCGGACTGACTTCCCCGGTGGTTCCTTCGATCAATTAATCGAATCAATCCGGAGCCGGATTCTGTCCCTGCCCGACGAAGTAGTCTGCCTCCCCGGACATGGGCCAAAGACCACCGTTGGAGCCGAACGAACGAGCAACCCTTTCCTGACAGGTGGCTATGCCGTCTGATTATCCGGAACTGACACCTCTGACCCAGATCAGTTTAGCCGATTACCACTGCCACTGCGATTACTCGATTGATGCGATAGGTAGCATCGATGATTACTGCCGGGCTGCCCTGCAACTGGGCCTGGTGGAGATATGCTTCACTACTCACTTCGACACCAACCCGGCCGCGGGGTCGGGAGACTGCTTCATCCGCATCGATGGTGAAAAGAGACCGGCGACCCCGGATAACTTTGAGGTTTACGTCGATCATGTTCACCGGGCTCACGAGGAATTCTACCCGAGGGGCTTGTCGGTCAAGCTGGGTGTGGAAATCGGCTGGTGGCCGGGGTGTCTGGAGTCGGTATCGGGGCTGCTCGACCGCTTTGATCTTGATCACGTTCTGTGCGGCATCCACGAAATCTACGACAGGTGCATCTGTTTTGACCGGTTTAGTCAGTCTTTTGCCCATCTGACGGTCGACCAGTTTTGCCGGGAGTACTTCCACCAGGTGAAGACAGCGGTCCACTCAGGCCTGTTTGACGCCATCGCGCACCTTGACTACTACGTTCGCTTCGGTCACAAGCATTACGGTCCGGTTATCCATAAGGCTTATGCACCTTACCTGAATGAGCTGTTTGATTCATTGAAAGCCACCGATACGGCACTGGAAATCAACACCTCGGCTATTCGGCACGGATTCCACCAGTATTACCCGAGTATGGCTATCCTCAATTCGGCGAGGAGAGCCGGCGCAGCGTTAAGGTTTCTGGGTTCTGACGCTCACCGGCCGGAACAAGTTGGCCTTGATTTTGACGCTGCTGCTGTCCTGATTCCGGACAGGATCGTGTCGCGTGAAGGTTGAAGCAGGATAACACCGGCTACCATGTCTGCTCGAAATCGCAAGTTGACTCGATCTTTCTATAGTCGTCCAACCCTGACGGTAGCAACCGACCTGCTGGGCAAGTTTCTTGTTTACCATTCGCCGACCGGTTGCCTGTCAGCCAGGATCGTCGAGGTGGAAGCGTATATCGGCCGTGACGATCCCGCCTGCCACGCCGCTCGGGGTATGACGGATCGCAATGCCGTGATGTTCGGCCCGCCCGGTTTTGCCTATATCTACTTTGTCTACGGCATGTACCACTGTTTGAATTTCGTCACCGAACCCGAAGGCTCTCCGGCCGCGGTGTTGCTGCGGGCCGCCGAGCCGCAAGAGGGGCAGGACATTATGACCCGGCTGTCTCCCGGTAAGAGCGGCTATCAGTTGTTGAACGGACCGGGGAAGCTGTGCCGATCTTTCGGCCTGACCAGAAACCAGAACGGTATTGATTTGACCGGTCACGAGTTGTATCTTGAAGACCGGGCGGCGACGGTGCGCCATGTCAGCCGCTCCCGTCGGATTGGTGTTAAGGAAGGAGCCGATCGTCAGTGGCGCTTTTATGATAAGGATTCCAGAGCCGTTTCAAGAGCAAATTATCGGTAAACCTATCAATAGGACGTAAGAAGATGGCCAAGACCACAACACGCAAAAGCGGGACGACTACCAAGCCCAAACGGAAACGACATCCGCGCAGTATTGTCCAACGCAAGAACATCACCATCCCGATCTCGGTGTTCGATAATGTCATGAAGCAGTTTGATGCCGCCGCCAGCAAACTCAAGATTGATCCCTCATTGCGGGATATCATGAAGGCTCCGCGGCGCAGCACCATCACAAACCTGCCGGTGCAGATGGACGACGGTTCCTACCGGTTATTTACCGCCTACCGGGTCCAGCATTCGGTAGCCCGCGGTCCGGCCAAGGGAGGCATTCGTTATCACCCTGATGTCACATTGGATGAAGTACAGGCGCTGGCTTCGTGGATGACTTTCAAAAGCGCGGTTGTGAATATCCCGTTTGGTGGCGGCAAGGGCGGTGTTGTCTGCGATCCGCAAAAGTTGTCGGAGGGCGAACTGGAACGTCTGACACGCCGCTATGTGGCCGACATGATGCACCTGTTCGGTCCCGAACGGGATGTCCCGGCACCTGATGTCGGCAGCGGACCACGTGTGATGGGCTGGTTTATGGACACCTACTCGATGCGCGAGGGTCACTCGGTACCGGGTGTGGTCACCGGTAAGCCGATCAGTCTCGGTGGCTCACTGGGTCGAGTCGAGGCTACCGGGCGCGGTGTTATGCTCACTACTCGTGAAGCTGCCAGGCATATCGGGTTGTCTCTGAAGGGAGCTACCGCCTCGGTGCAGGGATTCGGCAACGTCGGTTCGGTGACAGCCCAACTGCTGCACGAGCTGGGCGTCAAGTTACTCTATGTCTCCGACGTCAAGGGAGCCATACACAATCCCAGAGGTATCGATATTCCCGAACTACTGGTCTATGTTAAGAAAGAGGGTTCCGTTGTCGGATTCCCGGGAGCCAGGAAAGCCCGACCGGAAAGTGTGCTCTACGCGGAAGTGGATATCATGATTCCTGCCGCACTGGAGAACCAGATAACCGATGAAAACGCCCACAAGATCAACTGCCGCATCCTGTCCGAGGGCGCCAACGGTCCCACCACCCCGGAGGCCGACGCCATCCTGGACAAGAAGGGTGTGTTGGTAATCCCCGATATCTTGTGCAACGCAGGTGGCGTGACAGTGTCGTACTTTGAATGGGTGCAGAACCGTATGGGATACTACTGGTCGGAAGAGGCAGTCAACCGTCGCCTCGAAGAGAAATTGGTGGCTGCTTTCAACGACGTGTTGGCCGTATCGTTGGAACACAAGGTTAGTATGCGCATAGCCGCTTTCATGCTGGCCATCACGCGCTTGCTGGAGGTACTGCAGTTACGGGGTATCTATGCGTAGCAGTATCGCCGTTGCACGTAGTGACATAGTATTAGAAGTGTCAGCTTATGTTCAGTGAGGATTTCCTGCAGCGGGCGATCATTGCCGCGCCGGCCATTCTGTTTGCGTTGACGGTGCATGAGTACTTCCACGCCTGGACGGCGCTGAAGTTCGGTGATACGACCGCCCGAGACGCCGGACGCCTGACACTGAACCCGCTGGCCCATCTCGATTTATTCGGTACCCTGATGATGTTCATGTCCGGGTTTCGTTTCGGCTGGGCCAAGCCGGTACCGGTGAATCCTTTTAATCTGCGCAATCCGCGTGTGGCCGATTTCTGGATATCGGCGGCCGGTCCACTGTCGAATCTCGGTCTGGGATTCATCTTCGGTATGGTGTTTCGCTTCACTACCAGCATGTCCTTCCAGTTGCCCGAGGCAGTATATATGCTGCTGTATTTCTCCGTGATGATCAATGTATCGCTGGCCTTCTTCAATCTGATTCCGCTGTTTCCGCTCGATGGTTCCCACATCCTGCGCAGCCTGTTGCCCCCTGAAATGGAACCGACCCTGCAGAAGCTGAACCGGATCGCCCCCCTGATATTGATAGCACTGATTGTCATGGGTGGCTTCTGGATAATCCTGGGTCCCTTCATTACCTTCTTTGTGTATCTGTTTGCCGGTGTTGGTATCTGATCACAGACCCGGCCGGGCTGGGTTGGGGGCTGTGCTCACAGTGGTACTGCTGCTGGCTGTCGGCTGCGGCGCCCGGTATGACAAAGCAGCAACCGGTGAGAGTAGCTCCACTTTAGATCCGCAGAAGGTGACAGCCGAGTCCTGGTTGTTTGACGCCCGGCTGAAGCGTAAAGGCAAACCAACCTCCTTCCGTCTGGAGGTTTTCCGTACCGACTCGGTCATAGCCCTGGGCGGTCGCGCCTACCTCGGCAAGGGGGCGTTGAAAGGTCGCCTGACGGCCGACTCGCTGGAAGTATACTTCCCATCCTCAAAGGAATATGTCTACGAGTCGATTGTCGATCTCTTTTCACGAGCAAAGTGCCCGGCTGTTTCGGGGGGATTGGATTTCCTGAAGTTGCTGGTGGTTCTGCCCGACTCATCGGAGATTCCGGCCGACCTGAGCGTTATTGCCGACTATGCCAGGCCGAAAAATCCTTCGTTTCACATTTCAGCACCTGATTGCCCATGGCAATTGCATCTTGTTTACGACCGACAGTCGACCGGCTGGCGGCTGAGCGAATTTCATTTCGATGACGGCGGCGATGTTACTCTCAAAGGCAACCGACGCCGCTACAAAACTGCTGCACAAGTGCCAACTGACAAGTTTCGACTTACTCTACCCGAAGGCGCCGTTCGTGTAGAGCCGTGATCCGTACGGGGTTGCTCGCGTTGCCTCATTGAAGCCAAAGCAGGTCGAACCCCTGTGGTTCCGACTTTCTTCGCTGAGTTGACTTAATACCCTGAATTGATGATATTAATTGCTTGTAGTTAAACGGGATATCTGACGTGAATTTGTACCGGCGCACATTTTCGGTTCTGACACCGTACTGGAAGCAACTCATCACCGCCTCGCTGTCGGCGGCTCTGCACGCCCTGCTGTCGGGCCTGCTGGTGTGGATGGTGGGGCCGTTGATGATGACCCTCTTTCAGGGAGTGGAACTGCCCCTGATTTCGGGAGAGACAAATCAGGTCCAGTCTGCCCGACCCGATGCCGGTGACCCGACCGATAACGGTAGCGGTGCTGTCGACGAGCTGGCCTCCACGGTGGGTAGTTTCAAGCAATCTATGAAGGACTTCATAGACAGCCTGGTGACGGTCGAAAGTCGCCAGGAGACGCTAATCAACTTTTGTTGGCTGATTTTGATTGTGGTGATTGCCAAGAACCTGTTACTCTATTTGCAGGGGTTCTTCATGGCCTTTGTGCAGCAGTCGGTTGTCAGGCGTTTTCGGGATCGTCTGTTTGAGAAATACCAGCACCTGTCACTTGACTACTTTCACCGACGCCGTACCGGGGAAGTCATTTCGCGGATTACCAACGACGTCGTGGTACTGAACGAGTCGATAGATATCGGCTTCAACCGCCTGGTGACCGACTCGATCATGGTCGTCGTATTTGCCGCCTTTCTATTCATCCTGAGTTGGAAACTGACGCTGTTGTCGATGCTGATCATGCCGGTGGTTTTCGTCTTCATCTGGTTTACCGGCAAGAAGCTGCGCGGCTACTCCGAACGGGCGCAAAACAGGATGGCCGATGTCAACTCGGTTCTGGAAGAAGCCGTCAACAACGTACGAATTGTCAAGGCTTTCTCCATGGAGAAGTTTGAAATCAGGAAGTTCTTCCACGCCACGAAGGAGTACTTTCGTTCCCTTCTCCGCATGACCCGGATTCGGCACCTGGCCTCCCCGATCAATGATATTCTGGCAACCATAGCCGGGGTAGTTATTCTCCTGTATGCCGGGTCTCGGATTATTGCCGGGACGGGCGAACTTGATGCCGGGGATTTCATGACGTTCGTGCTGGCCATGTTTTCGATGATCAAACCGGTCAAGTCCCTCAGCCAAGTGCATATCAAATTACAGGAAGGGATGGCTGCCGCCGAACGCATCTTCAGGGTGCTCGATACACGCGAGAAGATCGCCGATCCGCCGACTGCGGAACATATCGATGGTCTGACACGGGGTCTGCGTTACGATCACGTATTTTTCAGCTACAATGACAGCGATACCGTCCTTAACGATGTTTCTTTTGAGGTGCAGCGCGGTGAAGTGGTGGCGCTGGTGGGACCTTCCGGGGGCGGCAAATCAACGTTACTGGACCTGTTGCCGCGATTTTACGATCCCCAGCAGGGGGCGATCCTGATTGATGGGATTGACATACGCCGTCTATCCTTGAAATCCCTGCGATCCCTGATGGGCATTGTTACCCAGGAGACATTTCTGTTTAATGACACCATTCGCAATAATATCGCCTACGGTCTTAACGGTCTGGTCGATGACACGCTGATCGAAGCGGCTGCCATGGCTAACGCGCACAAATTCATCCTGGAACAACCCTCCGGTTACGAGACGGTAGTCGGCAACCGGGGGGTGATGCTCTCCGGCGGCCAGCGGCAGCGCCTGGCAATAGCCCGAGCTCTTTTGAAAAACCCGCCGATACTGATATTTGACGAAGCCACCTCGGCTCTCGACACCGAGTCGGAGAAACTGGTGCAGGAGGCTATCGATCGTCTGATGGCCGATCGCACCACCCTGGTGGTGGCCCATCGACTGTCTACTATTCAGAATGCCAATCGGATTCTGGTCATCGACCAGGGACGTATCATCCAGAGCGGACGCCATGACCAACTGATGCAGCAGGGGGGACTCTACCGGCGTCTGTATCAGATGCAGTTTGGAGAAAAGGCATGAACATCTTCTTCCTGGATTCAATCGAAACGACCACCTACGGTGGTATGGAAGAATGGATTCGGCTGACAGCGGCCGGGTTATCCCAGCGCGGTCACACCGTGACGGTGGCCGGTCGCCGAGGATCGGAGTACCTGCGGCGGGCGGCAGCGGAAAATTCCGGCGTTACGGCTCTTGAACTTGATATTTCCGGAGACTTCAATCCCTGCACCATTTCAAAAATCAAGAATTTTCTGGCTGCGAACAAGACAGATGTGGTCATTGTCAATTTCAACAAGGATGTCCGGCTGGCCGGGCTGGCGGCACGTTGGCAGGGTGGTCCCAAAGTGGTCTGGTCGGTGGGTCTGGATATCACTAAAGACACGGCGGTTCACCGTTACCTGACTCCGAAACTGATCGACGGTGTGATTGTACCGTCAGAAGCCCTCAAGCGGCAGATTACCAGGTATGATTATGTCACCCCTGAGATCGTGAAAGTTATCCCCATCGGAATCGAAGACGAGAGTTTCGCGCCGGTTGGCCGCGACGCTGCGGCTGATCTCAGAAGTCGGTATAGATTGCCGGAAGACTCGATAGTGGCTGTCACCGTGGGCAGGTTTGTTCGGCAGAAAGGACATATCCATCTGGTTTACGCCGCTTCAGCGCTGAACAGCCGGCATGACAACCTGTTTTTTCTGCTGTTAGGTGACGGGCCTATGCGGGAGGATTTGCAGTTACGAATCAGACAATTGAATCTCGAAGAGCGTTTTGTGTTTGCCGGCATGGTCGACAACGTTGCATCACTGCTGTCGGGGGCTGATTTGATGATCCACCCCTCGATCGAAGAACCCTTCGGTATAGCTCTTCTGGAGGGTATGCGGGCCGGGCTGCCGGTGGTTGCCACCGAGGTGGGGGGGATTCCCGAAGTTGTGACGGCCGATCGTACGGCGCTTTTGGTTCCGCCCGCCGACGCCGTTTCGCTCTCGACGGCTATTGACATGATGCTGACTTCCAAAACCCGGATGAAAGCTTTCGGGCAGGCCGGACAACAGAGGTGGCGAACCGAGTTTCCAGCCGACACTATGGTCGACCGAATTGAGCGTTATCTTATTCAACTTACAAAACCGGCTGGTTGCTCATGTTCTCGCTGAAGTCGGTCGAACACAGAATCAAGGCGGCGTTTTTTGGCCTGTTCAAGCGTTTCCTGAAGAGGAAGCGCGGTAAATTCACTCCTCTGGATGGTTCCCGGCTGAAGAAAGTGTTGTTCCTCCGACCGGAGAAAATCGGGGATATGGTTATATCGCTACCGGTTTTTGACGGTCTCAGGGCTCATTTCCCGCATATCAAGATATCCGTTCTGGCCTCACCTCGCAACGATGCCATAATCATACGTGATCCCCGGTTCGACAGGATATTCCTTTATCGCAAGAACCTCTTCAAGGACATCAGGGAGATGCTGGCTATTCGTCGCGAACGGTTCGACTGTGTGGTGGACATGATCTGCGATGATTCAGTGACGGCCCTGTTCCTGTCTCAGTTGGCGGCGCCGGGCAAGCCGCGCATTGGTGTCGGCAAAGTGAAATTCCGCGAGTACTATGATTTCAACTACGATCACCGAATGGACAATACCGGTCATATCATTGAAAACACTCTCAGACTTCTGGAGGCGTTCGGGATCGACAGTACCGCCGTTAGTGGTTACGCACCGCCTTTCATCGATGACTCCGCCCGTCAGAGAGCCGGTCGGGTCGTAAGCGCCATGTCGTGCGGCGCTGGCGAACTCCTGATCGGCTACAACCTCTCGGCCGGTTCCCAAAGCCGTATCTGGGCTGAAAACAAATCGCGGCAGCTCATCAGCGGTCTGCTGGCTCACAGCGATGCGGTCAACGTCATTCTGTTTGCAGTCGGCGACGACCGGCTGCGCGCGGCGCGTTTGCAGGGTCACTTCCAGCAACGCGTGCAACTGGTGCCGCCCGGTCTGAGTCTGACGGAAGCTGCGGCGATTATCGGCAGGACCCATCTGCTGATCAGTCCGGACACGTCGCTGGTGCACATTGCCCGGGCTATGCGCGTCCCGGTGGTCGGTTTGTACAGTCGCTTCATGAAAAACTTCCTGCTGTGGCGACCCTACGATCAGGAGGTGGGTGCGGTGGTGTCCGGCAACGATTACAATATATTCGACATTTCTGTCAGTGACGTGCTGACTGCGTTTGAGCAGGTAGTCAGCCGGATGGTAGCGGTGAAACCATGATGGAGCTGTCGGTGGTAATCATTTCCCGTAACGAGGAAGAGAATATCAGGCGCTGTATTCAATCCGTCAGTTGGGCCGATGAAGTCATCCTGGTTGACAGTCAGTCCACCGACCGCACCCGGGAAATCGCCGGTCAGTTGGGGGTCAGAATCTTTTCACCTCCCTGGCGCGGCTTTGGGCACGCCAAGCGCGAAGCCGTCAAGCAGGCACGGGGGAAATGGATTCTCTCCATCGATGCCGATGAAGTCGTGTCATCTGAATTGGCCAGGGAGATCAAAGACGTGATGCGGGATACCTCCGGTCTGGCCGGGTTCTACATCCCACGGCGAACGAATTTCCTGGGGCGATGGATTCGTCACTGCGGCTGGTATCCTGATCGAGTGCTACGGCTGTTTCTCAAGAGTCGGGGTGATTATGACGAAGCCACAGTGCATGAAAAAGTGATTCTGGATGGACCGGTCGGTAACCTTGCCGGCGAATTGCTGCATTATAGTTACCCCAGCCTCGAACATTACCTTGACAAGTTCAACCACTACACCACGCTGGGGGCCGAAGAGGCCTACCGCCGGGGACGCCGGACCAGATGGCCGGACATAGTGCTGCGGCCGCCGGTGGCTTTCATTAAGCATTATATTTCCCGGCAGGGCTTTCGCGACGGCCTGGAAGGCTTTATTATCTCAGTCATGTCGTCAATAGCCGTTTTAGTCAAGTATGCCAAACTGCGTCACCTTGGAAAAAAAGACGCTGCCACGGAAGGTGATTCGGCGTGAGCAAGATCATCGATCTCAATCCGGACGATCGCATTCTCATCAGTCGCAGTGACCGGTTGGGCGATTTGATTCTGGCCCTGCCCTTTGTGGAAACGATGAAAGCCCGCTACCCGGAATGCCGGATTGAAGTTATGGCGTCATTATACGCCTCACCTATCCTGGAATACAACGACGGCATTGATCATATCTTCCGCGTGCAGAACGACCAGTTGGCTATCGACAAACCCTACAAGAAGGATCTTCTGCGCCGACTTTCTCAGCGCGGCTACCGGGCGGTAGTGGCGCTGTACCCCGAACGCCGTATCTGTCAGTTGTTCCATCGGGCCGGGATAGACTTTCGTATCGGCACGGCCGGTCGCTTTCACTCGGTATTTTTCAATCACCATCTTTTCCACAGCCGCAAATCCAATTTGAAGCACGAGTATGAATACAACCTCGAATTCCTGAAGTTCTTCCGTGCTGGTCCCACTATCAGAAAACCGCATGTTCGTCTGCAACAGAAAGAAATTGATTTTGCTCACCGGATTCTGAAAAAGGCCGGGATTGAAAGCAGTTTTGTAGTACTCCACCCCGGCTCCGGCGGCTCCGCCGAGCGTTGGCCGATCCAACGATTTATCCACCTGTATCAGGCATTGACCGAAGCCGGGCTGAGCGTGGTGGTTTCCGGGTCAGAGTCGGAGAAGGCCACAATTGAAGAGATCAGCAGTCGGCTTGATATTCGGATGAAGAACATCATGGGCGAAACCGACCTGCGCACACTGGCGGCTGTGCTGTCGTTGGCCACCGTTGTGGTGGCTAATTCCACCGGCCCCCTGCATGTCGCGGCTGCTGTGGATACTCCGGTCCTGGGTCTGTACCCCGGCAAGGCGGTGATGTCGCCGCGACGATGGGGTCCGCTCGGGGCTGATCATCGGGTTCTTCAGCCCTCAGCAGTGGAGTGTCATTGCCCGCCTAAACAGTGTCGCTGCATGGAGACGATCTCCGTCCAGCAGGTCGCCCAACAGGTTATTTCTCTATATCGCAGAGTCAGCAGCGACCGGGAGCGGCCATGAACCTGGCTGAGTTTATCATACGCATCGAATCGTACAACGCCAACGTCGATATTCCTTTGATCCGCCGTGCCTACGAGTTTTCCGACCGCGCCCATGCCGGCCAGAAACGCCAGTCAGGGGAACCTTTTATCGAACACTGTCTCGAGGTAGCTTTTGTCCTGGCCGAACAGCACATGGATTCCACTACCATCGCGGCCGGGCTGATACACGATGTGGTCGAGGATACACCGATGATACTGGAAGGTGTGCGTGAGCAGTTCGGGGATGAGATTACCGATCTGGTGGACGGAGTCACCAAATTGGGAACGGTGCAATTCTCCTCGCGTGAGGAACAGCAGGCCGAATACTTCCGTAAAATGCTGTTGACCATGGCCCGGGATATCCGGGTGATTCTGATAAAACTGGCCGACCGCCTGCATAACATGCGAACCCTGGAACATCTTCCACACGAAAAACGAACCCGTATTGCCAACGAAACCCGGGATGTATACTGCCCGCTGGCACACAGGTTCGGTCTCAATCGAATCAAGATGGAACTGGAGGACCTGTCGCTGAAGTACCTGGAGCCGGATGTGTTTGCCGATCTGACCAGACTCATTCGTGAAAAGAGGGAGGAACGGGAGGAGTACATCAAGGAATTGGTGCAGCCCATCCGGGAGACGCTGGGCGAGAGCGGTATTAAGGCCGATGTCTATGGTCGGGCCAAGCATTTGGATTCCGTCTACCGCAAAATAAGGGTTCGCAATGTTCCCTTCGAGGAGATTTACGATCTGATTGCTTTTCGGATTATTGTAGGGACCGAGGGCGAGTGTTATCACACTATGGGCATTCTGCACGCCATGTGGAAACCGGTAGCTGATCGTTTTCATGATCACATAGCCAATCCCAAACCTAACGGCTACCGATCGTTGCACACTACCGTTCTTGGTCCCCGTAATCGAATGGTTGAAATACAGATCAGAACCCACGAAATGCATAATATCGCCGAGAACGGCATTGCCGCTCACTGGCTCTACAAGGAAGGCCGGCAGCAGATGGACAAGTCGGATCGTCAGATGGTCTGGCTGCGCGATGTCCTGGAGTGGCAGAAGGATATGACCAATCCGTCCGATTTTCTGGAATACCTCAAGATCGATCTGTATTCCGAAGACATCTTCGTTTTTACGCCCCATGCCAAATTGATCCATCTGCCCAAAGGCTCGACCCCCCTTGATTTTGCCTTTCAGATTCACACCGAGGTAGGTATCCACTGTGCCGGAGCCCGTATCAACAACCGGTTGCAGCCGCTGTCGTCCGAACTCCGCACCGGTGACACTGTGGAAATCATAACCAATGCCAACCGCACGCCCTCACACGACTGGTTGAAACTGGTCAGAACGTCGGCCGCGCGAGCCAGGATTCGGCGCTGGCTCAAGCAGTCCGGGTTTGAGCAGGCGGTGGCTTTGGGTCGGGAAATTATTGAGCGCAAGCTTCGTGTGAAACACCTCAAACTGCCCGGTGAAGACATCCTGCAGGGGTACGCCGAACAGCTTAACAAAAAGTCGGTGGAGGATCTCTTGGCCGGTATCGGTAACGGTGATCTCTCGGTGCGTTCCCTGGTGACGCTGATAGCTCCCGTGGATGAAGAACCGGTCACCGGTCTGGTCAGCAAAGTAATGGATCGCATCCGGCGCACCAAGGGGATCAAGGTGCACGGCATGGGTGATATGATGTTCCGTTATGCCGGATGTTGCCAGCCGATTCCCGGCGAGGATATCATCGGCTTCATAACCCGGGGGAGAGGTGTCACCGTTCACCGAGACGACTGTCAGGTGGCGCTTGATCTGCAGACCAAGTCGCCTGAGCGGAAAATTGAAGTTAGCTGGGATACGCCCAAGGGACAGGCTTTTGTGGTTCAGCTCGAAATGGTGGTTGAGGATCGCAAGAATATGTTACGCGACCTGACCCAGGCGATAGCCGACGCCGATACCAACGTGCGGGCGGCCGAGATGTACGCCCGCGACACTACCGCCGTGGGCAGATTCGCGGTGGAAGTCTCCAGCCTGTCGCATTTGAATCGAATTATCGACAAGGTGCGCAAGGTAAGGGGGGTAATTTCCGCAGCCAGGGCGCACGGCCAGGACTCGGACGACTCATAGTTGACATCTCAAACGACCGGTATTCATTTTTCTCATTCGCACGGAGTGCTTCAGGGCCGGTTAGTGCCTGACAATAGCAGCAGTATTTTAATGTGATCAGGACAAGATATTATTTGACAACAGAGATCAATGGTGCTATATTATATAAGTACATTAAAGAATACCAGGCTCTTACCAGACGAAGCCATTATGCAAGGCCTGTGTTGCTGACGGTTATAGGGTTGGTATGAGAGTGGGTTCGATTGTGGACATACATGGAGGATTCAGCCGTTTCTGGCTGTATTGAGACAAGTGGGAGATTTCACCAGGACGGACAGAGTTTGTCTCGCAGTTGATATCAATAAACGTACCACACGCAGCGATTGTTCACGGACGGCTGGACAGTCGTCAACTGACCGACCATTGATAAGTCAGGGCGAGGGTTCATCGGCAAATCTGCTATGGGCTGAAAGCCTGCTCTTTGCCGGCATATCCGCATTCCTGTTACTGATCTCACAACTCTTTCCAGGTCAGTGGTATCTATCCCTGTTTGCACTGATTCCCTTCCTGGTGAGAGTCCGTCGGGCAAATGTGACAGAGGCAATGCGCCTGGGATTTCTCCTGGGCTTTTTCTATCTGTCGATATTAGAACTTAATACGTTGGTGCTGTCGCCACTTCCGGCTATCGGAAGAGTGATTGGCGGTACGGTCCTGTTTACCGCTTTTGGTGGCGCCATTACCTGGACACGTCGGCGATGGGGCTTTAGTCCGATTTTTGTGGCTCTCTTATGGGTTGCTTTTGAGGCCGCAATCATCAAACTGGGCATTGCCCACAGTGTGCTTGGTGAAGCCGAATTCAGCGGACATTTTGTTCACGGTCTGGTGGTGCTGTTCGGTTTTCTGATTATCTCGTTCATCATTGTTCTGTGTAATACGCTTATCATAGCAGCCGTCGAAAAGGCATGGAGTAGAGCGAAGAATCGGAAATTCAGCGATTCCGTCGGTGAAAGAACCTGGGGTCTTCACTTTACTACCAGGCTTTTCGCCGATAAGTTCTACCTGGTGTCGGAGATTCGCGGTCCGCCACGTGTATACTCCCTGGCCTGAAAAAGGCCCGATTATTCACAATAACAAAATAATGCTAACATGGAGGAGACCATGATTCGGAAATTAGTAGTATCTTTTATATTGCTGACATTCATGCTTACAGCAGTGATGGTGTACGCGCAGGACGCGTCAGGCCCCGATAAGGATAAACGTGTAAAAGTACAGCTTGATGGCAGCCTGTACAAAATTCAGACACCAGGTGACCCAACTTGGAAGGTAGCTGGTACTGTGATCATACGCAAATCTCCTGGATTGAGTGAGAATGTTGTTATCACCAACTACTCTGCAGGAAATGTCACTGTAGTGAACACTTCTTCACCGGACGGCCTCAAACCGAACTTGATTATTCCTGCTGGTGACGATAGCTTGATTACCTTCACGTGCAACGTTGATATGGGTGAGTGGATATTTGATGTCGGAGACGCTGGTGGTGCCGGAACTGAAGCAATTCTGACTGTGAAAGTGATTTGTACTACTCTTCCCTCCCTCACTACTTACGGTATGATCTTGCTGGCCCTGCTGCTGCTGGGCTCGGCAGTGTTTGTGTTGCGTCGTAAAAGAGCGACCGTGCCGGTGTAGTTTCTGAACACGATTTCTACAAAGAGCGGAGAGATTCTCTCCGCTCTTTTATTATGTGCCATCCGGTTGATCGGCAACAGGTTGAGCCGGTGGGTCGGATCGGGATTGCAATGGCCCGGTATAAGGGAGGATGTTGAAAAGACCTTGCCGGGTTCTTGCCCGGTTGCTATCTTGTAGTTCTTAGTTCAAAAAGACCGGTTCGTCTGTATGACGTAAGCCGGTTATTACAGAGGATTGTATTGTTTATGATTGTCCGGAGGACGGGAACCCGACTAGTGTTCGAGATGTTCTGGAAAGTAAATACAAGATCGCTTTGCCGGTTGTGCCGGGCAGGGAACTAACGCCATGGCCGACCAGAAAGCTGATTCCGCTCGACGGCGCCAGAGCTTTGAGGTTGAAGCTCTGCCCCATATGGAGGCGCTCTATCGCAGTGCCCTGCGGATGACACGAAATAAGAGCGATGCTGAAGATTTGGTACAGGAGGCACTTGTAAAAGCCTATCGATTCTGGGATAAGTTTGAGCCGGGTTCGAATTGTCGAGCCTGGTTGTTCAAAATCATGACTAATATCTTCATCAATGAGTACCGATCCAAGTCGCGCTCACCCATGGTGGTAAACGTTGATGAGTTGGACGACAATTTTCTGTACGGCCAGCTTGCCACCGGAAAGAGTGTGCCCAACCCCGAGCAACAACTATTCTCCCGGATACTCGACGACGATGTCAAGCGGGCTATTGAAGACCTGCCGGAGGACTTTCGTGTGGTCGTTGTTCTGTCTTTTATTGAGGAGTTTTCCTACCAGGAGATAGCCGATATTACGGACCTGCAGTTAGGCACGGTCAAGTCGCGGTTGCATCGGGGACGGAAACTTCTTCAGAAGGCTTTGTTCGATTACGCTGTTTCTAACGGATATATCAAGGATAACACAAAATGAACTGTCAGGAAGTAATGATTCATCTGTATGAGATGATTGACAGAGAAGTTTCTGAAATCGACGAGAAGGAAATCAAGCAGCATTTGGAGCACTGCCGTCATTGTTTTGAACTGTATCGGATAGAAAACGCTATCCAGGATTTCATCGATCGTGGATTGGCTAGCTGCCATCCGACCGACAGCCTGGACAGTCTTAAGGCACAGATTCGCTCAAAACTGGATGGAGTCGATGGTCAGCAGGCTGTCGGTGAGGGCCACGAGTGTCCCTGAGCGGGACCATCTAAGTATACTTTCATGATCCGCTGCCGGACGGCGTCGTTCTAATACGGTGTCCACAGCAAACCCACCTGAATGTACCTGATACCCTTCGCGGTCATCGGTTCTGACCCGCTTCCATCAGTTGGCAGTTATATCTTGTTGCCCACCAGGGAGGAGCTATCTTTCGAATTACCCGGCGGCTCAGTCGCGGGTGTGCGCAGTCCACACATCTCGACAGCCACGGTTGAGTTGAAGGCGGAAGGTATTGTTCAGTTTTGAGAAATCAGTCCTCACGATGATCGCTGTCGTTGCGGTAACCGCTGTCTGTGGCAGGCCAGCCCGGGCGGACGGCTGTCTCGACAGTTCCCGAACTGATAACATCCGCCACCTTCAATATGCGTTGTGCAATGACGATCTCGCGATCGCCGATTCGCTAACCCAAAATATGATCGAACAGCATCCGGAGGATCCGTCCGGCTATCTGTTTCGAGCGGTGGTGTTGGTTACAGAGATGTTTGATCGCGAAGAGAATGTACACCAGCAGCAGTTTCATCGATTGATCGACACCGCTTTGGCCAAAGCCGTCTCTGTCCGAGACGTCTCGTCCGGCCGCGAGTGTGCCTGGATGAGTTTACTGATCGGTCATTGTTACGCGTATCGGTCGTTGTGGCAGTCGCATTTTGGTTCATTGCTGGCTGCCATCAGGACCGGTCATCGGGCCAAAGCTGAGTATGAGCGAGGTCTGGACTGTGACAGTTCGCTTTATGATCTCTACTTCGGTCTTGGTCTTTATCATTACTGGAAATCGGCCAAGGCGGGATTCCTGAGTTTTCTGCAGATCGTTCATAATGATAAAGACAAGGGTATCAGGCAATTGCGCCTGGCGGCCGATTCGTCGTTGATCTCGAAAGAGCCTGCCCGTAATGCCTTGATCTGGATATGGCTCGACGGCAGGCAGTATGATTCGGTTATTTATCACTGTCGCCTGATGCATCAAAAACATCCTCACGGCAAGGCCTTTCTCTGGCCGATGGCGCGTGCTCACTACCGGAAAAAGGAGTATCGCCTGGCCCTGCAGACGTTTCAACAACTTCGGGAACTGATTGCCATAGAACCGGGCAACTACTTCAACCTCGTGGAGTGCGATTACTTCCGCTATCGTTGTTGTCGGAGGTTTTCCGACTGGGCGGAAACCGACAGAGTCCTTGCGGACTGGCGACAATATAGCGACAAGATTCCGAAAGATACGCGTCGACGCCAACGGGCCAAGATTATCTCTATGAATCGTGTCGCTGGAAACTGATTATTCAGACTGTCGGGAGACGCCGCTCAGGTGAGTTGACCCCTCCGGGTGCTCTCGTCCAGAACACGGCAGCCCTCCATCAGAATTGACTCGTTGGGGAGATCGTTGTTCGGCTCGGGCAGGTTATTCTCTGTTACCGGTTTCACTGTCCAGGTTCCCTCGGTCCAGGCTATGCCGTCATATATTGCATCCGGGCCGGTTTTATCCCGGTATAGAGCAGATGATACCTGACCCTGCCGGAGGTAGATAGTGAGCTTGTCGGTCGGAGAGTCAGCCGGGGAGATAGTGAGTTTTACTGTTTTACAGCTGGGTCCGAGGGCTTGCAGGAGGTCTATAAGGTTCATGTCCGACAACCGTCCCCTGGAGCCGGTGATATAGGCGTTTTCCGCGGCGGGTGACTGGTCCCTGACGGCGATCCTCTTGAGCTTGCTGATCAACAGATCAAGTTGTCCCTCCGCAGGGATCACGTCTTCGATACCGGCTTCAATCAGCGGTGTCAACACTGAGTTTATCGAACTGCTGACAAGCAGGAACGAGGGGATGTGTCGCAAATCCACTCCGCGCTGTTGGATGTCATTTACGACAGCCGTTACGTCGGCGGCATCGCCCGGCAGGATAAGAATGACCATATCCGGCTGGCTGCGCTGAAACAGGGCGATAAAGGAATCCAGCGAATGCTCGCAAACCGTGCGAAAACCTTCGTTTCTGAGACGCAGATCCAAAGCACACAACGCTTCAGGCCGGCTAACATAGATCATCACCTGTCGCGCCATTCCCGGTTCCGGTTGATGCAGCATCTGTTCCTGCATCATGGATATGAATGCTTCCACAACCTCGTGTAAAAAGAGCTTACCTCTCAGGTCATAGAGTTTCTTCTTGATGGCATCGAACTTGTCCAGAGACAGCCGGTCTGAGGTCGAGACATTGTCGCAGAAGAGATCAACAATGGTCAGAATGTTTCCACCGAGGACTTCAATGGGCAGGCGTCGATTATACTTTCCGCCCAGGTCTTTGTACATGCATCGCAACATCTCAACTACAACCGGTGAGTAATCCAGCGACTGCAGGACCTTTACAGTGAGCTTAATGACCGCCCGAGGATCGTTCGACGCTTCCGTTTGATAGTAGAAACCGGCCAGATTATGCAGGTAAGCGGCGCTGCAAACCATGAAACGTTCCTTGTTCGGAAGTCCGATCCGGCGACACAATCTGTCGACGTACTGGCCCACGCGGCCGCCGTGATTGACCGGCAACCCGGCTCGGGACGACAGTAGAGATGTGAACAGGCTCAGACTTTTCAACAACAGGTCACCCTCAGTATCACTACCTGCAATGTTCAGCAGAAGCTCCGAAGCCGACTCGTAGTAACGCACGGACGTCGATGGTGACGTTTTACGCAAACGATCGATCAGGTCGATATAATCGCCGGGAACAGTGTCCTTGATGAAAACGGAATTAAATTGTTGTTCATTCAGAACCTCGATGGCGTCATCAGCCGAGTCAGTCAGCATAACCCGGTAATTGTCACGCTCCAGGATCGACTGCAACAGGGGTCCGCAGTATTCTTCGTCGGTTACCAGCATGACGGCACTGCGATGATCCTCAGTCGGGGCGGAATCAACAGTTGCCGGCGATTGACTGACTTCAGTGGTCTCGTCGGGTATATCCAGGAGGAGGTTGTCGTCCAGGGAGGTGTTGCGACCCAGGTAATGTCTGGCGATCGAAGTATTCAGGGCTAGTTCGGCGGCAACATACAGTTTGACGGTTTTGCCGCGGGCCACGAAATTGAGTTCGTCGATCAGCTTTTTGTCGGTAGGATTTTCACAGGCAATCTTGAGGATATTATCCTCCGGATCATAGTCGAAGGGAATCACTTTACGGGCGATAGCCACTTTCGAGGGGATCAATTTGAAGATTGGTTCGGGGATATCGAGTTTGGCCAGCACCACGCCTTCGCAGCCCATTTGTGTGGCCAGAGCCGTCACCAGACCGGCTTCGTCAATATAACGGTTGTACAGGAGCTGCGAACCGAATTTGCCGCCGTGCGCCTTCTGACGCATTAATGCGTCCCTGACGTGTTCCTCTTTGACCAGGCCATCCCGGACCAGGATTTCATCGAGGCGGAATCTCTCTGTGAGTTGTCCCATTATGCTCCCACCAGTTGAAGTTCCTCAGATGATGTCATCTCGCAAAAGTGTTTCGGATCATTGGCAAACTTGGCCGCCTCGCCGGCACTGACGGCGCCGGAATCTACCAGTGCCTTAAGGTGATTATCCAGCAGGCGCATGCCCTTCTTCCTGCCCGACTCAATAACAGTCGGCAACTGATGTGTTCGAGCTTCCCGGATAAGGTTGGCAACCGCCGGCGTGTGTACCAGAAGCTCATAGGCTACGATGCGGCCGCTTCCGTCGGCACGCCGCAACAACTGCTGAGATACAACTCCGGTCAGTGTGTCGGCCAGCATTATCCTGATCTGCTGCTGTTGCATCGGTGGGAAAACATCGATAATCCGATCAACCGTAGCCGCCGCCGTGCAGGTATGCAGTGTCCCCAGCACAAGCAGGCCGGCCTCAGCAGCGGTGATGGCTAGGGAAATAGTCTCGGTGTCTCGCAGCTCACCGACCATGATGACATCCGGGTCCTCACGCAGGGCGGCCCGAAGACCTGTGGCAAATGATTGGGCGTGAAGACCGATCTGTCTCTGGGATATCAGAGAGTTCTTGCCGACATGAACATATTCGATGGGATCTTCAAGTGTAATTATGTGCCGGGCGAAGTTGGTATTGATATAGTCGACCATCGAGGCCAGAGTGGTGGTTTTACCGGAGTTGGTCGGTCCGGTTACCAGCACCAGACCGGATTTGCTCCCGGCCATTTTTGAAACAGCTATGGAAAACCCCAGAGTATTCAGATCAGCAAACTCATCCGGAATGAGACGTAAAGCAGCGCCGATGCCACCCTGCATCCTGTAGAGATTTATGCGAAACCGCGCGATTCCGGTTACCCCATAGGCGGCATCCAGATCACCCTCTGTCTCGAATTGCCTGATTTGATCATCGGTCAGGATTTCGTAGAGCAACTGCCTGATATTGTCGGCGGTGAGTTTTTTGTGGCGTGTCTTTTCAAGCTGCCCGTTGACCCGGACAATCGGCACACTCCCCGCTGCCAGGTGCAGGTCAGTGGCGCGGGCATCTTTGACGATCTGCAGTAACTGATCTATTTTCGCCATAACTGCGGTATTCCCAGTCCATTCGTAGTCGTTTGTTTCTCACTGTATCGGTCGGGGAGACGGGGATTTTACGGTCGGGCCGATCTGAGTGCCTGTTCATTTTTTACACACACCCACTATGGGCTCCCGGAAGAAGCTTTTGGGCAGGTCTCGTAGAGACCTGCCGGGTTACTGAACGGTATTGCCGGCCGGCCGGCAGATTCGTATATTCAATCGGAAGCGGATGCCGTCTGGTGGCGGTCCCGGCCTTCAAAGCCGTGCGGGGGGCAATTGTATTGTCCCCGGTGGGTTCGATTCCCACCCCTTCCGCTTATAATTAATCACGAAGGGCGATGAGCAACCAGGCGTAAGAAAAGCCTGAGGGAGTTATTCCTGTGTTTCCCGTGAGATGCGCGTCTCGTACGCAAGGTCTTCCGCTTTGATGATTGTTTTCCGGTCTGCGATGTTGATCGATTTCTGCAACCATTCACTTGCATCCGGATGACCGGCGGCTTCTGCAAGCATCAACCAGCGGAGCCCGCTTACTTTGTTTTGTTTCATGTCCTTGCCCCTGAACTGAGCAAGGCCAAGCCAAAGCATCGCATCTCGTTCACCGTTCAGCGCTGCTGCCTCCAACCAGCGAGCAGCCTTCTTGCCATTCTTCTTGACGCCATTTCCTTGCCAATACATGAAGCCAACTTCGTACTGTGCGACGGGATCGCCGCCATTGGCAGCTGCTAAGAACCATTTGAAAGCTTTCTTCTTGTCTGTCTTTACAAACGCACCACTCTCATAAAACGTAGCGAGTTGATACTGAGCTGGTGCATGGCCTTTCTCAGCTGACTTGCGTACCCATTTCAAAGCCTCAGAACTATCCTGAGCAACACCGTCACCCCTCATGTAGGCAGTGGCAAGGTTGTAGAGACCAATACTATCACCTTGCTCAGCAGAGAGTCTAATTAACCGGATGCCCTCAATAGTATCCAGGGGAACTCTCTCCCCCTTTATGTACGACCCGCCCAGGATTGCCTGTGCAGTAGAGTGATTCTGGACAACGGCTCTCCGAAGCCAGATCAAGCCGGAGTCAATACTCTGCTCAACTTCAACAGCACGGAAGAAACATAGAGCCAATTCCGTTTGAGCGTGTGCATCGCCGCTGTCGGCCAGCAACCGTAAGCTATCAATGTTATCTGAAGATATCTGGGTAGCAAGAACTGTAACTAAGGTCAAGAGAGAAATAACACGACACATGACATACTCCTCACCATAAAGACAGTTTAATAAATTTCATGGTGATCTTGGTTTTCAAATATACCCCGTAATTGACTATGACACAAGTGATTTCCATAGATTTGAGAACATGAACTCAAGGGTGTTATATCGGTTAGCTACTCGAGTACGATTGATCACCACACGTTCCTTCCACATTGCTCATTCAAATGACCATATAATTATGCCATACTATGATGCAGTTTGCAGCCCATGTGTCCTCGTTGCATTCGCGGCAGGATTCCTTATATTCGTTGTATGTCTGATATTTCCTGACTGATGAGTGTGGTACCGACTCATGAAGAAAGCCGATTATAATCGAATTTCAACCTCCTATGACCGGGGGCGGGCAATCTCCGATGAAAACATTGATCGGTGGCTGGAGCTCATTCAGGAATATACCTCAATCTCGAATTCATCGTCACTGCTTGACCTGGGGTGCGGAACGGGACGGTTTGCGTTGCCGATTGCCGATCGTTTCCGGTGCCGTGTAACCGGAGCTGACTCCTCTCCGGAAATGCTGGCCAAGGCCAGAGAAAAAGATGTTTCCGGACTGGTTGCCTGGGATCTTCAGAATGCTGGATCTTTGACATACAGTGACCGGTCGTTTAATATAGTCTTTCTCTCACACCTGTTGCACCACACCGATTCCCCACCGAATGTCCTGAAGGAGTGTAAACGGGTTCTCACGTCGCCGGGAGTGATTCTTATCCGCTATGGGGCGATCGAGCAGATTCGAGATGATGTCGAACATACGTTCTTTCCGGAGACGGTCCCGATAGATGAAGTAAGAACGCCATCGGTGGCTCTGGTCGAGAAGTGGCTGGCCGAGGCAGGGTTTGAGAAAGTGACATCTCTTGAGTTAGTGCAGAGGACGTACTCATCAGGGACTGCCCGCCTGAAGGCTATTCGGCTTAAGAGCACCTCCGTGCTGACACTCATACAGCAAAAGGCTCTTGAGGACGGCATTCGTCGTTTGGAAAAGTATGTCAAAGAGAAGCCGGACGATCCCTGGTTGGTTTCTGATAAGCTGACGCTGACGGTAGGATACAAGAGAAGATGAGAATCAGGATGTGCGTTCCACGCCAACTGCTATGATTAATCACTGTCAGTCGGTACTTCCGGGGTCATTATCGATATCTATCAGCTTGGATTTCTCCCACTCGTCTCCTAAGATAAGTGCCGCTTCTCGATCAGCGGCTGCGACATGTTCACGTGGCACCATCAGTGAATAGCCGCCGCCGATTGGCCGGAAAGACGACGGCCCCATCTGACCGGTGATCCCGAAATGTCCCGTGCCGGAATGGATTACAGCCGGTATCTGTCTGGCATGCCATACTTCGACGACCATTTCGGCATACTCGCGCGAACTCAACCGGGCAATTTGAATCCAGTCGCGGTCCGGTTTGTCGGTATCGGGGGGATTATTCATTGATTCCTCAGCAAGAACCGGTACCAGCTTCTCATGACACTCGGGACAAGTGACCATACCTTCCCGATACTCATAGCGGCAGTTGGGGCAAAACGGCATATCAATCCTCCTCAATGATTATTGACCGGACGACCGATCATCCGGCCTCCCTTCAATATACTGTGTCAGGTGGAGATTATTCAAGAATTCAGTAGTATGAACTCCCCCGCCGAAACTTCACTCATGCGCCGCCGTACTATCTGACAAAACTGTAAACTATGCTAATAAGACCAGGGAGGATTTGATGAAGAAGTTCGGAAGTATCACGATGACGGCAATCCTGGTGGTGGTGCTCATGACGGCAGCCCAGGCCGGGTCGGATCGGACCACCAATTGGACGTTTGAGAAGAAAGAGCGGATCAAGATCAGCACCGTCAGCGGTGACTGTGTGGTAATGAAAGGCAAAACCGACCAGATCGAGGTGGAAGTAATCAACTCCTATTCGCCTCGCGACAGTTTTAAGCCGAAGGTCCGGGAGCGAAAGAACACGTTGAGACTCAGCGAGAATATCCTGGGCTCCAACAACGGCAGTGCTACCTGGACTCTGACCGTTCCCGACGGCACCGAGATCGAGTTTTCGTCAGCATCGGGAGATCTGATTATCGAGAACCTGTCGGGTGATTTTTCTTCGGAGACCGCTTCCGGTGATGTAGAGGTTCTCGGTTGCACCGGCGGGTTCTATTTTAATACCGCCTCGGGAACCATTGAGATCGAAGATTGCTCCGGCGAGTTCGTGATCGCCACCGCCTCGGGTGATGTTGATGCTGTCAACGTGGTTCTCAGAGAAGCCGGCTCGTTTGCAACTGCTTCCGGAAAGGTGGAAGTAGCTCTGGCCGAAACGGCTGATCATGATCTGACGCTGTCGTCGGCTTCCGGTCGGGTCCTGTTGGATTACAACGGCAACCCGATCAAAGGCTTTTTTGAGTTTACGGCCCGAGATCGTAAGGGGCGGATCGACTCGCCTTTTGATTTCGATAATGAGGAGACATTCCGCAAGTGGGGCGAGAAGTATGTTGCCAAGACCTTCACCAAGGACGGTGACTCTCCGCAGATAGCACTGGAAACGGCTTCCGGCCGGGCCAGTTTGAGACAGTGAGTAACAAGTCACTTTTTCCTGGCGTTGTACGAGGCTTCTTTTCGGCAGGTCAGGACAGAGACAATACAACCGGCTGGTTTTTTACGGCCCGGCCGTTTTTTTTTTATTTCTGATTTGGGACAAAAGAGATACCATTAGAGAGTAGGACTTGAACAATTCCGGACTTGGGGCGTCTCAAGATTGAGTGCCCCGATCCGCCAGGTTTGATGCACAGCCAAGTCCGCGCAGTGGAAAGGAGACAAGAATGAAAACCAATCGTATGGTGGTATCTCTGGCAGCACTCTTTATCTGGACGTCAGTTCAGGCTTCCACAGATGTTGCCGCCGGCCAGGACAGCAAGATCCCGGTTACTACGTCATCTGGTGAAGCCCGGGAGTACTTCCTGCAGGGTCGTGATCTGTCGGAAAGAGTACGCAATCAGGAATCGAGAGAGTTCTTTGAGAAGGCAGTTGCCGCCGATCCCGATTTCGCACTTGCCCATCTATATCTCTGTCAAGTACAGCCGAACGCCAGAGCGTTTTTTGAGAGCCTTGAAGCAGCCAGGGCTGCGGTGGATAAAGTATCCGAAGGCGAGCGTCTGATGATAGCTGGTCTTGAGGCGGGTTATCTCGAGGCTGACCCGGCCAAGCAGCAAACGCTGTATCAACAACTGGTCGATGCCTACCCCGGTGACGAACGGGCTCACAGCCTGCTGGCGCTCTGCTACATGGCCCAGCAGAAATACGATGATGCGATCAAGACGTACCAGAGCGTGATCAGGATCAATCCCGAGTTTTCACAGGCCTACAACCAGATGGGATACTGTTACCGGTTCCTGGAGAAATACTACGATGCGGAGAAGGCCTTCGTGAAATACATCAAGTTGATTCCCGACGACCCTAATCCATATGATTCCTACGCCGAGCTTCTGATGAAGGTCGGCCGGTTTGACGAATCGATCGATATCTACCGCCGGGCCATGAAAATCAATCCGGACTTCACAGCCTCTCATCTGGGCATCGCTTTCAATCTCTGCTTCAAGGGTGACCATGAGAGCGCCCGACGGCAATTGCAGAACTTCTACGATTCGGCCAAGGATGACGGTCAGCGCCGCACGGTTATAGCGGCGATGGCAATCACGTTCATCGATGAAGGGCTATTCGAGGAAGCCCTGGGGAAACTGTCTGAGCGGTATGAGATAGCCCGGGCAATAGACGATACTTCGGCGATGTCGAATGATTTCAACTTAATTGGCCTGATCCTTCTCGAAGCCGGCCGGCCTGAAGAAGCGCTGATCGAGTTTACTAGGGCGATCAGGCTGACGGAAGCGTCATCAGTGGAGCAGTCGGTCAAGATCCAGAGTCAGTTGACCTTTCTCTATTATTCGGTGCGGGTGAACCTGGCCAGGGGAGAACTCGATCAAGCTGCGACCAAAGCGGCTTCCTATGCCGCTCGAGCGGAATCGATCGACAACCCCTATCAGGAAAAGATAGGTCATCAATTAGCCGGTATGATTGCCCTGGAGAACGGTGACTACGACACCGCCGACAGAGAACTGGCCCTGGCCTCGCAGGTCAGTCCGTACAACATCTACTTGATGGCACGGGCTGCCGAGGGGAGAGGCGACATTGACCGGGCGCGGGAGATTTACCGTCAAGCGGCTAACTTTAATATAACCAACAGCCTCAGTTACGCCCTGATACGGGCTAAAGCCGCCCGGAAAGGGGAGACGATGTAGACAAACTCCCCACCCGCCGTTTCACTCCGGGTGGGGTACGGGGCGGGGTAGAGTTTACTTGTACTTCTCCAGCAGTGACTGGAAGCGCAGTAGTCATTTCTCCAGTTCAGAGTCCCAGTTGAGGACAACGATGAATTGCGACTGCTCGGCAACGTCAACTGGCACGTTGAGGTAGAAAAGATCGCCGGCTGCAGTGACATCATAGTACCTGCGCCCACTACCAGGACTGGCGTTCACAACCCGCTGGAACAAACTCTGTGGTCGGCCGGTTTCGAACGCCCGGCCGTCGGGCTGCACCGGGACTGCTACCAGATAGTCATTTGCATTCCAGAAGTACAATTCTTTCCCGTCAGCGCGCCATTGCGGGGTAAAACCGCCGTCGGCCGACATCTGCCATTTACCACCTGCCTCACCAAGTTCCCGCACGTAGACCTCGGGGCGACCGGACTCGTCACTCTGGTATGCCAGGTAGCGTCCATCGGGTGAGAAGGTTCCATACTGCTCATTGTGGGGCGTTGTCAGTACCGGCTGGGGATCCGTTGAATCGACCATGTCAATGAAGTAGATATCGTAATTGTTTCGAAATTGGAGAATGCTGAGGAACCGTCCGTCACGTGACCAATCCGTGGGCACTGACACACCCCCTTGCGAATGAATCAACCGACTATCTCCCGTCCCACTCGCCGAGCGTTCATGAATTCCCACATTGCCTGTACGGTTCGATGCGAAGGCGATGCGCTCACCATCGGGCGACCAGACCGGGCGCCAGTCATCAGCATCCGCGAAGGTGAGTCGGGAAGATAATCCTCTATCAAGATAATGAATCCACACATCCCGTTGGCTCTCTCGTGGCTCGGTTTTGACGAAAGCGAGTCGCCGACCATCCGGAGACAGGGCGAGATCGTTGTATTGTCCCGTTACGATGACGGTGTCGAGGATATTCCCGTCGCGATCAACTGCTATGATCTGGCTGTTACCGGTATCCGATTGACTCATGTAAACGAGCGTTCCTTCGTTCGACACACTGAATTGGTAAGCGTCGGTCCCCAGTTCCACATTCTCGGCTATAGGTATCGGTTCTCCGACAATTGCCATGTTGTCAATGTCCAACCGCTGAGCAAATAAGACTCCGTCGCGACAGTGAATGATATACGCGGGCGCACAGAACTCCACCCGCGAATGCACGCGAAGAAGCTGCTTGTCTATGCCGCCATCAAGAGATCCTGCCTTGAGTAAGTATCCTTGATCACCTGAGACCATTGCTCCCCGCCCCGTAGTATCGACTGCTGCCAGATAGAGGAAGTGTTTGCCGTCGGAAAGGCACCAGGGCCACATGTGATACGCCTCACCACCATTCTCATCAAGAGTGGTTCCCGATGCGGGCGATCCTCCCGCGGCTGGAACTCGCATGATCGGGTTATCAAACATGTAATCAAAGAGAATCGTCCCGTCACTTCCCCACGAGCCATCGACCCCCTCGTATTCGCAAATGAGTTGAGTCGGTCCACCGGCCACGGCGATTTTCTTGAGCTGTCTTTGCTGCACGAAAAACGCCAGATAGCGGCTGTCAGGTGACCAGAAGGACCGCCCGGCGTCTTCAGTACCGGCCAGGCGGTACGGGTCGAGGGAGTTCAGGGGGCGAATCCAAATTGACCTTGTGTTCACTGAATCTGTGCCCAAGAAAGCCAGAAGTTGACCATCGGGAGAAATGCGCGGCCACTCGATTCGTGTGAGTTGCTGCTCAGGCATAATGGAGAATCGAGTCGAATTGCACGTTGGTTTTTCTACACTCAGGTAGAGTGCCGCAAACAGAACCGCCACCACACCTGCCAGGGTAAACAAGGACCATGACACCCTCAGGTGGAACCGTCTTCGACTTGATACCGGTGCCGGCACCCCGGCCTGAGAACCGGATTGAGCGATCCAGCGGAGTTCGTCGGCCAGATCACGGGCCGATTGCCAGCGCCGATCGGGATCTTTCTCCAGACATTTCTTGACCAGCCGAACCAGACCGGGGGGAGCCAGCGGTTTGACCTCGGATATCGGCGGCGGTGTCCGTTCTATCACGGCCGCAATCAGGCTGGCCTGGCTCTGGCCTTCAAAGGCCCGTTGGCCGGTGATCATCTCAAACAGGGTGGCGCCAAGAGCAAAGATGTCGCTGCGCGCGTCAGCCTCTTTACCTTCCAGTTGTTCCGGTGACATGTAGTAGAGTGTGCCGACAATGGCGCCCTTGCCTGTCAGGGGAGAGGTTTGTGTAACACCGGTCATCCCTTCAATGACGCCATCGGATATCTGTAGCTTGGCCAGGCCGAAATCGAGCAGCTTGGCGCCGTCTTTGGTCAGAAAAATGTTGTCGGGTTTCAGGTCGCGGTGAATCAGTCCCTGACCGTGAGCGGTGGTGAGGGCATCGGCAATCTGGATGGCAATATCGAGTCCCTCTTCCACATCCATTGCGCTGCGCTTCAGGCGCTCGGAAAGTACCTCACCTTCGAGGTATTCCATTACCAGAAAGTCAGTGCCCTCGTGGTGGCCGACATCGTGAAGCGTGCAGATATTGGGATGATTGAGGCTGGAGATGGCTTTTGCTTCGCGTTCAAAACGAGTGCGGAGATCGGCGTTCATAGCGGTGCGTTCCGGCAGCACCTTGATGGCGACAGTCCGATCGAGGCGCGTGTCCCTGGCCCGATAGACTTCGCCCATGCCACCAGCTCCCAGCGGCTTTTCGATTTCGTACGGCCCGAGCCGTTGTCCTTTCTCAAGCGTCATATTGTGCTATCCTCAGTTTCCATGTTCCTTCTCATACTTCTCGATCAGTGCCTGAAAGCGCGGGTGGTCGCGGAGGGGGTCGAATCTGGGATCGAGTCTCAGTGTTTGTACGCTGTATACGAACGGCATTGAGAGAATAGAATCGAGCGTCTCGATAGCCAGTTCATGCTTCCCCGTTAGGATGTAGGCATCAGCCAGGGTCGCCAGCACCATCGGTCGTAAGAGGGCATCTTCTGTGATCAGCAACAGGCCCATCGCGGTTTCGCACTCTCGAATGGCATCATCAGTCCGCCCAACGCCGGCGTAGGCTATAGCCAGGCGTGAGCGATGGTAGGCGAAGTCAGGAGCTTGAGCAACAGCCTGCTCGTATTTGACCCTCGCTGAATCGAAGTATGAAACACTGGTTGCGCGCCTACCCATGAACGAATAGAGCCACCCTCTGAAGAGGAAATAATCAAAGTCATCGTCCGGGCTCGCCGCATCAGAGGAAGGCCGATGGCCTAAGGCGGACTCGAAGTCGCGGTCGTACATGTCCAGAAGCTCGAATTCCTCAGCCAGGAGGGTCGGTCCTACCAGACGCCGGCCTTCTTCCAGCACCTGGCGGGCTTGTCGTGTATCACCATTCACCGTTATACACCGCCAGGATTCCAAATCATAGAGACGTTTGTCATCGGGTGCGATCTGGCGACCCAGATCGAAGTATCGTTTGGCTTCCGTATATCGCCTCAAGAAAAGTGCTGTGATTTGAAGGTTCTCCGCTAGCTCAACTGAACGTGGATTGAGCCTGGCGGCTTTCCGCAGGCTGACCAGTGCTTCTTCCCATTTCCCCTGCCGGCGCTGAATATAGGCCACTGCCCCATGTAGATCGCTGTTATTCGGCTGCTCTCTCAATGCCAGAAGGAAATGCTCCAGAGCGCGATCGTAATTCCTGTTACTGTAGTAATAGTAATATCCCATCGCCATGTGACCATCCGCGCTTTGGTCACTCAGACGGAGGGCAGTTTCCGCAGCGTTCTTGGCCAGTTCCAGCCTTCCTGATCCTTTATCCGGCCAATTGAAGTATGAGTACGAATGTGCTCGAGCCAGCCATGCATAGGCGAGGGCAAACGAGGAATCCAGCTCAATCGCCCGTTCCCACATTCTGATAGCGAGTTCGTCGCAATTACGCTGCCCGCCTCGCTCAAAGTACTCCCTGCCACGCAGGAAATAAACGTATGCCTCGACATTCGTAGTTGGCTCGGTTTCAATCCGCAGTCTCTCCGGTTCTCCCAGCGCGACATTGAGCGCAGCAGCAACATGACCGGCGATTTCCGACTGAACGGTAAACACCTGGGTTAGATCCCGTTCATAGTTATCAGCCCACAGGTGACGATCATCGGAAACTCTTATTAGCTGCGGTGTGATGCGCACCCGGTCAGTATCACCGGTCTTGTCCCAGCGGATGGTGCCTTCGAGGATATAGTCTACACCCAGTTGGCGAGCTATCTCCGGGAGAGTTTTCTCGGAGTTCTTGAAGGTATAGGCACTGGTACGAGATATAACGCCCAGGACATGAACTGAGGCTAACCGAGATGTGATTTCATCGGTGATACCATCAGCGAAGTATTCATCTTCCGGATTGCCCAGGTTCTCAAACGGCAGCACCGCCAGCATCTTTTTGCTCTCGGCTGCGTCTTTTCTTTCGGGTGCGAGCAGCTTGTATAAAGTCCCTGCCACGATCACCGCCAGCAGGAGAACGACCGTACCAACCAGGACTTTGTTGAATCGCGGTTTAGCGGCAGCAGGCATGACACCGGTCGTACTGCCGGCAACCAGCCGTCGCATATCGACAGCTACACCGTCGGCGCTCTGATAACGCAGGCCGGGGTCTTTTTCCAGCAGTTTCGATACAATGCGTTGTAAATCATCAGGCACATCGGCACGGTATCTGGACAACGGCTGTGGCGGGAGGTTGTTGATAGCGTTCATGGTGGCGGTCTCACTGTCACCCTCAAACGGACGCTTGCCGCAGATCAATTCGTAAAGCACGACACCAAAAGCAAACAAGTCGGAGCGGTGGTCAACTTCTTTGCCCTGCACCTGTTCGGGTGACATATAGGAGACGGTGCCCAGCGTCGATCCGGTTTTGGTAAGCTGCTCGCCACCCTTGATGGCAGCCAGTCCGAAATCGACCAGCCGGGGTCGGCCATCGGCATCTATGACGATGTTGGATGGCTTAATATCGCGGTGTGTTATACCGGCCTGATGAGCTTTAGTCAGCCCGTCGCAAATCTGGGTAGAAAGACCGATAACCCTGTCTACCGGCAGCTCCTTACCCTTGATCAGATCGTGCAATGACTCTCCCTCAAGGTGCTGCATGGCAAAGAACGGTCGCCCCTGGTACTCATTGACTTCATGGATGGTGACAATATTGGGGTGATCCAATTTGGCAGCGGCCTGAGCCTCGCGCTTGAATCGCGCCCGGCAATCTTTGTCCCGACACAGGTGCGGCGGCAGGAATTTCAACGCCACCTTGCGATTGAGTTTGGTATCCTCGGCCAGATAGACCTCCCCCATCCCACCAGCGCCGATCTTCTCAACGATGCGGTAATGAGAAACCATCGTGCCCTTAGTCAGGGCGATGTGGTTCCGGGTCTTGTCGCTGTCATCCTGTTGGGTCATAGAATCTCCGTCCGGAAAATACAGCCTTTCAAACTGCTCTCCACAGACAATACCCAAGATAGCCGGGTGTTGAGCATTCCGGCAACTTGAAAATTATTCCCTGTCGGCTGTCACCTGATGACGTAAAGGTTGATGCCCGGTAACTGTGAATGTAGCGGCTCGATTTGTCTCTTTTCGATCAGGCTGCCTACGTCGTGCCCCGGCCCAGTTTCTCCAGTGCCCACCGCAATTCCATATAGACGCGATTCTTGTAGCTGATCGTCTGATCGCCGTTTTGACGGCGAAGGTAATCCAGAATTTCACCCACCGGCGCGAACCAGCCGTCACGGCCAGCAACATCACGCAGGCGGTCGGCCACAGCGCCGCCGACCTCACCATCGGTGCAGAAGCCTTTGCCGAAGTGGGTATAGACAATGCACAAGCCATGATTATGCTCCAGCCGATTGAGATTCTCCCGGCTAAGCAGGCGGACAAATGAATCGATATTGGAGCCGTCGGATGCATGAAACCAGAAATTCACGTAGGGCCGGCGGGGATCATGGAATGGCAGCAGCGGGTAGATTTGCATAACGTCAATCTCATCGAAGTGAAAATCCCGAACATAGGTAATGTGTCGTTTAGCCAGATCACCCCAGAAGTAGGGCGACTGGGGGTTATGGCCTTCGAAATTCCATCGTAGAAACAGGCTATAGAGCCATCGCAGCGGCCGGAAATCGAGTTTGTGCCTGCCGCCATAAAGATTTTCCCGGTTCTGGAAGTGGTTCACATGAACTTTGGGATCATGTCCCAGTATCCGTTGAAATTGCTCAAGGGCTGCTTTTGTCTCAAGACGCTTACTGCTGCCGCCGCGAGCGCCATGAAAAGCAATCTCGAAACCGCGGTCCTGCAACCGGAGAATGAAATCACGGTAGGGTTCGTCCGCCAGAGTGTCGCCGCAACTGTCATTTTCTTCCGGCTCTACGGTGGGTTCCACCCACACTGTCTTGGTGGTGTGAAGGCCAAGCTGATGCAGCAGTTCGTATATAGGTTGCACCGCCGGCAATGTTGCCTGATCGGTGTCGTCAATAACCGTGAAAGCAAAGGTCTTCTCCTCCGGCCATAATACTGGTCGGAATCCCGGCGGCTGCAGCAGGGTTGTCAGCACCCGGTTACCGGTTTGCCTCAGCATACGTGCCACAACCCCGAACAAAGGTGATCCGGGCGGCAAAACATCACCCAGCCCGCTGCTGAGATCGGATCAGACGCCACATTTCAGCCAGGAAACCCCAGCCTACTCCCCAGTGAATGGCCAGGAATATTCCCGGTAGTGACCTCAGGTGAATCCAGCCATTGCGAGCAGCAATGACAACTGACGTTAGCAGGATGATGGCCAGGTACAGCCCATAGATACCGATTGTGACAGTCAGAGCCATCGGAATCAGCAGCGACAGTAACAACAGCAGCGGTAATCCCAATACCAGGACCGTCGGTATCGCGGCTCCAGGTGAAAACGCGTCAGGATGTTTCCAGACGAGTTGACAGCGCCCTTTGCCGTATCGTTTCATCTGTTGCCAGAGTTTGCCCAGGCTATCGCGGGGGTAGTAGGAGATTTGCAATTTCGGCGATGTATATGACTGATACCCCTTCCGGCGAAGCCGGTAATTAAACTCGAAGTCCTCAGCAGCGTCGAAACTCTCATCAAAAAAGCCGACTTCTTCGATGATTTCCCTGCGATAGAAAGTGCCGGAACTCTCCGGATTGACGTACCGTTCCTCGCTTGTGAAGACGGTTGAATCCAACCCGTGGCCCAGAGGTGACCTTCGGGCCAGCGCCACAGCATTCTGAAAAAAGCCGTTATCAGGTGTTTTCAGAAAAGCCGGACGGCTCAGAACTGACACCTCTTTTTCCTTCATCAATCGGGCGACATTCTTGAACAGATCATTGTTTTCGATGTGTACGTGTCCGTCGATGTAGAGCAGGATTTCCCCGCCGGCGTGACGGGCGCCGATATTGCGGGCCGCCGAGGACAGTCGTCGGCTATTGCGCAGCAACTGCACTCGCCGATCAAGAACCGCAATCTCATTGACGATGTCAACCGATCGGTCAGTGGATTCACCATCAATCACCAGGATTTCAACCCGGTCCGCCGGGTAGTCCTGGTTCTGCACGTAACCGAGCGTGCGGGCGATAAACCGCTCCTCGTTGCGGATGGGGATAACCACTGAAAGTCGGGGCCAAATATCCAAAATTATTTCACCATAGTTTGAAATTGTCTCGTCCGTCCCGGGTGTCCGGCCTATTTCCGGGCCGCAACCTCGTCGGGGCAGGACTAATAAGCCAATGTGCAAACATACCGGTCACTTGTCAAGGACAGCTGCTCTTGCCCCTGGTTGTGAAGGTATATCGTACCTCGACCGATAACTCGAATTGTAGCCCGGGAATCCGACCGTCAGGGGGGATATTCCGCAATGTAGGGTCGGTGTCCGGAATTGTTTGCGAAATCTCTGCAAGCGTGCGTTATTGTTGGTCGAATGGCGCTGCACGAGTCGGTTCGGACGGCGCCGCAGACTAACGGAGGATTGAGTGTGGCAAATGTGAAGAAGAAGAAGGGTGTCATAGCTATTCTGACCGGCGGTGGGGACGTCCCGGGTTTGAATCCGGCCATCAGGGCTATCACCATCAGAGCTCTCAGGGAGGGGTACCAGGTGATCGGCATCAGGCGCGGTTGGGCCGGTGCCATCGATCTGATTCGCCAGAAAAAGGTCGATAACAGTGACAACTTCCAGATTCTTACCGAGGAGATAGTCAACAAAGCAGGCCAGACGGGTGGCACTTTTCTGCACAGCTCTCGCACTCATCCCGCCCATGTACCGCGGGACAGCGTACCGACCCACTTGCAGGATAATTACTCGGCTCCCATGAACGATCTGACACCGGAAGTCTTAAAAAACCTGGATTATCTCGGTGTTGACTACCTCATTCCGATCGGTGGCGATGATACGCTCAGCTATGCTGTACGCCTCTACAAGGAAGGTATCAACGTCGTGGCTATCCCCAAAACGATGGACAACGACGTTCCCGGTACCGACTACTGTATCGGTTTCAGCACCTGCGTTACCCGTACCATCATGCTGACGCGAAGCCTGCGGACATCCGCCGGTTCGCATGAGAGATTTCTGGTGCTGGAGGTTTTTGGTCGCTACGCGGGATTCACGGCGATGTTGCCGACCATGGCCGGGGCCGCTAACCGCTGCGTCATTCCGGAACACAGATTCAATGTAGAACGTCTGACCGAATTACTGACGGCCGATCGTCGCGCCAGCACCAGCAAATACTCGGTGGTGCTGGTATCGGAAGGTGCCATGTTTGAAGGCAGCGAGATGGTTTACAAGGACATGGCCCGTGATGCATTCGGACATGCCAAGCTGGGCGGCATCGGTGACCTCGTTTCGGCGGAGTTGAAGCGGCTGTCTCCGGAATTCAACGGCGGCAGATCCATCGATGTCATCACCCAGAAACTGGGTTACATGGTGCGTTGCGGGGACCCTGACGCTATTGATTCCATTGTTCCCATGGCTTACGGCAACCTGGCCCTGGATCTCATCATGAAGAGGATTCACGGCCGCCTGGTGGTCTTAAAAAACGGGCGTTATGATAACGTACCGATCGATATAGTCACCAGCACCAAGAAGTTCGTCAACATCGAGAAGTACTACAACATCGACAGGCTGCGACCCCAATACAAAAGTTTCGAGATGCAGCCGTTGTTCATTATGACCAGCGATTAGCAGCGGTGCCGACCGCCGCGAGTGGTTTAATCCATCACCTGCCGTTCACCGGCAGGACCGACTCGATAGAAACGACCGTTTTCCCAAAGAAGAGCCTGCAAGCCCCCAAGTTCGTCAACGGGCACGTCGACGGCGATTATCCGTCCGTCAAACAATCCCAGCACACTGTCCACTTCGGTATGACCGACGACAATCGCAACTGCTGCATAGTACCCCAGGATGCTGTCGAGTTGAGACACGGTGGCCATTGCATAACGGTTCTCCATTTCGTAGTGGTAACCACGGTACCACAGTGGTCCCTGACTACCGAACAGGAACTTCACGGTATCACTGAAAGCCACCTGTGATGACCTGAGGTCCAGGCCGTCCCGGATGACAGTGTTGATGTCTTTCAATCCCAGGTTCCGCTGCATAACAGCCGGGGAGAGGCCGGCGTGGACGAAGATGATCCCGTTGAGCCTGACTATGGACGGCAGGGAACGCAGCCACCAGCCCAGTTCCATATCAGGGCCGTACAGGTCCTGGTGTGATATCCTGCTCCGGCGGACGATTCCTTTCAGGTATTTGTCATTGACGTATCGATTATCACCTCTCAGAACCATCAGTTCGTGATTGCCGAGTATGAAATGAACTCGTCCGCCGGTGTGCCGGGCCTCCTGCTGGAGTCGATAGATCAGCCACAGACACTCCGTTACCCGGTTCCCGCGATCAAAGATATCGCCGACAACCACCAGGTGTCCATCTCCCCAGCACCAGTGACCGTTGTCGTCGATGACGCCACCGGCAGTCAAAATGTCCACCAGGTGCTCGTATTCGCCATGAATATCACTGACAGCCAGTATCCGGGAGACACCCTCGAAGCTGAAGCTGTCGACTGCGGGAACGACAGTAGTGATTACGTACTCTTTCAAACTGTCGGCACAGAAGCCATGGAAGCGTAGAGTATCGATCACCGTCATTGTCCTTCGCACGATCTCGCCACCACACAAGTAGAAGGCAATAACAGAGGTGTCGTTTTGCCGGTAAAGATGTGGACCATCGTCAAGCACAACGACTGCTGTCGAGTCGGCGCCCTCGGTAGAGGCCGTTGCCGGCAGAATCCACACTCCCGGGGACAAGACGCTCAGAGCCAGGATCAACGTGGCCACCGGGCACCATTTGAAGACGGACGGGGAAAACGATCTGATCATCAGATACCTCTCATTTTACCGGTATGTTTTGTGCCAAAGTTAGGGACAGCGTTACTGCCGTCAATAACAATGTGTCGCTGCCGGCAGCAGCCTGTTCGAGGGAGGATCATTCAGCATCTACGGCGCTGCCATTCCTCCCGGGTTACCACATAAACCAGGTAAGGAACGTCAATGGTTTGACTACGTAACGGCTTGGGGAAATGGTACACGCCTTGATCGACAACTTTCCCACCGACTGCCTCCTGCATTTTCTGAGAGGCAATGTTATTCCTGTTGGGGGTGGCTCTGACGGCAGTACAGTCGGTGTGTGTGAACAGGTAATCCACCAGTCCCTGCTTGATCTCGGTCCCCAGACCCCGGCCCCAGAACCGGGGCAGGAGTTTTACATCGGTCTCACAGGTGCCGTCGGTATCGGGCTTACCCAACTTACATTCTCCGATCAGTTGTCCCGATTCCTTTAGTGCCGCCACCAGTCTGTCGTTGTCCGGGGAAGAGTTCCAGCCGGCAACTTGACACTTCACTTCTTCACGTGTTATGGTCAGCCCCTCGGGGAAACCGACGTCGGCCATCACCTGCGGGTCGGTCCACAGATTAAACAAGAGATCAACATCCTCAGGTGAAGTGGTTGGCCGGCGAATGCGGAGTCGGGTTGTTTCAAAAACTGTGCTCACATACAACCCCGGTTTCAATCAACACACCGGCGCCGGCCCGCCGGTAAACAGGTAGTTGATGGACGAAATGTTATAGTATCTTTCCTCTCCAAAAACCGTAAGGCACGCAAAATACCTGGTGAAATTTAGCCGAAAGCCGCCTTTTTAGTCAAGCACAAATGTCAGCCGGTGGAACGACCGCTACAAGAAATACTTGACAGGGTTGAACATGTTTAATTAGTTTACAGTTGATGAGTGGCGCTGGGTTGATCGACTGGCCAGAGTGCTGGCCCACGGCAAATCTTCGAAACAAGATAGTTACACTTCTATTCTTGCTTGTTACCGCTTCCGGAGCAACAGGTGCTGACTGGGGTGTTATCGATGAGCTCGAGCGTGCCCAGGGTGCCCCGTCCGATTTCCCGGCAGCTAACTCACTCGTACTGTTCGACTGCTGTACGCTCAAGGTCGAGGGGGTGGGTTTGATTCTAATGACAAGTTTCGAGCGCCACGTCCGTATGAAGGCGCTCAATCGGGCCGGGATTGATGAGATCGGAGAGGTGTCAATACCTTTTCCTGAAAAAACCGGTATTGAGGTCTTTGAAGCGCAAACCATATCACCAGACGGCACTATCTCCGTGGTTGATGAGAAAGACCTCAGAATCAAGACAATTGATGACGAGCGTTTCCAGGTCTTTGCCTTTCCATCTATGGATAGTGGTTCAATTGTCGAGTATCACTACAAGTTTATGCATTACCAGTGGCCGGGCTATTATCGATGGTATTTCAATCGCCACGTATACACGCTACTCTCCGAGTTCACTATGGGGTTGAACTACGACTGCGAGTATGTCTATCGCCCGATCAATCTGCCTCCGGCTCGGCAACGCCCTCGCACTGGACAGGTTGAAGGTGCTGCCGAGGACAGCCGGATCCGCTGCTATACCTGGACACTCACCAAGTTGCCTCCGATCAAGGAAGAACCATTCATGACATGTGTGCAGGATTACCAGTCTGCGGTATATATCCAGATCAAAAAGATGGTCGGTATCTTTGTTACAATCAAGGCTATTGAGTCATGGGACAAGATGGGGAGTGTATTCGAAGACTTCGTGAAGGACTATCTGACCCTGCCGCGTGGTTTTCGGGAAACTATTCGCAAGCTGACCAGGAAGTGTGATACCAAGTACGCCAAGTCGAAGGCGCTCTATAAGTATGTTGTCAATTCTTTTGAGACCAGGCAGGACAGGTACTCCACGTATCGGTGGCACAAGAACATGTCCGGTCTCTGGAAGGAAAGATATGGTGGTGCCTGGGAGAAGAATCTGCTGCTACTTGAGATGTTGCGCAAGGCAGGTATCGATTCCTGGCCAGTCCTGATCTGCCCTCGTGACGGAACCCGCTTCGACCCCAACTGGATCAGCTTCGACCAGTTCAGCCACATGATTTTGTTTGCTGAAGTTGAGCAGGGAGGAATCTACCTGGATGCTTCATCGCGTTATTGCACTTACGGGACTCTCCCTCCCCAGTGCCGGGTGGACGGCGGCCTGCTGGTTGATGGCGAGCAATCGGGACTTGTTCGCGTCGTTACCAATGATCCCCGCTCCTCCCGATTCGATGTCACATCGATCAAGATTGATAGTGAGGGCAATGCTACCTGCTCGACTACGTGCAAGCTGACCGGGTACCTGGCGAGTGAATACGGCTGGCAGTACGAATCCATGCCACCGGACGATTTTCTCCACAAGTATATTTTCGGTGGGCTGTTACCTGAAGTGCAGGAGCTGGGTCATAAGTGTGATTTTGACAGCCTGGGACGTTTTGAAGTTCTGGCGAGCTATCGTCTCGACGGCTTTGCTGCACAGCAAGATGATGGATTAATCGCTTGGGCACCTAATTTCCTGTTTGGCAGAAATCCTTTCGAGAGCTTTTATCGATTCTTTCCCATCGATTTCAATTACGCGTTTACCTACCACGGAATTGTTACTCTAGAGGCTGAGGACACATCGTGTGCATTTATTCTTCCGGCCGACACTGCGTTTCGCATTGATGGTATTGACTTCATAAGACAGTGTCAGGTCAACGGACCGCAAGCCACGATCCAATACATGATAGATGTATCACGCCCGGTGTTTGCTGTTGGTGAGTACGCAACGGTGCGCGAAATGTTCGACCGCGTAGCGAGAGTTGGCAATGACCCCGTGCTCCTCACTGCTCAAGGTAAATGATCATGTTCCCGGCACTTACCCTCAGTGCTCTCGTTCTGTTATCTCTCAGCGCCGGTGCAGTTGAGCCTGATAAAGCGGATATTCATGATTCGCTGGGTGCCTATTACAATTACTGCACATGGGATTGTTCCATCAAAGACGGTCGGTATAAATTAAGGACGAAGGCGCACTTGACAATCGTGAACCCCAGGGGCGATGACTATGCCTCGGTTGTAGCCTGGGAGGATAGCTACCAGCGATTGAAGGATGTCAGGATAAAGGTTTTCGATGCTGAGGGGAAGAAAGTATACTCCCGCATGAAGAAGGACATGCTCAAAGCTTGCGGGTATGGACCATCATACGTTCTCTATACCGATGACTGTCAATACTGGATATCGCTACCGGGACCCGGTTACCCTTACAGTATTGAGTACGAATATGAGACTGAGTCATCGACACTGTTTTTCTGGTCTGGCGCTCGCCTGCAACGTGCGGTACCAACCAGGCACGTTGAATACTGTCTCGAATGTCCCAGCGACTTCGTTTTCCATTACAAGACTTATGGCGTTGACGTTGAACCTGATATTGAGCACAAAGGCAAACGTGTTGTCTATCGATGGATCACAGAAAATGTACCGGCGCAGCGCCGGTCTGGCGCTCAGTTCCTCCCGCCTGAAGTCAGAGCCCCAGCGCGCCTGGTGCTGGTACCGGAGTGGTTCGAACTGGATGGTTACGTATGTGACGACTGGAGTTGGAATGCTATCGCCGACTGGTATCGGCAGCTTACACATGACAGATATCTTGCAGCGGAGACTTTGAGCACTATCTATGACCACATCGTCGAGGAACCTGCCCTGGTTTGCAGCTTGTACTCAATGGTCACCAGTAACACTCGCTACATTGCCGTTCACGAAGGTGTAGGCGGATGGCAGCCACACGAAGCTGTCCGTACACGGGAACTCGGTTACGGTGATTGCAAAGACCTTACGACGCTCCTGATTTCGTATCTGCGCACGGGCGGAATCGATGCGTATCCGGTTCTGGTGCTTACTCGGTCAGCGGGTCGTCTTGATGTTGATTTCCCTCTTAAGGAGTTTAATCATGTCATCTGTATGGCAGTTATCGGAAACGACACCATCTGGATGGACCCCACATGTTTTGACTGCCCTTTCGGCGATCTGCCCTTGATGGACGAGGACATAGATGCTTTGGTGATTACCGACCAGGCCGGGGCCATCGTCCGGACTCCAGGCAGTACCGCCACCAATAACACCTGGCGACGCAATACACGTGTGCACGTCGAGCCTGACTACCGCATCCGCATTGAATCCCAATGGACATTAACCGGAAACTCTGCTCACTGGCTTGTAGCCAGGTTTCGGCATGCCGACCACGATGACAGATTGCGCTGGGTTACAGGTCTCTTCAGAGGCGGTGCCCGTGCCTATCGGATTACATCACAGTCTTTATCACCGACCAGGGATGACTACGGTAACGTGACCATCCATGTCAGCGCCCTGTCACATTCACCCGTTCGACAAATGGATCAATCCCTGCGATTTAATCCGTTCGTATTCTCATGGCAAACACGGTTAGAGGCACTTGATCTCTCGGACCGGGAGATTCCCCTCGACTTAGGATACCCGCGGACGGTGTATGACGAAGTTACTGTGACATGGGACCCTGGTATCGTGGTCGATTCTGCGGTAGTGCCAAACACCGACAGTGCTGTCTACGTGCATGGCACGTGCATGCGCTCCTTTGAAATCGCTGCCGACAATCTCTCAGCCAGGTTGATTACCAAGATCCACTCCTATCAACTGCCTGTGGCACAATTCGGTGATTTTAAGCAGCACTGTCGTCAAGCTCGCACCCTTGCCGGGGATTACGTGAAGCTTCATGTTGCTGACAGCGACTAAAGTCCTCTTGTTACACCAGCAACCACGGTAGGTTGAGTTGACATCACCGTATTCAGAAAATCGCTGGATTTACCTTGACAAGATACCTCAAAATGTTTATACTTAATAGTGGAAGCGCCGCAAATGGGGATACAGGGACAGGGTCCCGACCCCGTCGCCAAAAGCGACAGTGACTGCGGACAACTTCCAGACATTACCTATCAAGTTTGGAGCCCCCCGGCTGCAGCCGGGGGGAATTCTTATGTAACCCATTAAGTAACACACATAACGCAATGATTATCAAAGTACAATTACGAAGCATGAAACAGGGACTCTGGAGCACATGACCGGCGGCGGATGTCATTTATTCTGGGGTTCGAGTGGAGCGCAACTGGCTGCGGAGACAGTAGAGGCAATTGTGATTGTGGATACGCTGAGTTTCTCCACAACTGTAATAACTGCTGTCAGCCGGGGAGCGGTGGTTTATCCCTGTGGCGAAGGGGAAGACTCCTCCGAGTTGGCGCGACAGGTCGGAGGGGTGGCCTCGGTTCACCGAGATGAAGTGCCGCAGAGGGGGTTGTATTCTCTTTCACCACTGACCTTTCGCCGGGTGCCGTCGGGTACGAAAGTCGTTCTGAATGCCGTTAATGGAGGCACCTGCAGCCGACTGGTCAAAAAGGCGCCTTTTTTGCTCGTGGGTGCTTTGATCAATGCCGAAGCTGCTGCAGCTGCGGTGTCAGAAGTCCTTGATGCGGGTCGCTCCTGTGCCGTGGTGGTGTGTGGTGAGCGGCTGATGGAAGCCGGGTCGGGCGGAGGTATCCGTTTTGCTGTCGAGGATTACCTCGGTGCCGGAGCCATCCTTTCGTACCTGGAGTGCGAGAAGTCGGCTGAAGCCCGGGTATGCCAGGCCGCCTTCGCAGGCGTGCGTGAGGAACTGCTGCCGATCCTGAAAGAATGTGACAGCGGGCAGGAACTTTGTGAAATGGGATTTGCCGGGGATGTCGACTTCGCAGCGCAGTTAAACAGCAGCGATACCGTCCCCATATTTCGCGATGGGTGCTATGTCAAGCTGTGATCGGTGGAAGTGTAATTCTCTTACTGCGAAGTAGTATCGACTGCCTGAGCCTGCAGAATCTGTTGATAAACCTGGTGGGCACTACTGTTCTGAGGATTAATATACAGGCTGCGCTCAGTAGCGCGGCGAGCATCGGCAATTCGCCCGGCCTGGAAATAAAATGTCGCCAGCTTGAGATGCACAAAATCATTGAGTGGATGTAATTCCCGGGCACGTTCCAGGGTTTTGATGGCTTCGGGCAGACGGCCGCTCTCGAAGTAACTGGTGGCCAGATTGACATGAGTTTCGACCGCTGTCGGTTCAAGCTGCAATGCCTTCTGGAAATAGCCGATAGCCTGAACGTACTGACGGCGATTGGCGGCGAACATGCCGAGGTTATTGTAGGCCGGCGCATAATCAGGATCTGCTTCCTTAGCCAGCCGGAATTGTTCTTCGGCTTCCTGGTTCATTTGTTTCTGCAGCAACGAATTACCCAGAAGCATATGATTCTCCGCCATCGTACGGGCCGGGTTGAGACCAAGCATGTCATGGTTGCTCTCCACTACCAGTAAAACCAGCACGGCTACAAAAAGGACGGTGTTTTTGCCGTCGTATTTCCTGATGAAACCTGTCAATCGAGTTACGGCATATACTGCAAACAGGATCATCAGTGGAATTACCGGCTGGCGGAAACGGGCACAGACGAAAAAGAGTTGCAGTGACAGCAGGTACGATGCTGCGACCAGGTAGACGGGCAGGAACTTCCGCCAACCGGCGAGCGACAGGACCAGGCCGATGATGGCCAGCGGTGTCAGAATCCCGTACGGAAAACAGATCGGTCCGGTGAATATCAGTGGACGAATGATCGGGGCAAACTGTCGCGCCAGGTAGATGTCCTGATTGTTGGGTATTTCGTAGCCGTTTATCAGCAGACGCATCTTCCTGAGCTGCAGGGCCAGAAAGGAGGTCGGAGACTGACGTATCTCCTCCCACGCCCGGCTATACCAGTAGTCGGATACTTCCGAACGCTTCAGGGGTCGGCCCGCATCATGTTCGGCAATCGCTATTGCCTGACGATAACCGCCTTCCCAGCTTTGCTCGATTCCCGGTGCCGTCGCCGACCAGCCGGTGGCCTGGCGGTTGTTGCCCAGGAAGAAATTGAATCCACCCTGCCAGGCGATAAACACGAATTCGCCCGAAGTAGTGTAGTTGCGCACTGTCACCGGCAGGATTACAACCATCGAAACCAGCCCCACTACCAGGTATCTGAGTAGCGCTTTTCTGGTTCCAATGACCGGCTTGATAACCAGCCACAGCCACAACAACAACACCGGACCCAGCAGCAGGATGTTGGGTCGGGCCAGCCCGGCCAGGCCCAAAAGCAGACCGGCGACGACAAAATCAGTCCACCGGAATGTCTGTTGGCAGCGAAGTAACTGCCAGGCCAGCAGTGTCGTCAGCAGCACCATTACCGATGTAATCAGGAGGCTGGCGTCATAGTATATGAATGTCGGATAAAACACCGCTACCACCGACGACCACCAGGCCACTCGACGGTCGAACAGCTTTAGTCCCAGCAGAAGGACCAGCAGCGGCAGGAACGAGCCCAGAATAATCTGTACTAAGCGTGGATGGTAGAGAGACCCCTTGAAGATTTTGTACAGGGCAGCAAAAAAATAAGGATACAGGGGCGCCCGGTAATACGGTTCACCTTCCAGACCCTGTGGTGAGTTGATCTGTCGGGCCAGATGCAGGTGATACTGCTCGTCCATCACCGGCGAGTCGAATGTGGGTATCGATTGAATCTGATTGAGGTAGATCAGCCGAACACCGAAAGCCGCCACCAACAGTATCAAGGGTATCAGCCAGTTACGGTGTCGGTTTATCAGGGTTGACATTTGCCGGTAGCTCATATCGAGAAGTTAATGAGTCGCGGTGCGGTTGTAAAGGCGTGTCTGAATGCCAACCGAGCCGCCCCGATGGATACCGGGGCGGCTCAGTGTCTTTGACTCGAACAATATACTGATCTGCCGATTCGTTACCAGAAACAAGAGACCGGTTGAGGTCCGCCCGCAAACAGGTAGGCAACCAGGTAAGTGACATCACCGACATTCACATCACAGGTATCATCAACATCAGCGGCACCATCGACAACTGGCGGTGGTCCATCACCGAACAGATAGCCTATCAGATAGGCGAGATCGCTGACATCGACTGAGCCGTCGCCGTTAAGGTCGCCGGATGTATGACCGATCAGTGTTACCTTGCCGTAGGCTTCCAGCGGGTCGCCATCGGAGAACTCTCCCGTCACTGCAAAAGAGCGCAGTGAGGTGTCCATAAAGGGTATATATCCCTGGAGGAATTCTTTCTGGGAGAACTCTATTTGCAGTACTTCGCCGGTGAAGTCGGGATATGAAGGCAGTACCGTCGTCGATATTGGTACGACCGCTTCGTTGACACGCACACTGGCCGGGATAACCTGGCCGGGAAGATGCCCGTCACTGAACTCACCGATGTATATGTCAGCTGTCAGTGAATCGATAATGTTTATCTGGTGGGCATACACCGTGTCCGGTTCTATTATAACCTTCGGCGGCGGCATCATGAGTGCCTCGATCAGTGCCCGGCCCTCATCGTAAGTCATATACCAGAGATGGAAACCAAACAGGTAGGTTTCAATCCCTTCGACAAGTGTCCTCACACCCACCGGTTCACCTTCGTTCATCGAGTTTACTCCCGGCAGGGCGCGGTACAGGTGAGTGGTTTCGCCCTCGGCGTTTACACCGAAGGTCGACACCGACAGCGGTGTACCCGGCGGCCACAGCGAGGCAGCAGTGGAAGTGAAAGTATAACGACTGGTGTCGTAGCTGACATCCGGCATGGATGCGGTCGCCTCGGCCCGTGAGAACGCAAAAAAAGTGTCTACCATCGGCAGCCCGTTGAAGTGGAAGAAGCTCGGTCCGACATAGAAGATAGTATCTATTCCGAAAAAGCGGGTCACAAATGGGGAAGTAACATTGTAATAAGCCGTATCACCACCCAGATTGAAACCCTGAAACTGGCGGAGTGAACCAAAATAAGCCAGTTCACCTCCGGAGAGCAAGTACTTGGTGAGGCCTCCGGTTTTCCCCTCGTACTCGTAATAAGCGAAATCCAGGGCGTTTATTCGGTCGTCGACAACAAGTAACCGATAGGGCATGAAATCATGCCAGTCGGCCGGTGGTGTGGAGTCATCGTAGCTGTAGATATCGTAATCATACCCGTAGAGGATGCTGTCGTAAAAAGCATGCACGCTATCCTGGACCGTGAACTGGATACCGCTTGCCTTGCTGTTGGTGACTACTAGGATGTCTTTTGTCCGTGGCTCGATCTGCAGGGCAGTGATGTCGACCGAGAAGTGGGATTCGAAACCGTCATTGTCCACCGCTGTAATAACGTACACCATCTCATCGCCGGCGCTGAAGTCGGTGAAACTGGTGACACTGCTAGGAACCTGGGTGTACACATCCATAGCGTAGTAGTAGTAATGCCGGCCATCAACCAGGAAGGTATCTTTGGGTGGCATCGTCTGAGCATGGAATCCCTCATCGTAGAAGGCATGGAACTTGACTGCGGCGGCGGAGTCACTTGGGAAGCGATAGATGTTGTAGTGATCGACCAGCGTTTTGGCAGGGACCGCCCACTGCAGTATCGCCGGGTCGCTCCCATACATGAAAACGAACTCCTTGTCAACCACCGGAGCTTCCGAACGATCACCCAACCACGTTGGCAATGATTCTCCCGGATCACCGACTGCCCTGGTGGTGGTGCGGTGGGCGACATTAACCAGATAAAACATGCCCGAACTGAGAGTGTCGAATGTGTACTGGTGGCTTCGTCCCAAGCTGGCCACCGGATTCAGTACATCCGGCTCCAGCCACGGTGGTACAACTCCGGGGTAGGGGAATGAATCCGGAGACACCTCGTATAGATAGATCTCGTATCCCTCCACGTCCGCGAAGACCCAGGGGTCCCAGCGTACGACAACCGAATCATTATCCTTGTACTCAATCTGCAGACCGGTTACCGGTAGCAAAGGATCAAGCAGTGTTCCGTTCAGACTGTCTGAGATGGCAGCGTTCTCCAGCAGATGTAAAAAATCCAGATTGGCCAGATACGAGTCCGGATCCGAGGGGAGATTACCCAGATTAGTGGGGTCGGTGTGAACGGAATCCCCTGTGAAGGTTGCGTACAGAACGCGTACACTCGAATCGGGAAGCAGATCGAAGGGACCGACCGACATCAGGAAACGGGCATCGATGCCATCGGCCAGGGTGGGTGCCAGATCCTGGTTGGGGTACATCCAGAGGGTGTCGGTGGAATCAATCACGGCCGTATAGATTTGGTCATAATCCCACTCGCGGCACTTCATGATGTAGTATTTGTTTTTGTCACCTTCCGGTGTACCGATACCCCCCGTTTGATAATCGCGGAACGGTTCTTTCCAGTCACCCATATATGGCCGCTCCCGGGGACCGAAATCCAGAGCAGAGTTGCCGTTACTGACCCACCAGTTAAAGCTCGTGTCCGTAGACAGGAAGGACATCTGTTGAAGCCCGAAGGCAAAGATCCTGGGACATGGCTTGGACGGTGGTGAGTTAGTCAGATCGCCGTCATTGTCGATGATGTAGCCAATTCCCAGGTTGCGGATGGAGCCGGTGATATCATCGGTGAAACCTCCAGGGTTGCTAATTGAAAGAACGTCGGCATCGAAGTATAAGCCGACATACCCCTCGTTGATCGGCTGACTGCCGATGTTAGTAATCACCAGGTCGTACAAGACGGTCCAGCTCTCAGTGGTGGAACGCCAGGCATGGCTGCGGTTGACCATCCGAATATTGAGGGGGATGTGCGGTTGGCCGAAGTAGTCCGGAGAAATCCATTGCGTTGTCGTGTCATAGAACTCCGCTCGCATCGAATAGTCAGCGACGTAATCAAACTTCGTCACTGAGCCTCGCTGGGGAACTTCGGGCGGGAACATTTCCATCGCCATGGACCAGCCATCGGCGCCGACCGAGACCAGCGTATCCGGACCAACTATACCGCCCACCCAGATAGCTCCGCCAAAGAGGTATTCGATTCCGGTCCCCGGTGGCGATTCGAAGCTGGCTACTGGCCAGCCGGGAACGTCTTGTTGTGGCGATGGATCAAAACCGAGCCCGAACTGACCGTAGCAATTGAAAAAGGCGTCAATCTCTCCGGTCTGCTGAACTCCGTGAAACGTCGGCCAGTTGACAATCGGGTCAATGATTGTATCAACGCCGGTGCTTAGCGAGGGGAAGATTCTCTCAAAGACCTGGTCATACGGCCGGTCCGTCTTTCCGCGGGACCGGGCATTATCGGCTGTCACGACCAGAATGACAGCCAGGGTCAACAAAGCGATGCCAACACGCTTCATGGTAACCTCCCAACCTGAGTGAGTTTGAACCATACAGCTTTTCATGTACTCGTCGTCACCCTCTTCTTCAGCGTGTCCCGGCTGATTTTATTGCTACCCGCGACGTTTCGTTCCCGGCGTCGTGGCGATCTCTCTGTGGCTGCAAATTCGGCATATAGACGTGATGAGTACGTTTGCTGTTAAATACAAAATACAAAATAACCGGGATTTGTCAATTCCATAAACAGTCTCTAAAACAGCAGTGGTCTACTTAACCAGGCTCAGAAACTCCGAACGGGCGGCCGGGTCGCCGTGAAACTGTCCCAGCATACAGGAGGTCGTCATCAGCGAGTTCTGCTTCCTGACACCCCGCATGGTCATACACAGATGCTGTGCTTCGATAATGACACCTACGCCGGCAGCTCCCGTATACTTGACAATCGTGTCGGCTACCTGCCTTGTCAGTCGCTCCTGGATTTGTAGCCGCCGCGCGAAGACATCCACGATACGGGCCACTTTCGACAGACCCATGACTTTCCCATCCGGAAGATACCCCACCTGGCATTTACCGAAGAAGGGGAGCAGGTGATGCTCGCAGAGGGAGTACAATTCAATATCCTTGACGACGATCATCTCGGTGGTGTCGGTATCGAACAGGCCGTCTTTGACGATGGCGTCAAGGTCCTGCCGGTATCCCTGGGTCAGAAAGCGCAGCGCCTCAGCAGCCCGCTGGGGTGTTTCCTGAAGGCCCTGGCGGTGTATGTCTTCGCCCAGTTCTTCTATAAGTTGTCGAAAGAGTTTCTCCATAGGTCACCGACAATCCACTGAAAAAGCAAGATACGTCAAATCGAAGTGAAAATCAAGAACCCGTGATTGACCGGACCCTTTCCGAAACTCCGATTTCGATACTCGGGGAAGGTAGCGCGCTACCAGCATTGGGGCGAGGGACCACCCTGAAACAGGTAGGCCACCAGGTAGGTCAGGTCGCCGACATCAATCCCGCCGATACCGTCAACATCGGCTACCTCCAGCCGAACCGGCGGCGGTCCGCCCTGGAACAGGTAGGCCACCAGGTAGGTCAGGTCGCCAACGTCGGTGGGTTGCCAGTTGGTGTCGATATCACCGCACCAGTACCCACCAACCATCCAGCAGTGCCCAATATCTACCACAAAGGCCAGATCGCACGGCCCACCCCAGATATCGCAGATGATTTCCCAGCCGTCGTTACGCCATTGACCGCCGCAGCGGTCATAACCACAGCCACCTTGATCGGTGATAACACGGATACCCGTCGCCGGTGTAGCTGTAGAATCGGGTTCGATTGCCACCCAGAAGTCGCTATAAAAAATCGTTACATCCATCGTGTCGAAGCGGACCACTATCGGCTGCGGATAGAAAACATAGTCCGTCGGACTCACGACCACCGAAGCTACTTCATCTCCCGGCACACCGTCATTGTCGGTGTAGATAGTCACTTTCGAGTTAGTGGTGTAGATCAATGAATCACCATTGTGGTACAAATACCAGGATATGTCGAGAATCCGCACTCCGGCTGTTGACAGAGGCAGATCAACCTTCTGTGCCATCGCTCGTGCGCCATAGATATCGGGAACCGACCAGGTCGTCAGTGCCGCCTGGTAATAGCCGGTGGTGTCACACGAGGGGTCCGTCTGGTCCCGGTCGGCAGCTACGCTTGACGTTACCAGACCGGTAGTTACCAAGATCGTTAATACCCAGTGGATCATCGTTCAGTTATCCTGCCATAAGATATCTCAGAGTATATAGTTCAATATACCCGATATGGCTGATCTGTCAATCGAAAGGCGCCGGCCGGTCCGGTCTCAATTGTCGCTGGCCACTTCCTTTTTTACGACCAGGTCCTGGCGCGTGAGCCGCAGTTGCTCAAAACTTTCGGCAGATATGACGTAGTACCAGTCGGCAAAGCGAGCGTTCAGCTCACTGCTGAGCCGGCGGCCTTTCTCGACGTTACGCTGCCAGAGTCCATGTGCGTTCTGCAGGCTCTTGTTGTTGCGATCTTCATCGGTCCAGATGCTGTCGGCTTTCTTGAGATATTCGGTGTCAGTGGGTTTTTTCGGTTCCGGAAAAGTCGCGGCATCGAAGTCGGTGGTGATAAACATGTAGCGATTCTGGGCGGCGGAACTTTCCTGTTGATCCGTATCCGCATTGCCTCCGGCGGTGACCGCCAGGCCCGATCCGTAAACCACTTCGCCGAAGCGGAGTGTGTAGTTGGCTCCATCGGTTGTCTGAGCCTGGGTCTCACCCTCGTTGGAAAGAAGCCGGCCGTCGCGAGAGAAGTAGAATCCCTTGCTCTGAAGCGACCTGACTTCGTCCTGAGAAACCTTCTGCTCACCCGGGTTTTCTTTCAGCCCGGCCGATAACCCGGTCGGTTTGGGACGAACGCCGACAATATTCAACTCATCCAGTGCTGTCAGCAAATCCTGCATCCTGGTCGAATCAACTTGCTGAGTCGATTTCATCCTGTCGGCTTTCCAGGTTCCGTCCTGACGGGTGAGCATCAGATTGTCACGCTGGTCGACAGACTGAGTACGCTCGTTTATGGAGTAATCCTGCAGGTTCACGCGATCAATCTTGTTCTTGTCCACCTGCAGCAGGTCGGCTTCGATCCAGTCGCTGAATTCCGTGGAAATGTCCACTTCCAACCGAGCCACATAGACCCGATTCTGCTGCGGCACTCGCACGAATCTGAATCCGGCGCGCTCCGGTACCTGGTGACCAATAATGAAATCGGCCAGAACGGCATCGTTGGTTCCTTTTATAGTCACCCGTTGTCCGCGACCGGACAGCGCCGCGGTTTCATCAAGGGGATCAATCACTCCGCACATCTCGTGATCGGAGATGTTGTCCGTGCGGAAATCGTCTTTGCAAATGTCGATCACACCGGCTGCTGTCCGGGCCAGTCGATCCTTGCCGTCGGCCGGATAATCGTGATGGGACGGGATAGTCCAGCGACCGTCCTTGAAAGTAACTTTGAACGGCCGCGCCGCTCCGGTGGCTTCATCGAAGTCGATCACTTCCAGCGTCACCGCTTCGTTAGGATCGGTGAAGTCGGGGAAAAACGGTTCTCCCTGATCAAGGAAGGTGCCCGGTGTAATCCGGTGAGGGGCGAAAATCAGTGCTAGTGCCGCCAGGACTACCGCAGTACCTGCAAAAGCGAGCGTTCTCCTGGTTTCGTTCATTTTGAGTTCCTCAATCTTCTGGAGGCAGCAGCACCCTCCCGTTCTCGCTGACGTCGTTGCACGAAGATCCAGACACCGATGGTAAAGACCGGAATGGGCGGCAACAACACCGCCATTGTCTTGATCCTGGACTGGATGCTTCTGACGGCGGACTCCATATTTTCTTTGCTGTGGGCAACGGTGGCTTCCTTTTTCGCCTCGATACCTGACTTGAGAACTTCAAAACGACGGTTCTCAACTTCCTGCAGGTTCCGGGCCATAATCTGCTTGGTTTGTTCGTCCAGATCGGGGCGATTGCGTACCTCATCGACTTTTTCATTAAGTCGCTGCTGAGCTTCGGTCAGCGCCTGCTGGGCGTCGGCTTCGGCCTGTTGTTCTTCCTCGATGCGCTGCTGCACAAACTGCTGAGTCTTTGCTTCCACTGTCTCCAGCGTGCGATGCCTGACCCGTTTCTTGCGCAGAGATATAAAGGACGTGTCTCCCGCCAGCATATCCATACAGTTCAGGAAGAAAGTGATGTTGTCGAAATTAAGATTCTCGATACCCTGTTCCCGAATCTGGAAGAACTGCTCACCGATGAAATCGACGTCCGCAATCACGACGGCGTTGACGCTCCCGGGAGGAAGGGTCTCCGCCAGAGTGGTGTCGCTACGGGTGGTCCCGAACACACGAGCCGCGACAATATAGGTTTCGCCGGAGGGCACCCGGCGCACATTGCGGTTAAGGCTGAAACCCATACCCATAAATCCGCGGCGCACCAGTTGTTGAAACGGCAACAATCCTGAGATGCGCCCCGTCCGCAGCAGCGGCTGAAATTCAAAGTCGGTGTTGACGGATTTGAATATATATCCCGGATAGAGCATGACCAGTTCCTGCAAACCGGCGCTGGCGGCATGCATCTCATTAAAAGCCTCAGTGCTCTCGTTGCCGTCGGCGACAAAGATGATTTCAGGTGGGAGTTGGGCCAGGTCAGGGTGGGGATTATGATTATCCCAGGTCACTTGCGACGGGTTGAAATTCATCCCGATATCCGAAAGCAGCCGGTTGATGTTTCCTTTCGGTTGAGGTGGCGGACCCTGGTTTTGCATGAAGGGATTGCGCTGAGCCTCGACAGGAATAAGAGGGGAGAGGGCGATGTTAAAGGCCGGCAGGGGGTCGATCAGCAGCAGGGTCGGATGACCGGCCAGCATATATGCCTTCACGCGGTCCATCTCATCCTGGGACAGCGATGAAGGTAGTACTACCAGAAGGCCGTCCATCTCCCCGGTAATGGAGTCACCGGCGGTGATCGACACTACCTCATATTGTTTTTTCAATTCCTGCACCACGCGCCAGGGTGGAGTCGAGCCCATGGTGTTGAAGTCAAATCCACCGAACAGCTTGGCCGCCGTACCCAGTACGCCGATTTTCTTGCGGCTGGTTTTAGCCGCCACGCGAATGCTGCGCACCAATTCGTACTCAACCGGCAAACCACGATCAAAGAAGGGCACCACTTCCTCGGCGGCGCCGCTGGTAAAAGCGACCCCCATGAAGACGCTGGAGGCACTGGATCGGGCACTCTCAGTGGTCATGATCTGCCGGGGGGTGATGCTGAATTTCTCACGGGCATCGCGGGCTTCCGGCGTAAACGGCTCGGTGTCGTGTATCAGCACCTGGACTTTGTCGCCGGCGACCGCTGATATTTCCCGCAATTTGCCCAGCAAATCAGACCGGGTCTCGACATAACCTCGGGGGACCTCCGGGCTGACGAAAGCCTGGATCAAGACCGGACGATTGTCGGGCAGTTCATCCAATATGCGCTCCGTCTCAGCCGACAGCGAGTGCAGTTGCTCAGCCGTGACATCGAGGCGCAGACCGGGTCGGCCCAGGAGCGAATTGAGGCTGATTAAGGCCACCACCAGCGTTGTTGCCCGTACCACGTGATGCACCCAGAAACGGTAACCGCCGGCCTGAAGCGGCCAGTGCCGACGGCCGATTATGACAACGTTCAGATACAGCATTACCGCTGCTACCGAGAGAAAGTAAAGCAACCCGGAGAAGCTGATCACACCACGGGCGAAGTCGGCAAAATGGTCAGAAACAGCGAGTGGCGCCAGCACCGCCTGCAGCGAACCACTGACAACCAGCGTAGCCGAATCAATAAAGATAAACAGAGAGCAGAACAAAGCTCCCAGAATAAATCCGATCGTGGAATTGGCCGTCAGTAACGAGGCCAGCATACCCACTGTCAGCAAAGCCATCCCCAGCAGCCAGTAGCCGAGGTAATTGGCGAACATCAATCCGATATCCGGACTGCCCAGCCAGAACAGCACCAGCACGTGACTGACCGAAAGAACCAAAGAAGCGGTGTAGATACCAAGCACTGCCAGGTATTTTCCCAGTACGATTTCCAGGTCGGTGGCAGGCAGAGTCAAGAGCAACTCGTCGGTACCGCGACGCCGTTCTTCAGCCCAGATGCTCATTGTCAGGGCCGGGATGAAAAACAGAAGCAGGTACGGCAGGAAGCCGTTAAGCTGGTCGAGATTGGCCAGGTTGTTGGCAAAAAACCGTTCCTGCCAGAAAGCTGCTGCGGCACTGAGAAAAATAAACAGTGTGACAAATACGTAGCCGGTAGGGCTGTTGAAATACGTGCGCCAGTCACGTTTGCAGATAACCCAGACAAGGTTGGTGTTGAGTTTCATACCGCACCTCCCTCGGGCTCGGCGGTCCCGGCAGGAGTATGTCCCGTCATTCGATAAAACGTCTGCTCCAGTGAGCCGTCTGTCCTCAGTTCTTCCGGAGGGCCGTCAAAGAGAAGCCGTCCTTCGTGTACCAGCAGCACGCGCTGAGCTACCGCCTCGACTTCCTGGAGAATGTGAGTGGAGATCAGGATCGTTTTGGATTTGCCCAACTCCCTGATGTTGGTACGGAAATCCCGGATCTGGTTGGGGTCCAGACCGGCTGTCGGTTCATCCATGATTAAGATATCCGGGTCGTGCAACAGCGCCTGAGCCAGACCAACCCGCTGCCGATAACCGCGCGAGAGCTTGCCGATCGGCTTCTCCCAAACATTACGCAGGGCACACAAACCATCAACCGCCTCCAGCCGTTGAGACAGTTCGGCTCCGTGCAGTCCCCGTGCTTCACCGAAAAACCGAAGCAGTTCGACCGGAGTTAAATCGTCATAGAGGGGACCGTCCTCCGGCAGATAACCAAGATGTTGTGCTGCCTGAAGTCGCTGGCTGCGAATGTCGTGGCCGGCTATGGCCGCGGTACCTTCGCTGGCTGCCAGAAAACCGGCCAGAATCTTCATGGTGGTCGATTTACCTGCTCCGTTGGGTCCCAGAAATGCGACAATCCGGCCTTTCGGGATACTAAACGAGATGTCCTTGATGGCCACAAAGGATCCGAAATACTTGGTCAGCCCATGGGCTTCAATCATGGTCATGTTCGAGTTTTCTGCCAACATTTATACCTCAGCTTTGGATTAGATATCTTCATCATTTATATAGTTCAATTCCGTTCCTTCAGACGAAATCGAGAATTGCAATTATACTAATTGACGGTTCTACTGTCAAGCGACGCACCGGATTGTCGCGCCCGTTGGCAGAGACCATCAGATTCTTATATACAGCAGGATGTTTTGTGTTCCGTTAACTACTGACTGCCCGATCAGGGAGGAAAACGCCAATATCGACTTGATTGCCGCTGATTGGGCGATACGTACACTCGAATAGAGTGATTCCCATAAAAATGTTCCGTTTGCTCTCTATGCTTTGTGACTGGCGTACGTCCCCGTGCGCCAGTATTAGCGCGGTCAGATGCTGGTGCACCGGGAGGTACACCAGCCACTATATCGGAAGTTATTTCGAGAATTACTCTAAAGAAAACGAATATAAAGAACGAACTATGAAACCGAGAAAGTGAGATTAATAAAAGAGCCATGCCATCAGATAAACCGCGTCCGGGCTTTCATTACGATGGCGAAACCGTCGGCGCCGGAACCGCAAAAGCCAGTTCGATTTTCGGCTCAACGATCAGATCGCGCCGGGGTGGTCGGATCGGTTTGACGGCGCGAAGCTCGACAATCATTTCTTGGACGACATTTCGATAGCGCTCAATATCCAAGGCGATCTCAGATACCTTCTTGCCCTCGTATCGCCCCCGATCGACGGCCAGGGTGATCTTTTCAACAGCCCAATCGCCGCGGTATTGGTAGTCGGCGCGCCAATAGTACGGTTGTGAGAAATAACCGAAGGAATGGATAAAATATGGCCGTACATGGGTGGGATCTTCGAAGGCGCTGTCAGTGGAGCCGTATGGCAGCCGGAAAACCGCTTTGGCGTTATTGCGGGCGATTCGATGCAGTTCCTGCATCAGGGGCAGGGGGTTGGCGATGTGCTCTATCAAATGACTGGCCAGGAACTCCTCGAAGCAATCATCATCAAAAGGCAGAGGAGTCTCGGCACAGTCGTCCAGATCGGCTATTATGTTGACACCAGGAAGCTCAGTGCAGTCGAGATTGACCCATCCATCAAGGATCGTGCGCCCGCATCCCAAATGAAGCTTGCGTGACGTCAGCGGGCCATTGACAGACGTTGTAGAGCTTGTTTTCGGTCTGTCCTCGCTCACTTCGTGGCCGGTCGGTGGCTGTGGGACACTGGTGGCGGGGCGTCTGACACCTTCAAAGAAAAAGATGCGCGTCTGTCGGCCGGTTTTTTCGTCTTTCCCGGTCATGACACCAACTTCAGATATCTCCAGGTTTTCGGCGAAGTGTTCGATAATGTCTTTTTGAGGATCGGTATACAATCGCAGATGTGATTCATCATCGTAATCCGGCACTGACGCAACAAACCGCACACCGGGAGGGATATTGCCGAGCAATCTCAAATCGTCAACATGCTCCAGGACTTCCAGCGCCACGACAACATTGTAGTCAACTGGTTGGTACATGGCCGGATCGTATGCCTGGCCGAACCGGAAGTCACCCTCGGGACAAAGGTTCCGGCTGATGCGAAGTCCCTCCTTGCTGAAGTCAAATCCACGGTATGGAATTCGCGCATCGACCAACAACTTGCCGAGATCGCCGGTGCCGCAGCCGATTTCGAGCACCCGCGGGGAGTCGTATTTGTTGATTATCGAAAATATCCGGCGGTAAAGCGGTGCGCGCGCAGCCTGGTTGTACACCCCCGAATTGAACACATCATCGTAGTAGTCGCTGGCAGCTTCACAATGTCCCGTAGTTTCCATATTGAAACCCTTTGATTAGTTCTTCCGATGTTGAAAGTACCGATATTCCATCTATTGGTTACTATCGACACCTTGTTCAAGAACTGAACAGGTAGTGGGCTTTGGCCTGTTTCAACCGGGCTAAGGCCTCGGTGCTGCCGGTAACAAAGTGACAGTGGCCGGGCAGTCACCAGCGCTATCAGCAGAAGAATGCGTTGCACGGGCACTTTTTTTTATGGACAAGCTACTCATATCTCATCAAACTGTACGTATGAAAAGTTGATTGACCAGAATATCAAGAGGTTTCCATGACCAGATCGTTTAGCTCCGGAGTGCAATTGATTCTGTTCGTAGTATGCCTTTGCGTGACTGCCCGGCAAACGGCAGCGTGCGATGAGGGTTCTCCCGATACGGCTTTAACGGCCGATTCTCCGGAGATAATCAGCGATTATGTGCAATTTCTCGAACACGCTCCGATTATTGACGGAGTCCTGGATAACCACCTGTCCAATTTGTCGATCCGAACGTTTACCCGTGTGACTAAACAGGAATATGATGGACCCACCCCGGAAGTCAATTATCGTATGGCTTACGGCACTAATTTCCTCTACGTTTTTATAGAAGCAGAGGCTGATAGTCTAATCTACCGGGATCGAGCATATCAGATGGGGGACGGGTTTCACATGGTTTTGGCGATGCCCCGTCCCGACAATGAACCGACCGATGAGTTTTATGTTCTGGCCTGTTCTGCGGTCGACAAACCGCGAATGGAGTGATCGCGGCGGATCTTTTGGTACTACAACGTAAATAATATCTTTGTTCGCACAAGCGAGGATACCGAACTGGAATTCCACGATGGGGATGGCGTGGTCAGCTTCGAATTGCTTCTGCCGTGGCGAGATGTTCATCCGTACCATCCCTGGATTTCCGATGGTATCGGATTCAATTTACGTTTTGTCAAAGCAATCAAGACGGAAGGGCGCATAACATACGACGTTGTGTATGATGAATGTATCGGATGTGAACGACACCCCCGGCATTATGCGCTGCTGCAGTTTGAGCAGCCTACCGTCACTGGTGAGTTTCAAACATTTGTTCAAGCTGATCAAGGACACATATTCGAAGGCGACAGCATAGGCGTGACGTCCGTGACTGTGGCAAACGCTGACGGAGAGGACTCACTCACTGTACTGGTACTTGCCGGTGAAGGCGATGCGGTCGTTTATGAGAAGACCACCTACGCTACTAAGCCAGGGTTCAGCCAACACTCGTTTAACGTAAATACCGCGCCGCTGTCCTCAGGCGGCTATAGAGTCAAATGGCAGCACGGCCCCGATGAATCTGAAGGCGAGACAGGACTATCTATCCTCCCACCAACAGATTATGATGCAATTCGTTCCAGGCTGACCGGGGCATCTGCGCAAATATCCTCAAGCACCGTATCAACACTCATGTTTAAGCTCGATGAAGTGGCAGATCAGATTGATTCGGCGAGGTCCTATGAAACTTGCGTCCGGCAACGGATTCGATTGACCCGTCTGGAGCGCCAGATCGAGGAGTCTCTGGCGGGCAGGGACCCTTACTCGGGACAGACAGGTTTTGTTCGCAGAGCGTATCGATCCGAGATCGACAGTACATTGCAGCCATATATGGTCTGGGTTCCGGATGATTATGATCCGGGGCAGACATACCCGCTTTTTGTGTATCTGCACGGAAGCGCCTCGACAGAATACAGTCTTAGAGATCGCGGAGTGGTAAAGATGATTCCGGAAGGTTTTATTGGTCTGGCTCCACGGGGGCGCGGAACCTCCAACTGCTTCACCTTCGATCATGCCCAGGAGGATATTGCCGAGGCGATCAACGCGGTAATCACAGTATATCCGATTGACACGGCCGGTATTCTTCTCTGCGGTTTCTCAATGGGAGGTTACGGAGTTTACAGGACATTTTACGAAACACCTGAGAAGTTCAGGGGACTTGCTGTTTTCAGTGGTCATCCCAATCTTGCCAACGATTGGTATCCGGGGAACGACTATCCTGACTTTACGCATCCTGACCTGCTGACCCTGTTTTACAATATACCTATGTTTGTCTTTCATGGCGAGAGGGACCGAAATGCGCCATACAAGATTACTGAAACGCTGGTGACTCGACTCGAACAGTTAGGTGGTCAGGTAGAGTTTCACCCGGAGGCCGACAAAGGTCACGAGGAGCCCGGCAAAGAAACGTACCAAGCGTACTACGATTGGGTTCAAAAGTATTTTAGAGAATAAAAAGATTCAGGTTGAGACACTACCGTCCTTTCAAGGGTGGAGTTTGTTGAATTCCGCTACGATTACCTCTATGCGATCTCTGGTAAACCCCTTCTGATCGGCCAGTTCTATGAGAGTTCCCCAAAACGGCTCGCCGCAGACCACGCACGGCAGATCGTTTCTGATCAGGTAAGCGATTGCATCCGGATAACGACGAATTAGTTCGTCGATCTGAATATCAACCGTTATCACAGCAGCCGATCAGCGGTTTACTGTTCGCGTTGCAGGGCTACTTTCAGCCGTTCAATAACGTCAACCGGTGTCGGATCAACCTCGTTCAGTACAGCCAGGTAGTAAGAGACAAAATCTCCCAGTTGAACCAGGCTCAACATCCGCTCCAGCGGCAATTCACCGCGCGAGTGAACTTCGATAACATCCACTGATTGTTGTTTGATGTACTCTTTAACAATGTTCATGCGCCTGCGGATCTGAGGGTGATCCTCAGAGTCGCGCAGGATAATGACTATCAGATGTTCGTGGTGCCGCTGTATCAGATCTGACCAGCCTACCAGTTCGTTGTGGTTGAACTCAGCAAACTGATTCGTAAAAGCGAGCATTTTGGAATTCTCGCAAATCTGGCACTTCCAGCGCAAGGCCACGCCGTCGGTAAGCATCGGCCCCGAATAGATAACAGGAATCCGCTCGTGGATCTTCTCGGCGATATTCTTGGCCGGATTCTGAAGAGTCGAGTTATCTTCGATGTATTTCTCCCTGTAGATGGCCAGTCGCTCGGTAATGCCCTTCAACTCTTTGGTGAAGTTCTTGATGAGACCGATCTTCTCCAGGAAAGCCAGTAGTGGCATTATGTAGTAACCCAACGCGGCCCGTGGCTGAAGACCGGAGGGAAGTGTAGCGGTGGGTATCGAATTCAGGTCGGCCATTTCTTTAAGCATCCCGCCTGTGGTCAGCGCCACCATCATTGCTTTGCGAGATAAGGCGTTGTCGAAAGCTGCCAGTGTTTCTTCGGTGCTGCCGCTGTAGGAACAGGCTATTACCAGTGTTTCATCATCGACATATTCGGGAAGAGTGTAATGCCGGCAAATCTGAAGGGGCACCAGCAGGTTTGGCGTTAGAAGGCTGCGTACCATATCACCGGCAATGGCGGAGCCGCCCATACCCACCACAACGATGTTCTTGATCCCGGCAAACTCGCTTTTGGTAATCTGCCATTTCTGACCGATCTTGAAACCATCGGAGAGATGTTCCGGGAAATCGAATATGCTGTTGTACATATTGCCGGGATCAGTGGCTCTTATTTTTTCAACATCGTCCAATACTGATGTGGTTTCCATAATCCCTATCCTATTATTGTTTCCGTCTATCCACAGCTATTCTGTAGTTTTCCAGTTTACTGATTACTTCACCGGCCGAGCCGCTGGTCAGGATCGTTGCTACCAGGTGTTGGGCCAGCCGCGAGTCGATTTTCTCTGTTGCTCGACACAGATCAAATATCCGCGCCGGACTCATCGACAACATATTGACTCCCATGCCGATAAACAGCGGCAACGCCAGCACGTCACCGGCCATCTCCCCGCAAATCGAGACCGATCGCTTGGCCTTGAGGCAGGCCGTTACTGTCATCCCGATCAACTGCAGCACCGATGGGTGGTAGGGGCTGTAGAGATCAGCCACCTTGCGGTTGGTTCGGTCCGCTGCCAGGGTGTACTGGGTCAGGTCGTTCGTGCCGATCGACATAAAATCGACACCAGCCGCCAGCCGATCGGCGATCATCGCCGCCGCCGGGACCTCTACCATGATGCCGATTTCAATATTACGATCAAAGTCCACTCCCTCTTTGCGCAACTGGAACTTCACCTGGGCGATCAGCTTTCTGGCCTTCTCCAGTTCGGCCACCTGCGAGATCATCGGCAGCAGGATTTTCAGGTTGCCGTGTACGGAAGCCCGAAGAATGGCGCGAATCTGGGTTTTGAAAAGTTGACTCATATCCAGCATGGCTCGAATACCCCGCCAACCCAGGGCCGGGTTGTCTTCCCGTGGCCACTTTGAATTAGACATAGATTTGTCATAGCCCAGGTCGAACGTTCGCAGCACCACGCTGGCGTGAGCGAATTTTTCCGCTACCTGACGATAATAAGAGTACTGTGTTTTTTCATCCGGGAATCGCCCGTGAGCCAGGTAGAGAAACTCGGTACGATACAGACCGATGGGGATACCCCGTGCCGCCAGAATATCATCGGCCGGGCCGGGCAGCGTCAGATTGGCGGCCACCACAACTTCACAGTCGTCGCGCGTCACCGGCGGGATACGAGGGAGCCGTTTGATACGGGTTATTGTGGTCGGTCCCAGCCGTTTCTTCCGTTTCTGGAATTCGTCCCAGTCTTCGTCTGAGGGGTGAACGATCACCTGGCCGGAAATGCCATCAAGGATAAGTCGACAGTTGTTGGGTGTCTGCTGCCAAATATCATCGGCCAGCACTACCGGCACCATCAGGGAACGAGCGATAAGCGCCATGTGCGAATCACTGCCACCTTCCGAGACCAGAAAACCGATAGCTTTGCGTTTCCGGTAGCTGACGATGTCGTTAGGTGAAAACGTCTTTCCCACCAGAATCGTTTGCGGAGCAAATTTCGTGTCGCTTTCTTCATGTCCTGCCAGGTGCGAAAGCACCCGCGAAGCAACGGCCTCGATATCAATTGCCATCTGCCGCAAATAGGTGTCTGATGACTTCTTCAGTTTGGCCGTCGTTTGATTGATCAGCGATTGATATATAAAGCTGGCATTGTGGTGCTGCCCGGCAATCTCGGCTTTGACTGTCTTGAGAAACTCGTAGTCGCCGGCTATCAGCAGTTGAGCGTCAAAAATCTTGGCCACCCGGCCGCTGATTTGTTTTATGGTCGAGTCACGCAATGAGCGGAGATCGTCGATAGTCTGTTCGATTGCCTGCTCCAAGGCGGCTACCTCGGCTTTGACCCGGGAGGCGGGCACTCGCCGGGCAACCACCTCGATCGCTCCGGGCATCACTACCCGGGCCTGGCCCAGGACTATCCCCGACGAAATCGAAACACCCTTTATAACCCGCCGCCTGGTGTACATGTGACCTCTTAGTTTAGCATACAAATAACCGATACATGATACGCAAGCCAACAGTGACATAGCAAGCGGAATATCCGGCGGGGGCGTAATGGCTCTGAAGTTGGCTGTTTTTGCCCCGGTTGGGTTGCAGTACGGAGGTCACAAACCGCTTGAACATCGGCGGGTTTTTGTTTATTATCGCAACGGCTGGACCGATAATCACTCTGTCGGGTTCCGAGAACCCCGCGGAGAGACAATACAAACGGCACTTGTGCCATAGAGAACACTTGTGTTTGGGGCAGTAGCTCAGTTGGGAGAGCGCCACGTTCGCAACGTGGAGGTCGTCGGTTCGATCCCGATCTGCTCCATTTTTTTATTGGAGAGCAGGTTCAGTGCGAGGTACGGCCCGACAGTCATGGACGGCGGGACTCGGCGCTGTAACGCTCCGGAGAAACGGAGGGTCTTTGTGAAGCGATGGTCATTACTCTTTGTGGTATTGTTGCCAGTCTTGTGCGGGTGCGGCAAACCTATAACGATCTGGATCCCGAGTGAGGCGACGAAAGCGGAGTATCGGCAGATGGTGGAAGATGCCACTTCTGTCTATGCCTGGGTGAGCTATCAAAAATCCCCTGCCATCATTGGAGCAGTTCTGCGATTGGAGGTTAAGGATTCTATTGACGTTGACTTATCTGACCCACGCTTGCTGACTGGGAAGGGACGGTTGATCGCCGACTACCTGCACGTTTGGGAGATCGACACGATTGACGGTGGCCGGCGATCCTTAGTCAACATATCAGGTTTCACGAAGTTCAATAGGTCGGGTGGCCGCTTGTCATTGGGGTCCGGCGTATATCTGGCCCAGGTTGTTGTTTTTCTGGACTTCCACCCGGAATTGCGAGGTACTAGCACGCCGATGGTAGTCCAATTCGGCCATATCACGATGGGCGATGAAGTGATGGTTCTTCGATCGGTTGGCTTCGAGCAAACCCAATCCGAGGGCAGTGCAACTTTCGGCAGTCCACCCGAAGGTTCCAGGCTCAAATAGCTTGCTTGAGTTGATGAGAACCGGGGGACACACCTCCTCAGCTATATGAAACCGCGACCATAGATCGTGGCAGGGGTGGCGCACCCCTTGGGGTGCGTTTACTGTTCCTACTATAACCTGAGTACTAAATTGAATAGAAACTCACCGCAAGCGGTGAGCCACCCTTCTATCCATCCTATTCTCCCAGCCAGGAATCGATTATGTCTATGACATCAGAGAGATCCTCGGTGATGATATGTTCCGATCCTTTTCCTTTCAAGGAATCGGAATAGTTGATTGCAATTGATTTCCCGCACTTCCGAAAAACGGCTATGTCAGAGCTACTGTCTCCAATCGCCACACAGTTTTCCAGCACAAGACCACTCTTCAGACAGAAATCTCCCAGGCACGTCAACTTGCCATGGTTTCCTAGATGGGTTGTGATTCTCCCTGTAAACCTGCTGTCTACTACTTCATATGTACTACCGTACACCCCATCAAATGAAAACATCTTTCCGATTATGCTGGCAACTTGAATCGGTCCTGCCGTTATCAATACCGATTTGATCCGTCTGGCTCTCAAGAACTCCAATACCTGGGCGATGCCATGAATCAACTCAATCTTGTCTGCAAACTTATCTTCAACGTCACTAAGTCCAAGACCTGCGACCAATTCTGCCTTGAGATAGTCGCCTTCGATCCAAGTAATGCTTCTTTCATCCTCACGGCATTCTATTCTCTCGAATTCTTCTAGACGATTGCTAAGCGTACAAAGATATTTCACCGAATCGGTATTCCGGATTAGTGTCCCATCCATGTCGAAGCAGACAGCTGATATCTTCATCTGCGGCTACCCTCGTTTATCTGTACCACTCGTCCCAATGGGAATGCTTTTCAACAGGCAAACCACGCAGCAACAAGCTATGGTGGAATGGAGAAAGCCGGCAACCTATTATCTCTTGTCGCGCTTGATATTCAGTTTCTTGCCAGTATCGCCAGGAGAGTTCCTGACGGTGCTGTATAAGAGAATCTGTCCCTTCAGTGAGATCCCAGTGATTCGTTCACCTCGCTTTTTCAATGTGTATCGAAATTATTGAATTTGGCTCCAGAGACGACTGCCACATAAATCTCAAGAAGGGTTTGTTTTAATGGGTTTGGCTCGCCTACGTATCGGATCTCCATTTGCTTTATTCTATTCTTAGCTTGTTTATATGCTTGGCTGAAATGAGGCTGGGTCAATAGGTCTTTTCGAGACCCTTCAGTCTTATAAGTTGCTTCGGTCTTGCCTGTTTCTTCTCGAACCAAATGCCAGGCAAGTGGACAATCGTCTGCGGTGCTGACATGGTCTCTCAGTCTATCCTTGATTCGACGTTTTGTTCTACCGGCATAAAGATGGATTCCATTTTCCGAAAACAGGTAGATTCCTCCAGTTGGGCAATCAGGGGGAATTATATCAATGGTTAGTGGCGGCATCGACATAAGCTCTTTATACTTTTTGGAAAGGTCGCAGATTAGAGCTTTAAACTTCTCATCCATATTTCTTTGGCGAACTATGTTTTATAAAGTCGCTTCATAACGCCTTTCACCAGCGCCGTCAGGAATCCCTTCCCGACGGCTATACCGGTTCGGTCAGGAAAGGATTCCTGACCGCACATAAATCACTCGACACCAATTTATGGTAGAGTTGGGAAGAAATGCAAGCCCGATTCCCCTCGTCGTTTGACGTTCAGTTTCTTACCAGGGCCGCCAGGAAAGGATTCCTGGCGTCGCTTTATGAAACCGCGATCACAGATTGCGGCCACATAGTCTTTGGCCTAAATCTGGTTTTGACATTCGGCTTAATCTGTTGTATCCTGTGAAAAATGAATCAGGCGAAGCCTGTAAACCAGACGATGTCTGTAAATCAGGCGAAGCCTGCAAAACGGACAATGTCCGTGCTAGATGGGGAGTTAGCGGTGCCCTGTAACCCGGAATCCGCTATACCGGGATTGAATCCCCACCCGAGGGCTTAGCGGCCGGTTGGTTTCGACATGTAAGCGGTGTTGAAGGTCGGGTCCTGTACAACAGAAGCCTACAACCTCCGTCAGGACCGGGAGGTAGCAGCGGTAAGTAGTCACTTGTGTGTGTTGCAGGAGTGCCCGACCGGAGTTGGCTGCGTGAAGATCCTTCCGGCAGCGGTTCGGAGGTGGGTGCACAAAAACAAAAAACCCCCCGATTGATCGGGGGGTTTTTTAAATGTCGTTTCAATCTGATTACAATTGACTGGACCGCAGGTTCTCCGCGGAAAACGCTTTCTCCATTTCTCCGTCTGTAAAGACACCGTCCTTGCGGATCAGTTTGTCGTCGAAGTAAATCTCACCACCGCCGTAGTCGGTACGCTGGATAAGCACCAGGTCCCAGTGGATTGCCGACTGGTTGCCGTTGGGGGCTTCGTCATAGCATTGGCCGGGCGTGAAATGGAACGAGCCGGCGATCTTTTCGTCAAAGAGCGTGTCCTTCATCGGCTTGAGTATGAACGGATTAACCCCGATGGCAAACTCACCGACATAGCGGGCGCCTTCGTCGGTGTCCAGTATCTTGTTGAGCTTGTCGACGTTACCCTCGGCGGTCGCTTTGACAATCCTGCCGTTTTCAAAGGTGAGGGAGATGCCGTTGTAAACAACACCTTCATACAGGGAGGGAGTGTTGTAAGTGATGGTGCCGTTGACGGAATCGCGCACCGGGGCGGTGTAAACTTCACCGTCGGGGATGTTGCGGGTGCCGTCACACTTGACGCAGGAAATGCCTTTGATGGAAAAGGTCAAATCAGTGCCCGGCGACTTGATGTGCACTTTGTCGGCAGCCGTCATCAGGGCGACCAGCTTGTTCTGGGCTTTTGACATTTTAGGGTAATCGGCACAGCAGACCTCGTAATAGAAATCCTCGAACGTCTCCTGTGATGTCTCGGCCAATTGCGCCATAGCGTTGTTGGGGTAGCGTAACACCACCCACTTGGTCCGCTTAACGCGTTCTTCCAAGTGCACCGGTTTGTAGAAGAGGGTTTTCAATTTGTCCATCTGGCTGGAAGCAATGTCGGCCATATCAAACGGATTATCCGACCCGCGCAACCCGATATAGGCGTCTGCCCGTTTCATCAGTTCCAGGTGCAGCTCAGCCTGTTTCCTGAACTGGTCGTCACCGGCTTTGCCCACCCACTGGCGCAGCAGCGACTCATCGTTATAGAACCAGAAGGGGATAGCGCCCTTTTCGGTGGCAATTCGGATTACCTGTTTGCCCAGTTCGAGCGTCTCTTTGCCTTTGATTTCGAGGTACAACACCTCGCCCTTTTTCAGTTTGCAGGAGTAGTCGATCAGCAGTCGGGCCAGGATTTCGTTGCGCTTATCTTTCATCTGATCATCCTTTCAGGTCATGTTTTGATATCGAACATAGCACATTTGGCCTTATCGGGCAACCTGTCCCTGCACCGCGAAGGTACATTCAAACCGGTCCCAACACCCGTATCGGACGCCGGAATGTCTTGAGAAACACTTTAAGTAAACAATGTAATACATTGATGTTGTTTATGTAATGAACACGTTAATATCACCACTGCTTTCGGAAATGACCGTCCGGATACTCTATCCGGACAGTTTGCCGGGGTAAGCCAGGTAAAGGGTGGAGACGGCACTGCCGATATTATGATAAAGGATTAGGGAGGGGCAGAGGTTAGGGTCTGTCCCGGGGCTCCAATTGTCATCGACTGATGGTATTGACATGAGACGAGAAAATGATTCAAAACTCCATGACTAAGGAGATAGAGAAGATGGAGACGAACGTGATGGAGAAAAAGGAAAAGCAGTTCGGGGGGGAATCTGATGAATTGTTGCAGTTGGTTTCCTTCAATATCGGAACCGAGGAATTCGGGGTCGATATTCTGAAGGTTCAGGAGATCAACCGCATGGTGGAAATCACCAAGGTCCCGCAGACACCGCACTTCGTCGAGGGTGTGATCAACCTGCGCGGTAAGGTGATTCCCATTGTGGATCTGCGCAAACGTTTCAATCTGGAGACCAAAGAGTACGATAAGAACACCCGGATCGTTGTGGTCGATATCGTGGGCAACATTATGGGTATGGTGGTCGACTCGGTTTCGGAAGTGCTGCGGCTGCCGTCCAATACTATCGAGCCACCTCCGGAGATAGCTACCGGTATCAATTCCGAGTATATCAAGGGTGTGGCCAAACTCGAAGATCGTCTGCTGATCTTTTTGGACCTCTCCAAGGTCATCGATGTGAGCGAAATAACCAATATCACCTCCTGACCGGCATCGCCGGCTTATAACCGACATCGTCGGCTTATAACCGGAAATAGACCGGCATCACCGGCATAGAGCCGGTATCGCCGGTAAATAAAATCGCCCAACGCAGTAATCAGGCAGAATGGCCGGTCGTTCGACCGGCCATTTACTTTGGTTTTCTCTGGTTGTCTCAGCGACCTGAGGAAATCGAGTCCCCGGTCATCGGCACAAATCGCACCGGGATAATACTGGTTTCTTTTAGCTTTTGGCCATGCTTTTCGATCAGGATCAGTTCCTGCCAGCGTCGGCCGACAGGTACCACCATCCGGCCGCCATCGGCCAACTGATCGATCAAAGGCTGGGGCACCTGTGGCGGGGCACAGGTGATTATGATGGCATCGAAGGGCGCCTGTTCGGACCAGCCGATATAGCCGTCGCCGCATCTGACAGTGATATTCTCATAGCCCAGTTCAGTCAGCAGAGTTTCGGCGCGCCCGGCCAGAGGCTCTACGATCTCGATAGTGAACACTGCCTCGGCAAGTTCTCCCAGCACAGCCGCCTGGTACCCTGAGCCGGTGCCGATTTCCAGAACTTTTTCATCACCGTCAAGCTCCAGCAACGCCGTCATGAGTGCGACGATATATGGCTGCGAAATGGTCTGCCCCTCACCTATCGGCAACGGCTGATCGGTGTAGGCGGAAGCTCGCTGTCTCTCGGGGACAAAGCGATGCCGCTCTACTTTCCGCATGGCGGCCAGAACCAGGCTGTCGCTTATTCCCCGTGATTCGATTTGTGTTCTGACCATCCTCTCACGGGCCTGATCAAAACCGGCACTTTTGTCTGCCCGCTGCGCCTGGCACGACTGTACCGCGAGTATAAGGACCGCCAGGATCAGCCATAGCGGTTTACTGTTATATCGCCTGTCCACCTGTTTTCACCTCCGGTAAAATATCTCAATGAAGATGTTTGATATCATCTGTATTGCAATATCATCTACTGATGATGGAAATACAAACTATGTTTTTTGGCGACGTCGGAATTTCTACTTTTATTGGCGTGAGACAAGCCCCCACCCCACAAGACTGGCGGGTTCGAAGACGGACCCACCCTACAATGCTATCTTTTTCGGAGACAGCAGGCACCATCGGCCAGCCGAATCAACCGGGTTGGTTTGACTTTGAGAAAGATGCCTTCTATCTTTATATGGTTGCATGTTGGAGAATGACAAATGACCGGTCAACAACCCCTGATTGATATACTCTACACCGATATCGGCAGGGGGCATCCGTTTTATCTCGATGGTCTGCTCGAAGCTTTAGTGCGTCGTGGCCGAATCGGCCTGGTGCGCGGTGAAACTGATGTCCTTGAGGTGTCAAAGGGTCTGTCGCGGCTGTCATGGCAATTGGCTCGCTGGTTTTACCGACACGGCTCGTCGGGCGGTCCGGTGGCATCTGTCTACAAGAGACTCCGCGCCAACGCTGACTACAACCGCTCCGGTCTGATGCTGAGTCTCATGGGTCGTGATATCAGGCGCCGCTTTGTATCCGACAGCCGTCCGCTGGTTGTGGCCCATCCCACGCTGGTGGGAATCCTGCAGGGCCGCCGGAACCTGATCTACCAGCACGGGGAGTTGGTCACACCCGGTGAAGCTGTCGTGGCCGGTGCTTCCAAAGTGCTGGTGCCGACTGAGCGGGCGGCCGGGCCGTTTCTTGAATCAGGCTATACTGCCGCCGATGTTGTCGTCAGTGGTTTGTGCATTGAACCGGCGCTGGTAAATCAAGCTGCTGATGTCTGCCGGCGGCGGTTGCGGAGAATCGACGGCGGCGAACCCCTGACCGGTGCGTTTTTCAGTTCCGGTGCCGAGCCGACAGCCCATGTCGACAAGCTGGTGCGGGCTTCACTGTCGGCTGTTCGCAAGGGGGGCAAATCCGTCCTGTTCGTCCGGCAGGGCGGTAAGCTGGACATTGCGTCTCGCCGCGAGTTCTCGGCGCGGGGTATGACCTGTCAAGTCGTCAACTCGCACGAACCAATACCGAGCGACCTTCCGGCAACCCTAGTGGTTCGGTACGCTTCCCGCCGCGAAGAAAATATCTTTACGGCACAATTATTTGCCGCTTTCGACTATTTCGTGGCCCCGGCACACGAGCGGTCCAACTGGGCTATGGGGCTCGGCTGGCCGATGTTTGTCGTCGGTCCACAGATCGGTCCCTATGCCCCGCTCAACCGCAGTCTGCTCCTGGAGACCGGCGTGGCCGGTTGTGTTGAATCTTTGTCAGATGCCGACTCGTTTGGTCAATACGTTGCCGATCTTCAATCGTCCGGCGAATTGACGCGGATGGTTCGAGACGGCTGGGGAGTTTGTGACATAGGGGGGTTCGATTATATCGCCCGGTTTTTAGATAGCTGTTTTGCATGAAGAGGGCTATATTGCTCCGCTTCTGGCCAGGCTGGTCAGCGCCAAAGGATGAGGACTAACCTTACCATGCTGAAATTGATTGGCACCGACGGTCGCCGCTACTATTCGTTTAACCTGGGGCCGGGAAAGTACATTATTGGCCGCAAACCGGAAACGGATTTTTACGTGGCCGACAATACGGTCTCCCGGAGACATGCCGAAGTCGAGGTGGAATCAACCGTCGGTCCCTGCTTTCTGACCGATCTGGGAAGTCATAACGGGACGATGGTCAACGGACAGCGGATAGATTCGCGGGTGGAAATCAAGCCGGCCGACCACATCATGTTAGGATCGGTGGAATTGAAACTGACCACCAGTAACGCGCTCTCTTCCAGTGGTCCGTCCCGGACGCCCACCGCCAGTCTGTTTATCGAGGGTGAACCGGAGAAATCGGTCATGCTGTCGATCAACGAAGCCCTCCGGCCGCTGCCGAGCCGAATGGCCGACCAACCGGAAGTTCTGACCACTCTGTTTGAAATGGCCAAGATGCTCATTATTCCCGAACCTCAGGAGGTCATGTTGGAAAGATCACTGAGTATGGTGGCCAGGGCGGTGCCCTCCGAACGGCTGGCGGTTCTGCTGACCGACGAGAGTACTCTGGGTGTGCGGGTGGCCGCCTGTCACATGAGTGCCGACAGCGAAGCCGGTGGCTTCACTCTTTCGCGAACCATTGTTGATGAGATTCTGACCAATCATAATGCCGTTCTGATCGGCAACGCCGATGACGATCCCCGTTTTGCGGCCCAACAGTCGATTATCATGTCGCAACTCAAGTCGGCCATGGCGGTGCCCTTGTTTGTCGAGGATAAAGTGCTGGGTATTCTGTATGCCGATACGTCCAATCCTCTGCAACGGTACAGTGACGAATATCTGAGGCTTTTCGCAACCTTCGGGAACCTGATTGCTTTCCGTTTGATGAATTACTCCATGCTTACCGAACTGCAGGAGAAGCAGGTGATCGAATCGGAAATCAGGCGCGCCTCCGTCATCCAGAGAAACCTGTTGACCAAAGAGGTTTCCAGTCTGCCCGGCTATCGGGTTCATGCCTTTCAGGAACAGTGTCGGGCGGTGGGTGGTGACCTGTACGATCTGGCGATGTTGCCTGACGGACGTCTGCTGCTGTTGGTGGCCGATGTCAGCGGCAAAGGCATGGGTGCGGCACTGCTGATGTCGAATATCTTAGCCTCGTTCAGAATCATGTACCACGATCCGCAATTTGATCTGTGCCGGGCGGTCAGGCAGACCTCCTGGCAATTGTTTAACTACAGTTCTCCCGACAATTTTGCCACCCTGTTTGTGGCCATCGTAAATCCACAAGGCGATACACTGTCATTTGTCAATGCCGGTCATAACCCGCCACTGCTGATCAGCCGTGACGGCACTCTGAAATACCTTCAGGCCTCCGGCACCATGATCGGCGCTTTTGGACAGGGTGATTGGGCTGAAGAAACCGTGCCGATGGCACCGGAGGACCTGCTGTTTGTTTTTACCGATGGTGTCACTGAGGCGGAAAGGGGCGATGACCTCTACGGCGATGAGCGAACGGAGCAGCTGGTCACCAGCCTGAGGCACCTGTCACCCGCTGAGATCACCGTTCGTCTGCTTCAGGACATTAAGACATTCGTCAAGGATTCACCCCGTTCTGATGACATAACCATGTTACTGGTGAAAAGGGAAACGTCATGCTAAAAGCCGGTCAGAAGATTGCTCATTTTATTATAGTTAAGAAACTTGGCTCCGGCGGGATGGGCGAGGTGTATCTTGCCGAGGATCAAAAACTGCACCGCCAGGTGGCGCTGAAGTTGCTCACCGGGGATTACTTCGATGACGATGAGAAACAGCAGCGTTTCCAGCGGGAAGCCAGCACCGCCGCCCGCATCTCTCACCCCAACGTGATGGCTATTCATGAGATCGGGAAAGCGACCGACCCGGAGTCCGGCCAGGAGCAGAGCTTCATAGTCATGGAGTGCGTTGAAGGTAGTCCGGTCAGCGAATATCTCCAGAGTAGCGGCAACGAGGTCAATACCGTTATTCGTCTGGCGGAAAAAATCGCCTCGGGGCTGGCTGCGGCTCACAAGATGAATGTTGTCCATCGTGACATTAAGTCGCAGAACATTCTTATCAATGAAGACGGTGAGCCGAAGATACTGGATTTCGGCCTGGCCAAACCTATGCCGTCGGTGCAACTGGGTGATGAGGGTGGTGACACCGACACAGTTTCACAACAGTTGACCAAAGTGGGTAAGATACTGGGAACAGTGTCTTATATGTCTCCCGAGCAGGCGCGTGGCGAAACTATCGACCTGCGATCCGACATCTTTTCGTTTGGTGTTCTCCTGTACCACATGTCGACGGGCGAGTTTCCCTTTGCCGGTTCCACCAATGTTTCCACCCTGGCCAAGATACTGGAAGTCAAGCAGGAATCGCCGCGGCTGAAGAACGCCAGCGTGCCACAGGAACTGGAGCGTATAATAGAGAAGTGCTTGCAGAAAAGTCCCGGTGATCGCTACCAGGATACACGTGACCTGGTGGTCGATCTGAGAAACCTCCGCCGTCAGTATGACAGCGGTGTCACCGACAGTGTGTCAACTGTGAGTGATATGTATACATCGGCAGGGAAGGCTCACAATTTGAAGATCACGGCCGGCTGGAAGGCGGTGGCGGCGATCGTTGTGACCGTATTGGTTGTAGCAGCAGCCCTGGTAGGACTTCTGAATCGGTTGGCCGGTAACGGAGGTGTTCCCGCTCTGCAGGCCGGAGAGAACAGCCTGGCGATTCTCGCCTTTGAAAACAAAACAGGCGATACCGAGCTGGATTGGCTGGAGACCGGGCTGCCGGAAATATTGCTGACCGATCTCAGCCAGACTCAGGCGATCACCCTCATTGGTCGCCAGCGTTTGGAGGACTATCTCTATCGTGAGAACCAGCGTGACGTCGATTCGTACAGTCGTACCGAGATGCTTGACGCCGCACGTGCCCTGGGAGCGGTCAATCTGCTGTCGGGATCGTTGTACAAACTTGGTGACAACATCAGAATTGACGCTCGCCTGGAGGAAATCGGTTCCGGCAAAGTTGTACTGGGAACGAAAGTTATGGGTCCCGATGCCTTCTCTTTGGTTGATAGCTTAACCCACAAGATCGCCAAAGGATTGAATCTGTCGCAGGCGGCTATGGCGTCGGTCAGTGTCTCGCAGCTGACCTCCACGTCTCCTGAGGCCTACCGCCTTTACCACGAGGGATTGGAGTATTTCAATCTCGAACTGTACGAGGAAGCGGTTGAGAAGCTCAATAGTGCGCTGGCGATTGACCCCGGATTTGCACTGGCATATATGCGTATGGGGATTGCCAATACCTTCCGCGGGAGACCCCAGGAGGGCTCCCAGAACTTCGCACTGGCTCGCGAACACCAGGATCGCATGCCTGTGAGAGAGAGAAGACTGCTGGATATATACTGCGGCTTCTGGCTGGATCAGAGATACGATGATTCATTTGCCAAGCTGAAGAGCTATGTTGAAGATTATCCGGACGACAAGGAAGCCCGCACGATTTACGCAATTGCTACTTTCCAATTCTCGTTCGCCAGGGATACGCTGGTGGCATTTGCTCATCTGGACACTGTCCTGCTGGAAGATCCGAGGTACCAGTTGGCCCTGTCGGAATACGCTGCTATGCACGAACGTCTGGACAACCTTGATCGGGCTATTGAATACGTCAGGCGAATCCTTGAATATCATCCCCAGTCTCCCGGACCATATTTGAGGCTGGCCAGCCTCTATCTGGAACAGCAGAAAGTTGACGATGCCATCGAGGCATACGAAGAGGCTTTGTCACGTTTTCCGGCCAACTCCACGGCTATCTTTCGCTTGGGTAGTTTGTACATACGCAAACGTGATTTTGATCGTTCCCGCTCCTACCTTGACCAGATAGCCTCGCATTATGGTGATGATCCCTTCCGGATGCGTTCTTATTACCTCGGTCTGGCTAATCTGGCCAATTGGTCCGGGAAGTTCCGAACCGGTATTGATCACAGCTATCAGGCCCTCGAGCAAGCCCATTTAACCGGCGATAGCGCCATTATCGCCAACGTTCTGTCGAGCATCGCAACCAACTACCAGAATCTGGATTTTTCTGACAGTGCCCTTGCTTATGCCCGCCGGTCACATGAGTTGGCAGCTCCTCTGAACCGGCTGAACTATCCGATAATGGTCAGTGATATCGATCCGGTCCTGGCGAAGGATATGCGACCTCTCTTTGATTCACTCCTGGAGGATTTCAAGGCGCGAATGCCGTCGGAACTATGGTCATTAGCCGACCTGGTTAAGCAGATGTTTGAGGCTGTGATCCGATTCGACACTGCCGCGATAATTGCCACCAGTGATGAACTATGCGAACAGCAACCCAATGGAACTGAAGCCCAGTATCGGGAGGCAGCCATATTGCGCGTTCTAACCGGAGATTACGAGGACGGCCGTGACCGGTTGCTGCGTTTTCTTTCCGGTCGTTGGGAGTTGACGTCCGGGTTCCGATATCCGCTCACCCTTTATTTCCTCGGTATTGCCAGTGAAGGTCTGGGGGAAGACAAGGAGGCCGCGGGGTATTACCGGGAGATGCTGGAGTACTGGGGTGATCCCGAGATCGAGCTAAAAGAGATCAAGGACGCTCGATCCCGCCTGGCCCGGCTGACCGGTTAGTCGGCATCATCACCGACCGCTGTTACAGCTATCTTCAGTCCGACCAGGATCGGAACTCTGCTTGTTCCCCCGGCCGTTCCGGCGTACTTTGGTCTGCATCATGTGGGTGATTCGAGACAAAAGTGCGGCCTATCTCCGGCAATTCAACCGTAACCTCTGGATTCTGTCGCTGGGCTGGCTGGTCAGCGCCGTCGGGTTTGCCGCTGCGATTCCATTTATCGGTATTTACTTCCACTCCGAGTTCGGTATGTCTATCACCGAAATCGGAATCTTTTTCGGTGTGATGGCGATAGTCAGATCGTTGTTTCAGGCAATCGGGGGAGAGGTGTCCGACCGAATGCAGCGGCGCCGGTTACTGATCCTGTCCCAGGTAGCACGGGCCGCAGTGTTCGTAGTGCTGGCGGGCGCCGTGCAGTGGCACTGGGGATTCTGGTGGTGTGGCGCTTGCCTGCTGGTAAACTCCATATTCGGTGCTATCTTCCAGCCGGTAGCCAATGCCATGGTCTCCGATATCCTGCCGGAGGAAAAGCGTCTGGACGGTTACGCCATTACACGCACTGCCGGTAACCTTGGCTGGGCCATTGGTCCGGCGGTAGGTGGCTTTATGGCAGCCACATCGTATGCGTTGTTGTTCCTGATCGCGGCAGTGGCTACGTTTGCTTCTGCTCTCATCTTTCGTTTTTTCCTGCAGGCACGACAGACGGAGATACAGACCGACCGTTTCCGGATGCGGGATATAATAGCCATCAAGGACGATCCCCAACTGGCCGTGCATTCGGTACTGATTTTCCTGCTGTACCTGGTCGTGGCTCAGTTGATCCTCCCGTTCTCAGTCTATGCCGTGGAGATAGTCGGTATCTCAGAAGTGCAACTGGGTATGCTTTACATGCTCAACGGCGGCTTGGTGGTCTTCTTTCAGATACTGATGACGCGGTTTCTTGCCAGGTACTCATTGACAACACAACTTGCTATGGGCGGTCTGCTCTATGCCGTCGGCTACACCATGGTGGGTGCTTTCGCCGGTGTCTGGTATTTCGCCGGGGCGATTGCCATTGTAACGGTGGGCGAGATGGCCATGTCACCGCCTTCGCTGACTCTCACTTCACGTCTGGCTCCCGCGGGACGCATGGGTCGCTACATGGGTATCTATGGTTTCTTCGTGGCGGCCGGGTGGTCCTTCGGTCCGCTCTATGGCGGCGTTATTCTGGATTGCTTCAAAGCTACTCCAGCCGTCGCCTGGTTAGTCATTTCATCGCTGGCCATAGTATCGGCAGTCGGTTACCTGCTGTTTGGGCGCAGGCTCTCGGCTGAGATCAATGGTAATGGCTGATACCGGCCCCCGCAGCCGGCTACTTGATTATTACCAGCTTCCCAATCTGTGTGCGGCTATCTGATTCCACAACCCAGTAATACAGCCCCGATACAACCGCCTGGGTGTTGCGTGTTATCAAATTCCACTGATCGTGCGCTGAGTTCGGGTCGGTCGGGTCACGGTCATGACGAATAACGTTGATCAGGTCACCGTCGAGACTGAAGATGCTTATGGTGCACCTGGCTGGAAGATTGGCAAAGTGGACAGCACGCACCTTGTCATTGGGAAGAGTTACGTCATTTCGTCCTTCAAATCCCAGTGATCGATAACCGGCGTCAATCCGGTACGGGTTGGGATAAACGTAGACGTCGCGTTGGTATGCCTCTACGCTGTCGGCGGTCGCCTGCGGGTAGGCGGAGGCGGCGTTGTCCATAGGTTTGCTCTCCAGAGGGGGCAGTCCCGACGCGGGAGAACCAAAATCAAAGCTGGTCACCGCAACATAGTAAGGCACGGTGGGTAACAGGTTGGTAATGACATACCCGTATTCATAGTATTTTGGCAGCGGGATGCCATGTTCTTCGGTGATGTCTTCCGGTCGCCATAAACCGGCATCGGTTCCCGGCTTGGGGGCGTCGGGATATGCTTTGTGTATGCCGTGGATCGAGGACAGGTCGCTGGCGTTCTGGTCCTGGGCAGTGAAATAGTAAACCTCACCCTCAAAGTCGAACGGCCGCTCGCGTGTGTAATACAGCGGATCAAAATTATCGTTGTCGAACATGCTACGCAGGGAATCAAGCGAGAACGGTATTTCCTCCAGGACCCACTCAGCGCTGTCACCGGTGATCTGTACATACCGATAGCGACTGTAATCCGACCGATCATACGACGCCACCAGAGAGTAACTCGATGCTCGACCGCTGTCACGAGCGATATAGACGCGGTAACCCTCGAAATCGACCAGGTTGAAGAACGGATCAGGTTCAGTCTCCGTGTGAAAGCCGTTCCAACGTATAACCAGGCTGTCATCGGTAGGTACCACCCGCATACGGGGTGCCTGCGGCGGCCCGGCCCCCCGGAAATCAGGTATGCCGTCGCCGGCATAAAACGAGGTGTCGCAGATGCCGGAAATCGAGTCGCAACAAACACGCGTCGGACCAAAGTAATCGTCACCATCGGTGTCAACCCCGGGGTTGTCATACACCCATGAAGCCCAGCGCGAGTTGTCCGCCAGTTCAGTGAAGTTCAGTGCTCGATAGTATTCCATCGGTCGATACGGATCAAACAGATCATTAATTCCTGATGAGTTCACATGCAAACCGTCGCCGGCCACCCAGGCAAACGACACCGGCAGGCGTTGCCCGGGACTGATATTAAACGGACCGAAAGACAGCAAATAGCGAGTGTCCCAGCCCCTGGCAAGTGAGTCGGCCTCTGCAGGTGGTGGCAGCCATCCATCCGAACTATGATCAAGTGCGGTGAACAACAGGTCGTAGTCGAACTCCTCATGCCTCATTACGTAGTACTTGTTGCGATCCCCGGTGGGCGTCCCCATACGGCTGCCAAAGTGTCGCCAGGGATCGTTAGCTGTCGGCCGTCGGCGGGGACCGAAATAGCGCGTGACGGAAGTGTAGTTGGTGATCCACCAGTTGTACGAGTACTTAAGATCCTTGGCCGGCGTGCGCACCACCCGCACTCCCACCGCCGCCCGCGCCGAGCGATAGTCCCACTGCCCGGACTCATCCGGATCGCCGTCGTTGTCGGCGGTATAAGCAATGTTTATCGTATCTAAAAAGTCACAGCCCTCCACGGCCGGGTGGGTGCGATAGAACCCGACGATGTCATCATTCCAGCCCTGCGGCCCCTGGCGGGAAGTGTGCCAGACATCGCCGTCGACATAGATGCCGATATAGACGTCCTCAAGTTCCCGCTCCCCGACGTTTTGCACTTCATAATCGAACAAAATAAAATCGTCGGCGTAGGAATAACTCCAGGCCATCGACGTTTGCCGCACGCGCACGTTGAGCGGTTTATGGCCCCGGCCATCGGTGGGGTCCTGCTCAATCAGAGTGGGCGACGTACGGACATCGGAATACTCGCAAGTGATGTCCTGCTCGGAATGAGCCTCCGGGTGGTAATACGACATGTTTTTGTCAATCGATCGGTATTCAAAATCCGACTCCGGCCAGAACTCGCGTGTCCGGTACCAGTCTTCGTCGGCAACGGAGACGAGCGTATCCCGTCCGACAATGGCGCCGATCCACACAGCCGCAACCCAAAGATAGACAACATCACTTCCCTTGGGGTACACGCAGGACGGGATAGCCTCGCCGGTGAAGGGGTCCGGAATGGGGCTGCCCAGGGTTCCGAAGGTGCCGTTGTTGGCTATGGCCAGCAGAATTTCACCCCGGTTGTGAGCCGTGTACTCGACTATCGGGATGTCGGACGTAACCAGACTACTCGGCCGGCGACGGCTTGCGGCCAGACTCTTGGGGTCAGTTTCTATGCCGGCCGATATATCGACCGTCAACAACAGAAGAAGAGCTGCCGGCAGGAACACCTGGCGACAGCCTCCGATCAACTTTCTCACTTGATTAATCTATCGTATGTTTACATTATGATGACCAGCTTGCCGATCTGCGTCTCTCCGTCTTCAGTTTCTACCGACCAGTAGTACAAGCCCGAAACCGTCAACTGAGTGTTACGCGTAATCAAATCCCAGACTTCATGCGAAGCGTCAGGATCGCTCGGGTCCTTGTCATGCACTATCTCGCGCACCAAGTCGCCGTCCAGCGTGTGAATTCGGATCGTGCACTTGGCCGGCAGGTTGGCAAAATGAATCTCCCGCGCCCGATCGTCCGGAGGGGTCTCATCCGGGTAAATCTCATATCTACGACCTTCGAAGCCCATTGCCCGATAGGTGGCGTCGATGCGATAGGGATTGGGATAAACGATGATATCCAAATCCTGTTGGATTACCTCGCTCACCGAATTCAACGGGTAGGCATGTTTGGCGCCCACCGTGCGAGAACTCTCCAGTGACGGTAGTCCGGATGAGGGTGAACCAAAGTCAAAGGCTGTCACATTCACCCAGTAGGTCACCGTCGGTAACAGATCATCGATAATATATTCATACTCAAAGTATTTGAGGTAGCCATCCTCGGTCAGTTCCTCCGGCCGGGCCGAGTCCGGATTCATGTGCGATGGGAGGGGCTGGTCCGGATAGATCTTACTCATGCCGCCCGGAAGACCCAACTGGGACTGATTGAAGTCCTGGGCGGCGAAGTAAAACAGAGAATCTGTAATCACCGGGTGTATGTACGGCGATGACGGCGTGTACAGCAGAGGGTCAAAAGACGGGTCATTGCCGCCATACAGCGTTTGCAGTTGCTGCGGGCTGTATGGCTCGTCGATCAAAACCCACTCGTCACGACTGACATCATAGACAAACTTGTTGTAGTCTTCCCGGTCATAGGATGCCACCACACTGTAGCTTCCGGCGCGGGAATCCCGACCGACGTAGATGCGGTACCCTTCGAAGTCAGCCGATTGCGTAAACCGATCCGGAGTTGCCTCCGAGCGCAGACCGTTGAAACGAATACTTAACTTGCCCACCGAGGGGTTCAGCCAGAACAGGGGCGCCGGCGGCGGAGATGCTCCGCGAAAATCAGGTACGCCGTCACCCTTGTACCAGAGTGTATCGGCAAGAATCGTATCCACCAGGGTGGGGATGCAGGTGATTATTGTGTCAATCGGGTCCTCCAGGATGGTCGTATCGCAGACCGAATCGAGGATTATCGATTCCTGGACACAGACACGAAACTCGCCGTAGTAGTCGTCGCCATCGGTATCGATACCCGGATTGTCATAAATTCGGGAAGCCCAGATGGAATTGAGACCGAGTGAATCGAAACTCACCCCGCGATAGTAGGCGTCGGGGTCATCCGGCAGATGGCTGATGTTGTTGATATCACTATGCATGTTCTCACCGGCCACATAAGCGAACGAGATGGGCAATACCTGGCCGGGGTCAATATCAAAGGGACCGAACGACAGCAGGTAGCGAGTATCAAAGCCGTCGGCAATGTCACCGGCCAGGGTCTGATTGGGGTAAAGCCACAGTGTGTCGGAATTGAGAATCGAGGCGGTGTATACCTGGTCGTAGTCAAATTCCTTGTTGCGAAGTGAGTAGTACTTGTTGGCATCACCCTCGGGAGTGCCGGTGCCACCGGTGCCGAAATCCCGGAAAGGCTCTTTCCAGCGTCCCTTAAAAGGTCTTTCGCGCGGACCAAAGTCATAAGCCGAATTGCCGTTGCTGACCCACCAGTTAAACGATACATCCAAATCCTTGGCTGGTGTTCGCACAATTCGCATGGCAGTGACAGACGGCACAGGGGCTCCGGCGCCACCACGGGTGAGATCACCATCAGCATCTGCAATCCAGGCGATATTGACCGTGTCCTCGTAATGACACCCCCTGAACTCGGTCGGTATAGTTTCTAAAAAACCGCAGATGTCATCTGCGAAACCGCCCTGCTCACAATTATCGGAGCAGACATCGGCATCGACGTACAACCCCATATAGACCTTCTCCAGAGTCCGATAGCCGGTGTTCTTTATGGAGTAGTCAAACAGGACGAAGTCCTCGGCATATGAATACGACCAGGCGTATGAGCGCTGTACAACTTCAATGTTCAGGGGGATATGCTGGCGTCCGGTATAATCGTTGGGGACTCCCTCAGTCGTTGTATCAGAGTAATTGAATATGAAGTCTTCTTCGGAAATAGCATCCTTGTACATCCTCTCATCGGATGGGTCGATAATCGATCTCTTTATCCTAAGTAATGTAGGATCAGAGATATCCGGTGGGTACATCTCTTGGGCGCCGCTCCAGCCATCGGCGCCGAACGAAACCAGCGTATCACGACCAACTACAGCTCCGACCCAGAACGCTCCGGCGAACAGGTAAGTGGTGTTGGAACCCTTTGGATATTCACAGGACGGTACAGCGAGGCCGGTAAACTCGTCCACCGACGCATTAGCGAATCCGCTGCCGAAGGTTCCGTTGTTGCTGACCTGAAGAACGATCTTGCCGATGCGGTGTCCCGCGGTGCTTTGATATGGTATGACGCTGGCGAAACGGGATCGCTGGTCCTTGGAACCCTGGTCAAACATGGCCCGGCTGGAAACCGGGACACTCAGTACGGTAACAAGCAGCAATGCCATGGCACCGGCCATTAAATTTTTTCTAAACATAATCCTCACACTCTGCCTAAGGTTTTTCTACTGACGCACACCGTGACCCATCAGTTTAATGATAAACAGAATACGATGCTTCTATCACACCAGGCAAGAAACTACAAAATCTCTCTGTTTTTAGCAAGGATTATTGCCTGTTTAACGGGCAGCGTAACAGCCGCGCTCAATCCTGACCAGTAAGGCGCTGGTACGGTGCAAGTTATGAGTGTGCGCCGGTCGGGCGGGAATTTTTCCAGGTCTGAGACACCGTGGCACTGCTACATGATGATGACTAACTTGCCGATCTGGGTCTCGCCGTCCTCCATCTCCACCGACCAATAGTAGAGACCGGAAACCACCAATTGCGTGTTGCGGGTAATCAAATCCCATACATCATGCGATGCATTCGGGTCGCTCGGATCCTTATGGTGGATTATCTCGCGTACCAGGTCGCCATCCAGAGTGTGAATTCGGATCGTACACCGGGCCGGAAGGTTGGCAAAGTGAATTGTCCGCACACGATTGTCCGGCGCTATATCGCCGGCGATCTCGGACTCACGGCCCTCAAGTCCCAGGGACCGATAAGCGGCATCAATGCGGTAGGGATTGGGATAAATGAATACTTTCAGATTCCTCTGGGCCACCTCATCCACCGAGCTCAACGGATAAGTACTTTTAGCCCCCACCGTGCGGGAACTCTCCAGCGACGGCAGTCCCGACGACGGCGAGCCGAAATCAAAGGCCGTTACATTTACCCAGTAGGATACGGTCGGCAATAAGTCTTTAATAACGTAATCGTACTCAAAATACTTCAGGTAGCCATCGGGTGTCAACTCCTCGGGACGGGCCGAGTCGGCATCCAGGTGAGAGGGATAGGGTTGATCGGGATAGACCTTGCGCATACCACCCGGCAGGCCCAGTTGTGACTGGTTATAGTCCTGGGATGCAAAGTAGAACTGGGAATCAGGATGCAGCGGATGCGTGAAGGGTGACGATGGCGAAAATATGAGCGGATCGAAGCCGGGATCACCTTGGCCATACAATGCTATCAACTGCTCACGGCTGAAGGGGAGGTCCATCAGCACCCAGTCATCCCGGTCCAGGTCGTAAACGTACTTGTTGTAGTCCTCCAGATCGTAGGAGGTTATGACGCTGTAGCTGGCGGCACGAGAATCCCGGCCGAGGTAGATTCGATACCCCTCAAAATCCGCCGTTAGGGTAAAGCGGTCGGGAGTTGTCTCGGAGCGCTGGCCGTTAAAACGAACCCGCAGTTCACCCACTGTCGGTTCCAGCCAGAAATAAGGCGCCGGCGGCGGCGAGGCACCACGAAAATCAGGCACTCCGTCACCCTTGTACCAGAGCGTATCGGCAAGAATCGTATCCACCAGGGTGGCGTGGCAGACGATTAAAGTGTCAATCAGGTCATCCGATATGGTAGTATCGCAGATGGAGTCGAGGATTATCGATTCCTGGACACAGACCCGAAACTCACCATAGTAATCGTCGCCGTCGGTATCAACGCCCGGATTGTCATAAATCTTTGACGCCCAGATGGAGTTGAGACCCAGAGAGTCAAATTGCAGACCACTGTAGAAGGCATCGGGGTCATGCGGCAAATAATCGATGTTGGCAATGGAATTGTGCAGGTTTTCCCCGGCCACGTAGGCAAACGAGATTGGCAGCGTCTGACCGGGGTCGATATCGAACGGTCCGAACGACAGCAGGTAGCGGGTATCAAAGCCGTCGGCAATGTCGCCGGCCAGCTCCTGATTGGGGTAAAGCCACAGTGTGTCGGAATTAAGAATAGAGGCCGTATAAACCTGGTCGTAGTCGAACTCCTTGTTGCGCAGGAAATAGTACTTGTTGACATCGCCCTCGGGCGTTCCCAGACCGCCGGTACCGATATCGCGATAGGGTTCCTTCCAACGTCCTTTGAACGGTCTCTCACGAGGGCCAAAATCCAGCGGCGTAGTGCCGTTACTGACCCACCAATTAAACGAGACATCCAAATCTTTGGCCGGTGTGCGCACGATGCGCATAGCCGTTACATGGGGAGCCGGAGGCAGCGGACGCCCATCCTCACCGACAGCATCCATGTCACCATCGTTATCGGCAATCCAGGCAATGTTAACCGTATCTTCGTAAATACAGCCGCGAAACTCCGTGGGGATCGTTTCCAGGAAACCGCAGATGTCGTCGGTGAATCCGGTGGCGCCGGAACCACCGGAGGGGTAGGCATCAGCATCGACGTAAAGACCCATGTAGACGTTCTCCAGGGTTCGAAAACCGATATTGCGAATCTGGTAGTCGAACAAAACGAAGTCCTCGGCATAGGAGTATGACCAGGCGAACGAGCGCTGAGTTAACTCGACATTCAGCGGTCGGTGCTGCCGACCGAAATAGTCGTTGTCCACCGGATAAGGCGGATTAGAATTGGGACCGAAGGTGTCAGTGTATACAAAGATGTAGTCTTCTTCGGATATCGCGTCCTGATACTCGGGTCGGGAGGGGTCAATGATTGATCTCTTGATGATTACCGCGTATTCCTGCTCATCAGGAAACATCTCGCGTGAATACTGCCACCCATCGGCTCCCACCGATACGAGGGTATCGCGACCCACGACGGCACCCACCCAGAAAGCACCCGCAAAGAGGTAAGTGGACCTCGAACCTTTGGGGTACTCACATGAAGGCACTGACTCTTCGGTGAAACAGTCCAGTGTAGCCTGTGCAAAGCCGTCCCCGAAGGTACCGTTGTTGTTCACCGACAACACGATTTTGCCTACGCGGTGGGCGGCAATACAGTGGTAAGGCAGACTACTAGCGAATCTGGTTCCGAAGTCTCTGGAACCCTCGTCCAGTTTGGCGCGTCCCCGGATCGGGGATACCATCGACAGAAATACCGTCAGGCTAACAACTGCTGTTGCTAAAGCTCTCCTAATCATAATCCTCACACTCTGCCATAAGTTTGTATATCGACGCTTGTCACAGTCTGATAGTTTAATGACATTTCAGAACTGCGACGTTCGACCTTGCCGGAATCTACCAAAACCATGTCGCAATCGCAAGAAGATTACCCGTTGAAAAAAACCAATCATCAAGCGCGGGGAGTTTCGGGCTCAGCCTAACCCTCTATGGGAGCACAACTTAAAAAAGGAACAGAGTTGTCACCGCTATAACCGCAGCAGGTGACGGAACTCCGGTGTGCATTTGTCCCGGTTCACATTATCAGGACCAGTTTGCCGATCTGGGTTTCGCCGTTTTCTGTTTCCACCGACCAGTAATAGAGACCGGAGACCGCCAGTTGTGTGTTGCGCGTGATCAGATCCCATACATCATGCGAAGCATTCGGGTCGCTCGGATCCATGTTGTGGATTATCTCACGCACCAGGTCGCCATCCAGGGTGTGGATTCGGATCGTACACCGGGCCGGCAGATTGGCAAAATGAATCGCCCGTACCCGGTCATCGGATGGCGTTTCACCTTCGATATTCGTATTGCGTCCTTCCAAGCCAAGTTGACGGTACCCGGCATCACCGCGATAAGGGTTGGGATAAATGAACACCTTGAGATTATTCTCTGCCACCTCGGTTACAGAACTCAGCGGATAGGCACTCATGGCGCCCACCGTGCGGGAACTTTCCAGCGACGGCAGTCCCGATGACGGCGAGCCGAAATCAAAGGCCGTTACGTTTACCCAGTAGGATACGGTCGGCAATAAATCTTTGATTATGTAATCGTACTCAAAATACTTCAGGTAGCCATCGGGTGTCAACTCCTCGGGTCGGGCGGAATCCGGGTTCAGATGCGAAGGATAGGGCTGATCGGGATAGACCTTGCGCATACCACCCGGCAGACCCAGTTGTGACTGGTTATAGTCCTGGGATGCAAAGTAGAACTGGGAATCAGGATGCAGCGGATGCGAGAAGGGTGACGATGGCGAGAATATGAGCGGATTAAAGCCGGGATCACCATGACCATACAATGCCGTCAGCTGTGCCCGACTGAACGGAAGGTCTAACAGCACCCAGTCATCCCGGTCGATGTCGTAAACGTACTTATTGTAGTCTTCCAGGTCATACGATGTCACCACACTGTAGCTGGTGGCTCGTGAATCCCGGCCGAGGTAGATGCGATACCCCTCGAAATCAGCCGACTGCGTGAAGCGGTCGGGAGTTGTCTCGGAGCGCTGGCCGTTAAAACGAACCCGCAGTTCACCCACTGCCGGTTCCAGCCAGAAATAAGGCGCCGGCGGAGGTGAGGCTCCCCGGAAATCCGGCACTCCGTCACCCTTGTACCAGAGCGTGTCGGCCAGGGTGGTGTCGATATCGTAGACGCACTCAATGAGTGTATCCAGGTCCACGATGGTTGTGTCACAGATCGAATCGATGATAACTGAATCCTGAACACACACTCGGAACTCGCCGTAGTAGTCGTCGCCGTCGGTGTCAATGCCCGGATTATCATAGATCCGGGAAGCCCAGATTGAGTTCATGCCCAGTGAGTCAAAACGCATGCCGCGGTAGTAAGCATCGGGGTCACCCGGCAGGTGGTCGTAGTTGACCGATGATGTGTGCAGGTTCTCTCCGGCCACATAAGCAAAAGAAATGGGCAAAGTCTGGCCGGGGTCGATATCGAACGGTCCGAATGACAGCAGGTAGCGAGTATCAAAGCCATCGGAAATGTCACCGGCCAGGTCCTGGTTCGGGTACAACCATAGCGTATCGGTGCTGAGGATCGAGGCCGTAAAGACCTGATCGTAGTCAAACTCTTTGTTGCGTAGCATATAGTACTTGTTAATATCGCCTTCCGGAGTACCCAGTCCACCTGTGGCGAAATCGCGGTAAGGCTCTTTCCAGCGGCCCTTAAACGGTCTCTCGCGGGGACCGAAGTCCAGCGTGGGATTGCCGTTACTGACCCACCAGTTGAAGGACACGTCCAGATCTTTGGCCGGCGTGCGCACAATCCGCATAGCCGTTACATGGGGTGTCGGAGGCAACGGTCGACCATCAGTAGTAACGGCATCAAAATCACCGTCGGCATCGGCGATCCAGGCAATGTTGACGGTGTCTTCGTATGTGCATCCCCGAAACTTGGTCGGTAATGTCTCCAGGAAACCGCAGATGTCATCGGCGAAACCGGCTCCATCGCAGGGGATAGCACCGGGACAGACATCGGCATCCACGTAAAGACCCATGTAAACATTCTCCAGTGTTCGGTAACCGATATTGCGAATCTGGTAGTCAAACAACACAAAATCCTCGGCATAAGAGTACGACCAGGCATACGAACTCTGGTTGATTTCGATATTCAGCGGCCGGTGTTGCCGACCGAAATAGTCGTTGCCTATCGGAAAAGGAGGATTAGAATTGGGACCGAAGGTGTCAGTGTACACGAAAACATAGTCTTCTTCGGAAACTGCGTTGTAATATTCCGGTTTGGACGGGTCGATGATCGATCTTTTGTGTTTCACGACGAAATCTTCCTCGTCGGGATACATCTCGCGTATATACTGCCAGCCATCGGCTCCCACCGATACCAGGGTGTCTCGCCCCACAACAGCACCGATCCAGAAAGCACCCGCATACAGGTAACTGGTTCGGGATCCCTTGGGAAACTCACATGAGGGCACGGCTCCATCGGTGAAGCAGTCGGCTGAGGTAACCGCAAACCCGTTGCCTATAGTACCGCTATTGGTCACCGCCAGCACTATGTTGCCCACCCTGTGAGCAACCAGGCAGTGAAAGGGTGCTGCTGTGGCCAGCCAGCCCCCCGGTCCTTTACTGCCTTCATCCAGTTTCTCCCGCCCGATTGCCGTGATAGACAGTAAAAGCGACAGGATCAACATGATACAACCAATCCGATAAATACTTCTCAGCATACCAGCACTCCAATTCAGTTTCATTAAGGACGGATCAACCCGTCTGTCCGTCCAAAATATATGGGTCATTTTCGGCCGGGCTATTTAGTTAACCGGCTTTCGGCTGCATGATAAAGAAACAAAAAGCCATGAACAAGAGCTTTTACGCGCGGATAAGCCCGGTGTCCGGCACAGTGATGGGGAGTCGGTGGTATTTATATATTCCGAGTTACCGCCCGGTGCGCCACAACAAGGACGACCATCAGCAACTACAAGGTGGCGGACCGCTTGCAAAAATATATTGAACCAGGTATGTCAGATCAGCTACATCAATTCCGCCGGAACAGTCCACATCGCCGATCTTCAGCGGCGCCGGTGGCGGTCCGCCCTGGAAGAGATAGCCTACCAGATAGGTTATGTCACTGACCGTAATACCGCCACCGTCAAGATCACCCCGCATTTGGCACAATGAGACCGTGGCAGCCGTCAGAAAAGGTTGGTACACAAGCCCATAACCACTGAAATCCGGAGTGTATGTGTCGTAACCGTCGAGCATCACCGCGGCTGTATCACCGACAGAGGGCGCAGCCGGGATACCAAAGTGCAGTTTCAGTATCGCTCCGTTACCCGGTGACAGGTCCGTTGAAGTGCCGGATGATGAACTCTCCAGTCTGACCGTCAGGCGTTTGTTGGCGGGGTCGAAGTGCGTGAACGTTTGAGTCTCGAAATAGTCTGTGCGGCAGCCCAGGGTCGAGAACGAATCAAACGTCAGCTCAAGCGTGCCCGGGAATTCCACCGGGATGCGGAATTGCCGCATGGGGACGGTGTTGCGAGCGTTGATAGTAACCACCACCGAGGAATCCGGGTATCCGACCGTATCAAGCGCGGTCAGTGAGTCCGCCAGGGCGATGATATAGTTGGGCTTTTCCGCCGAGCGAATATCACCCCCGGCATTGATCTCAACGGCGACAGTAAACATGCCGGGTTCGTCGTAGGTGTGAGCAGGGTTCTGGATGAAGGCTGAATCATCGTCTCCAAAAACCCAGGTCCAGGTGTCCACAACCAACCCGGAAGAAGCAGTGAAATTGACATCGACCGGCACCCAGCCAAAGGTGGTATCAGCGTAAAAGGATACCCCCAGCAACTGATCGACGGAGCCGGCCATGTCAGGCATCGGTCCGATATTTTTCGATGACGGAGCCTGAGGTGTGGAGTAGTCCTGCAACAATGTTCGCAACTCGTTGTGATCAAGTACTGTGCCGTGAGTGGCTTTGTTGATTCCCTGCAAGGCCGCGCAGGCACCGGTAATAATCGGTGAGGCGCTGGAAGTCCCGGCAAATGATGCCGTGTATTCATTGGTGGTATCCGTCCCGTACAGGTCCCCGTAGCCGAGCGTGAATACATTCCAGGTCCCATAGGCGTGAGCATCCATGCGCTGGCCGTAATCGGTAAAGGAAGCGGGATAATGATTACCGTCAGACGCGCCGACCATGATTGCCCCGGAAAACCGGAAGCTGGGGTCAAACAGGTGACCGTACCAGTAGGTGTCGTCGAGGTTCTGGGCTCCGTTGGCTCCGGCCTCAACGATAATACGCCCGTTGGAAGTGGCCGTCAGGATAGCGTCAAATGCTGCCTGTTCATACTCGACCGGTACATAGGCACCGCCGTTGGGGCCGCCAATCTGTAACTCGATCAGGATAACATCGCCGGTGTCACAATTGACGGCGGCAGTAGTGATGGCGCTCGAAATCGACATGGAGCCGATTGAAACCGTGCCCAGATCGACGTTGAAGGCGATTCCGGTCATACCGAAACTGTTGGAGTCGGCCGCTATCTCGCCCAGTACCGCCGTTCCGTGATCCCACCAGCCGGGATCTATTACTTTGGAACCGGCAATGTGAAAATGATCGGTGCCGCCGTGCAGGTCTTCGTGACTCTCCACCCAGTTGCCCTCGATGTCGATCACTTTTATCCCGTCACCTTTGCCGCCGGTGGCGGTCCAGGCATAGTAGGCGTCAATCCCGCTGGGAGCCGCCTGTAGATAATTCTGAGCTGCTTCCCAGTTGGGTGTCGGCGCCAGGGGCAATTGGGGAATTGCAGGAAAATAAGCGATTTCCACTATCTCCAGACCGTTCAAATCAGCTACCAGCACCAGCCGATCGGAAACAGAAGCCGCCGAGGTAATCGCGATCTCGTAATAAAGGCCCAGATCGGGCAGTGCCGTGCCGCTGCGAGAGGAGCCGGATGTGCGCATCCGGTCCAATTCCTTTAGATCAACAGAGATATACCGTCCGGCATCATTGCACTTCTTTTCATCGGCCAACACTTCGTTAAGCTGATCCCATTGATCACCGATCGCCTGAAATTGTCTGTTGCTGAAATCCGGACGCCCGATTCCTTCCTGCAATTTCAGCACTATCCTGTCAGTGTCAAGATAGTCCGGCAAGCTGTTATAGACGGGCTTGACGGCTGCCTGACGCTTCAGGGGATAAACACCGGCGGCCATGCTGATTCCGGCCAGACTTATAGTTAAAAACAATGAAATGATTGCAACAATCGATGTCTTAGGGGAATACACTTTGGTACCTCAAGTAACGTGTGAACAGACAATAGTAGACCATCTTGCGATTCTGAATACAAGATAAGGTCGATTTCGTTTTTTACAACAAAGATTTTGCGGTGCTGTTCCCATTGAGAGCGCGATGATAACCGTCGGCTATTGCGGCGGCGGCCCGCCCTGGAACAGATAGGTGACCAGATAGGTCAGGTCCCCGACGTCAGTCGCTCCGCTGCCATCGGCGTCGCACCGCCCGGCCTCGCAGAACTCCGGCGGCGGTGGCGGCATCCCGAACAGACATCCCACCAGAGCCATCAGATCGCCCACTGTGATCGTGCCATCATCGTCATAATCGCAGGTCAGACCGGATCCCTGGACCGTTATGGAGCCTTCATTGATAATCACCCTGGTAGTGTCCAGGTAGCCGTAGGGAGTGATGTCAACGTACAGGGAGTCAAACTCGGAGGTGTCGGGATCGACTTCTATCCATTCGGTGCAGGTGTCGTCTTCCCACAGCAGGCACAGGAAAAAACTGGTGTCGTACAGGGTTTCCGTCACTACTCCGATAGAGTACCCCCAGGGGTTGGAAAAGTCCACCGGTGTGGTCACTGTCAGCAGACTGGTCAAGATGGAATCGGTCACCGCCGCCGTGTTGATCGGAATCTTCACCGCCACGCCTCCCTGCTGCGGCGAAAAACCCCAGTTGTTCACCGTGTCGAAGGGAAGGTTGGCCAGACAGCGAAACCAGACCTCGCTCTGATCACCGGCGCGGTCAATTGCCTGAGCGTACTCGAAGCCGGAGGTCAGGGTGCCGGATGTGTCGAAGCCATCGTTGTCGAAGTTGAAACTGACCAGGTCGGGGTGTTCCGATACCAGCACGAACTGGAACCCGGCCACGGTGTCGAAATAGTTGGACATGTAGATGTTAAGCAGAGCACCGGTTTGTCCGCGCGGTATCGTGGTGTCGGGCACGGTCATCACCAGTTCCGGTGGCTCCGGCGATGCTCCCCAGAGTGCCGGCAGGCACACCAAAACAAAAACCGCCGGTAACCCCATCCACAGCCTGCTGAACGAACCTTGACGCAGCATATTGGATATCTCCTTGCCAATACGAAGGTTGTTTACAATCAACAATAGCTATGGGGTCAGGCGGAATTCCTAAAAGCGAGTATTCTCTTTTTTTCTTTCGGTTTGAACCTGATGACAACAGGTGTCTCAACTACTACAATAAAACAAGCAATCCGGTTTCTGTCAAGGGGTATTAAACGCTAAAGTTATATTAGACCAGTCGCACCAACATTATCTCATTAACAATACCGGGGTGGTAAAGTATATTCCGGCTACAGGAAAACATGCCACCTACGCAATACATCAGGGACTATACATCTTGGGATGAATTATGGCTGGTCGATCACGCGTAACTTTCACCGGTTTGCTTGTCTTTCTTGTCACAATCAGT
>JBDRNJ010000008.1:0-43465 GCA_043811375.1 bacterium | reverse complement strand
TACATAACTGAACATCGCCTGCTGATCATCATCGGTGCCGCGCATTGCTGGACCCTCTCATATGGAGTATCGTTTTGATCCCCAACAATACCCCAATGATATATAAAATTCAGCTAAAATGAGGAGTTTTTCAACAGCCTGCTAGATGGTGGGATTCTGCAGATACGGTCAACCTACAACCCGCGAACTCGACACCTTCATATGAGACCAAGGTTCCATGAGTTTACGGGAAACATTATCGAACTCTGCGACGGTTATGCCGAACCAACAGAACAACGCCAGGGAATCGTGCGTTATTTGTACCCTAAAGAGGAGCTTACCGGGCTTCTGAACGGAGGTGGCTTTGATATAGAAAAGAGCCATCGTCGTCATTCCAAAGAACTCTTCACACTCGTAGCGAGAAAGCGCGGGTGAGATTCATCAATCGACGCCTTGACTTTCCAGAACCTCCCAGCGATGTCAGTGGGAGAAGACGTAACAAACGAAACCGGAGTAGCTGGGGGGACCGACCACAATTTCGATCACAACACGGTGTAAGTCCTTGTGCCACAACGCGAGTATGGCTTCGACGCTTCGCACGCTGACAACCATATCAATAAATGAGAAAATAAAAAAAAGGAGACCAGCCGGAGGCCAGTCTCCTTCAATAATCAAGCCCGTGAAAGAGTTGTCACAGGTCTCATTGCGTCGCCGTTAGTACGACTTGCGGTAGCCATTGCCGCCGCTGCGGTTGCCGCTATCGGCGCGTGGTTTCGCTTCGTTGACATTCAACGCGCGTCCATTCAGATCCTGGCCATTAAGGCCACCAATGGCTTCAGTAGCCTCGTCCTGTGCCGACATCTCGACAAACCCGAACCCTTTCGGTTGGCCACTGTCTCTGTCAGTAATGATCTTGACGGTTGAGACTTCACCATAGCCCTCGAAGGCCTGGCGTAACTGGTCTTCTGTCGTGTCAAACGACATGTTTCCGATGTAGATATTCATTCTACACTCCGTAGTTGCTTATCCCGAAGTGAACTGCCTTCCTATGAAGCCAGATACTTCAAGATAAATGACGTGTTGCGCATAATTACGCGATCAATTCAAGATTAAGCTTTAGCGGAGTGTTGTAGATTAGGACAAAACTACGATAAAAATCGAACTCAAATCAATATTAACTATTTATTATATCGGTTCCTTCGACAAAAACCTACGATTATTTCTGCAAAACGCGATTTATTTTTCGGTTACCTCTCACTGAAATCAAGAAAAACCGTCACGATTCGGCCACAATACGATGTAAACCCTTGCACCACATCGCGAATATGCGGATATTTACAACTCATAAGAGTAGCCTATGACAGATGAAGAATCGCTGATACAGCAACAAATCGAATACTACCGGGCACGAAGCTCTGAGTATGATGAGTGGTTTCTCCGGATGGGCCGGTATGACTGGGGAGACGAGCACCGAAAGCAATGGTTTTCCGAGGTGGCCGGGGTTCACAAAGCCCTCGAATCATCGAAACCCGGAGGAAACATTCTGGAACTCGCTTGCGGTACCGGTCTATGGACGAAACACCTGGCGTCGCACGCCGGGAAACTGGTCGCCGTCGATGCATCGAGAGAGGCGATCGAAATAAACAGACAACGGGTGGCCGATGACCGGGTCACATATATAGAAGCCGACTTGTTCTCGTGGCAACCTGCCGAGCGCTTCGACTATCTGTTCTTTGGGTTCTGGCTATCCCACGTTCCGCTGTTGCGATTCGATGAGTTTTGGAATAACGTTGCCGATGCGCTGACTCCTGAAGGAAAGGTGTTCTTTGTTGACAGTCTTTTCACACCGGAGTCTACTGCGCGGGACCATGCCTCCATAGATCAAAGTGGTCGCGCTCGACGCAAGTTGAATGACGGGCGGGAATACGAAATCGTGAAAGTGTTCCATGAACCCTCGGAGCTTGAACGGAAACTCGTGGAACGTAGCTGGGACGGTTATGTCCGAGCCACCGGTAAGTTCTTTCTGTATGGGTGCGTTGGACGTCGGAAGAGCAAAGCTGGTCCTTTACAGCACCAATAGGACTCGGTGTGCATCGCACTGAGCTCCGTGCCGATCTCAGAGTTGGTTCGTGCTTTCGGAACGCAGAAAGTCACGTAGCCAGTGCAAGGTTACGCCCGAATACTGAAGATCGCGATAGATTACTCTGAGGTCTCGGGGGTCTTCCCATTCCCTTACAAGTTGCCGACAGCGATCAGCAAGTGACTGATCCTCAGCGTCCGACAGTATCGCTGCTGCCACGGTCAGTTCCTCTTTCCAATCCGCTTCCAACTCGTTTGAAGTGAGGATCGGACTCAAGATTTCTACAAGTTGCTTGAGTTGCAGCTTTTTAGAGACATACAATTCTACTATCGCAGATGGCGTCACACCATCTAAGGTACCCGAGACAAAGTCACGGTGACTGATCTTCGAGTATTGTTGACTACGCACGAATGCTCTGACAGTGTGCACAGAAGGTGGCAGGTCGCGGATTAGTTGGTTCCACGGCGACTGCCAGCATCTTACATCAACAAGCGCGGCAATTCCCTGTGCGGCTAGGAGCTTTATGCTCTCCAAGTAGAATCCCGTATCTGGGTGTAGAGGAAAGAACTGAGGGACAGGCCATATGAGATCATCTCGATAAACTTGTTTCCCATGAGCGACGGAGTTTCTGATCGTGACGAGCCTATCCACCAAGTCGGCAACGCCTGGTGCAAGAAGTCCCCTCTGATCTAAGAAGTACTTGATCGAAGAGGATGTTGGAAGATTCCCCTCCTGTACTAGCAGCGAGATGATCTGTTTCTTTATGTCAATGGACCTTTCCTCCAGTGATTGGTCGGATGCCTTGAGTGTATCGCGAAGCAGCGGTTTCAAGAAAACTGACAATTCCGTCTCAAGTTCTTTTGTCTGACTCTTACTGCACTGATGCGATAAGAGTTCGAGAGTATGGAAATAGGCGAGGAATGCTTCGTCATCAAACAGCGGTTCTTCCGCGCTTTCTGAGTGTAAATACAGCCCACGCCGAAATCGATCAAGAGCTGATGCCAGAAAGGACCGTGTACTTTCATCTGGATCAGCTAATGCCAGCAACAGAGTCCTCAGGTCTCGTCTAAAATCCGTTCCACCAACCCGAAAGGTGATCACCTCAGGTTCCGCGCCGATAAGCACCGGTGTCTCAATCAGGCTAACCCGACCGGATACGCTCTGGGCTGGGAGGAAAGGATAATCTGCTAAATAGCTGATAGCACTGAGAAGGATCATGAGACGGGGGCGTGCGTATCTGGCTGCTTCAAATGCTGAATCGAATGGCTCCACTGGTGATTCTATATCGACAATGAGCCAATTGTCAGGTTGCTCCCCGTCAATGTACTGCGTAAACTCCCGTAAATGCTCACCCAGCTCGGACTTCGACTCGGTCCTTATCTTGGCGCCGAGCCCGGTGAACTCCGCGCTCAGGTCAATCTGTAAAGGGATACAGTAGGTGGCCAGCGCGCATTCATTCAGTTTTCTATGCATCGGTTAAAGATAGTGGGCGAGGAAGAGCGGGTCAACCCGATTTACTCGGCCGGGTGGCTCACCGCTCGCGGTGAGTTTCTGTTCCATTTTACTCTCAGGTTATAGTAGGAACTGTAAACGCACTTCAAGGGGAGTGTTGATAAACCTAACAAACGTCATAGCGAGGGGACAAGTCCCCTTTATTGCCGTGGCTATCTCGTTAACATTCAATATCCGAGATTGCCACGCTGTCGCTCACAATGACGAGAATGGGACTTTTTCAACAAGCCCCAAGAGGTGCGCCACCCCTGCCGCATGTAAGATTGCTTTGAATTATCAACCCGGATTACTATCTTACAGTAACCCAGTCGACTACCTGACCACAGTGTCGCCGAAATGAGGAGTTCTGCCAATGACGGCGGATGAATTAGACAATGATCGGACACGATCACTGATGATCCTGGCCGTCGGCACCGAAGTATCGCACTACAAAGTCATCGAAAGAATCGGTGCCGGTGGCATGGGTGAGGTGTATCTGGCCGAAGACACCAGGCTGAAGCGTCAGATAGCCATTAAGTTCCTCCAGCACCGCTTTGCGGCCGACAAGGAACTGAAAGCCCGCTTTATCCGTGAGGCTCAGGCCGCCGCAGCCCTGAAACACCGCAACATCGTAACCATTCATGAAGTGGCTGAATACGAGGACCGCCCCTATATTGTAATGGAGCATGTGGAGGGTGAATCCTTAAACGAACTGATCCGACGTAACCGACTGAACCCTGCCAAATCGCTGGAGATCATGTCACAGCTCTGTGCGGGATTGAGGGAAGCCCACGAGGGCGGTATCGTTCACCGTGACATAAAGCCGTCCAACATCATTGTTGACAAAAAAGGCTGTTGCCGAATCCTCGACTTCGGATTGGCCAAAGGAGGTGGTGACTCTCAAAGTACTTCGCCGGGTACCATTATGGGCACTGCCGGCTATATGTCGCCGGAACAGGGCCAGGGACTGAAGGTTGATCACGGCAGCGACATATTCTCATTGGGAATCGTGTTCTATGAGATGTTAACGGGACGTTCACCCTTCAAGCGGACGAATATCCCAGCCACAATTCACGCTGTTGTCCATGAACAGCCGGAAAAGATAGCCGGACATTTTGATTTCGACACTGACCGCTGGCAGCAGATACTCGACAAGATGCTCGCCAAAACCCCGGCCGATCGGTACCAGAGCATTGGTCAGGTTGCAGCCGACATTTCCCGATTGGAGGATGGAGAATTTCTAACGCGGATTCCGACCGGGCGAGAACCGGCGGCACCACAGGCTGTAAAAAGTCTGGCTGTGCTTTACCTGCGAAACTTAGGATCTGCCGAGGATGAGTATTTGAGCCACGGCATTACCGAGGACCTTATCGTCGATCTCACACGTATTGGCAGCATCAGGGTGGCCCCAATGCGCTCGGTGCTCAAATTCAAGGACTCCGATTGGGAGTTGGTTGATATTGCCGGAGCCCTTGACGTCTCAATGGCACTGGATGGTTCCATTCACAAGACCGCAGGCAAGGTGCGGATATCGGCGCAGCTAATTGATGTTGCTTCGGGCAAACATCTGTGGGCGGATCGTTGGGAGGATAGTCTTGACCGCCTGCATCTGGTCAAGACAGCGCTGGCGGAGGGTGTGAGCACTGTTCTGAAGGTCGATTCATCGGTTGCCAGGGCCGCCCAGGTGGGTGAGCCGGAAGCGCAGAGTCCGAAGGCTTACGAGTATTACCTGCGCGGTAAGTACACATACGAACACAGGCATTCACCTTCCGATGTGAGCGTGGCTTCAAAGTTGTATGAGCAGGCATTGAAGCTGGAACCGTCTCTGCTGGCCGCACGTGCCGGGTCAGCAGAAATCATGATGTTCGAAGACCGGTACGAGGAGGCAGTTCAGGAACTGCTGTCGGCAATGGTCGAGGCACGGGAACGGAAACAGCAGGCCGATGAGGCTCACATTCTCAGGCTGTTAGCACGATGTTTCAGCGGACAATCACTGTGGGATGAGGCGGCTCATTTTGCCGAGCAGGCCGTTCAAGTATCGAAGCAATTGGGCGATCTGGCCGGCGAAGCGGCGTCACTGAGTGTGCTGATCAAAACCCGTCAACGGCGTGCAATGTTTGATGATGCTTTGAAACTGGCTGATCGAGTGCTCGAGATTAATCGTCAACTGGCTGATCGAGATAAAGAGGCGGAGGCGCTGAATCTAATTGGTACGGTGCATCTTTACAAGGGTGATTGTGAAAACGCCCTGGCGATGTACGAAAGAGCATTGGAGATAGCCCGGGAACGGGATCAGGGCTCGGTCGAAGCGAATTGCATTGGAAACATCGGCGCGGTTTATTTCTACTTGGGCGATCTTGAAAAGGCGCTTTCTCACTGGAAACGCTCTTTGCAGAAATTCTCTATCCTCGGGAACCTAAGTAAGAAAGCCGCAACCATGCAGAATATCGCTGCAGTTCATGTCTTAAGGGGCGATTACCAAAAGGCCCTCGATCTATATGAACAGGCACAATCTATTCACATCAAGTGCAGCGAACGCGATCGGAGTGCTCTTACTATCAACAACGCTGCTTTTGTTCTCATTGTTCTCGGGCGGTATGATGAGGCAATCGCCAAACTGACGTCCGCGCTGGAAACAGCAGATGACCTCGGTTACCCGTTCTTGGCTGTCCTGGCAAACACAAACCTGGGGCTCGCGTATTTCTGCCAGGGGGAAATCGAGCCGGCCGCTCAGAGATACCAGACTGCAATTGACATGGCCAGACGATCGGATCTGCGTCGAGATGAGGCAGTGGTCTTGTCGTACACTGGAGAGATGTACTACCTGAATAACCAACGTGAAAAAAGCTTTGACTACTTTGAGAAGGCTCTCATGATAGCCGAAAATATCCGCGATAAGGAGACGCTCCTCAGGTGTAACGCCTATCTGGCCACAAGGTCGACTTCCGGAGCATACTCATCGACTTACATCCATCGTCAACGTGCCATCGTCGAAGATGCCGAGAAACTGGGCGATCCTCGGATGATTCTGGTTGCCAAGCGCCTTCTTGGAGAATCCCTCACGCGTTCCGATCGCTCGGACACCGAACGGAGAAACGGGACAGTGATGTTGCGTGAGCTATTGACCTTTGCTCAAACAAAGGAAATAACCTATGAGGTTGCGTGGATCGAGTCTATCCTCAACAACCTGGCGGATTCCTCTTAGATGAAGTTCTCTCAGCCCGCTAACCCATTCCGGCTCTATGCTGAGTCCGCTTCCTATTCATCAAGCGGATCGATACCAATGGAATCATCCTCCTTGTGTGTACCGTCGGACTACTTGTCAGTCGTTTTTTCATCAAGCGGATCGATACCGATGGAATCACCCTCCTTGGGTGTGCCGTCAGACTGCTTGTCCGTCGTTTTTTCATCAAGTGGATCGATACCGATGGAATCACCCTTCTTGGGTGTATCGTCAGAAGTACAAGAAGTACTTCCGTACACCAGAGCCAAAACCATGGCACCAATCACCAACAGAACAAAAATCCTCTTCACTTGGGAACCTCCTCTCAGTATGTTAGCTTTCAACCCTGGCCCTGGGGCCCATCTCAACTTCAGTAAATATGCAGAATCGGTTAAACCAGCGCAACGGTTAAACTCAGTCTTTTGACGGCCGGGTTCCGTCAGGGGGAAAGGTTTGGGATGATGTTTTTTGTTGCCGGGCTGCTGCTGATGGGCATTTTAGTGAATCAATGGAACTGCTGTTACAGGAAATACCGGTATCGAACGGTCTGCAGACACTGATCGGACTGGCTGTCATTCTGGTGGCCACCGCCCTGGTCTCAGCAGTATTGCGGTCGGTCGTGTTCTCAACCGTTGCGAGGCTGACCCGCCGCACTACTACCACCCTGGATGACCGCTTGCTCAAGGCGATCCGGAAACCTCTGTCACTGTTAGTATATATTCTCGGTCTGTCGATAGCCTTCAATTTCATTGAGAAGCGGTACCAGGACTATATCAGCGACGACTTTGCGCGTGTAATTGATGCCGTTATCTATGGTATCGGTGTATTTGTGGTGGCCGTGCTGATGGTGAAGGTCGTTTCAGCCGTGCTGCAGTGGTACGGCGACATTGTCGCGGCCAGGACCGAGACCAGACTCGATGATGAATTCGTGCCTCTATTGGATCGCACCATCAAGATCGTGGTTGTAACGCTGGCGGTTCTGATAGTGCTGGATCACTTCGGAGTCGACATCAAGGGGATGGTGGCCGTATTGGGGGTAGGCACGCTGGCGGTGGCGTTGGCGGCCCAGGACACGCTGGCCAATATGATCGGCGGCTTCACCATCATGATCGACCGCCCCTTCCGGGTGGGGGATATGGTGCGGCTACCGGATGATCGCCGGGTGGTGGTGCACGAGATCGGCATCAGGTCAACCAAGTTCCTTACTTTCGATAATACTCTGGTGATTGTTCCCAATGCCGAACTGGTCAAATCAACCGTTCACAACATCACCTATCCCATGCCGATGGTGCGGGTGGTAGTCGATGTCGGCGTTGGGTACGATTCCAACATGAAGCTGGTACGTGAGGTGATGCTTGACGAAGCTGACCGGCATCCGGACATTCTCAAGCAACCAAAGCCGCTCTTCTTCTTTCTCAGTTTTGGTAACAGTTCGCTGGATGTCTCTCTTCGTTGCTATGTCTCACGGGCCGAGGATCACCTCAAGATATCATCGCAGTTGCGCGAACAGATACTGGATCGTTTCCGCGCTGATGGTATCGAAATTCCGTTCCCACAACGCGTCGTCACGATGGTCAAAGACGGGGGAGAGGGGTAAGCGGGTTGAGGGGGCCTTGCTGGTGAGTTGAACCTAATCGTGTCGCAAGTGGACATTCGCCGTGCACCCAACAAGATTGCCATGTCGCATCGGCCGGAGGTATACTGCACCTCGCGATGATTTATCATCAAGATCTTTCGCCGGAATGACAGAGAGAGCAGGGCAGTAACCTTTTTGTCTTCCATTCTGTGTTTCTCAACACACTGCGAGTCCGGGCTCACCTGCTAAATATCCACCTCCGTCCCGATCCCCGCTGACACCGCCTTATCGTACACCAGTTTGGCCGTAGCTACGTCCTGTATCGCCAGGCCGTTGGACTTAAACAGCGTGATATCTTTGTCATTCGTGCGGGACGGTTTCTTACCAATTACGATCTCGCCCAGTTCGGCATACATGTGCGACTTGTCGATTGCTCCTTCCTCAATCGGAATTATTATGTCACCCGCCTCTTTGAGACAGGCTTCGTAGGAATCGGCCACCAGCCGCGATCTTTTGATAATCGTCGTATCCAGTTCACGGGCGTAGGGGGTGTGGCTGCCGATGCCGTTGATGTGCGATCCCTCGCGGACTTTGCTGCCGTCGAAGATGGGAGTGGGGGAAGAAGTAGCGGCGCAAATGATGTCGGCCTCGGCTAAGACCTGATCGGCCGAGTCGGTGATGCTTATTTCGAGACTCAGTTTGTCAGCCATTACTTTGGCAAACCTGGCCGTTGCTTCATTGGAAATATCATACACCAGTGCTTTGCTCAATTGTCTGGCGACTGCCACTGCCCACAACTGCATCTCCGCCTGGACACCGGCGCCGAATATCCCGGCCACCTGTCCCTGGTCCGATCGTGCCAGGTACTTCGTAGCCACACCACTGGCGGCGCCGGTGCGGACGGCAGTCAGGTAGCCGCCGTCCATAATACAGATTACGTCGCCCGTAGCCGGGTCCTGAAGGAGCACTTTGCCGATCACAACCGGCAGGCTGTGGCGGGTGGGATTGTTCTTGTAGACGGTAACAACTTTGCAGGCCAGCGCGCCCAGTTCCTTCAGATAGGCCGGCATATAAAGCGACAGACCGTCCGGTGGTGTGATACCGGTTCGCAGCGGCAGCACTGCCGTGCCATTAGCCAGTTCGGCGAACGCTTTTTCGACAACCTCCATACAGTCATCCATCTGCAGTACTTTAATAACATCATCGCGGGATAATAATAGCGGCATAATCTCCTCCTGATCGTGTTGTTCTAAGCAATATATCGCGGAACGTGTGATGACGGCAACTGATTTGTGATTCAAGAGCACCGGTGACTATGCAGGGAATGTTCGCTGCCGATGAAATGGTTGACTATTTCCTTAAGAATCCGGATCAGCGTCAGTTAGAGTATTTCTCAAGATAACGTTCTGATATAGTGGCTGGTGTACCTCCCGGTGCACCAGCATCTGACCGCGTTAATACTGGCGCACGAGGAGAGGTTGTCCTAAAAGGTGCCCATTCCTGCTCGCGTAGAGCGGGGGCTTGTCTCCCGCCAATAAAAGTGGCGATGCCACCGCAACTCTGAAACGCCAGTTACAAGCATTACGTGCGCGGCGGACGTCCGACCTGGTTTGTGTAAATAGACGAGAAATAAAAAAAAGGGCCGGGCGAAGCCGGCCCCGGTCAGCATTTTTTAATCCGCTGACCATGATGTCATTCCAAGTATGCAAGTCCTGTTTACTGTAACAAACAAAAAATGTGCCCAAAATATGCCTGTTGTCGGGCAGAGACTTAGGACTGAATGTTCGCTAAAACCTGCTGGGGAAGGGCCGATACCTATAGAAAGATTCCCATAGAAACATTAAACTTGACCGGACAAATTGGCCTGCTAAGTTCCCGATAAACATGTAACAAAAGGATTTGATTATGTCTGACTATCAGTCAATCCATGCTCGCCAGATTCTCGATAGCCGCGGTACGCCGACGATAGAGGTCGATATCTGTCTGATCGACGGCAGCACCGGTCGGGCGGCGGTGCCGTCGGGAGCTTCCACTGGTGCCCATGAGGCGGTAGAGCTCAGGGACGGCAACAAAGACTACTACTTCGGTAAGTGCGTCCAGAAAGCAGTAGCCAATGTTAACAGCAAGATCGGTCCGGGTCTGGTCAAAGAGAACATCGATCCCTTCGACCAGGCAGCGGTCGACCGGTTCCTGATTGATCTGGACGGCACCGAGAACAAAAGCAAGTTAGGCGCCAACGCTCTACTGGGTGTCTCGCTGGCCACTGCCAAAGCAGCGGCTGATTCACAGGGGCTGTACCTTTATCAATACATCGGTGGTTGCAACTGCAAGATTCTGCCGGTGCCGATGATGAATATCCTCAATGGCGGCAAACATGCCGACAACAACGTCGACTTGCAGGAGTTCATGATTATGCCGGTCGGCGCTACCAGTTATTCTCAGGCGCTGCAAATGGGTGCGGAAGTATTCGGGCATCTCAAGAAAGTGCTCAAGTCCAAAGGTTACAATACCGCCGTTGGTGACGAGGGTGGTTTTGCGCCCGATCTGAAGTCCAACGAGGAGGCCCTGCAGGTGATAATGGAGGCGCTCGACAAGTCCGGCTACAAAGCAGGCGAGCAGATTATGATCGCTCTTGATCCCGCCTCGACAGAGTTCTTCGACGCCAAAACCGGCAAATACAACCTGGCCGCGGAAAACCGCAAGCTCTCCTCGGAAGAAATGGTTGATTTCTATTCCGACCTGCTGAACAAGTACCCGATTATCTCAATTGAGGATGGCCTGGCCGAAGACGATTGGGAGGGCTGGCAACTGATGACTGAGAAACTCGGTTCGCGAATTCAGATTGTCGGCGATGATTTGTATGTCACCAATCCCAAACGTCTTGCCCGCGGCATCAAGGAGAAATCCTCCAACTCCATTCTTATCAAACTCAACCAGATCGGCACGCTGACCGAGACGCTGGATACCATAGCTATGGCTCAGCGGGCCGGGTTTACGGCGGTGGTGTCGCACCGTTCCGGGGAAACTGAAGATACTACTATAGCCGACGTGGTAGTGGCCACCGGTGCCGGCCAGATCAAGACCGGATCGATGTGCCGCACTGATCGCATCTGTAAGTACAATCAACTGCTGCGGCTGGAGGAGATAATCGGCGGTCAGGCTGTTTACCCGGGCCGGGAGGCTTTCTATAACCTGAAGTAGCGACAAGTCAGTGGCAAGCCACCTCTATTTCAATCGCGTAGCGGAGGGCCTTGTGTCCGCCGGTGGTAAGCTGTTTACGCGCGGTCAGGAATCCTTTCCTGATCGCATCATAGGTCAACCTCCCTTGTGGTTATGACATCTTTGTTCCTGGCCGGAGGAAGCTTCTGTTTTGTCTTTTGTCCCGAGTTCTTCAACAGGATGCCGGCAGGGCAGCCACCCGTTTTGAGAAAAAAGCTTGGTCAAAACCGGACCGGTCGTTATATTCAATTGTGGAGAGTGACTTACCCGCCTCACCTCCCGAGCATTTGGATGATGGTAGTTGCTTATAATAATAGCTCGATAATTAACTCGTGGCCGATCATCAAGACATTTTTCTGTCCTGTCCGGTCGGTCCGAGATTGAAAGGTGGTGCCGTGGTGCGCGTTGAAGACAAGTCCCGGTTGACAAATGGGGGTGATGCAATTCGATGTTATTTTAATATACCACTCCGGTGTATGGCTGCAGTCATCCTGGCCTGGTTCCTGCTGGCAACCGGCGCCGGGGTCCGGGCCGAGACCGCCACGGTTGATGAGATGCAGCAGGTATGCCGCAACTGGCTGACGTATGTCGTATCAGAGAAGGGCTCCTGGTCCGGACAGGCAGTTCCGTCAGTTGCCGATGTCCATGAAATCGTCGTAAACGATACCCTCCTGGCCCGCTGCTTTACAATCACTCCCAGCGGTTATGTGGTGGTGCCGGTTTTGAAGGAACTTCCGCCGATCAAGGCTTGCTCGGAAGATTTTGGGTTGGATGTAAATGAAACCGGGGGGATAGCGCAGCTTCTGCGTGATGTCCTGCTCAACCGAATGCGAAACTATGTGATTTTGTACGGTGATCCGGATGCCGTCGGGCCTTCTCCGAGCGGAGCTGATCCGGGTCGAGCACACCGTGAACAATGGGACAGGTTTCTGCTCAGTGATGAAGAGTTTGCTGCTGACCTGCGCGCGAGCAAATCGGCCCCCATGGACCAGGTTGGACCTCTGTTGACAACCATCTGGGGTCAGGGATCACCGTACAATAACTACTGCCCGTGGGGAGACGGCAACCGCTGTGTAGTCGGTTGTGTGGCTACGGCGGCGGTTCAGATTTTGAATTATCATCAGTGGCCCCAGGTTGGTTTCGGCACCCACACTTACTGGTGGAACGGCGACTACTCCTGCGAAGGCAGCTCTCCCGGACAGTGGCTGACGGCTGACTTTACTAACGACTATGACTGGGACAACATGCCCAATAACTGCATGGGGGGCTGTACCCCCGAGCAGGAGGCGGCGCTGGCCGAATTGAGTTATGAAGCCGGTGTAGCTTTCAATATGAACTACGGCGTCTGCGGCTCGGGCACCTGGGCCTCGATGTCGGAATGGATAACACATTTCCGATACCGGGACGTGATGAACATGACCTACCGCGATGGACACAGCCTTAGTTCCTGGTTCAACATTATCCAGCAACAGATCAACGCCAACCAGCCCATGGAATATTACATCCACTCACATGCCATCGTCTGCGACGGCTGGCGTGATCCGGCCGGTCTCAAACAATACCATATGAACTACGGTTGGGACGGCAGTCAAAACTCGTGGTTCACTCTGGACAGCCTGCACTGTCCCTGGGAAGGCTGCGATCCGATGGTGGAATCGATGGTCCGAGACATTATACCCAACCGCGGCGTTATGTTTGGCGCCGACACGACTTTCGGATGGGTGCCGTTTGATGTGTTCTATACCGGCTCGTCGGAATTCTCGGTGTCTCAATGGCAGTGGGACTTTGGCGACGGTCTTGTTGAAACTGTATTTGTGGAAACACTGACTCATACCTATGAAACATCAGGTTTGTTTGACGTTTCCCTGGCTGTTGACACCGGCGGTGACACTCTGTCAATGCAACGACAGCAGTATGTCATCGCTCTGGCCGATTCCGTTATTACCGGCGATGTCGGTGCCAATCCCGGCGATACGGTCGAAATGACGGTCTACGCTTGCAACGCCGTACCGTTAACCAAGTTGTTGATTCCCTTCCAGATTGAAGGCACTATCGGTTCGTCCCATGGATACGGCGCTTTTTCTACGATCGGTTGTCGGACGACGGATTTCGAAACGCAGACATATATTCATTTTGATCCGGGCAACGGCAGTTACACCATCAAGCTGGAAACTTCATCATCTGAACTGCCGCCCGGGGACGGTGCAGTATTGAAGCTGTATCTGGTCGTGTCCCCATCGGCGGTACCAGGTCAACAGGACACCCTGCTGCTGGCCGGATACTCGTCTTATCTGCCGTTGTTCTCGGGCAATGTGGCCGAGTATAACCCGGTAGCCATAGACGGTATCATCTCGCTGTCTTGTTGTATCGGTATGCGCGGTAATATTGACGGTAGTGTGACGGAGGCGTCTGATGTTGGTGATCTCACCTACCTGGTGTCATACTTATTCCAGGGAGGACCGGCCCCACCATGCACAGAGGAGGCCGACACAGATGCCAGCGGTTCGGTTGATGTTGCCGACCTGACCTGCATGATCGGATATCTGTTCCAGGGCAGTGATTGCATCCAGCCGTGCTATTAGTAACTTTGAGGGTACTGCATGAAAACAGTGGCTCGTTTGCTGTGGTATCCTTAGCTATGTTCCAGGTCACTCACTGGTTTGACAGATAGACAATAAAAAACTCGTTGCTAAATCCGATAGTTTTTGTATATTTTAGATGTGAGTGACTTTCCTGTCTGTGCCTCCAACCCGGGAGTGCAACCGCCGCAGTAATTGGCGATACGGGAAGGAAAGTTGCTTTTGGTACTAGCTCAAGACTGCTACCATAACTGCCACCAGAATGCGTACAGTCGATCGGCCCCCGCCAATCTTGACAAATGTGCGCAGATGAATCAGCAGACTCCGGCCGGCCGAAACGTTGGCAGAGAGACGTCGGCCGCCGATGAATATAATAGGCGGTTATTGATGCCGCTAAACCGACAAGAACTAAAGAAGCAAGCCCATAGGAGAGAAAGCGTATGTTGCGATTAAGAACCGGCAGATCCCGACCGGCAGGCAACAGAACCACCAACTCCGGATTCGTCGCCATCGTGGTTATGGTAATCTGTGTTGGCACCGCCGGTTCCGCTCTGGCGGAACAGGCAACCTTTCAGGAAATGGAACTGGCCTGCCAGAATTGGCTGTCTTATATCGTGAACCAGAAAGGCTCGTGGGCCGGTGATACCAACCCCCGGATCATCGACCGGCAGGATATAGTTGACAACGATCAAATCCTCGGTCGTTGTTTCTCAATAGCACCCAGTGGCTACATAGTGGTGCCGATTCTAAAGGACCTGCCGCCGATCAAGATGTATTCGGAAGAATCAAGTCTCGACGTGAATAAGACAGACGGTGCAGCGCAGCTTCTGCGGCAGGTTCTCACCGACCGTGTCAGCCTGTTTGCCGAATACTACGGTAGTCTGGATGCCGTCCAGCCGGCTCAGGGAGAGGTGCTGTTGGGTCGGGAACACCGGCAGCAGTGGGACCAGTACGCGGTGGACCGGGCTGTGTTTGAAAACTCCCTGGCGCAGGGAATGTTCCGGTCAGTGACGGGCGTCGGACCGTTGTTGACGACATCATGGCACCAGGGCTACCCGTATTACAATTACTGCCCCATTGGTTATGGCGGCAGCCGCTGTGTCGTGGGTTGCGTAGCGACGGCCGCAGCGCAGATTATGGCCTATCACCGGTGGCCCGATGCCGGTTATGGCAGTCACAGCTATTGGTGGGATGGTGATGGTTCTTGCACGGGCAACGTCGGCGGCGGGTCGCTGTCGGCCGACTTCTTTGATACTTACGACTGGGCTAATATATCCGATAACTGCCATACTCCCTGCAGTGAGGTTGAACGGGAAGCGCTGGCGGAGTTGTGTTATGAAGTGGGAGTGGCGTTTAATATGGATTACGGTGTCTGCGGCTCCGGCGCTTATACCGCTGAAGCTCTGAACGTTTTTCCCGATCACTTCCGTTATCGCAACACAACCGATCGAGAGAACCGGACTTCACACAATTCGACGTCGTGGTTCACCGTCATAAAGAATGAGATCGACGCCGGACGGCCGATGCAATACCGAATATATACGCACTCCATCGTCTGCGACGGTTGGAATGAGCCGGGCGGTTTCAGCCAGTACCATTTCAATTATGGCTGGGATGACGGACACAACGCCTGGTATACCCTCGACGACTTACACTGCCCGTGGGATGGCTGCGGCATTGATGAAGAGTTCCTGATCCGCTACATAGAACCCGACCGCGGCATCATGTTCACTGCCGATACTTCCTTCGGCTGGGTACCGATGGAAGTCATCTTTACCGGCGAATCGGAACACACTGTCTCCGACTGGATGTGGGATTTCGGCGATGGTGTCTATGACACCACGGTGCTGGAGACAATAACGCACACGTATAACACGCCGGGTATGTTTGACGTCTCCCTTGTTATTGATACCGGCGGGGATACGCTGTCGATTCTACGCATGGACTATGTGATTGCACTGGCGGATTCGATGATTTGCAGCGATGCTCAGGGGAGCCAATATGATACGGTCGAGGTGGTCGTGCACGGCAGAAACACGTTGCCCCTGACCAAGCTGATAATACCGATTGAGTTGTCCGGCGATCTCGCCACTACCCACAATTACGGCGGCTTCTCAACGACCGGATGCCGAACAGCCTCCTTCGAAACGCAATCCTACAGTCACTTCGATCCGGGCAGCCGACACTATACGATCAAGCTGGAGACATCTTCCACGGAATTGTCACCGGGGGCAGGTGATATTCTGAAACTTTATTTCGTGGTGCCGGCATCCGCTTCAGCAGGGAAACAGGATACGGTGCGGATTGATGGTTATTCAACCTACCTGCCGAAGTTCACAGGAGTCATTGCCGAGTACGCTCCGGTGACGGTCAGCAGCTTGATAACCTTCGCCTGTTGCAGCGGACTGCGCGGTAATGTAGACGGCAGCGTCAACGATCCGATGGATGTGGGTGATTTGACCTATCTGGTCGCCTACATATTCCAGGGCGGACCGGCGCCTCCGTGTTTAGAGGAAGCGGACGTCAACGGCGACGGCAATATCGATGTCGGGGACATTACCTGCAGCGTGGGATATCTGTTCCAGGGAAGCACCTGTGTGTTACCGTGTCCGTAGACCTGGACAATTGGAAATGGTGATTTCACCGTAATGGTGAAGTAATGATCGGACCGCCCGGATTGATGTTCGGGCGGTCGTTTTTTGTTCGTAGCTGCCGGGAGAACTCCGGTGTTGGTGAAGTCACTTAGCCTGGGATAATTCACAAAAATAGTTGCTGCATCGCAAAGCACGCCTTGTGTGCCGGGATAATCTCATGAAATAGCCGTCGCCGGTATGTCTGTTGTTGTGTTTCTTTCCGCGTAGAGGGCGGCCTTGTGTCGCCCGGTGTTCGGACACAACTGTCGGCGGAGACAAGTCCCGCTGTTACGCGAGAGTGTTTGATAGTGTTAAGATCGCCACGCATTAATGCGGCTTACCGCCTGGTCAGGAAACGGTTGGTTCCAGTTCGGTCCGTTCGGCCAGCGGGAACTCGATATGGAAGGTAGTGCCGGTTCCCGGTGTCGAATCAACACTAATCCTGCCGCCGTGATTCTCGACTATCCGTTGACATACCATCAGGCCGAATCCGTGACCTGATTCCTTGGTGGTGAATCGTTCGGTGAAGAGTTTAGCCCTAAGCTCCGGTTCGATACCGGCTCCGTTGTCACTGATGGACAAGCGGAACGTGGTAGCGCCCGGATCGGTTCGGCACTCGACGTTGATGCACCGGTTCTCACGGTCGGCGGTGGCATCGGCGGCATTATTGAAGAAGTTGTATAACAACTGCTGGATGTGTAACCCGTCAGCCTCAAACGGAAGCGGCTGGGTGATCGGGGCTAATTCGATACGGACTCCCTGGAACCGACGCTGAGGTTTCAGGTATTCGACCACTTCCTGAAGTATCTTGTCAAGGTAAAGCATGTTTTTCCGGGATGATATCGGAGTTAGTTCCATCAGATTGGCTGTAAACTGTTTCATTTTCTCGACGTTGTCGATCATAGCGTGTATGTAGCGATTCACTTCGGAAACATTGCCTCTCTTGAGTTGGACGTCCAGCAGCGAAAGATTGCCGGTGACAACACCCAGGAAGTTGTTCAATTCATGCCCGATCTCAGCAGACATCTCACCGCGAGTGGCCATTTTCTCCAACTGAATGGTTTCGTCCTGGAGTTGCCGGAGTTGAGCGTATGCTGTCTGAGTCTCCTCAACAAGCTCCAGATTCTCAAGGGACAGGGCCAGTTGACTGGCACCGATGCTCAGGAACTTCAAGTCTGCTTTCTTGATTCCCCTGTTATCCTCTGGGTATCCGACCATGAGGATACCCTGTAGTTGCTCGGTTCTGAGGACCGGTACAGCAATCATCTGCGCTTGCCCCGTGAACCAGTTGGGGGTCAGTTTGAGACAGAGGTTCAATTCCGGATGGACGTCGTTAAGATCAGCCGATGTCGCAGCCGACAAGACTACCGGTTCACAAAACTGCTCCGGATTCAGTTTCTGCAGACATTCAGAGAGTTCTTCGGGCGGCAATTTTTCCTCGGTGACTTGCTCGTTGATAATAGTAACCCGGTCAAACACTGAGCGGACTCGATCCCAGACAACAACGGTACCGTATTCAGCACGGCAGTGCATCATGGCAAAACGCAGAGAAACGGTGCTCAGTGTGGATCGATCCTGACTAGTGAGCAGCATCTGGTTGAGATCGGATAGTTTTTCAAACTGCTGATCGGGGTTCTTTTCAGCGGTATCTTTCCTGAGTTTCTGAACTGCGCCTGCCACGGCTCGCCTGATTTCGGCTAATTCAAACGGCTTGAGAATGTAGTCAAAAGCACCTTGCTTGATGGCATCCTTGGCCGAGTTAAGATTGGCATAACCGGTCATGAAAATCACAAAAATATCGGGGTGCACCGCCCGTGCACGTTGCACTAATTCGATGCCATTGATTTCGGGCATGCGGATATCGGTGATGATCAGGTTAAACTCACCAGCTTTGATTTGAGCCAATGCTTCCGGCCCCGAGCCGGCTGTAGCCAACTCATAATCGTCGTCTTCCAGAGCGTCTCTGACCAGAGAAACAACGATTGGCTCGTCATCAACGACCAGAATCCGAATCGGTGCCCCTCCGTTATCTTTCATCTTGTCGAGCTGGGGACTTGATGACCCGCAGCGCCTCCCTGACTTGTTCTAAGGTAAACGGTTTCAAAAGACAGTAATCTGCTCCTGATGCCTGCGCCATTTCGGCTCTCTGATCGGGCAGGGAATCAGTCATGATAAACGGCATATCCGGTTTGACGGCCGACACCTCGTGGTACACCTGGCAGCCATCCCTGCTCGGCAGATGGATGTCACAGAAAACAACAGCATAGTCTTCAGCCAGAGCCAGTTCAATTCCCCGACTGCCGTCCTCGGCCAGAACCACCTCCCAGCCCATGTCGGTGAGCAATTCATCAAGCAGGTTGCGAATTACAGCCGAATCATCTATGACCAGTATTTTTCCCATCCGAGTCAAATCATCCCCCCACCGCCTCAGTTACCACCCGCATCAATTCCTTGATACTGAACGGCTTGGACAAAAAGGCGCAAGCGCCATAGTTTACCGATTGACTGACTGTGTACAGACTTGAGAATCCGGAAATGACAATGATCCTGTAATCGTCATCCTGTTCTCTGGCGTATTTGACCACTTCGTCGCCAGGCACCCGGGGCATCTTCAGATCGGTAATGATCAAATCGAACTTGCGCGACTTGATCTTCTCGATCGCGTCATCACCATCGGTAGCCAGGGTGATCTGATACTGCTCACCCAGCACTTCGGCGAGAAAACTGCGAATGATCTCCTCGTCGTCAACGACCAGTATGCTTTTCTCTTGCGGATCACTCATCTGCTACCAGGATCGGTTTTCTGAGGGCTCGTTTACTTGTCCCACGCTCTGATTATCGGATGACGAGTTCTGTCCCTGAACCGGCAAAATGACGGCGAATGTCGTTCCTTCGCCCGGCGTGGAATCAACCCTGATCTCGCCTCCGTGGCTTCTGACAATGCCATAGCTGACCGACAGGCCCAGGCCGGTTCCCCTGCCGACATCCTTGGTCGTGAAGAACGGTTCGAATATCTTCTTGATATATTCCGGAGCAATGCCGGTGCCCTGGTCCACAAACCACAACTCTACGGCGCCGCCAAACTCACCGACCGCAGGACTGAAACGGGATATGATCTTAATCTCGGATTCCGGTGTCGAAGCATGCATGGCGTTTATTATCAAATTGGTAAACACCTGCTGCAATTGCCCGGCGTCACCCTGAATAGTGGGCAGGTTGGGATCGAGAGCCACCTGGATAGCGATCTGGTGCATGTGGAGTTGATGCTCTACAAAGGTCACTGTATCCTCGACAATTTTGTTGACGTCGATCTTCTCGAACTTGGTTCCGTGCGAAGCGCGGGAGAAACGCAAGAGATTCTGGACGATGCTCTTGCAGCGGCGAGCCTGTGTCTCTATGTCTCGCAGGTAACGAACATACTTATCCATCTCCGGGGAGCTGGATTTGTCTGAGATGTTCTTGTGCATCTTTTCCAGCGCGAATTGTGCATACCCAAGTATTCCCCCCAGCGGGTTGTTGAGTTCATGAGCGACACCCGCCGCCAATTGTCCGATAGCGCCCATTTTCTCGGACTGGATCAGTTGTGCCTGTGCTTGCTCCAATTCCTGTGTGCGAGCTTCGATCCTCTCCTCCAGCGTGCGGTTGTAACGCTCTATTTCATCTCGTGACTGCCGCAGCGATTCGATCATATGGTTGAATGTATTTGCCAGATGGCCGATTTCGTCGTGCTGCTTGATATCAACCCGCTGGTCCAGATCGCCGCGACTGACCTGGTCGGTTACCTGTACCAACATCTTGATCGGCCGTGTCACCACCCGGGCAAAGAAAGTCAGTACCAATATAGCCAGCATCAACACTCCTACTATCAGAAGTGCCGTTGTGCGCCAGGCGTAACTGATGGATTCATTGACTTTGGCCAGCGAGAGAACCAACTTGAGGGAGCCGATTTCCTCGGTCACGTACTCCGGGGCCAGTGATTTATCCACACCCGCCGTGATGCCGAGGTTCTCTCGATTCATAACTTCCTTCCGGGAAAGAACCGGGTAGTTCATCTCTATGAACTGTTGATCGGATCGACTTTCAATGAAGTAGTTGGTGCACAGGCCATCGCTAGGCTTCTCATGTTTGAGGACCCGCTTCACCATAATGTCCTCTTCGTCCCAATTGCCGTACCGTGAGAGGATGGTACCTTCCTTGTTCGTCACCGCCGCAAATATCACCGCCTCGAACCGTGACAGTGTCTGCAAAACCTCATCCAGTTCGTACTGGGACTCGAACAGAACACCGCTTTCGGCGTTGATGGCGACAATGCGGATCATGGTCTCACCGCTGGTTTGCAATTCCTGGTGGAAGCTCTTCGCCTGACGAGAAGTCAGGTAGCCGCTGATTATCAGTATGCTCACAACCAGCATAGCCGACACCGGCAGGACAAACTTTGTCCGCAGACTGCAGTTTCTGATCTTAGCCAGGAGGTTCATCGATAGACCTCCTTAGCTATGGCGACCAGTTCTTCGGGGATGATTATGCCGATATGCTTGGCTGTTTTCTCGTTGTAATGGAACCAGATGACATCAGCCGATGTAACGCCGATTTCCCGTGGTTCCTCGCCCGAAATGACCCGGTTGGCGATTTCGCCTGCCTGGCTCCCCACCGCTTTGTAATCAAAATCCAGGGCAAACAATGCCCCCGAGGCCACTACGTTGCGTGAGAAACCCATAAACGGTATGCCTTTGCGCAACGCATTGAGCAGGATAAATCTCGTGGATCGAGAGTCAAACAGGTTGGGGTCGGCCAGGGACCAGATACCATCGACCGTCTTGGCCAGAGAATCCAGGGCAGCTCCCAGATTCTTGATGTCCTGTACCTTAAGCGGCACCAAATCAAGATTCAATCCACGGGCGGCATCGGAAGCAGGCGGGATCAGATCGCGGGTGCTGTCAGTATAGAGCACCCCGATCCGTTTCAGGTCAGGTACGATTCTGCGAAAATACCGGAACTGGACGTCGATGGGAACGTCAATCGACGCGCCGGTGATATTCCCTCCCGGTTGCACGGTCGTCTTGACAAAACCCGACAAGACCGGGTACATCACCGCCGCGAACACGGTGGGGATGTTCGGGAAATTGTCCTGAGCGAATTGTGTCGCCGAACTACCGATAGTCAGCACCAAGGTCGGCTCAAGGTTGTGCACTGAGTCGATTGTCGCCAACGCATCGTGTGGTGACTGGTTAACCTGGAATCTGTAGAAGGTAGCTTGGGCGTACCGACGGGATATCGCTTTCCGAGCACCCTGCCAGGTGCGGTTAGTCGAGGTCAGACTGTCACTGGTCAGTACAGCGATCCGGATGTCGCCAACTGCTGTGGCAGCAGTACCCAGCCAGCAGATCAGCCCGAGGATAAGGATTCTGAATGTCCGGATCCGATTATTTGTTATCAAACGAAACTCACCAAAGTATCAGCGTATACCGGGTTAGAGGGAATACCACCCACCTTGTCCGGTTTACGCACAAATTACGTATTGTTTTCATTTATCGGATACCGACGGCAAAAACTTGACGCAGGCTACCGACCAACTTCTGTCAATTATGACCGCCGAGCTAAAGCAACCACCCTTCATTCCGATAATCCATATAATGAAGGGCCATCAGTCCGCCGGTAAGTTTGTGTGGTCGCGGCTCCGATATACAGGAATCGAAATCCGCGCTGTCGGCATCTCGCCTCCGCTTCCGCAGCCGTCAAGCAACGGCGGACTTGAAGCCAAGTTGACTCGGGACGGATATATGCTCAAGCAGGGTTAAGTTATGATGACAGAACCCGACACTAAAATAGTAATGGACTTTAATTACAGTTGGCAGGAGGAATAGATTTGTTAAAGCGACAATATTTATCACTTATCCATGGCCTGGGGGTGCTGATACTGGTCGCCTCGTCAACCTCGATGGCAGCGGTCAGTGGCAAGATCTCCGGGGCTGTGTTCGATGCTGTCACCGGCGAACCGATAATCGGAGTCACGGTGAGATTGGAAGGGACCAACACGGTCACCAAGACGGATGATGACGGCGAATACTTTATAATCAATGTCCCCAGTGGCAAGTGGAGTGTGGTGGTCACGCACGTCGGCTTTGAGCCCGTAACTCATCAAGAGGTGCGGGTGCTGGCGGACCTGACGACGCCGGTGGATTTCGACATGCAACCGGCCACCATCGAATTGGCGCAACACGTGGTGGTTCGTGCTATAGAACCAATCATCAAGAAGGACCTGACCTCTTCACGGATTATCTTCACCGCTGATCGCCTGAGCACCTTGCCGAACATTGTCACCATTCAGTCGGTTCTTACCAACTACCCGGGAGTTGTTATCGACCGCAACAGCAGCATGCACGTCCGGGGTGGTCGTTCCGGCCAGGTGGCCTACTACTTCGACGGCTTCTCAGTGCAGGACCCGTTTGTTGCCAATTCAGGCATACGGATCATACCGTCCGCCCTCGAGGAGCTCTCGCTGGTCTCGGGCGGACATACCGCCGAGTACGGGGATGCCCTGTCCGGTGTGGTCAGTGCCGTGACACGTGAGGGCAGCGCCGAATATAATGGTGGTGTCAGGATGTACGAAGGCGCCACCCACGCCTACGACGTGCGCACCGGTGAATGCAGTAAACTCAAACGAGTCGGCAATCGGGCAGCTTCCTTTCATGTTTCCGGACCGTTACCGGGAGTCGACCCCAAACGCTACACGTTCTTCGCGGCCGGCGAGTATATGGATGATGCCACTTACCTGCCTCACAACGGAATAGTTTCATACACCGGTACCGGCAAGATATCAGTGCAGCCGACTCCCAAAATGAGGCTCAAATCCAATGTCACCTTTTATAAGGCTGACGGCAATACCTACATACATCGTGATGTCAACGGTGTCTCCTATGACTTCAACCTGGACGGCCTTCCTTCCTTCCGGAAGGAGTCCTACCTGGCCGGAGTCTCCGGCATCTATGCTTTTGACGAGCGGACCCTGTTGATGGCCGGTCTCAGCGTATTCTCCACCAGTACCAAATCGGCTCCGACCCATCTTTTGGATACTTATTGGAGTGACTGGCCGGGATACTCGGTGGACACTAATGGCGTCTACAACGGCACTATCGACGATGATAATTACCTGAACGATCGTGATTACTCTGATCCCCAGCAAGTGGTGGGTTTCACCGTCGGATCCGACTTTGACCCCAGCTTCCGCTGGCGGAAATCCGACTACAGTTCGCTTAACATCGGTCTGCTGTCGCAACTGAATAAATGGAACCAGGTCAAAGCCGGTCTGGAGTATCGACGCAATAACGTTGACTGGGACTTCAAGCAGTTCTTCAATGACCACCCTTACGGAGAAAAGTACAGCAGCCGACCATTGAATGTTTCCGCGTATCTTCAGGACAAAATGGAATATGCCCACATTGTAGTTAATCTCGGGATCCGTTACGATTATCGTGACGCTGACATCTCCTACAACTATACTCCGGAGCAGTTATCAGCCACATACAAGAAGGCCGACACCAAGTCGAATCTGTCACCGCGGATAGGGGTATCATTTCCGATCGCCGAGATGTCGGTTATGCACTTCAACTACGGTGTCTACTATCAGGTGCCGCGTTACACTTACCTGTACACCAATCTTAAGGGTGACATTTCCAGCGGACTGCCGCTTCTGGGCAATCCCGACTTGAACCCGGAACAGACCACCTCCTATGAACTGGGTCTGGATCACCTGATAGGCGAAGAATTGCGGCTCGATGTCACCGCCTACTATAAGGATATCGAAGACCTGGTGACGACACGTTCGTCCTCGAAAGTGGCCGGTTCCGCCATAACCAGGTTCGTCAATGCCGACTACGGTTCCGTTAAGGGTTTCGATGTATCGCTTGAGAAGCTGCCCCTGTCGGGGTACTTGAGCGGATCGATTTCATATGGCTACATGATTGCCACCGGCAACGGTTCCTATGCCCTGGAGCCGTACTATACTTTCCTGACATCCACCAGCGACACATTAGCGCCGGTGACGGAATATCCTCTCGACTTCGATCAACGGCACACGGTTACAGCGGTGGTTAGTTACCGGGTACCGGGTGACTGGCAAGGGAGGTTGTTCGGTACCAGGCTTCCGAGTGCCTGGGGTGTGACCATGGTCGGTCATTATGGATCCGGCCTGCCGTATACGCCCACCGATGCAGACGGCAACCGTCTGAGTGAACGAAATGATGGACGTCTGCCGGCGAACTACACGGTGGATATGCGCTTTAACAAGGATTTAGCCTTTGGCGCCAATGGTCACCCGCTGAGTCTGTTTATCGAGGTAGACAACCTGTTTAACCGCCGCAACGTGGTTAACGTCTATTCCCGCACCGGTCAGGCCGACAATGACGGTCTCCAGGCCGGTGCCGGTTTTGCTCTCAACCAGGATGATCTGGATCATTATGATCAGCTCTACGATCATGACCCACAACACTATTCCCCACCCCGGACTATCCGGGCCGGGTTTGAACTCAGTTTTTAGGCCGGAGGTCAATGCATGAACTTACCGACAAGGACTTTTCGCCATTGTCTGTTAGTGGTTTTCCTGTTGTTTTGTGTTACCACGCTGACTAACGCTATACAACCAGTGGGTACTGGCTGGCCACCGTCTGATCCCGGCGGCCCTCAGCGCCTGCCTCAGCCGGTAACTGTCGATCAGGTAATACACAACAAGGGCAACATCATTACCACCCTTGACAATTGGGGCTATATCGGCGGCTACATGTATTACGACCTGCCCTCCGGGGAGTGGCCGCGCAATTCAGGCCATGATTACCTGGCCGAAGTCAGGTACTGGATGGGTGCTGTCAACGCGTCCGGCGACACGCTGGTAGCCAACAGCTACGATGATTTTCAGGCTATCCCGGAACTATCGGCAGCAGACAATCCGTACAAGATTCTGTTTTCCACGGACACCACCAGGTATCTGGACTATAATCTCTCAGATACGACCGGTCTGGGCATCGGCAATCCGGCTTACGGCTGGCGTGTCTGGAACGGTGACTCGGTCGGCTGGGAATACAACCAGGTCTACAATCCGCAGGACTCCGTCTTCTATGCCGGCGGTCCCACGTCATTACAGGAGTCACATTACCGTTTTAATGATGCCGCCTTAGGCTCATCACTGATGGGACTGGAAATGACACATAGTGTCCTCCAGTGGAACTACTGCTACAATGAAGATTTTATGTTTGTGGTACTCGAAATCACCAACACCTCCACAACGGACTACTCCGATTTCGCTCTCGGAATCTACATCGACATCGATGTCGGAGGTCCTGATGGAACGGGAGAAAACGGCCGCTTGGGCGATCTGGTGGCTTTTGACTCCACCGAGAACCTGACCTGGATTTACGATGCCGACGCCTACGATCCCGGGTGGGGACCGCTCGTCACCACCGGTATTCTGGGTACCAAATTGCTGGAGACGCCGGATGATGTCGGCATGACCGCTTTCCGTACCGACGACTGGGCTTTCCTGCCCGATGATGATGCCGGCAAGTATGCTTTCATTAATAGCACCCAATTTGACGAATCGCTGCCGCCCACCGACCAGTTCTACATACAGTGCGTGCGCGGTATCGACCTGGCTGCCGGCAAAACCGTACGAGTGGTCTACGCTCTGGTGGCCGGTGCTGACGAAGCTGATTTCCGCGATAACGCCTCGCTGGCCCAGGACCTGTATGATAACTTCTTCGTCGGTCCACAGCCCCCCCCGACTCCGACCTTGTGGGCTCGGGCCGCCAATCACAAAGTCTACCTGCATTGGAACGATACTTCCGAAGCCGGCCTGGACCCCTTGAGTGCTACCAACGACTTCGTCGGTTACAAGCTCTATCGCAGCGATAACCAGGGCCGGACATGGGGCCAGCCCAACTATGCCACCGGCAATAACTGCCTCGATCTCGATTACAGTACCCTGGCTCTCTACACGGTCAATACACCGGGAGGGCCGATTCCGCACTCATTTGTCGATACCGGCCTGTACAATGGAGTAGAGTACTGGTATTGCCTGGCGGCTTTCGACACCGGTGATTCTCTGATCGGTATTGACCCGCTTCAGTCCGGGTTTGGGATTGCCGGTCAGGTAGCCAACATAGTGGCGGTTACCCCCCGCAGCAACCCGGCCGGCTACTATGCGGCCGGTGCCACGGTTGAACACCAGTATACCGGTATCGGACAGGCGTCTTCAGGTGAGGTCGTGCCCATTGTCTTTGATCAGGACTCGCTTCAGGGAGCAAACTACGCCGTGGTATTCGAAGACACTCCGGCTCAGACCTGCTGGCACCTGATAAATGAATCCAGCGGCGATACCGTTCTGGCCGATCAGACCAAAACCAGCGTTCAGGCCGATCTTTTCAACGTCGTTGAGGGTCTGCGGGTGGTAGTCAATGATGGCGACCGTATTCCGCGTGGCTACGGGCAAACTTCGTATGCCGGTAGCGACACCACCCTGGTTATGGGTTCCTTTTACGGTCCCTGCCTGCCGAATTTCACCGGAGACGACGGCGACGTTTTTGGCGGCGCCAACTATCGCTCCGGCTACGAGCTCAGGTATACCGGGGATTCCACACGAGCATCGTGGGTTCTGGATGGTTTCTATGGGACCGACTTTGTTTATTGGGTGGATTTCGAAGTCTGGAACATCGGCACCGATCAGCGGGTCTCGCTGGCCGTTTATGACTGGGACGACGACGGAGCTTTCGACCCCTACGACCTGCTCACTATCGTCAATTACCCTTATGATTCCCTGGCCACCGTTACACCGTATGCGTTCCCGTACAACTACAGTTGGATGATTGGCTTCGATGAGACGGTATATAACCCGTCCGTCGGAGATGTCTATACCGTCCAGGGGGCGCCCCTGAACGGTCCCGATGACAGGTTTACATTCAAGGTTGACGGCATCCTCGCCGCCGAGGCGTCGGCCGATCTGAAAAACATCAGGGTCGTCCCCGATCCCTACTTCGCCCAGTATTCGGCGATGGTTGAAACGGCTGAGGGAGAATCGATCATTGAGTTTCAGAATGTTCCGGATAAATGTACTATCAGGATTTACACGCTGGCCGGTGATCTTGTTAAAATTGTTGTTCATGACGACGGTACCGGTCTGGCACGGTGGAATCTGCAGAGCGAAGTGGGCCGCCAGGTGGTTTCCGGTATTTACATTTTCCATGTCGAGTCGCCATACGGTGAGCACCTTGGTCGCTTCGCCGTTATCAAATAGAGGAGGATAGAGGTGAGAGCGTTTGCAGTTGTCTTAGTTTTGCTGTTGTTGGTGGGGTCCGTTTCAGCCCAGAACTCACCGGCAGGAACCAGCGGTGCCCAATTTCTGAAAATAGGTGTCGGATCCAGATACCAGGCATTGGGAGAAGCCTCTGTGGCCGTCGTCAATGACGTCTACGCCGCCTACTGGAATCCGGCCGGCCTGGCCGAGATTAACAACTCTGCCGTCGGTTTTACCAACGTCAACTGGCTGCTGGACATCGACCTCAACTACGCCGCTATTGCTCACCACTTTGAGGATGTGGGTGTTTTCGGAGTCTCGGCCACGATACTGTCGGTTGATGATCAGGAAATCACGACTTTTGAGCAACAGTCCGGTACCGGAGATTTCTACACGGCTTCTTCCTACTCGGTCGGGATCTCCTTTGCCCGCCAATTGACCGGCAGGTTTGCCTTTGGCGCTACCTGGAAATACGTCGGTGAGAAAATCCACAAGGAAAGCTCTCATGGATTTGCTTTCGATTTTGGAACCATGTTGCATACGGGGTTTCGATCTCTCCGCCTGGGTATGAGCATCACCAACATGGGACCGGAACTTGAGTTCTCCGGTCCTGATCTGTCGGTGCCGTATGATTCACGCCAGGGTGAGGGCTCGAATGAGGCCGTCGGAGCCGAGTTGAAAAGCACTCCCTACGATCTCCCTATGACCTTTCGTCTGGGAATGGCCTACGATGTCGAGATGGGGCCGCGATCAATAATGACCTTGAGTGGTGAGCTCAAGCACCCCAGTGACCAGATTCGACAGGGATCACTGGGCACTGAATGGAACTTTTCCCAAAGGTTCTTTCTGAGGGGAGGGTACAAATTCAACTACGACGAGGAAGGCCTGGCCCTGGGTGGAGGATTGGCGTTGCCGATCGCCAGCCAGACCTCTATTGTAATCGACTACGCCTGGCAGGATTTCGGACGACTACAGTCCACCCAACGCTTTTCAGTGGGATTCGAATTCTAAATTGCTGACCCGCGCCCGGTCCTTAAAGCGCCCCGTGTCCGGGGCGCTTTTTATTCTGTGTCAGTCGTGGACAAATGAAGTATAACAGCTATATTGCGCACGAACCATGACAAGAAATGGAGATCAGTTATGATGAAACTACGGGCCGTGACCTTGATTATTGGTATGATAATCGCCACATCTGCAACAGGTGCCGTGGCTGAGTCGGAAGAGAACAGTGCTATCGAAACACTCATCGAATACTTTAATCTGCTGACTACCGGCAATCTGGAATCGGCCGCGCAGATGTGGTCCGAGGCCGCGCTGGAGAGGTCATCACGGTTTGGTATTGAATTTTCGGGGATTCCCCTGAAAGTCGATGCTGCTTCTCCTGTCATGGGTGACCTGGAATTGATGCGCGAACATCTTCAACCACCGGCCCGATCGATCACCGAAATGGAGGACGGTTGCGTCAAACTCGACTACTCGGCTCTGGTGAAGGGGCGACCGGTCGAGCATACCTACTACGCTGTTTTTGACGGCGGCTATTACTGGCTGAGCTACCCGCAGGACCATTACAGCCGAGATTGGGCTACCAGGGAGACCGAGTACTTCCGCATCCACTTTCATCCGGACCGGGAGCCTTATCTCAACCCGGTTACTCTGGAGGCTGCTGATCTATTCGTCGAGTTCCTGGCTGACAGGCTGAAACTTTCCGGGTCAGACCTGAAGACAATTCGCACCAAGAAGATCGAGTACTTTTACTGTGACTCCGACAGAACGGTGGAGCTGATCACCGGCGTCAAAACCAGGGGTATGCTGGACCTGGCGGCCAATGACATCATCTCCTCCTTTTTTCCCCATAACCATGAAGTTGTTCACCTGCTGATGAATATTTCTTTGGGCAGCCTGCCGTTGACTACTCACCCGTTGTTGCGCGAGGGTCTGGCGGTCTGCTACGGCGGACGCTGGGGCAAGGCGCCGTCGGCGCTGATCGGGTTGGGCGCTTTCCTGTGCCGGGAGAATATCGTTACCATCGACTCCCTGCTGACGGAGTCGCAATTCAACGCTCACGCCGGTTCCGATATCGCCTATCCGGTTGCCGGATTGTTCACCTCCTTTCTGCTCGATCGACTGGATCACCGGAAATATCTGCGGTTGTACCGGGAACTGTCAGGCACTCTCCCTCAGGTGCAGACTCTGGCGGACTCAACGGTGCGACAGATGATACTGACGGCGACCGAGGCGCCATCGTGGACCGAGTTGATATCCGGCTTCGAAGACTTCGTCGAACGGCAGGTAACCAGGGAGATGTCGCTGTTGCCCGGGGACCTCGAAAACTCGCGTTTGCTTGTCGAGGCAGACGGATACAGCATATTCGATAATGGGGAGTGGCTGATCTGTGAGTTCACCTCTTCAGGTGGTCAGCCGCCGTCCGGCAACCTCCTGGTGGGTTTCGATACCCGCCTTCAGACTGCCCGTTCGGCCATGTTTGATGAGCAGTATGGCGGACGGCTATCGAACGAGGGTTATCGCTATGGGATTCGTTTCGATACCAACGAAAGCGGCCTTTATGACTATGCCTCTAATCAACTGGTGGCCAAGTATATTCTCGGCATCATGCCCTCTCAGGAATACCTGAACGACGATAAGTCGAAAATCACCTTCCGGTTAAAAAAGTCTCTTCTGGGCGACGTGCAGCTATCCGCCGACAACTGCAAGATGATCCCTCTATAGCCCCGGCTGGCCAAGCCCATTTGGAGGCTGTGACAAAAGATGGTTAATAGTGTTTCGTAGGGTCTTACCACCGACAATGTCGGGGTGAACCGACGAAGTTGGTGGTGTGACCCTACGATCATTCCACAAGTCCAGATGTTCCCAAAAAATTAAACAAATGTGGCGATGCCAATAAATGTGGCGATGTCACCGGTCAGGTCACACGTTTGGCAAGCCAAACGCAAGACCTGACCGAACGATTGAACCTGATAGCCACCGCGCTCTACTGGCGGGTGGCTCACCGCTTGTGGTGAGTTTCTATTCCTTCTTATACATTGATTGAAGAGGAACTGTAAACGCACCTCAGGGGGTGCTCCACCCAGTCTGTATCGCCTGCGGATAAGCAACCAGATAGAGTTTTTGACGGTATCACGAGAACTTCCTGACTGTCACACATAGAATCATTCTACAGTGCTCGCTCCAAGCTGATTGTTGATTCTGGTCTCATTTTGGTTTCTTCATTAGATTCGCTGGTACCTGTGGGGTTTTCAACAGTTCGCCAAATGCCGCCCAAAGAGCCTCTTGGTCATTGCTTCCTTTGGCTACCGCCTCGACATGGTCACACACCAGATCCTTTCCGATATAGTAGTTCACAACGTAGCTTCGGTAGCTGTCATAGGCACCTATACGAGCCTCAACTTCGTCCTCACTGTAGATCGCGTAGTGCAACAACTGGGTCTTTGCCTCTTCACTATCCACCTCGCCATCAAGATATTGCCTTGCAATGTGACTTTCCACCGGATAGAGTTGATACTTGAGTCGCAACATATCATAGTAGGGTTCGACGAGACTGGTGTTGATTCCTGCAATTGGACAGAGCGTAGTCTTGGTAAAGTTGATCCAATCTGCCCTCGGAAAGGTGAGATCAATTCCATACTCCGCCGATCCTTCCATCATTGCCGCCAGAGGTGAGAAGGCGGATATAAGTGAGAACTCTATCCAACCACTGTCCTGGAGCAGATAATTATCGATATAAAGGAAGCTCAGGTGATGTCCGGGATATATCTCATGACACGGAAAAGTAATTGCTTGATCCAGATGGAATGGACGATCGATATTGAGCTGCATGTGGCTGTGCCCATGTCCTTTGTATCGACAATCAGCAGTCCACCAGCGATCACTAACGACCTCTATCGAAACGGAATCTGCTTTCGGGATGTCTATATAGCGAGAAACTCGCTCTCTTGCTGCTGCTACTCCGACATTGAATATCTGTTCGACCTTGTCCTTTGGCACTTCCAGCTGCGCCTGGTAGGCATTAAATCGATCTGCGACGGAACCTTCTCCCGGAAGCAGTCTGTCGAGTTTTTGCAATAAGCTGTCGTAGTACGCTTGATCAAACGGCGGCAGTACAACATCATACAGGGTAATAGTCTCGACATCAAACAGTAAGGCCTTACCAGAAAGCATGTCAATCCTGCCAATCAAGGCAACGATATGCTTTTCAAGATACTGGTATCTCTTCAGATGAAGGCTGGTAAGCTCATCGGTGTCGATTTCGCGAAGCTCTTCGGCGAGCGACCTGGCCTCATTCAGGAATGCCTCATACGGCGGCTCCAGATTCCCATCCGCCGGCGCATTCGGTTTCCACTCCTCCGGGCCAAAGTAGGAATCGACCATGTCTTCATCATACTGCCCCGCTCTCAATACAAGCTTGACATATGATTCAGCAATCGAATCAAGTTTTGCGCAGGCTGTCGCATGCGGTGCAGCTGCTAGTGTGAAAAGCATCAAGACAACGATTACGACATAACGGAACCTTCGGGTAATCATGTTCCATGCTCCTTTTCAAATCACGGGTTGTGGATAATCCCAAGAGAGAACCAAACGGAAGGCATCGGCCCTACTGTTCTTCAGAGTTCCACTTCAGTTCGTTGAGCCGTTCCATGATAGCGGGAGTCTCCGGTTCGTTAGGCGCCAGCCTGATGAATTGATTCAGCATTGAGATAGCCGCCGAAGTGTCCCGCCGTACCTCGGCCAGCATCCCCAGGATCAGGTAGGGATAGGCGAGCGTGGAATCAGCCGCTATCAGAGCACCGGCAATCGAATCGGCAACCGGCAATTTGCCGCTGCGATAATGTATGATCATCAGGTCGGTTTCCAACTCGCGGTCGTGGGGATAAATCTCAAGTGCCTCCCGGATCGCCTCAAGTGCCCGGGTGTAGTCCCGGGTGTCTCGGTAGTAGTGGTACCGGTTGGCCAGGTACTCTTTTCGATACGGTTCCAGCATCAAGCAGGTATCGATCTGGGGCTTGGCCAGATCGTAGCGGTTCAACTGCATCTGTATCTGCACGAAAAGCGCCCGGGGCTCGGCCCAGTATGGGTTCTGGGCGATAACCCCGTAAAGAGTCCGCAATGCCTCAGCCTCATCCCCCTGTTCGGCCAGAAACCGGCATCCCTCCAGGTTCAGGTGATCGTGAGAACGATGGGGCAACTGCCGTTCCCAGGCATTGGCTTCATCCAGATCCTTGCGATAGAAGTAAGCGTCGCGGAATGCCAGGCAACCGGCCCGGTTGAATGACTCGTGTTTGTCCAGATAATCAGTAATGTAAGGGTCAGCCCGGGATATAAACAGATAGGTGGGAAGGTAACTCAACGGTAGAATCAGGCAGATTGCCACCAGCAACGCCAGCCCCCGGTTTTTATCGGTTGTCCGGCGATCTCTGACCAGTACGATCAACAACAGCGACAACGGCAGCAGATACACCGTCAGGCGGGGGAAGTCCAATACTATACTGTTTACAGGGTCGAGCAGGGTCAGCGTGGTCAGGCCACTCAGGCTCAGCAACAACAGCCAGGAAGCAGTACCCCGGTTGACGCGGCTGCTCCAATGACCCCCGACCATCAGATAGATCACAACCAGTATTTGGGGGAAAGCTAAGAAGATTAGTTGGGCCAGGTCACTCAGGTGGCGCGCGGAAAAAACGCCATAGTCGGAGTGAGGCGGTTTCCCGGCCGGAAACAGGATTTGCCGGGCATACTCAAGGTCGTACCCACCCCGGTAGTAGGCCAGAGCGACCAGACCACCCAGAGTGAGCAATCCTGCCACCAGTGCCGGCAGACTCAGCCGCTGGTTTCGCTGCCGACCCCTGATGGTTATATACACTGCTGCCGGTATCAGGTAGACCGACAGATACTGCATAAACAGCCCGATCACAACGACCATCCAGAGAAATACCAGACCACCCGGCGTGAACCGTTTCTGCAGCCTTATGGCTGCCAGGGCGAACCAGAGCGAGATCGCCAGTATGATCGGTTCCGTCCCCACATAACCGAACATCAGCACCATAGCCGGCGCCGACAGCAGAATGAGAAACAAATACACACGTCTGACGGCATCTTCGGTCAGTTCGATAACCAGTTTCACGACCGCTGCCAACGTCAGCAAGACGGCACCGAACGAAAAGACTTTCCAGGCCAGCAGGCCGGCCCGGTTATAGTGCAAGCCGAACAGGTCGAAGATACTGTCGAGCCGGGATATAACCAGCATCGAACCGAATTCAAACCAGCGGTAGATGACGGTATCGATTTGGGCCACCTGGGCAATACGCAGGTTACCGCCGCCGTAAAGAAAAGAATCGAACTGAAACAGCACCAGCAGACCGACCACTGCCGCCAGACCTGTGATTGTGCCTGCGCGTGTGCTCAACCACGAGACGATCCGATTCCCTCTCATGGCTAACAACCACCCGATAGCGACCAACAGTCCCAACCAGCCGACAATGTACGCGGTGGGTAGATGTTGCCAGTGGCCAAAGGACCAGTTGTTGTCAAACAGAGCCGTTCCGCCTAGGCGACCGGCTATAAAGACCGCGACCATCAGCAACAATACGTAGATGAATTTATCGGGGTGATATTGCCGGGACATCAGTGCGCCTTAGTAGGGTGTTGAAAAACACCGAATGGAAGACATGAATGTTACTGCCTTGCTTTTTCTGTCAATCCTGCGAAAGCAGGACCCACAAGTGGGTCTTATTGATAGCACGTTATTAGATAAAGGCGGCTTGCCGTTACTGGATCCCCGCCTTCGCGGGGATGACGTGTGTGTCGGCAATTGAGCATGATAGAACACTTTTTCATCACCCTGTTAGAAATCCTGACGGCCCTCAAGGGCGCGGGTCAGGGTTACGGAATCAGCATACTCAAGATCAGAGCCGACCGGCAATCCACGGGCAATGCGCGTGACTCTGACGCCCATCGGTTTGATCAGTTTCGACAGATAAATCGCGGTGGCCTCACCCTCAACGTTGGGATTAGTGGCGATTATGACTTCGGTTACGTTCTCCTTGACACGGGAGAGCAATTGGGCAATATGCAAATCATCCGGTCCGATACCGTCCAGAGGGGAGAGGCGCCCGCCGAGAACATGAAACAGTCCGCTGAAACCCTCCACCTTGTCCATGGCGGCTGCGTCAGCCATTTCCTCCACTACGCAAATCAGGCTGTGGTCACGGGCAGTATCGGCACAGATACGGCAGGGGTCGGTTTCCGAGACGTTGCAGCACACGGAACAGAACCCCACTTTCTCTTTGACTTCCCGAATCGCGTCGGCCAGTTCATGAGCATTCTCAACTGGCAGCTTGAGAATATGAAAGGCCAGACGGGTAGCCGACTTGCGTCCGATCCCGGGCAGCCGGGCCAACTGCCTGATCAGTCGTTCTATCGATTCCGCTGATTGGAACATTACCGGGCCATCTATCAGAAGGGGAGATTAAGACCCGGAATCTTCAGCCCGCCGGTCAGGCCGGACATCTGTTCCGCCTGCAATTCCTGTATCTTCTGATGAGCCTGGTTAACGGCGGCCACAATCAAATCCTGCAGCATTTCCACGTCTTCCTTGTCGATCACTTCGGGGTCGATGGTGATCGACTGGATGTCGTACTTGCCGTTGGCGACAACCTTGATCATCCCTCCGCCGGCAGATGCTTCCACTTCCGTTTTCTCCAGTTCCGCCTGCATCTGCTCCATCATGGCCTGCATTTGCTGGACCTGTTTCATCATGTTTCCCATTCCACCCTTGGCCATACTAATCTCCTCAAATCATATTGTCATCTACTCGTCTACTTTTTTAATACCTATGATCTCGCCGTTTACTTTCTCCAGCAGCCGCTTGAGCCGGGGTGAATCGGCCACGATTCGAGCGACGTCGTTGCTGTTGCTGTTTTTCCGGTCGTTGCCATCCTTTACCGGCTCAGCCGCATCATCCATGCTGAACCTGAGACGGAGACCGGCCCGGAAATGCTGCTGCAGTATCTGCGTTATCAAACGCATGTTTTCCGGTCGTTCCACCACCTGTTTTGAAGCCGCTCCGGCCGGGCCGAACACCAACTCCACTTCGTTATCGCTCACCTGGCGTATATCGGCCATACCCAACTGGGAGACCAGCATCTGGCTTTTCTGTCGCAACAGTCCCAGGAAAGCTTCCCAGCCGGCATTTATCTGCGCCAGGTTGACGGTGCGCGACAGGTGCGGAGCTTCTGTTGCCGACGACCAGTCATCACCGGATTCTACACTCTGCCGTGATGATTTGTCACTTTTTTTTTTTGGTGCCGAACAGATCGTTTCCGGGCGTCGACGTCTGCGAATCCTGCTGCAATCGCTGCAGAATATCGGCAAATTGCACCGTGGCTTCCATCTCAGCCATTTTTACTCCGGCCAGTTCCAGGACCAGCCGTTCATCAAGTCCCGACTTTAGATCGAAATTCAGATCAGCGGCCGCTTTCATCAGTCGGACCAGATCGCCCACCGAGAAATTCTCCGCCTGCCGGTTGTAGGCGGCTATCTCGTCTTCAGGTAGCCGCAGCAGGTCGGCGGCGTTTTTATCAACCGCCAGAACCAGCAGAACCCGGAAATGCTCCAGCAATTCCTGCACGAAATCAGCCACGTCCACGCCGGCATCAAGAATCGTACCGGACAGTTCCAGAACGCGCCGGCTTTCCCTGGCTGCCACGGCTTCCGTAAAATCAAATAAGATCTGCCGGTCGACCAGCCCCAGCGCATCGACAACTATCTGTTCCGTGATAAGGGTGTCGGCAAAAGCCGCCACCTGGTCCAACAACGACAACGAGTCACGTACTGAACCGTCACCCTTGCGGGCCAGCAACTGCAGGGCACTGTCGTCAACTTCCAGCCCTTCGGCCTGCGCGATCTTCCGCAGGTGATCGGCCAGGTCAGTCGCCGAGACCCGCCGGAAATCAAAGCGCTGCGTTCGTGACAGGATAGTCTCGGGCACTTTCAACGGTTCGGTGGTCGCAAAGATAAAAACCACGTGCGCCGGGGGTTCTTCCAGTGTCTTCAACAGAGCATCGAAAGCGGCTCCCGACAAGCGGTGCACTTCGTCTATGATATAGATCCGTTTTTTACCGCCGGTCGGTAGATAACGGACGTTCTCTCGCAAGGTACGGATATCGTCCACGCCGGTATTGGAGGCGGCGTCGATTTCCAGCACGTCCAGCGACGCCCCGGCCGTAATCTCGGTGCAGGGTGAGCACTCGCCGCAGGGAGTTGCAGTCGGTCCGTTGACGCAGTTGAGAGCTTTGGCCAGGATACGGGCGGTAGTGGTTTTGCCGGTGCCGCGCGGCCCGCAGAAGAGATACCCGGAACCTACTCGATCATTATTGACCGCGTTTCTCAGTGTCCGGGTTACATGCTCCTGCGCCACAACATCTTCAAATAGTTGCGGCCGATACTTCCGCGCCAACACCTGGTAGCTCATAGGGAGGGAATATAGTGAAAAAGAAGTCGAGATGGAATCAGTTTTTGCCAAAGGGGCTTCTGGCGACAACGCTGGAACCTACGGATATCTGCCGCTGACAGATTCCGTAGCAAACGTTGCCGTTGTTTGTTGGAGAAGATTCTACTATTTTTCGATGTAAGACTGTTACATTTTAAGGTTCGGAGCCTAGGGCGTATATATGTGCAAGATCGTCTTCCTAACAGTGCTTTTTTGTAGTTGGCAACTTGGTGCTGCTTGTGGCACTTTTCACTACGGGGCAAAAACCGGCGTCACCTTTGCCAGCCAGGATTTCGACTATACCGAGTTCGGTTCGCCGGATTTCGATACCCGCATCGGACTGGGGTTGGTGGTGTTTGGGGAATGGCCGATTTTGCCCGCTCTATCGGTGGTGGCTGAGCTGCAATACGTTCCGAAGGGTCATAAAATAAGTTTCCAAGTGCCCGATTATTCCAGGATACCCAATAGCCGCCTCCTATCTGTTACCGCTCGCGTCGACTATATCTCGCTGCCGCTGCTGCTGAGGGTGTCAGTTCCGGAGGGGAGGGCGAGAACCTATCTATTCGCAGGTCCGAGATTCGATATCAAGGTCGGCCACGCAGAATCAATGGGCTTCGAGGTTCTGTACCGCGATTTCAAACCGACAATCTGGGGAGGTTCGATTGGCGTTGGTCAGACGTTGCCTGTTTCGACGGGCATCGCTGCATTGATTGAATTTCACTATCACTATGACTTCGATGAAGCCTACCGTACCCACTTACTGGTGGTCAAGAACACTGCATGGGCGATACTCGTTGGTGTCGAGTTGTGACATGGAACGGGGCTGGAAGTGACTCCCATGATTGACCGATATACGAACTGCTATTCCGTTTTTCAGCAGTACCTCGGGTGGCAACTCACCCCTGTGAGTTTTTCATCTCCGCCGTCTGTGAGATCACCGCGGCTCCGATAGAGTCGCCCCAGACGTTGACCGTCGTCCGGCAGCGGTCCAAAAACCAGTCGATCGCCCAGAGGAGACCGATACCTTCAAGAGGGAGACCAACCGCCGCCAGCACGATAACCATCATCACCAGGCCGGCCTCTGGTATTCCCGCCGCTCCGATCGAGACTAATGTCGCGGTCAAAAAGATTACCACCTGCTGGCCGATAGTTAGCTCGATCCCGAAAACCTGCGCAATAAACAAAGCCGCCACAGCCTCGTACAGGGCGGTGCCATCCATGTTGATGGTTGCTCCTAACGGTAGAACAAACGCCGCTGCCCGGCTGTTGATCTTGTTTTTCTCCACTACGCATTCAATTGTAATCGGCAGCGTTGCCGATGACGAAGCAGTGGTGGCTGCGGTGGCCAGCGCCTGACCCATGTTCACAAAGTAGGGGAAAGGTTTCTTATGGCCGAGATACCGCAGGATTAGCGGCAGAGTGATAATAGCATGGATAAGTAAGCCGGCCACAACAGTCACGGCATACAGACCCAACCCGGCCACCATCTCAGCCAGTGAATCTCGTTTATCGGCCACAATCGCGCCGATCAACGCAAAAATTCCCACCGGCGCAAAACAGATAATCAAGTGGACGATTTTCATGATGGCCGCGTTCAGCCCGACGAAGAAGTCAATAACCGGTTTCCCTTTGTCCCCGATCGCCGTCAGCACACCGCCGAAAAGAAGGGAAAAAACAATCAGGGGAAGGACCTTTCCTTCCGCTGCCGCCTTGAAGATATTATCCGGAACCAGGCCGACGACGACGTCAACGAAGGTCTTTCCTTGACTTTCGACTACCTTCTCGGGAACGTAGGCATCGAAAGCTTCCACTCCGGAACCGGGCTGGATAATGTTTACCAGAATGATCCCGACCAGCACCGAAAAGCCGGTGGTGACCAGATAGTACAGCATGGTCTTAAGCGCAGTGCCGCCTAACTTGCGGATGTCACCCAGAGAGGTCACGCCAACAATTATCGATGCCACGATCAGCGGTATGACGACCATCTTCAGGGCGTTGAGAAATATGGTGCCGATAAATCGTATCGCCAGCAGGAAATCCGGAAACCAGTACCCGCAGGCAACACCTAACACGGCCCCGCCGATCATGCCCACCAGGATTATGTTGCCGGTCTTTCTGTCCATCAGCAATCCGGATTTTCAGTTGATGTTGTCGGACGGAGTATACGGTTGGCCGGTATAACCATCAACCAAAAAGATGCTCTCATCCGGTTAGGGTCGGTTAGCAGGCTGTCCGGATGTAAGGCGACTATAAAGGAATACTTGAGATAACAACCATATTATATTGGACCACATGTGTATGACAAGTGTTGACATGGGTGACTCATGTGTTATCTCAGCCTTAAATATCTTCCGGTGCAACTTCAGAAGTATGGTTTCGTAACTTAGGAATAAACCTGCGTTCTCGGTTTGAGTACCGGGAATATCCGGAAAGCGGAGATCATGAAAGCAATTGGCATTATCATCCTGGTCGTGTTGCTGCTGTGGTTTGTCAGCTTCGGCGGACTGGCAGTTGTCTTTGCGTTGTTGGGTGGATTGTTCGGGGCGGTTGGCGCCCTATTTGGTGCTGTGGTCGGTTTGGCTGGTGGTGTGTTGGGAGTGGCGGCGGGGATCTTCGGTCTCGGTCTGGGCCTGATGGTACCGCTGTTGGGTTTAGCTCTGATCGTTGTCGGCATCCTGAAAGTGTTGACTTAGCGGTCGTGATCCGGTCCACGCCATACTTAGACAACCTGATTGTGTTTTATCAGACCGTTTCTTACTACAGTCGTATCTAGCTTACATCTGCCGACGACTGAAATATCTTGACAAATAGCTGAAATCGTTACTTTGTAAGTGCATGCTGGGGTAGCTCAGTTGGTTAGAGCGCCTGACTGTGGATCAGGAGGTCGGCAGTTCAACTCTGCCCCCCAGTATTTAGTTAATTACACTCCAATTACTTACACCAACAATCACACACTCCATTCACACTCAAATTGGCCAGAATGGCCCCTGATCTTGGAGTATGATATGAAAACAAGTGTGATGAGCGTGACCGACAAAGTGCTGACCAGGATTGGCAACAATGGCACCAGACCATACCTGGAAGCGTTCCGTCTCGACTGTGAAGTGCGTAATCTCAGCCGTAAGACAATCGATGTTTACTTTGAACGCTTAGGCTACCTTCTGACCTGGTTGGGGGGGCACGAAATTACGTTCAATGACATTACCAGACGCACCGTTCAATCTTACATCGTTGACTTGAAGGGTAGCGTGTCCGACGAGACGATAAACGGCAGGATACGCGCCTTCCGCCGCTTCTTCAACTTCCTTGTCACAGACGGTTTGTGGGAGGAAGAAAGCCCTCTGAGTGGCGTTAAACTGCTCAGAACGGCCGATAGGGTCAAACCAGTAATCGACCCTGAGACGATACAGAAAGTCATTGCTTCGCTTAGCCGGAAGACATTTGAATCGAGCCGCAACCTGGTCATGGTGCTGCTTCTGTGGGACTGTATGCTACGCCGAAACGAGTTGCTGGGTCTTCGTATCTCTGACATTGACATTCAATCCCGTCTGGTCAAAGTCTTCGGCAAAGGCCGCAAGGAACGCATGGTGCCGATTGGCGTCAAAACTCTCAAAGCTCTGCACCAGTTTCTGATTAAGTGGCGGTCGAAGTATCCCGGCGATCTCCTGATCTGTATGCGCAATGGTGAGCCAGTGACTGAGCGTCACTGTCACAAGATAATCCAGCACATGGGCCAGAAGCACGGTATCAAGCTCTACCCGCACCTGCTGCGCCACTCAGCAGCGACCTGGTACATTCGTCAGGGCGGCAACCCAGCCGTCCTGCAGGGCATCTTGGGTCATACCAGCCTATTGGTGACTCAGAAGTACGTCCACCTGTCAAGCCAGGACGCCGTGAGAAGCTACGACAGCTTCAGCCCGTCAAATTGCCTGAGAATCTGACAGCCAACCTTACGCCCGGTCTGGAGTCAAACCGGCCGGGCGTTTTCACTAATGTTCCTTCTCAGAGCGTTTCATTGGTCAATATGACTCTTGTCCTTAACTGCCTGAGATCGTCCCTCTATGCCGTTCTTGCTTCGCGTAAGTCGTTGCGGTTCAATATAGGATTCACCCCTGTTTCAGGTGTCCGTGACGTAGTTTTGTCCGGAGATTTTGATCCCAAGACTCTTGCTGCTTGAACGACACACCGTTCAGGAATAATCAAATCCCACTCCATAGAGCCGTCTGGCATGTAGTAGACACCGCCCGGACGACACCCCTTCCAGGCATGAATGCGATCATAGTCTGCCCGGTTTTCACAGTGAGCCTTATACTGACCGTCGAACCATTGCCAAATCAACGACTGCATTTTGTCCCCATTAAGAAGTACATTTTGTCCCAACATATAAAGAGAATCCAATACCATAGTTATGTGTCATAACTGAGTCCTTTCAGTTGTCTAATTGTCTGAAAAGTGGGTCTGGGAATTGGAATAACTCGCCGAATTTCCGACGCGATCCCCTCCCATCTTCGCGGCGTTCCGGATTTATACTCGATCAAACCCACTGATGCCAACACTTCCAAATCGTTGCCGAGCCTTCTGCGGTCAATGCCGCACGCCTGTGAGACTTGCATATGGTTCGCGCATACCAAGCCACCTGGTCCAACACGCCGTTTGATCTCCAGGGCGGGAATGGCCAGCATATATATCAGCACTTGTCGATTGCTCAGGTGTTGCTGCCAACTGTAATCAAGGAATTTGTAATTTATGATCCGCTTCTGCCCCGACTTGACATGCTTGATAAACTGGCACATATCTCCAACGCAGAACGATTTCAAGACGACGTTCTCACAACCATACTTGTACTTGCCGGAGTGGCCGTTGTCGGTGGCTTTGCGCAGTTCATTCTGCTTGAGCGGCGGGCTGCTCTGGTGATTCCACTTCTGCATACGATCATAGACCGAGTCGCAATCAAACCCTATTCTCTGGAGTTCGTATGCGATTATCACAGCTGCCGTGTTACGGTCTGGGAAGTCACCCTTTTGTAGCTGCATCTCCATGAGTGTCGCCACGCAGGGACGGATATCCTTGCCCGGGTGACCGGTTTCGGCTGCAAGATTAGAAGCAGCCGACAAACCTTTTGTGACAATGTCTACAGGCATGGCTGAACCTTCCGTCAGCAGCTAAGCATGGCCTTCAGGCTCTTAATGTGGTCAACCAGGGCATATGGTTCTATCCGTGCCTTACGGTTGAAAAACTTCAACACTTCAGCCGGACGCTTTGAGTCGTCTTCAAAGACAAACTCGGCCTTGTTGCCACTCACACGCTCGACGCCAGCCAGTGCATACCCGCGCAGTATCAGGTAGGCTGCCAGGACGATATCTGACGTGGCGAAATCCTTTTCACTCATTCAAATCTCCAATTCCTAAGCTGGACAGACCGTGGACGTTACCGCGTTACGAACCGCAGATCAGTCGGCGTCCGGCGGACCACAGCCGAGCCAGCGGGTTGAAAAAACTCTCCCCCGGCAGGCAGTTCGATATTGACTTGGAAGAAATCTGAGGTTATGCTCTAAGTCTCTATTTGATTTAGAGCCTCCCTCGTCAGGTTTCAACTTGCCCCGGGGGGTTCTTTTATGTCAGCTATCGAGTCTACATATACTTCCCCCAGATCACAGGGTTTTGCCGAAAACGAGAAATGAGACTATCCTGGTCTGATGTGTAATTGAATCGATCAGTGGATTGCTGCTGAGTGTCTTCGCGGCTTCGTGGTATGAAACTCGATCTCTGTATCGGTTCAGCAGAAGTCGGACACGGATGGGCTTTTTGTTAAGACGTAGTTTTAATAACTTAGTCTTAGAGAAAGGAGCAAGCCATGCGTGTCAAACAGGGCCAGAGTCCGGAATCGGTAGTGAAGGAGATTCGTC
>JBDRNJ010000007.1:0-30785 GCA_043811375.1 bacterium | reverse complement strand
CGGTCTGGACACCGGTGTGTACGATGCCAACATTGTCGTGGGCAGCAACGATCCCGATCCGGCCGACAATCCGGTTATAGTGTCGGCGCAGTTGACGGTCGGCGGCAGTTATATTTGCGGCGACGTCAACGGTGACGATCTCGGCCCCGATGTGGGTGACCTGATGTACTTGGTGCAGTATATATTCCAGGGTGGTCCGCCGCCGCCGGTGATGGCTGCGGCCGACGTGGACGGTTCCGGCGGGGTGCTGGACGTGGGTGACATCATGTACCTGGTGCAGTACCTCTTCAACGGCGGCCCCGACCTCAACTGCCCGTAGAGGGTGTGGCCTCTCCCCCGGGCTGCCGGTCCGGGGGAAATCACAAAAAAGAACTTGACAAATTCCCGTCCTGTACGTCACATTGATGTACAGGAGGCTTATTGTAAGCTTATGGCTCAAATTAAAGCAATAAGAGTAAGGAGGGATGCTATGGCCCAGGATTCTGTTGATGATGTTCACAGGGGCGGTCATACTATGCGTATGGTTGATTGGCTGCGATGATGATAATCGTTACATAACGGGTCCTGTCATACCGAAGGACTATGTTGTATATGTGTCATGGGACTATCCATGGCCCACGGTGACAACGTATAACACCGGCACCGGTACGATCGATTCATTTCATACACCCTACGTAGCTTCGGCACCTCCGAGCCTATCGGCTGACGGCAGGCTGATGTACTTCGGATCACAGACAACAGCGGTAATAGAACTGGATTCGTATACTACCGTAATGGAGTTGCCTTATGACGGTCGAAGCGGAGTGGTTGCTTCCCCCGACAACCAATTGGTGGCTATACAAAGTGAAGAATTATATATCCTCAATACGGCTGATTTCTCAGTAGCTTACCATGATACCACACGACTTGTCAATGGCCAGTTTTCTGCTGACAGCAGGAACTTTTACTGTTGTCATCCATACGGTGACACTTCTTTCGTTGTGAAAATTAATGTGAAAGATAGTACATCTTCATGGAAGGCATTTCCGGGTGAAATAGTGCAATTAGTTATTCCCACCAACGATGAGCAAAAGCTGCTGATGCAATTCTGGGCCACAATATACCCGGTGCTGAAGATCTATGATGTTGGTGCTGACTCTGTTCTGTTCACTGACACAATTCCTGATGGCTGGGAGGATTCGGAGTTGACGCCCAACGGTCGATATTTGTTGATCACTCATCGGGGGAACCCGTATAGTGTGAACCCGTCTCCGCTGGCGATCCGTGTGTATGATGTTTGGCAAAATCAACTACACAAGATCATCAGCACATCTGTAACAGATGTACCCGGTACCCCGCATTACCTTGACTATCATGTATATGATTTGTGCCTGACGCCGGATGGTAGATTGGGAGTGGGAACCACACGGACAGATTACCTTGTCCTAATTGATATGCAGCAAATGGAAATGACCGGAATCGTGCAGTTGGATACGATGTGGAGCTACACCCGCGCCACCTGCCAACTGATACCATGAGGAGGGTACTTCATACCTTCCTGGATTGTTTCAACACCAACAAAACAAGAATCATAGCCCGGTAGGGCCGCTGGCGCACTTTTTTGGCCCGTTTGGTAAGGGTTTTTGGCCGATCTGTCGAAATTATATCCTATAAAGAACGCTTATCGGACGAATTTGCGCTTGACAAATAACCGGTTAGCGTGTTAATTATTATGTCATCCAAGGATTTGCTTGACGATACAGCACCATATGGTTCGGAGAAACAGGTGAAGCAGCCATTGCGCTCTCTCCTTATACGAATTCTTGCATTGGTTTTAGCTATCTCGTTGCTGTCATGTTTCACGGTCTCAGGGAGTTACGCCGCCGCCATCAATAACAGGGCGGATGTTTCAAGGGGAAACAGCGATCAGCCTAAACCGAGCAGTATCACACCGGGCGGATTTCAGCCCCTTTTTGTTGAAAATCAGGGTCAGTATGACCCGCGGGTTTTGTTTCGGGCTGATTTGGGCGGGGCTACCGTCTGGTTGACCGAGAGCGGAGTCTATCACCAGTTGGTACGGCGTGTGGCGGGATCGGCCGCTGAAAACAACCCGGCCGGGACTATCGGGCACATTGAGGACAGGCCCGACAGTCTTGAGTATCGAGTGCTGTGGACCTCGTTTGTGGGTGCGGAGAGTCACCCGTATATCGTGGGCGACCGGTTATCTTCGACGACCACCAATTACTTCATTGGTGAAGACCCCCAACATTGGTGTACCCGGGTGCCGGCCTACCGCGAGGTAGTTTACAACGACCTTTATCCGGGGATTGATCTGCGCTATTATACCGATCACGGCGGGTTGGAGTATGATTTCCTTGTAGCTCCGGGCGCTGATGTGAGCAGGATACGGATTCAGTACCGGGGTATTAAAAGTCTGGCGGTGACCGGTAACGGCGAGTTGGCTGTCGAAACCGATTTCGGAACGGTGATCGAACGTCGACCGATCGTATTTCAACTCAGGGATGGTCGTCGCTTGCCGGTTCATAGCGATTTTCAGCTTCAAAGCGGCAATTCATTCGGTTTTTCACTGGGGACGGAATATGATTCCTCCCTGCCGCTGGTAATCGACCCGTATTTGGACTTCAGCTCCTTTCTGGGCGGTAGCGGCAGCGAATACGCCCGGAGTATGGCGGTCGATAGCGACGGCAATATGTGCATAGCGGGGTACTTGACGTCATCGGATTTCCCTGTCAAGAATGCTTACGACAGCATCTATGATGGTGGCGGTTCGTCCGGGTATGATGTTTTCGTCACCAGGGTGGCCGCGCGTGGAGATTCCATTATTTTCAGCACCTATCTCGGCGGCAGCACCGGTGATGACCGGGGCTATTCCATAGCGACAGACTCTCACGGTAATGTCTATGTCGGTGGCTCTACTTCCTCGACGGATTTCCCGGTTATTAGTGCCGCCCAGGCAACCAATGCCGGCGGCACCGATGCCTTTGTGTGCAAGCTGACGGCGACCGGGGACACACTGCTTTACGGGAGCTACCTCGGTGGATCCGGCAATGATGTCGGATCGGGGATCGCGATCGATTCCGACAGCGGTGCCTATCTCACGGGCAAAACTTCTTCATCCGATTTCAACCTCAGTCCGACCGCTTATGACGATGTGCTGGATGGCGTGGCAGACGCTTTTGTCGCCAAATTCAGTCCGGACGGCGACAGTCTTGAATTCAGCTCCTATCTTGGTGGTGGCAACAGTGATGCCGGTGTCGGGATTGCCGTTGATACCGCCAAAAATGCTTATGTTGTCGGTTACACGGTATCGAGTAACTTCCCTACGGTGAACGCTTATGACGACTCCTACAACGGGGGGACGGTCATGGGCGATGCCTTTATCACCCGTTTTGACGCTGCCGGTGAGTCTCTGGTGTACAGCACGTTCCTGGGAGGAGACAAAGAGGATGCCGGTCTGGCTGTCGCTGTTGACAGCCAGCAGTGTGCCTATGCGGCGGGCTATGCCAGTGGTGGCACCTTCCCGCTGTTAAATGCTTACGACAGCATTTTTGGCGGTGTCTTCGACGCTTATGTAGCCAAATTCAACAGTGCCGGTGACACCCTGGTGTACAGCACTTACCTGGGTGGCAGTGGTGGTGATCTGGCCACAGCCATTGCCATTGATCAGTTCGGGGAAGTGTGCGTGGTCGGCAACACTTCTTCGGGTGACTTCCCCCTTCAGAATGCCTGGGATGACAGCCATGGCGGTAACTGGGATGCCTTTATTACGTATGTAGCCGGTGACGGCGACTCGCTGGTGTACAGCACTTACCTGGGCGGAGTTGCCTACGAATATGCGTATGGGGTAGCGCTGGATACCGCTCGCAACGCCTGTGTGACGGGCTATACCGACTCCTATGATTTCCCCGTTTTGCATCCGCTCCAGAGTACTCCGGGCGGCGGTTATGATGCCTTTGTGACCATCATATTGATGGAAGAATGGATCTGTATTGACGCCGACATTGATGGCTTCGGTGATCCCGGTCACCCTGAAAACAACTGTCCGGACGATAATTGCCCGACCAATTACAACCCGGATCAAGCCGATACTGATTCGGACGGTATCGGCAATGTCTGCGATAACTGCCCTGAAATCGCCAATCCTGCTCAGGAGGATGCTGATAGCGACAATATCGGCGATAGCTGTGATGTTTGCACCGATCTGGACAATGATGGCTATGGTGATCCCGGTTACACCCTCAATACCTGCGCGGATGATAATTGTCCAGCCGTTTACAATCCCGATCAGAGCGATGCCGATGGCGACACTTTCGGAGATAGTTGTGACACCTGCACCGATACCGACGGTGACGGCTACGGTGATCCCGGTTACCCGGCCAATATCTGCACTCCTGATAACTGCCCTGATTCTGCCAATCCCGGGCAGGAAGATAGTGACGGTGACGGTGTTGGCGACGTTTGCGACAACTGCCCGACAACCGCCAACCCGCTTCAGGAGGATGCCGACCACGATGACATCGGCGACAGTTGCGATACCTGTACTGATACCGATGGTGACGGTTATGGCAACCCGGGTTTCCCGGCCAATACGTGCGATGAAGACAATTGCCCCTTTATATATAACCCGGACCAGATTGATTCCGACAGCAACGGCATTGGCGATGTTTGCGATTCGGGCTGCTGTCTGGATCCGATACGGGGCAATGTTGACGGTGACGGCTTTGAAGCCATTGATGTAGGTGACCTGACTTACCTGGTTTCGTATCTGTTCATGAGCGGCTACCCGCCGCCCTGTTTTGAAGAGGGCAATGTTGATGGTGATTCGCTGGAGAGCATTGATGTAGGTGATCTTACCTTCCTGGTGGCCTACCTGTTCCAGGGTGGATCGGCCCCTCCGAGCTGCCCCTGAGGCGACCGACCCCGACCCCTCTTTTGCTCCTGATAACTACTCAAACGAATTGACAACTTCAGGGTGTTTTCGTATGATGTCCTGATATTGCTCTTTGGGGCAGATTATGTCCATGGGACGATTGCTTTTAAGTGCCTGTGAATTTGGAGGATGATTGGTGAAGAATTTCAGTACAGATAAGATTCGAAACGTATCTCTGGCCGGACAGCGCGGTTGCGGCAAAACCAGCCTGGCTGACGCCATCGCCTACACCACGGGACAGAATAACCGCATCGGGAAGGTCGATGACGGTTCCTCGCTGCTGGACTACACTGAATCCGAAATTAGCAGGAAAACATCGATTTCCTCGAAACTGCTGGCCTGCGAATGGCAGTCCACCAAGATCAACCTTCTGGACTGTCCCGGACATTCCGATTTTCCGGGTGAACTTCTCAGCGCCCTGTCCGTCTCCGATGCCGTCGGTATACTCATTAATGCCGGCGCCGGTGTCGAGATCGGCACCCAGCTTCAGTGGAATTCGATGGCCGAGAGCCGGATTGCGCGCTTTTTCTTCGTTAACAAAATGGAGTTGGAAAACGTTCTGTGGCGATCAGCCCTGGAATCAATCCAGAATGCTTTCGGTCGGGCTGCGGTGGCCCTGCAGATACCGATCGGAGAAAGTAACAGTTTTCAGGGAATGGTGGATTTGCTGACGATGAAGGCGTATACGTTCGACGACGCCGGCAAACAGACTCAGACCGATATCCCGGCCGACTTGCAGGAAGCAGCCCGGAACGAACGGGAGAAACTGATTGAAGTTGCGGCCGAATCCAACGATGCGTTGACTGAAAAATTCCTGGAGGAGGGTACTCTCAACGAAGAAGAACTCCGCAACGGGTTGTCAGCGGGCATCCTGGCCGGCCAGATATATCCGGTACTGTTCGGCTGCGCCGTCAAGAACATCGGTGTCGAAGCGCTGCTTGACTTCGCTGTCGCCTACCTGCCAGATCCCAACCGGGTCGGACCCTCAATGGTCATTAAAGACAATTCTGAAGATACCGTGGAAGTTGCTTATGACACCGACGGCAAACTACTGGCATACGTGTTCAAGACGGCGTCGGAAGGCCACCTGGGTGAGATGTCCTTCGTCAAAGTATTATCAGGAACACTGAAAGCTGGAGCGGAACTGAAGAACAACCAGACCGGTGTCGGTGAACGGGTCACCCAGATGTACACATTCCACGGCAAGAACCGAGATGACGTGACGGCAGTACCTGCCGGGGATATCGGCGTTCTGGTGAAACTCAAAGACACTCACACCGGCAACACTCTGGCGAACCCGGGACTACCCCTGATAGTGCCACCCACCAGGTTTCCCAATCCGGTGATGGATGTGGCTATCAAGGCCCAATCCAAAGGTGACGAAGAGAAAATCGCCAATGGACTGCAGAAACTGCATGAAGAAGATCCCACTTTCCAGGTTGTTGCCGACCCGGCTCTGAAGCAAACCGTTTTGTACGCCCAGGGATCAACGCACATAGAGGTCCTGGGCGAGAAACTGAAAAACCGTTTCGGTGCCGTTGTCGAACTGGTCAAACCTCGTATCCCCTACCGGGAGACCGTCAAAGGTAAGGCGGAAAAGCAGTACCGCCATAAGAAACAGACCGGCGGACGGGGCCAGTTCGGTGACGTACATATCAGGATAGAACCCAACGCGCGCGGCGCTGGCTTTGAGTTCGTGGACGCCGTCAAGGGAGGCGTAATTCCCAGCAAGTTTATCCCGGCGGTTCAAAAGGGCATTGTGGAACAGATGCAACACGGCGGACTGGCCAATGCGCTGGTGGTGGATGTCAGGGTCACTTTGTACTACGGGTCTTTCCATGAAGTTGACTCGTCAGATATGGCTTTCAAAATCGCAGGTTTGATGGCTTTCAAAGAAGGCTTCATGGAAGCCAAACCGGTCCTGTTGGAACCGATCTACAACGTTGAAGTGCTGGTACCGGATGAATTCACCGGAGACGTGATGGGTGATCTTTCATCGCGGCGGGGTAAGATCGCCGGTATGGACCCCGAGGGCAAAAACCAGCGAATTCGAGCAGCGGTACCGCAGGCTGAGCTATACCAGTACTCGGTCGACCTGCGTTCCATGACGCAGGGCCAGGGAGTTTACTCTCTGGATTTTCTGCGTTACGAAGAAGTCCCGCATGAAATCGCCCAGAAGGTTATTAAGCAGACTAAGGCGGAGCAGGAAGGCGACTAACGGCAGGAGCTTTACAAAGGGGCTGGGGGAGCCGTTGGCTCACCCGATAGTGGACTCATCGTAAAACAGATCAGTTGGGGACAAACCTGCTGATTTGACGTATTCGATTTCGAATGGAAACCCATCGCGACCGTAATCTGCCGCGTTCGCCAATGTAATCTACTATCTCACAGTATATTATCTCTACCATTTTTTCCTTGACAGGAAGGCAGCAAACAGATATCTTATTCGATAGAATCGAGAATATCAATAATTTCGATAATCATGATGGCTAAGAAAAGATCATTATTGCCGGTTACGAAAGAACTTCTCTCCACTGGAGATGTGGCGGCACTCTGTTCTGTGACGCCGGACACGGTTCTGAAATGGATCCGCGGCGGCAAGATTCCCGCGACACGCACACCGGGCGGACATCATCGGATACGTGTCAGGGCACTGGACACGCTCCTGGACCGGGATATGCCGAAACCGGCAAACCGCAGTGAAAGCGGATTCGTCTATTGTTGGGAATTCAATTCCGACTCGGGATTTCTTCCGGATGAATGTCGGTCATGCATTGTCTATCGATCCGGCACCCAACGCTGTTACGAGATGAGTGACCTTCCCTCCGAAGCGGGACACGCTCGGCTGTACTGCCAGCACTCGTGCGATGATTGTGACTACTACCGGATGGTGAAGGGACAACGTCCCAACATCCTGGTGGTCACGGATCAGCAGCAACTGAAGACAACCCTTGAGGGGGGCACTGATGGAACGCGCTACAACTTGAAGGTGACCGATTGTGAGTATCGCTGCTCAATGATGATCGAGGATTTTCGGCCGGATTATGTTGTTATCGATTGTTCTCTGGGAACTGAACGCAGCCGCGAGTTCGCGCTACTTCTATATGAGGACCCGCGCCTGCCCCTGGTGCGGGTAGTCCTGGTTGGCAACGGCCACCTGCTACCCACTGAATGTGACCGACTGGTGTATGCTCTGGTGGATCACAGTTTCACATCCGAGACACTCGCCGATCTGGTCTCAGGTGTAAACTTGAAGCCAGACCGTCTGTTACCAAGAAACGAACAAAGAGATTAGGTTTCCTTTCAAACGAAGGAGGTATCAAGTCAGGGTGTGATACTCGGATATCATTGAGGAACAAAAAACAAAATGGCTTGACGGGCAGGTAGTATTGCGTTTAACCCGTCAAGCCCTGATGAAACGGTTGCGGCTTGCCGGGGTATTCCCCAAAGGCCGCCCGCTTCTAGTTGATCAATTTAGGTGCGCATGTCCATTTGTCAAGGATCATCCGCCGCCTGTATCCTGATATTCCACCCGGAGTAGACGCAAAGGACAGTGACTGGTGGATAGAATATTAGTCATGGCTCATGTTGACCAGCTAAACTGAGGAGGAGTGATTATGGACCAGCCCAATCCAAATCTGGATGGTGTTGAAAACGCCGACGGCTTCCTCAAGGAGATGTCGTCGTGGTCTCGCGAGATTGCAGAGGAGTTGGCCCGCAAGAACAATATCGGCCCGCTGATTGAGGACCATTGGAAGATCATCGAGTATGTCAAGGAGCACTACACGCAGACTGGTAAGGGGCCATCGATATTAGGTATCGCCAAGAGGACCGGTTTCAGTTCCAAGTACATCTGCCACTTATTCCCCTGTGGAGTCGCCAAGGGCGCCTATCGTCTGGCCGGTCTGCCAAGACCTTCGGGCTGTCTGTGAGCAACCGATAGTTTTTGAACCGATAACCTTTAGGAGAAACAAGGTGGACGTTTTTGCATTCTTGGTGGGAGGTATTCTCCCCTATCTTACTGTTCTCATATTCATCGTCGGTATGGGGTACAGGTTCTATGTCTGGCTAAAAACCCCTCAACCAGGGAAAATGACTTTGTTCCCAGCACCTGACTCCGCCGCTGGGGGGGTACTGGCCGAAATCCTGTTTTTCCCCAGCCTGTTTAAGGGTGACAAGACCCTGTGGTCCTTCTCGTGGTTCTTTCACGTAACTCTGGCTTTAGTGTTTCTGGGTCACATCCGGGTCTTTTCCTCCTTTGTTGATGAGATTCTGCTGGCTTTGGGTATGTCACCGGAGGGAATCGATACAATGTCTGCCACTGCTGGAGGTGTTGCTGGTATTATTCTATTTGTAACCGGGGTATTACTACTGCTCCGGCGTGTGACGGTGCAGCGAGTACGCGAGATCTCCGGAATCCCTGACTTCTTTGCTTTGCTCTTGCTGATTGCTATCATTTGTACGGGGGATCTTATGCGGTTTGGCGCCCACTTCGATCTCGAACAAACAAGGATATGGGCCAAGTCACTCAGCACATTTTCTCCCGTGGTACCGCAGAACAGCATATTCCTGGTGCATGCCCTGATGGCAATGCTGCTGATCATATACATCCCGTTTTCGAAAATTATGCACTTGGGAGGGATCTTCTTTACCCAGACCCTAGTGAGAAGGAGATAATCATGGCGCAAGAGCTGACAAAACCCGGCGCAAACCAAGAAATGAAAAAACCGGCGACGATCTCCGAAAACAGAAAACCTGCCGTTGATCCCGAACAAGTAATCAAGGCCATCAGGGCTATTGATAGCGGCCCCAGGGTTTTGAAACTGTATATGGAGGCGTGTGTCAGATGCGGTACCTGTGCGGCACAGTGTCCGGTATATTATGGAAAGGTGGAGAAGAAGTACAATCCCACCGAGCGATCGGATCTGATTCGCGCCATCTACAAGAAGCACTGTACTACAACGGGCAAACTCCTGGGAGGCCTCGTAGGAGCTCGCGATTACCGCGTGGGTGAACTGGAGGAGTGGGCGGAGCACTTCTACAGCTGTACAGGATGCCGTCGATGTGCTACCTACTGCCCAATGGGGATTGATAACTCGGTCATTACACGCAAGGGTAGAGCCATCCTGGACCAAGCCGGCCTCACTCCTGAGACTATGAAAAAAGTGATCAAGGCTTCACTGGATACGGGCAACACTGATGGAGCTTCACCCGTGGCGCTCAAGGCCGCTCTCGATTTCCTGGAAGAGGAAATGAAAGAGGAGCATGGGATTGATATCAGAATACCTGTGGATCAGAAGGGCGCCGAATATTTCTATGTTCCTCCTTCCGGTGACGTACTGGTCAACCCCGAGGCTACAACAGGTGTTGCCAAAGTGTTTTATGTCTTGGGCATGCAGGACAAATGGACCATGAGTTCGCGATACTTCGATGGCGCCAACTACGGTCTTTTCACCGGCAATGATGCCGATATGAAGGCCGATAACAAACCCTACGTCGAGGAGGCCAAACGACTGGGCTGCAAGGTGCTGTTCATGGGTGAATGCGGGCATGCCTATCGCATCATGAAGATGATAATGGAACCGGCGAAGTGGTGGGGAGATCTGCCTTTCAGGATCATGAACTGTATGGAGTTCACGGCTGCGCAAATCAAAGCCGGGAAGCTGCAATTTGACAAGAGCAAGAATCCTCAGCCTGTAACCTATCATGATCCCTGTAACTTCGGTCGCTCCTGTAACATCGTTGAGGAGCCAAGAATCATTCTGGAAGCCTCGTGCCAGGACTTCAGAGAGATGTATCCGAACCGGGGCGAGAATTGGTGTTGCGGTGGTGGAGGTGGTCTGTCCGCCATGGACGATATTATTGACTTCAGGATGAAGATTGCTGGCCGGAAGAAGATGGAACAAATTCGCTCTACAGGAGCCAAATACGTGGCGGCCGCTTGCTCGAATTGCAAACGCCAGTTGGGTCAACTTATGGAGCACTACAAGAAGGATTGCGCTGTAGGAGGAGTCCATGACATGCTATCACGTTCTATTCTGGTCAATGGCAAGGCAGCCACACGGGTAGATTACGAATCCGAAGAATAGGCACTCTTACGAGATGTTACTCATGAGACAAAAGTTTCGAGCAGGACACGTTGTGTCATCGGATCAAAAGGAAACTCGTTTGGATGGCATGAATTACCGAGACCATTGGCCATAATCGATAACTCATACTGATTGGACATCAAGGATAGAGTTCTATGGATTTCTTGGATTCCCACCTGCGTGTGGATGACAATCCTTCTTGTTACACGTTACATTTGATATTAGGTTTGTATCTGGTTAAGACTTGCCGGACCAGCAGCATGTAAGAGACTGAAAATGGAACAGCCGACAATCTCCTTTAATGAAAAAGAGTACAAACTCGACCGCCACGGATTCCTGGATCCACCTCACCAGTGGGATGAGAACTTTGCTGAGGGAATGGCCAAGATGCAGGGCATTCTAACAGGGCTTACCGAGGACCACTGGAAGTTCATACGGTATCTCAGGGAGAAGTTCCTCGTGGAAGAAACCGTGCCTGTCGTTGTGCTGGCCTGCGCCGACAATCAACTAAGGTTGAGCCGGCTCCGAGCCCTTTTTCCTACCGGATATCATCGCGGTGCCTGCAGAATTGCGGGCATCAACTATGCTTTCATGCGTAACACCAACATCTGGCTCACGTACGAAAGCATTCCTGTTGTTGAAGCGGAGCACAAAGTGGACGAGCTTGGTTTCCTCAAGGATTTCGAGAAATGGAACGAACGGTTTACTCACTGGGTTGTGCACAATTGGAATCTTCCCGAGGGTTTGACTGAAAGACACTGGAATATCATTCAATACCTCAGGGATTTCTATCGCAATAAGAGGAACATCCCTTCAGTATACGAGACATGTAAGTTCAACAACATCACGCTCGTTGAGTTGGAAGAGCTTTTTCCCGAAGGGTACCGTCGAGGCGCGTGTCGGGCAGCAGGACTCCCTTTTTTAGTCTGAAGTATTCCGATACTCAACAACCTTGAAGAAATCTCCAGCCACTTTGATTCGGTGTCCCGGATTCTCAACCCCGGTGCGCTCTATTTCCTCGACTGGTGCATTCAGTCTTCCAATCCCCTTCAGCGCCAGAACGACAATGCCTACACCATTGAACGCGAAGGCATCGAAATCAAGTCGAAATTTGACATTAAACTCATCGATTCCGCACGCCGGATGTACGAAGAAATCTGGACGGTAAATGTCAACGATCACGGTCGCCACCGAACATTTGAGACGGTCGAGCGCAACAAGGCCCTGATGCCGGATGAGTTTATGAATTTCCTCGAAACCCGGGAAGATTTCGAGTTTGTCGGCTGGTGGAAAGACCGGGACCTCGGGCAACCGATCCTTTCTGAAGATGACATCAACTGCCCGGTAGCGCTGCTTCGGCGAACGGATAGCGTCGATGGTGGCTGAGCGGTCGGTCCTCATTATCAGGCACCATTTCAACCAGTCTGCCGGGGCGTCATTTTCTCATTGCTTGCGATGGACCTGACACCCCATCGTACGATAACGCCGCGCGGCGAGACACTTCATTACTTGACGATAGCCGACAATATAGTATATTGTCGATGAAGATACCGGCGAAGGCCGCCACGGGCCGAAAGGTTCTCGCCTGAACGTTATGAACTGCGATGAAACTTTCAATTCGGAGATGTTATGACAAAGACAAGGCTGATCGTTTTTACAATCGTGCCGGCAATACTCATGGGTGTCCCGGCCGGTGTTTCCCCGGCTGACCCGCCGACCAGTTATGATCTGCGCGATGTCGGCGGCAGCAACTACGTAACTTCAGTCAAAAACCAGCAGGGAGGAACCTGCTGGACTTTCGGAGCCATGGCTGCCATGGAAAGCAACCTCTTGATGACCGGTGACTGGGCAACCGCCGGTGAGAGCGGTGAGCCCAACCTGGCCGAGTACCACCTCGACTGGTGGAACGGATTTAACCAGCACAACAACGACGATCGCAACCCACCTGAAGGCGGCGGTTTGGTAGTACATGAGGGTGGCGATTACCTGGTGACGTCGGCATATCTATCGCGCGGAGAGGGTGCGGTTAGAGATATTGACGGCCAGTCCTACAGCGATCCTCCGGAACGTAGCGACACCAGCTATCATTACTACTATCCGCGAAATGTTGAGTGGTTCGTGGCCGGGACCGGTCTGACCAACATTAACGCCATCAAGGAACAGATCATGACAAACGGCGCGGTCGGCACCTGTATGTGTGCCGGCGGATTCTGGTGGGGCAACATACACTATCAACCGCCCAGCAGCTCGGCCGATCCCAACCATGCCGTAGCCATCATCGGGTGGCATGATAACAAGATCACGCAGGCTCCCTATAATGGCGCCTGGCTGTGCAAGAACAGTTGGGGCTCGGGATGGGGCGATGCCGGCTATTTCTGGATATCATATTACGACAAGCATTGCTGTCAACACCCGGAAATGGGCGCCATATCTTTCCAGGACGTGGAACCGATGACATGGGACCAGATTTATTACCATGACTACCACGGCTGGCGCGACACCAAGATCGGCACCTCCGAAGCGTTTAATGCTTTTGTTTCCAGCGGACGAGAAGAATTCCAGGCGGTGAGTTTCATCACCGCCGACGAGAACGTCAGCTACACCGTCAGGATTTACGACCGCTTCGAGAATGGCGAACTGCTGGATGAACTGGCCGTCAAATCAGGCACTATCGAACACCGGGGACTGCACACGGTCGACCTGGACACACCGCTGATGCTTGTCGGCGGCGATTATATCTACATCTACGTACAGCTTTCGTCAGGCGGACATGCCTATGATCGCACCTCCGAAGTGCCGGTTTTGCTGGGGTCACGTTATCGCGCGACGGTGGTATCGGCTTCAGCTCCCGGGCAGAGCTACTATCTCGACGGCTCGACCTGGATGGACCTGTATGATCTGGACAACACCGCTAATTTCTGCATCAAAGGTTACAGTCAGCGGGGAGTCGATTTTAAGGCCGATACGATTTGGGGCTGTTTACCTCTTGATGTTGATTTCACCGGCTGGTCAACACTTGATGTTGTCTCCTGGAACTGGAGTTTTGGAGATGGAGATTCCGCCAACGTGCAGTCTCCGAGCCACACTTTTCAGGATCAAGGTTTGTTTGATGTAACCCTGGAGGTCAGCACCACCGGAGACACTCGCTCCCGGACGCGGGTGGGCTACATAGCTGCTATCGCCGACTCGGTTATCGCGCAGGACGCCGGAGCCGATGCTTACGACCAGGTGGCGATGGTTATATACGGCAGGAATACAATCCCGTTGGATAAGCTGCTTATCCCCTTCAAGTATTTCGGCAGTCTCAACGCCACTTATGACTCCTTCTCTACCGCCGGTTGCCGCTCAGAGAGTTTTGAAACCCAGATTTATCTGCACTTCGATCCGGGCACCAATCGCTACACGATAAAACTGGAAAGCTCCACTTCCGAAATACCGCCCGGGACGGGAGCCATGGTCAAGTTGTACTTTCACGTTCCGCCGTTTGCACCAACTTCACTTTGTGACACGGTGTCAGTGGCCGGCTACGTTGGGCCGGACTACGTACCCTGGTTCCAGGGCAATATTGGTGGCTACCAGCCAGCGGCGGTAATCGGTACCATATCCGCCGGTTGTTGCGAGAACCGTGGCAACGTCGACGGAATTGTCGGTACGGGTGGACCTATTGATGTCGGCGATTTGACCTACCTGGTAGCGTACCTTTTTCAAAGTGGTTCGCCACCACCATGCCCGGGAGAAGGTGATGTTGACAAAAGCGGTAATATCGATGTTGGCGACCTGACGTATCTGGTAGCTTACCTCTTCCAGAGCGGTCTGCCGCCGCTGTCATGTTAGTAGCCGGCGTTGATTATCCGGGACGATTGAGTGTCGACCGGGACACCGGTCATTAATAGTTGGCGTAAATCTCACTGGCCGTGGTTTTGATGTTCACCAGGACCGCGGCCAAACACTGCCAGCAGGTAGTAAGATCCCGGATAGGCATGTTCAAACACTCGTTCGGCTCCCACTTGAGCGGCCAGCAGATCCAATCCGGCCAGGTCTTCGTCCAAAACGGCCGGACGGTGCACGTATAGTTGCTGAAACTGTGGATGCTGATATATCCGGTTTTCAATCGGGGTCCAGAAACGAAAGTGAGTTCCGGCCGGCGGTGGCTGGTACGATTGGCCGGGAGCGGTGAGGGTCAGCACCACGCGCCCGGGGACACGGTCGAGCACATAGATGGGATCGTATATCTTTTGCAGAAACAGACCTTGGCTGCGGGCGATGTGGCGATCCGTCAGTCCTGAGATGTCGATGATCCGCTGCTCAATGCACCGGTAGCCGACAATCCCGATATCCATCAGCGCTACCGACTCACCCGGCCGGCACGCATCTCCCCTCAACCAGTCGGCCAGTGCCCGGTGCCCGGTTTCATAACCACCTGCCCGAAGCTCGGTATGCTGGTGAAACTCGATTCTGTCTTCAGTCTGGATAAACCATTGCGCCACTACAACGACCGGCAGCACCAGCAGACCCAGCCAGGCCCGGCCGCGCATCAGGCGGGTTGCCGCCAATCCCCAACCAACCACCACAAAACAGGACATCAGCGGCAAATACGGTATTACAAAACGCCAGCCGAGCATCCAGTCGGTACCGGTCACAAACGGCAACAGGATGCCGCCGAAAGTAATGACTCCCAGAGGTACGGCAGCCTTGAGCAGTGACCGCAACAGGGCGTAACCGATCAACGAGAGGGTTATTCCCGCCAGGCCAAAAAACGAAGTCAGTATCCCCCTTGAGATATATTCCCAGGCGTTCTCCCTGAGGAATCCCCCAGCCTTGGCATAGTACGTATTGGGCAGCCATTCACCATCATAGAAGAAGTACCGGAAGATTAACTGCGCCGTCAGAACTGCCGCCACTGTCAGGCCGTTAATCAACAACAGGCGCCGGAGTCGACCGGGGTTGGAAACAGTCGAGGTCGTCATTACTCTCTTGAGAGAGAGTCCCACAAACATCTGTGCCGTCCAAAAGAGGGCAAACAATAATACACCCTCAGGTCGGGCCAGCACCGCCCCCGCAAAAACTACTCCCGAACCGTGCCACCTGCCGGTGCGGGTTTCTCCGACAGCAAGCAATACCGCCACTATTAGGCACATAGAGAAGAGCGTTGTTTCAAGACCACTGGTACTATTGAGAGCAAACGCAGCGTTGAAAGCAACTATCGCAGCGGCCCCCAACGCCCAGAACTCCGCTTTTGAAGACATACCCCCATTCTTTGACAGCAATTCCCTCGTCAAGAACCAGGTCGCCAGGATGGCCACCAACCCCCATAATACTCCCATGGTTTTGGCTGCGGGGGCGGCCGCGTCGGGACCGAACCAGCCTATCACGGGCGTCAGCAGCAGCATTTGCAGCAGGCTGGTGTATCCCTCTACATGTTCCCCGGGGTTGAAATACGGCCCATCGCCCATTGCCAGAAGACGGCTGTACCGAAATGTAATGTAGGCGTCGTCGTTAACGTAATGCCGGTAATACCAGGCCTGACCGACATAAACTGCCGTCACCAGGATCAGACAACCAATGACTACCCAGCGCAGTCTTCCCGGAGATGATTCTTCTGTGATAAGCGGCAAAGTCCGGCCTCTCCAGTTTTCAGGTACGACGTACAATCGTTATCGGGCGACTGATTTTCATCTCCGGTCCCAGGGGCTTACTTAGGTCCCAGTTGTTGAACCAGCCAACAAACTCGAAATCGCTGCGACCGGAAATAAAAAAGATAAACTCCTGCGGATAGATGGCTCTCTTGATCTCAGTATCCTCGATGCGATGCAGCCGGCCGTGGTCGTTGACTTCGAGTATAATCCTTTCGTCAAAAACCTGCTCTACCCGGTTGACCGGTTCCCAGGTAACGGTAGTTTTCACACTGATACCGTCCCGTTCCATCTTCCAACTGGAACCGCCTTCAGCTTCCTGCAGCGGTTCATACTGGATGCACCAGTCCAGCAGGTACAAACCGCCTCGATTGAGTGCGCTCGCTACGGAATCGAAGTGACTTACCAGTTGCGCTGTGCTGCCGGTAGCTAACGAACCCAACATGATGTATGCAAAATCAACGGCCTCTGACAGAGTAAAATCAGTCATGTCGGCCTCGACCAGGTTTATGTCGACGCCGATCCGAGCAGCTTTTTCCCGACAGTAGTCAAGCATAGTGCGGCTTCGATCAAGCCCGGTGTAATGGTAACCGCACCGGGTCAATTCTTCCAGGTGGGGGCAGTTACCACAGCCCAGTTCAAATACCGACCGCACCGGTATTTTCGAGAAACGTTGAAAGCATTCCTCGAACAGAGCAGTCTCGGCAGGAATATCTCTGAATGAGAAGGCTATCTCATAATAGAGCGGGTTGTTATAAACGGTCGACATAGTGGATTCTCCCGGCAGTCCTCTAAAGCTTATCCCTCCGGTTGCTTCCCGACGGACGCCGTCGGCCCGGAGATATGATCGGGCGTTCCGGAACGCTCCGGCGCAGGTCGGTAAACCCAGGCTTCCCAGGACGGATTGTGTCTTGGATTGAGCCGGTGTAGGATATGATCTATTAACGAAGGCTCTATATGGAGCACCATCTCAATCGGTCCCACCCGGTGAGTCAATGAATCCTCGTATAGTGACAGATCTGCGGTCGCCGTTGGATATAATAAGAAGTAATCAAAGAGATGGTCCGAATCCTCCGGCAATACTTTATCCAAATCCTGCCAGCTATAGCAATACGATCGTCCAATTGGTTGAAAGCCGCCATAATAATAGGGAACATTACGGTAACAATCAGGGCTGAAAAACAGCACGTTGGGGGTGATGATCGACAGGCACTCGATTCTCACCAGTGGCTCCACCAGTCCCCGGTGTCCGTAATGAAGGGTGAACGGAAAGAGCAAAACCAGGTTGATCGCAACAGCAGAACCGAACAAAGCGTAACGGAACTTCTTCATTCGAGAGAGGAACCCTTCCTCGGCAAAGTGTTGCTGCAGAGCCAGCACCAGAATGACCCCCAGCGCCGGCAGCATCGATATCATAAATCGCTCCTGCCGGTTGTTAAGCATAGTGTGCACCAGCACAAAAGCGAGGGTGCTGACCGTCAGCACCAGGTGCCGCCCGAAAAAACGTCGACGGCAAGCCAAATAGAAACCCACCACTGAAAACGGGGGGATGAAGTAAACCAGGATGACGCCAAAGTGGAGGAGAAACGAAGAATCGTACACCGGGCCGGTCTTCACGTTCTGGACAATATGATTGATAGTGGACCCCATGAAGGTGCCCATCAGCCACCAGTCAGCCAGTCCGGCCAGCAGAATCGTAGCCAGCAGCGCCACACCATAGCCCACAGCCGGTCGTAGACGGCGATACTCGTACCACAGCACCAGCGGTATGATCGGAAAGGCGGCAATCAGTTGAAAGCGAATCATCCAGGCCAGACCGGTGAACAGTCCGGCTGCCGCCAGCCAGCTTACATGTGGCTGCTGCCGATAACGGTAGAAGCAGTAGAGCATTACTACCCAGAAGATGCCGGCCACCATTTCAATTGAATTGCGCACCGACAGATAGGGCATGACGAAATGTACCGCCATGAACAATCCGCCGACAGCCGCCCATTTTCGCGAACCGGCTACCATTTCGATAATGCGGTAAACGGCCCAGATACCGATCAGGGAAAACAGAGCGTGAACCAGTCGCACGCCGTACATGATGTCGTTCAGGGTCTCATAACCAAGAGCATGTACCAGCTTCATGTTGAAGAACAGGGCCACCGTGTATAGGGGGAAGCGTGGGAATGTTTCGGCCGCCCTCCCTTTCCAATGCACCAGTCCATCGGCGCCGAACAGTCCGTCCTGCAGCCAGCGATAGGCGATATGGACCGTCTCGAAGTGGTCATCGGAGGCCATGAATCCTTTGGAGAAAATTGCGGCCAGCAGACGCAGAAGGATGGCGGCCGCCACCACCGCCGCCAGCGGGTGTGCCTTAATGTAACGGATCATAATGAGCCATAATTACGACAGCGACAGCCGAGGGACAAGGTTAAATTGGGGCGGGGGGGGTAGTAAAACCCCTCCGGTAACGGTCTTGATAGGATAGAGAGACAGGTGCACAGGGTACCTGCCCCACTGAAACTCACACACCCAAAGAGGCTAAGTACTGATCTCCGTCGCACTGGCTTACAGGTCCACCATCGAGGAAAGGGCACTGCTCTCTAAGCTCAGCCACATTTGTTTCTCCTGAACGAGCCGTTTGACCAATACGCCTACGTGCTCGTGTAATAAACGAATATTCACGTGCACGAGTCATACCCACGTATAAAAGCCTGCGCTCTTCCTGAGGGTCTCCCTTGGGAAAAGGCATGATCCCTTTTTCAGCTGCCACTATAATAGTAGCACGAGCAGTTAGACCTTTTGAGCGTGTTAATGTCATTATTCGCACACGACCTGCAGTTTTTGAATTCATTATGTCTTTAGTCAAAGGCTCTATTTGGTTCAGGTATTGCTCAAGAGATATATCTTGAGATACACTTGGCCAATCGTCTATCTTTTCAAGTATTTCACTAAATCCAGCATCAGGGTTCGGTAATTTCTCATTTTCTATCAGTTGCATAATCCAATCACCCCATTTAGCGCTATCCGGTACTGTTATGTTATTAACAAGTGATAGCGTTTCCTGAACACTATTAGCGAGTTTACTTCCAACTGTTTCAAGTGAACTAAATTCATTTTCTGCATGTGACACCACTTCTACACCGAACTGACGTTGATTCTCCAAAGCTAACCTGTGCAAGCACTCAAGAGCCTTCTTTTCGAGACCCTTTTTCAGTCGGAAGATAGTCCACCATGCTAAGGAATCAGAACGATTTACACTAAGTCTGAGAGTAGCTAACAGCATTCTGGTATCGTTACTATGTAACTTTTGAAAAGCGTCATAGGGATCGGAAAGCGGTATATCTGATATTTCAAACTTCTTCTTGATGTAATTAGAGATCATATTAGTTCTGACCAATATGAGAATTTCTTCCAAAGGCACTTCCTGCTTCTCTTTCAGCCATTTGACCAGCCTTACCGCACCACGCGCTTCACTTTCTTCTCTGTTAAATACAAGATACTTGACGAGGCCAACAGGACTCTTCTCACCTGCACGTAGGGATGATTTCACCTTACGAGTAGTATCACCACATATAACGAAATTCGCCCATTGCAGGATTTTTCTACCACACCTGTGACTTGTAGTAAGGGGATAACTTCTTGACTCATAATCGCTAACGAAGTTCAAAATACCCTGTGGATTCGCTCCTCGAAACTTGAAAATAGACTGATCAGGATCACCGACAGCAAGAACTTTGACACCATATTGACCTAATAAATGTATGCAAGCAAGGTCGCACTCGTTCAAATCTTGAAATTCGTCAACAGCTATGAGACTGAGATCGTATATGTTTAAGCCTGGATTGCCTTCCAAAGCAATCCTTAATCTAAAAGGAAGTTCAGCAAGAATGGTATAACCAAACACACGACGGTGTTCTTCCCACATACCCATGAATCTTGCTCTCATTGGCGTGAGGTCGACCCAGTCTATCTCGGATGATAGGGATTCCCACTCGGCCCCCATCTTGTCTTCCAACTTTTTAACCTGTTTGACATTTACACTCAGTCGCCTTGCCAAATCACGTCTAATAAGTTCTTTCAATTCCCAATCGTCAGCAATCCGTAGCGGAGCCGGTAAAGAAGTTGCACCCGGGTTAGCCAATATTGTTGTAATAGCAAAAGAATGAACTGTACTGGATACAATCCAGTCTTGCCCAGTCTCTGATTTCTTATCTATCAATTCACCATTGGCGGCTCTGGTGAACGTGAGTAATCTTATCACTTTCCCCGGAAATTGCTTGTGGAGTCTTCCAACGTATTCTATCAATGTGGTGCTCTTACCAGTTCCAGGTCCAGCTATGATACAAGCGTGTTTGTTCGGATCATGTCTGTAAATCTCCAATTGCTCGTCTGTTGGCTCTATCATAGATACTTCTCCGTTCACGTCATCTCTTAAAGCTCCCTCTCCCCCGGTCCGTCATACTCGAATGGAAGCGGGCCGAGTTTGCGCATCGGGCGCTCGCGCGTCATCTCCTCGTAGGCGTGGGCCAGCAGGCCGGGCACTCGCGAGATGATAAAGAACCCCTTGCCCAACCGCCAGTCAAAACCCATATCGGAAATCACAGCCGCTATAGCGCCGTCGACGTTGATCGGCAACTTGCGACCCAGTTTTTCCGCCAGGGCGGTTTCGAGCGCCTGGCACAACTCAATATGTTTGCCTCTGTAGCCGTTCCGTTTGGCTATTTCAAACAGGGTGCCGGTGCGGGGGTCGACATTGTGCAGCCGGTGGCCGAAACCGGGCATACGCTTTTTGTTTTCTTTCAGCCAGTCGATAATATCGGAAGCGATCTGTGCTGTGTCGTCGCCTTTGGCCGCCCACTCCTGCAGAATTTTAGCCGACTGCTCAATAGCTCCGCCGTGGGTGTCGCCTATTACCAGCACTCCCCCGGCGATAGCGGCGTTGAGCGAGTTGCCGCCCGATATGACGGTCCTGGTGCCTAATACCGATGGCGGCGAAGCACCGTGGTCGATAGAAGCAACCAGGACGGCGTTCATCAGGGACGCCTCGGCTTTGGTCGGCAGCTCTCCCTTGAGAATCAGAAAGACAGCTTCCGCGTAGGAGAGTTTTTCCATTATGTCGGTTATGGAGTAGCCCCTGACCCGGATTTTCCCCGGACCGATATCGGTTATGGCCGTTTTCCAGTTTCCATCAGGCATGGTGCACCTCTTGATTGGAGACTCGTTTTTTATCTATAGCTCTAACGCAATCTGCCTATTCGGTGGTAGCGGCTGAATCAGCCCGGACACGTTCGCGGGCAAAATCGAGCCACAGCGTCTGCAGGCTGTCGACCGGCATCTGAAACAGCACCGGTGCGGTTCGGTCAAATGATCCCCGGGAACGGTACAGGAGATTCAGCCCTTCGATTCCGAAGCGGAAGGAGAAGAAATCGATGAATGATGCCGCTTCAGCCGATTGGTACCTCTCTTTGTCACTGTTCACGGTGGTATCGGCTGCGAGACTGTCCAGCGGGATGAAAGTACCGTCTTCAAGCCGTCCGAGAGTTGCTCCATGGTAGTCCTGGCCGGAATAATCGAACAGAGCTATCAAGCCATGTTTAAGGAAACGGTATTCCGGCTCGATATCGAGCCACCTGGGCAGCAGGTATCGCATCACGACCGGTCCATAATAACTCGGTACCCAGAAATGAATGGTATCGTTGCGGGCAAAAGGGAATTCCTCCCCGGTAATGGCCCGTCCCTGACCATAGCCGCTGTAATAGAGGACTACCAGTGTTTCCCGGGGAACAGGAATCTCAAAAAAACGGCAATTACGGTTGATAATGGTGGAATAGACGGCCGCCATCTCCTCAAAGCTGTGTTCGAGGGGATGCTCGGCAGGATGGACGATCTTGATGTTGCCGCGAGTGAAGGTCTCCCAATCCTGATAGATTTCAGCGACTTTGTCCGGCCCACCTCCGGAGCAGGCACAGAGGCAACCGAATATCAATACCAGCCAGAGTGGCGCTGCCGGATGTTTTTCAGAATATGTGATCATTTTCAATCGGTCCGCTCTAACAAACTGATCCTGTCAGTATCCATAAGCCTTTATGACCGACCAATATAATCGAAACGGTGGGGTCTGTCAAACAGACCTCATTGTTATTGTTTTCACAAATAGCCTTGACATTGGCCGGGCGGCTTGACATATTGCACCCGCGTCTGTGACGCGTGGGGAGTTGACCGCTGCGGTGGAAGCTGTGAGCGGTCGAGAAATGAGTTGTGATTGGTTGAGCGTGTGAAGGTTATCTGATAGTGTTGATGGACCAGCCGGTGAAAGAGTTCCCCACTCCTTCTTTTATCAAGAACAGGTTGATTATTGTCGGTGGCTACGGCAGCGGCAAATCAGAGGTAGCGATCAACCTTGCCCGCCATCTGGCCGTTAGCCAGAACCGGCCGGTGGCTATCGCCGACCTGGATATAGTCAATCCTTACTTCCGATCTCGTGAAGCCGACGAGCAACTTGAAAAGCTGACTGTCAAGACTCTCAACCCGCGCGGTGGCTATCGTCATGCCGACCTGCCGATCATACTGCCGGAAATCCGGGGATCGGTCGAGCGTCATGACGGTGTCCTGATACTCGATATCGGTGGCGACGACGTCGGCGCGCGTATCCTCAGTTCCCTGGCCGGGTCCTTCACAGAAGGAGAATACGAACTTCTGCTGGTGTTGAATGCCAACCGTCCTTTTACGCAGGACGTTGACGGTTGCGTCAAACTGATAGGAGAGATTGAAGCCGCGTCTCGTCTGAAGTTCACGGGAACCATTGCCAATACCCATTTGTTGGAAGATACGACTGCTGAAACGGTCCTGAGCGGAATGAATCTGGCCGGGGACCTGCACCAACAAACTGGCTTACCGACTGTTTTTATGAGCTCGACCCGGGAGGTGCTGGAAACAATCGACATCGCAGACATCGACGTGCCGGTGCTGGTACTGGACCGTCTGCTTTTGAAACCCTGGGAAAGGCCGATGGGATAGCCAATGCCCGGAATATCCGTCGACAAGAATCATTGCAAAGGCTGTGAACTGTGCCTTCAGGTCTGCCCCATGAAGATCATCTCCATGTCCAGGGAGATCACGGTGCGGGGGTACTTCTACGCCCAGGTACATGATCCATCCCGCTGCATCGGCTGCCAATTGTGTGCTATCCAGTGTCCGGATGTGGCGATCACGGTTCACTGTCACGGAACCAGCTATAGTCTTTATGAGTATTAGACGGCACAGGAGTATTTGAGGATAAGGCCATGGCAAGAGTACTGATGAAAGGCAACGAAGCGATCGCTGAGGCGGCGTTGCGGGCCGGAGCCGAGGGTTACTTCTGTTACCCCATCACTCCACAATCAGAGGTGGCCGAGTACCTGTCCAAGCGTATGCCGGAAGTGGGCAAGGTATTTCTGCAGGGTGAAAGCGAAGTGGCCGTCGGCAATATGCTCTTTGGCGCCGCTTCCACCGGCAAACGAGTATTTACCACGTCTTCCAGCCCGGGCATCAGCCTTATGCAGGAAGCGATATCGTACATGGCCGGAGCGCAGCTCCCGGTGGTTATAGTCAACATCATGCGCGGCGGTCCCGGTCTGGGAGGAATCCTGCCGGCGCAATCAGACTATTTTCAGGCAACTCGTGGCGGCGGCCACGGCGATTACCGGGTACTGGTACTGGCGCCTTCGACGGTGCAGGAAGCGGTGGACTTGATGATGCTGGCGTTCTATCTGGCCGACAAGTACCGCAACCCGGTAATGTTGATCGGTGACGGCATGATCGGCCAGATGATGGAAGCTGTGGAGTTTCCCGAGGATTACAAGGAACCTCCGCTGCCGGCCAAGGACTGGGCTGCTACCGGCGCTGATAACCGCCGACCGAGGATCATTAAGTCGCTGTTCCTCGACCCCGAAGGTCTTGAAGACAACTGCTCGATTCTTGAAGAAAAGTACCAGCAGATGAAACGCGAAGAAATCCGCTTCGAATCACACAATGTCAAGCCAAAGAACAGGGTGTTGATTGTATCGTACGGGACGATGGCGCGCATCTGCCAAACGGCCATCGACGAACTGGAGTCCGAGGGACTTAGTGTGGGGCTGATGCGACCGATCAGCCTGTTCCCCTTCCCCTACGACGAGCTTCGGAAGCAAGCCGAAAAGAAAAACATCAAGAATGTGCTCACGGTTGAGATGAGCACCGGCCAGATGCTGGAAGACGTTGAGAGAGCCGTGCTTGGCGCCAGACCGGTGAAATTCTTCGGCCGTACCGGAGGCATCGTGCCGACTCCTGATGAGGTTAAGCAAGCGGTTCGGAAGCTCATGGTCGGCAAGGCTCGTTCGTCAACGGCCAGGAAGAAACATTGAGGGCAATATGAGCAGTGACTTATCAACCCTGTTTTCCCGTCCTGAGGCCATGCAGGAGACTGTTACCCACTACTGTCCGGGATGCACTCACGGCATCATCCATCGCCTGGTGGCCGAATCGCTGGATGAACTGGGTCTGCGGGAAAGAACCCTGGGTATTGCACCGGTGGGCTGCTCTGTGCTGGCCTATAATTATTTCAACTGTGATTTTCTTGAAGCGGCACATGGTCGGGCACCGGCGTTTGCCACCGGTTTCAAGCGCCTGCGGCCGGATATGATCGTTTTCACTTATCAGGGTGACGGTGACCTGGCGTCGATAGGGATGGGCGAGATTGTCCATGCCGCCAATCGAGGCGAGAAGTTCACGACCATCTTCGTCAACAATGCCGTCTATGGCATGACCGGCGGTCAGATGGCTCCTACCACCATGCCCGGGCAAAAGACAACTACCTGTCCGGTCGGTCGCGATGTGGCTGACGTCGGTCACCCGGTGCGAATGGCCGAACTGCTGGCTGCGCTGGTTACTCCCGGTTACATAGTGCGAGTGGCGGTACATACACCGCGGCACATTATCCAGGCTAAGAAAGTAATCCGCCAGGCGTTCAAGTATCAGAAAGAAAACCGTTGTTTCTCTATGATTGAGGTCCTGTCGACCTGCCCCACCAACTGGGGCAAGACAACCAGCGAATCGACTACCTGGCTCAACGATGTGATGATCCCGTACTATCCTCTCGGTTGCTTCAAAAACCCGGAAACTCCGAAAGGAAACGGATGATTCAGTACGAGGTTATGTTTGCCGGGTTTGGCGGCCAGGGCATCATGACGGCCGGGCAGCTTCTGGCCTACTCCGGCATTGAGGAAGGTAAGCAGGTCGCCTGGATTCCCTCGTACGGTCCGGAAATGCGAGGCGGTACGGCTTACTGCACAGTTGTGATTTCGGACGTTCGGATCGGTTCTCCGATTGTCCCCAACCCTCTGAGTATCTGTGTGTTCAACCGGCCTTCGTTTGACAAATTTGAGCCGCTTGTGAAGCCAAACGGATTGTTTATTGTCAACAGTTCCCTGATTAATGTCACCTCTGACCGCAACGATTTCACGCAGTTACTGGTACCGGCCAACGAGATGGCCATGAAAGCAGGCAATGCCAGATCAGCCAACGTTGCTGTACTCGGTGCTTTTGTGGGCGCTTCAGAAATTGTAGCGTTGGACACAATCAAAGATATGATCAGGGTGAAGATGGCCAGAAAGAAGGACGTTTTAGACATTAACCTGGCTGTCCTCGAAGAAGGCTACCAGCTCGGCCTGAAGGCTCGTGTCGGAAAGGGCAGGAAATGACGCACGACTTCAACAAACTTCCCGAAATCATAGAGCGCTACCCGCAGAAGCCGGAATCGCTGATTGCCGTCCTGCAGGACATCCAGAAAGAATACCACTACCTCCCCTGTGAAGCGCTGAAGGAAACAGCGCGGGTTCTCGATGTCCCTTTGAGCAAGGTCTTTTCCGTCTCGACGTTTTACAATGCTTTCAGCCTCAATCCGCGGGGCGAACGTATCATCCGCGTCTGTGTCGGCACCACTTGTCACATTCGCGGCGCCCGGCAGATACAGGAACAACTTGAGAATCGACTCAAGATTAAAGCCGGAGAAACGACACCCGACCTGAAATACACAATCGAAGTCGTCAATTGCGTCGGTGCTTGCGCCATGGCGCCGGTAGTTATCGTCAATGACAAGTATTATGGCTCGGTCAAGGTGAGCGACTCGCGCAAACTGACGAGGGGTGGCTGAGATGCCGGTACAAACCTGTCGACAATTGAATGATCTGCAGAAGCGCTGCCTGGCCGAGGAGAAGAAATTTACCAGGAAAGTGCTGGTTTGTTGTGGACCCGGTTGCCTGGCCAGCGGTGCGGCGAAGATCACTGCTGAATTCAAAAAACTCCTGAAGAAAAAGCGCATCAAGGGTTTTTCCGTTGAGGCTCTCAGGGAGACCGGCTGCCATGGCCTGTGCCAACAGGGTCCATTGGTAGTAATCGAACCTGAGGGAATATTCTACACGAAAGTAAAGCCCAAACACGTTGAAAAGATAATCGAGACTTCCCTCAGAAACGGCGGTGTGATAACCGACCTTCTGTATACCGATCCCGTAACCGGTCAGTCGGTTGAGCGATATGCCGATATCGCTTTCTATTCGCATCAGAAGCGCATTGCTCTGCGCAACCTGGGTCATACCAGTCAGTATGATATCCGCGACTATATCGCCCGGGGCGGTTACCAGGCGCTGGCCAAGGCAGTTACTGAGATAACGCCCGATGGCATCATCGAGGAAATGTGTCTCTCGGGGTTGCGCGGTCGCGGCGGGGCCGGTTTTTTCGCCGGTCGCAAGTGGGATACCTGCCGTAAGGCACCGGAGCAACCGCATTACGTCATTTGCAACGGTGATGAGGGTGACCCCGGCGCCTTTATGGACCGTGCCATCATGGAGGGCGACCCACATTCGGTTTTGGAAGGAATGATAATTTGCGCCCGGGCGGTGGGATCGCAGGAAGGATATATCTACGTCCGCGAAGAGTACCCGCTGGCTGTGCAGAACCTGCAATTGGCCATTGAACAGGCGCAAGAGCACGGTTTCCTCGGCCGGAATATCTTCGGCAGTGATTTCTCGTTTGATCTCAGCGTCAGTCGAGGCGGCGGCGCTTTTGTGTGCGGTGAATCATCCGCCCTGATGAAGTCTGTGGCCGGTGAGGTAGGCGAACCACGAGCCAAGTATGTGCGCTCAGTTCTCAAGGGACTCTTCGACAAACCGACGGTGCTCAATAACGTCGAATCATTCGCCAACGTGCCGGTAATAATCAGTGATGGCGGTCGGCAGTTCGCCTCCGTCGGTACTAAGGGCAGCAGCGGCACCAAGGCGTTCTCACTGGTCGGCAAAGTGCGCAATACCGGCTTGATAGAAGTGCCGATGGGCACGACTCTGCGTCAGATAATCTACGACATCGGCGGCGGCATACAGGATGACCGCCCCTTCAAGGCGGTGCAGACCGGCGGACCATCCGGCGGCTGTCTGCCGGAGTCCAAACTGGACCTGCCGGTTGATTTCGACACTCTGACCGAGGCCGGCTCCATGATGGGTTCCGGTGGCATGATCGTCCTTGATGATCGTACTTGTATCGTCGATCTGGCCAGATATTTCCTGGCGTTCCTGGTCGAGGAATCATGCGGCAAGTGCACGCCCTGCCGGGAAGGATTATACCAGTTGCATCGACTGGCTGTAAAAGTGTGTGAGGGACAGGCCACCGAAGACGATCTGGAGACGATGGAACAATTGTCGGACATGATAATTATCGGCTCCCTGTGTGGTCTGGGAAAGTCAGGCCCTAATCCGTTCCTGAGCACGATACGGTATTTCCGTGACGAGTACCTCGTCCATATCAAGGACAAACGTTGTCCGGCGGGAATCTGTCGGTCTCTGATTCGCTATGACGTCATTGCCGACCTGTGCGATGGCTGCCTGGCCTGTGTTCCCGCCTGCGCCGTTATGGCTATCACCGGCAAGAAGGGTGAAGTTCATGTTATTGATCAGGACAAGTGTGACAAGTGCGGCGCCTGTTTTGCAGTTTGCACGCGCCAGGCGATTGAGGTAACATAAATGAACGACATGTTACATCTGACGATAGATGGCCGGGTAGTACAGGCCCGTCGGGGAGAAATGCTCCTGACGGTGCTCCGACGCCTGGGTATCGACATTCCCGCCCTCTGTCATCACGAAGCGGTGGAACCATTCGGCGCCTGCCGATTGTGTACGGTAGAGATTACAAAGCAGGAATGGAAGGGCTGGAAGGACTACGTCACGTCCTGTCTTTACCCGGTAGCGGACGGTCTGATCGTCAGCACCCATTCCACCAAGGTTGTTCAGTTGCGTCGGACACTGATGGACCTTTACCTGGCTCGCTGTCCCAACTCGCCCCGCATCCAGCGACTGGCGGAAGAGTACGGCATCACCAAAACCACCTATGAAGAAATCCCCGATCGCGACAACTGCATCCTGTGCGGTCTGTGCACTCGCATCTGTGAAAAGATGGGGTTTGCCGCCATCTCGACAGTCGGCCGCGGTCACACCAAAGAAGTGGCGCCGCCACTCAATGAAGCTCCCGTCGACTGTGTCGGTTGTCTCTCCTGCGCCATCAACTGCCCCACGGATGTCATCAAATACTCAGACGAGGCCGGCATCCGTACTATTTGGGATAAACGATTTGAACTGTTGTCCTGCTCGCGCTGCGGCAAGATAACCATCACCCGTGATTTCGCCCGATCACTGAGCCAATCCAGGAACATTCCGCTGGAATACTTCGAGGTCTGTGACGAATGTCACCGTCAGGATCTGGCACAGACCATGAGCCGTATAACTTCCTGGTCGCGGGAGACGACGCCATGAAGTCCCGGTTCGTGGTATCACCTGATCTCTGTACGGGCTGTCGCACCTGCGAACTGGCCTGCTCATTTGCACATGCCGTCAAGGGCAAACCGGGTTATTCACGTATCAAAATTATTGACAGCGGCACCAAGGATCTGTGGATTCCGCTGACCTGTCTGCAATGTGACGATCCCGCCTGCGTCAAATCGTGTCTGGTTGACGCCCTGCGCCGCAACCCCGACACGGGTGCGATAGAACTCAACCAGGAGAAGTGCGTCCGTTGCCTGGCCTGCGTTGCCGCCTGTCCGTTCGGCTGCTCACTGCCCGACACTCAGCATGACATGGTCGTCAAATGTGATCTCTGTGGCGGTGATCCTGTCTGTGCCCACTTCTGCCCCAGTCACGCCCTCTCGTTCCAGTCGATAGCAACCGACAAGATAAAAGCCGGCGTATAAATAATCCGGACGTTCCAGTCACCCACGCAGTACCATCGACGATGACGGGCTTAACTGCTGTGTTCGGAATGGGAACAGGTGTGACCCCGTCGCTATCGCCACCGGGAAATGTTTCTATGTCGAAACCACAGAGGGGCGACCTGCTGCTACTACTGCCAGACCTGGCAGCCGTCCAAAAGCGCCGAGCCGCCCTGAAACAGATAGGCTACAAAATAGGTCAGATCGCCCACGTCAATAGAACCAGTGGCGTCGATGTCACCCACACACTCGTACGGTTGTGGCGGTGGACCAGCCTGGAATAGATACGCTATCACGTAGTTGCAATCCGCCACGTCCACCGAGCCATCGTCGTTAACATCTCCCGGGGTATAATCAACGTACGGGTTGTAGACATGATAGAACCACTGTTCTTTCGTAACGATGTTGGCGGGTTCCCCGGTATCGATATCGCCGTACATGCAGGTATCCACCAGCAGCACCCGGTAGTCGCCGGAATCGGTCGGCTGGCCGAGGCTGTCGGTGCCGTCCCAGGTGAAATTGCAGCTACCGGACATGAGCATGGCGTCGATCAAGGTTGTGACCAATCCTCCCAGGTGGTCGAATATCTTGATAGTCAACTTCGATGGATCGATCAACAGAAACGAAGTGTGGTGAAAACGCTCGTTCGTTGACGGGGTCACATCGAAGTCCAGAATATCGGTGCCGATGCCAAAGTACTGACCGCCGCTGGAATCGGTCCAGGCCTCCACCACGTACATGCTGTATCGGTTCAGCAGAAGTCGGACACGGATGGGCTTTTTGTTAAGACGTAGTTTTAATAACTTAGTCTTAGAGAAAGGAGCAAGCCATGCGTGTCAAACAGGGCCAGAGTCCGGAATCGGTAGTGAAGGAGATTCGTC
>JBDRNJ010000006.1:0-118295 GCA_043811375.1 bacterium | reverse complement strand
GACGAATCTCCTTCACTACCGATTCCGGACTCTGGCCCTGTTTGACACGCATGGCTTGCTCCTTTCTCTAAGACTAAGTTATTAAAACTACGTCTTAACAAAAAGCCCATCCGTGTCCGACTTCTGCTGAACCGATACAGCTCCCGTGGCTGGAAACCAGGAGTCCTCGATACCACCGGGCGAATACGAGGCTATCTGCTACAAAGCCGAGACAGGGAAAAGTTGGGGTGGGAGAACCGACGCTTACATCCGGTTCAGAATCTATGGTGGAAAGTACGACGGCACAGAGTTGTTCATGGCCTGTACATGGCACCCAAAAAGTAAGTTGACACCCCGACACAAGTATCTTGAGCAGTGGACTCTGGCTAAGGGTCGCCGACCGGTGAAGGGCGAGCCGCTCTCTCTAACCATCTTCAAAGGAAAGATGTATCGAGTTCTGGTTCGCAATACGCAGAGGATGTTTTCCGACGGCAGACTTAAGCCCGGTTACATGCAGTATTCCGTCGTGGACAGCATCCTAAAACCTCCAACCGGTGTTCCTGGCCATGGATAGGTCGTACCAATACAGTTGGATTGTCTTGAAGATAAGCTGGAGTGGGAACATACCTGTAACCTGTCACTTTCTACCTTTTACCCTTTACCAATTACCATGTACCATTTACCAACTACCAGCTATCCCTATCTATAAAACACTGAAGAAAAAAGAGTTAGAGGAAAAGCGACGGACCTTTTTGGGTCGTAAAAATCGGTTGGACGGCAGCTTAAGTCTGCCGCCTGGGTATTTCAATCATGCATTTAGCCAGCGGCGGGGCCAGGTTTTCGGGTCTGGTCCCGCTCCAACCCTAAAAAAGTATGGCCACTGCCTGAATACACATGAAAAGGGCTTGACAAATGACCGATATATTAATAGATTAATAGTATGAGAAACAAGAAAGGAGACATCGACCACGGGTTGCTGGTTCGCTTCACCGAGGATGAGCGGCGGAAACTGAAGGCCCACTGTGCCTTGCAGGGGGTGAGTATGCAGGAGTATGTCCGGATGCTGGTGCTGCAGGATTTGGAGAAACAACGGAAGGGCAAAAAATGAAGGCCGTTCTATACGCTCGTGTCTCATCGAAGGAGCAGGAGAAGGAAGGCTTTTCTATTCCCGCCCAACAGAAGCTGCTCCGTGAATATGCTTCCAAGCACGAAATAGACATCGTCCAAGAGTTCACTGATGTGGAGACTGCGAAAGTGGCCGGTCGGTCTGAGTTTGGCAAGATGGTAGAGTATCTCAAGACCAACCGAGAAGTCAGGATAATCCTGGTTGAGAAAACCGACCGGCTATATCGGAACTTCCGTGACTATCTACTTCTGGAAGACCTTGATGTTGAAATCCACTTGGTAAAAGAAAACGAGACTATCAGTAAGAATAGCCACTCTCACGCCAAACTCGTTCATGGCCTCAAGGTTGTACTGGCAAAGAACTTCATTGACAATCTGTCTGAAGAGGTCGCGAAAGGGCTGCGCGAGAAAGCCCGTCAAGGCAACTGGCCACATCAGGCACCGCTTGGTTATCTAAACAACCAGACAACGCGTCTGGTTGACATCGACCCAGATAAGGCTCTCTACATTCACAAGATGTTCACGTTATACGCGACTAATGAATACTCTCTGGCCCAACTCAGAGATACCATTTATGAAATGGGCCTGCGTAGCAGGACGGGTAAGAAACTGTCGAAGGGAATGGTCGAGTCCATCCTGAAAAACCCGTTTTATTACGGCGACTTCATATGGAAGGGAATCCAGTACTCCGGCAACCACGAATCAATCATTACGCAGGAGTTGTTTTTCAGTGTGCAGCAGGCGCTACACAAAGATGGGAAGCAGGGATTACAGAAGCGACACTTCGCATTTACCGGTTTGCTCCGGTGTCGACGGTGCGGATGTCAAATCACAGCGGAGATCAAGAAGGGCAAGTATGTCTACTACCACTGCACTGGTGGCCGCGGTAAATGTAATCAGCCATATATCAGGGAAGAATCGCTCGACAGCAAGCTGGCTCAGTTGGTCAAAGCAATTGAGATCGATAGTGAGGTTGCTGAATGGATTGTGCAAGCCCTCAGAGGCAGCTACGATGACGAGAAAGTGTTCCGGGAGTCTGAGACCAAGAAGTTGAGACGCAAGCTTGACCACCTTCAGGCCAAGCTGGACAAAGCGTATGAGGACAGACTGGACGGGGTCATTGACGACGGTTTCTGGAGTGATTTGTCATCACGGTGGAGGACGGAACAGAATCAGGTGCAAGACCAATTGTCACGACTCGAGCACGCCGACCGTGATTACGTCGACCAGGGTTCGAAAATTCTCGAACTTGCCCAACATGCGCATTCCCTTTACGTTACACAATGCGGTCCGGAAAAGCGCCGACTATTAAACTGCCTACTTTCGAACTGCACGATTGACGGCCTAACCCTTTATCCCACATATTAGAAAACCCTTCGACTTGATCGCCGAAGGGGTCAAAATGTCGAGAGAGTACCCCCGGCAGGACTCGAACCTGCTACCCTCTGCTTAGAAGGCAGATGCTCTATCCGGATGAGCTACGGGGGCATAGACTTCGCCTAATTTATGACTACCACATATTACGTGGTGTACAAACAACTGGCAAGAAAATTTTCCAGACACCAGGTGCCCACCCCGATCGGACCAAACTCAGAAAACCTCCGCTGAGAACTTGTAGACCTCGGCGTCCCTGCTTTTGTAGCTGTTTTTCGGCAGACCCGCTTTCAGGCAGGTCTGCTCCAGGAACTCCGTCACATCCCAGCCGTTTTCAGTGGCTACCTGCGGCAGCAGCAAACCCGAATGGAAATCCAGTTTGATCATCAGGCCATCCCGCCCAATGCTAATGGTCGTAAAATTGGTCACTCGTCGCAGCGGCGACAGCACCGAGATTTCATACTCCAGCCTCTCGAACTCATCCGCCGACAGGGTCGGGAAACGGGGGTCCTCGAATGCCGCCGCTACCGCCATCTCGGCTATGGTACGATACAGTGGTTGATGGCTGCGTATCTGACCTATGCAACCACGCAGTTGGCCATGGATCTTAAGCGTCACAAAGGCGCCTGACAGAGCCGACAGGCCGGCTATTTCGGGGGGAGTGTAGTCTTTGTCCCGCAACCGGGCATGGATGGCAGCGCGGGCGATATCGAACAACTTCTGTCGGTCTTCAGCCGAGATAGTATCGGATTCCGGGAGAGCTCGGGGAGAACCGACCGTTGAGTCCGGCCGGGATGACGTTTTTTCGGTAACAATCGCAGCCGAAAGATATCCCACCACTTCGTTGAAATCGCCGGTGCTTTCGCCGGAGGTCGTGTATTGCACCGATTGTACGCTGGTTTTGCCAAGCCGTCCGGCAGCCATCATCACGGCCGCCATCGGTCCGCCACCGCACGCCTCTCCTTTGCCGGAGTCCAGAGTGCGCAACAGCAGGTCCGGATCACATTTCTCCACTGCCTGACACACTGCTTCATCCAGACGGCGCGCTTCCTGCTCAGTGTGGAAGTGCGACAGATCGGTGGAGGCTACCATCAGGGTATTGGTATCCCTCAACGCCGCCGCCAGTGTTTCCCCCAGCGACCGGATGGTGTCTTCTTCCTGATCGCCCATCACTATTGCGACCAGTCGGAATCGACCCAATACCACCTGTAAAAAAGGCAACTGCACTTCCAGAGCATGTTCGCCTCGGGCGGCCCCTACGGCATGGCCCATCTTGGATGCATAAACAGACGGATTGATAGAAGCAATCCGCTCAGCCAGGAACCGGTCCGTCTCCACTGTCCCCAGCGGTGTTTCATAACCATCCCCGGTGTAGACCGACGCACCCTTGAAAAACACGGTATGCGAGGGCGAGACCACCACCACCGTGTCATACTGCTCCCCCTGCAACAGCTTGTAGGCTTTGGCGGCCGTTAACCCCGAATAGATATAACCGGCATGAGGCACAATCAGCGCCAGCGGCCTGCCGGTGAGAGCCGGCTTGTCGCAACGGGCAAACATCTCCGCGATAGCTTTGCTCAACTTGACGGGATCGGCCGGATAGAACGTCCCGGCCACGGCCGGTTTTCTGATTTCTTTTTGTCTCTCGTCCATGGATTTAACTGGTGCTCTTGCTCATTTCAATCACTTATTCAGTTTAACGCCCGGCCTTGCAAAAGTCAATCACTGTCGAAGCCATTGCATATGTTCGTCAATGAGCTCACAGCCACCCCAAAAGAAGGCTTGTTGATAAATCCCCATTCCCATCCGAGTTTGGTGGAATGATTTCTCAACAGGCCAAAAAGGCCGGGCCTCGATATGAGACCCGGCCCGTGCTCCAATTACTGACAGATTGTCGGTCTTCAGGCTGTCGGTGTGCCACCACCCGCAGCGACAGTCGGCTCAGGCTTGGCTGAACTGTCGTTGGATTTGATTCCCTCCACCATCGCCGACAGCGCCGAAATAATGCCGCTGGCCTCGTAAGGCAGGAAAATCTTGCTGGCCTGTCCGTCCGCCAGGCGCGGCAGCATATCCAGGTACTTCAGCGTAATCAGTTTCTCGTCGGGCTTACCGTCGTGGATAGCCTTGAATACCGACAAAATCGCCTCCGCCTCACCCTGGGCCACAGTCAATTGACGGTACTTCTCGGCATCGGCCTTCTCGCGCACGGCCTTGGCATATCCCTCGGCCTCCAGTATCTGTGAGCGCTTGCTGCCTTCCGACTTGGTGATCTCAGACTGACGAATTGCCTCGGCGTCCAGAATAGTCGCACGCTTGTCACGCTCAGCTTTCATCTGGCGGCTCATCGCCTCGGTAATATCCACCGGCGGATCGATGCGCTGCAATTCCACTCGGTTGACCTTGACACCCCATTTGTCGGTGGCGGTGTCGAGTACGTCGCGCAACTGGCTGTTGATCTCATCCCGCGAGGTCAGGCAGGAATCAAGATCAAGCTCACCGAACACGTTCCTCAGGTTGGTCTGGGCCAGCTTGGTGGCGGCAACGATGTAGTTGGCCACCTCGTAGCGGGAACGCACCGGATCGGTTACCTGGGCATAGATAACGGCGTCAACCTCCACGTTGACGTTATCACGCGTAATCACCATCTGCGGCGGTACGTCCAGTACCACTTCGCGCATGTCAACTTTCAATACCGTGTCAAAGAAGGGGACAATCATATTGAGACCGGGGTCGAGTATCCGTTGATACTTGCCCAGTCGCTCCACTATGCCCCGCTCAAAGGGACGCACAATTCGGACGGACATCGACACAATGATGAAACCGAATATCACGAAAACGATCAGAAATATTATCGCCGGGTTCATTTCAAGCTCCTTTCCTGCTTACATCTTTTCTACCTGGACCCTGGTGCCGGAAACACTGATTACCTTCACCTTCTGGTCCCTGTCAATCTTTTCACCGGCGGTGGCTACCCAGGTTTCCCCCTCGATACGCACCTGGCCGCCCAGGTCAGGGTCGATCTCTTTGGTAACCAGGGCTACCTTGCCGATCAGGGCATCGACGTTTGACTTCTGCGGCGACGGCTTGGTGATTTTCTTCGCCAGGGTTCTTGTCAGTGGCAAGAGAATAATCGAGACACCGACGAATATGCCGATCTGCCAGAGATATGCCTCAGGGTAGAAATAGGCATAAATGCCGGTTGTCCCGGCACCGACCACGAAACAGGCAAATATCAATGTCGGCGTCATTATCTCCAGAATCAGAAACACGACTACCGCTGCCATCCAGATCCAGAACATAGTCGTCATCGTCGCTCCTTTCCAACGTCCGGCACCGCCGGTCGGCTTCACCAGACGTCCTACTATACTACGCGGTGACGCAGACGGTATTCAAAAAAAATCGTACCGTTACCAATGAAAACTCCCTATAGTGTTAACTGTCAATATAAAAGCCGGCGGTGGCTTCTGTCTGTACCCTGAGGAAATGTTGAAAAACATAACAACCGTCATAGCGAGGAGCGAAGCGACGTGGCTATCTCGTTGACATTCAATATCCGAGATTGCCACGCTGTCGCTCGCAATGACGAGAATAGGACTTTTTCAACAAGCCCTTGAGGAGCAGTGTCTGCCATGAAACCTGAGCTACCATACACCAAGTTTGCCCGCGTCTACGACCTGATGGGTGCCGACCGGCACTCGGCGGAAATGGTCGACTACACTTTCAAGATTCTGCACAAATTCAGAATAGAAGCCGTTCGTGGCCTCGACCTTTGCTGCGGGACGGGCACGGCGATCAGCCTGATGGCCGACCAGGGATTGTCTATGTCGGGACTCGACGGCAGCGCCGCCATGCTGAAGGTGGCGGCAAAGAAACTGTCCGGACGCAAGATCCCCTTGTATCAAGAATCGCTGCCACGTTTCAGGATTCCGGACAGTACCGGTGGCGATCACATTCGCCGGTTTGACCTGATAACCTGCTTTTATGATTCGCTGAACTACCTCAGCAACTCGCGGGAGTTGAAAGCGGCCTTTCGGTCGGTACACCATCATCTGAACGACGACGGTTGGTTCATATTCGACATGAACACACCGGCAGCGCTGAAGATTCTCTGGGGCGGGCAGGTCTATGCCGGCACCCGGGATGATCTCGCCTGGGTCTGGACGAACAAGTTCGTTCCAAGAACATCGAGCGCGACCTGCCATACGACTTTTTTCGTCAGACGCGGTAAACTGTGGGAGCGCTTCGACGAAGAACACGTCGAGAGAGCTTATGATAACAAGACAATCCGGCGTCTGCTATGCGAAGCCGGGTTTATGATCAAGGGGTTCTATCGTTGTTTCAGTTTTGAAAGACCAAAGAAAGACAACTACCGAATTTGCGTCGTTGCCAGGAGGAAAGGTTAGCATGAACATGGCACCATGGCCCAAACCGGTCATTATCACCGGCAAGCTCGAACCCAATTACCTCTGGCACCTGATGGCAGTCGCCAGAATCGGGTACGACTCGGAGTATGCCGACAACTTTCGGCACACCGTCAATCCGGAGGACCTGGCCTGCCTTGAGGACAATAAAGCTCTGCTGGCCTTCGGTGAGGGTGAGGGCGGCGACCTGTCGGGGGTTTTCACTACCCTGCCGGCGTGGTTGGGCTTTGAGAACGAACCTGATCTAAAGTCATACTTCGAAATCGTTCAGACGGCACTACAGCAGGGCAATCTGACACCATTCGTAGAAGCGTACCCGGAAGCTGACTGGTCGGATCGATTTTTTGCCCACTATCTCAAAAGCGCGAAGTTTACTCCGGCCGAGTCTGACCTGATTGAAAAGTCGCGGCGACTAAGCCGGGTCTGCGTGGATAATTTTGACAGCTACCATCAGCAGGTCTGGCCCCGGGTTCAACCGGCGCTGGCCCGTCGCGCGGCCGAGTTAAAGGATTACTTTCAGAAACTGGACTATGTCGCGAAATGGGAGCATCTACTGGGTATCCCCTTTGCAGCCGACCAATACGAGATCCTGCTATGTTACGCCAACAAAAACGGCCCGGACTACAATTCAATCAGTTACAGCAGCAACCTGTTCTACTACGACAAGCCGTTGGAAAAGACCTGCCAGTTTCTTTCGCACGAAATCGGCACCCATCTGTTGATTGACATTTACTTTGATCTCGCTGCCGGCGGCAGATATGAGCATCGCAAACTGTATGCCGCCTATGAGACAATGGCCATGTTCTTAAATAAGCTGATTTTGGGTACCGACGAGTTGGAGTATGATCTCCCCCGGATGAACGACAAGTGGCATCTGAAGGTTTACTCTGAGGTCTACCGCAAGGGCATGGCGCCGCGTGATATGATTCTCAAAGCGCTGGAACAGCACGAGTAAGACAAAACCCGAAGCGGTTTTGCCAATCAAGACATTGTAGTCCAGTAGGTCGGCGTTCCGAGTGAGTCCGGCGTCAGACGGACGAATGAGAAACCCGACATCTCCTTGGTGGGGTGGGGTCATGTCAAGCTATGGTCGGGTTTCGCGGTCAGTGAAAGTGGCTTCGCCACCTCCCTGGGAACACCAACCTACAGGGACTCATACTGTGCTAACTGAAAATTACACTGTGTTGATAAAAGCAACTTGTTGCCTGCGACCGCAGGGGAATCAGGTCAACCTCACGTGTGTTTGCTTGAGCAATTGGAAGGCACACAGGTGGAACAGCCGGAGGTAATACCCCTTGCGGAAATCAACGAGATCATCTTGACGGTATTGCCGGACCGGCAGGAGGGGCAGGGCGGCGCAGAATCTCCCACACCAACAAGTTCTTCAAACTCGTTGGTACAATCCATACACTTGTATTCGTAGATCGGCATTCCGTCAACCTCGTTTTCCACCCGACATGACCGCACCGGCCAGCGCCCCTACCACCGTTGTCAGGTAGGGATTACACATGAGCTGTCAGGTCGACCCGAAGGAATTATACAAAAAAGACAGGCCGAAACCAAGCAAACCGCCTACAGCGACGAATAATATTGTTTTCTTCTTCATAATCGGGCTGCTCACACTGCCGTCAGATTGCAGCTTCCATAACCTTCTTCAGCCTGTCTTCGACCTCCCCGGCCAGTTTCTCCAGCTCGGCATCCGGCAGCATAGCTGAAATCATGCCGGGGCGTGCCAGCAGGACGACCGTCTTCTTACCTTCAGTATATACTGAAAACTTGCAGGGCATAAACAGGGAAACTTCAATTGCCTGCTGCAGTGCCTGGTGAGCAAACCCGGCATTACAAACCTCGATGATTGTCAGGGGTTCTCTTTCCAGTCCCTTCTCGGCCAGCGTCTTTTGTACATTATGCACCGCCAGTACCCGGAACTGATTGGCAGCCGACTGCTCCTGCAGATTATTTACGACCGTATCAAACGGCAGTTGCGACTCCCGCCGGCAGGCCAGCTTCTCTCTTTGGTTCACTTCCATCTCATTATACTCCTTTGAGACATAGAACCGGACCGAGCACCAAAAAGTTCGCGCTATTCCGGTACAATTTCATAACTGGTGACTACTTTGGTCTCGCTCTCGATAGTCTGGCTGATCACGCAATACTTGCTCTCGGACAACTCGATAGCTGCCGCCAACTTTTTCTCGTCAAGCTCTTTCCCGCGAGCGATGAACTTGACCTCGATAGTGTGAAATGGTTTCGGGTAAGACTCGCCCTGGTGGGCAATCAACTCAATCTCAAGAGAGGTCAGTTTCTGACGTTGTTTCTCGAGAATACGGACGACATCAATCCCGGTGCAACCGGCGATACTATACAGCAGCAACTCGGTCGGTTTGTAACCGGCTTCTTCTCCACCGACTTTTTTAGCTCCGTCAGTGATAATCAGGTGGCCAAAGGCACTGGTGCCTTCGAATTTCAGCCCCCCGGCCCACTTCATTTTAGCGGTCAACATTTTATACTCCAGTTTGACAAGCGCCGGTGATCCACTCACCCACGCCAGTTTCAGATGAATCAGTCAACCAATACTAACATATCAAGCACCTCCGGAAAAGGCTTGATTATCCGGTTGGCTATTTATGTATAAAATAGTTTTGTACACTACTATATTACTTTGCAAGTTGGATGCTCGAAATTGAGGAGAAAGATGGATTTCACCCCGTCCGGTAACAAGGCCCTCATTTCTCGCCTGGTGCTCGTTATCAGCGTTCTGATTTTTACGTATCTTGCCTTACAGCTTACCCCGTTCCTGCCGGACGACTCATACATCTCGTTCAGGTACGCCGAGAATCTTGCACTCGGCAATGGGCTTACATTCAATGCCGGAGAGACTCCCGTTGAGGGGTATACGAACTTCCTTTGGATTCTGCTCTGCTCTCTCGCTGTGCGACTTGGCTTGGATTTACCCTCTTTCGTTCCGCATCTTGGCCTGTTTTTTGGAATACTGAACCTACTCGTGTTCTGGCTCATCATACGCCCCCGACTTTCTGCCGGTCAGCAAATGTTGGTAATGCTTCTGCTTTCATCCTCCGGACCCTTCGTTCTGTATTCGATTTCTGGAATGGAGACCCCTCTCTTTTCACTTCTCATACTAATAGCCACCTTGTGTGTCGATCGCATCATTCACGACGGACGTCCTGTCTGGTCGATATCTTTGGCCGTAGTATGCACACTTCTTACCTTATGTAGACCAGAGGGCCTTCTGCTTTATCCAGCTGTCGTGGGCTATCTCATTCTTGCACGTTACTTGAAACCTATGAATGGCTACCACTCATATTCTCGTATGAGGTGGATGCTGGCAGGTCTCGGACTTTTCGCCTTGCTGGTGCTTGTTTATCAATCTTGGAGGCTCATGTATTTCGGGGAGATTTTTCCAACACCTCTCTTATCAAAGGGTGGCGATGGCCAGTCACTGTTGCACGCGTGGAATATCAATATCCAGTTTTTCTTCCTGATCCAGAATCGCTATTTTGCACCTCTCGGCTATTACTACATTGCGCTTGGTGTAGTTGCTCTAATCGGGGTCTTAATTCCGTGTTCCTCCAAAAATAACCGTCCGCTATTTGAAAACACTATCTTCGCTCTCCTGGTAATATATGCGTCCCTCTATGTAAATTTCGTAGACTGGATGCCTGGCATGCGGTACTTCGTTCCGCTCATTCCGCTGCTCTTAATTGCAGGGCTTCCTGTGCTGCGAGCGCTCCTCCCACGCGCACTGTCCATGTCATACAAAAGAGAACTCCCGCATTTGGCACTATGCACTGCATTCGTAGTTCTCAATCTTTCGTTTGTAGCGTTATTGAGATTCGATGCAATCAGAAATGAAACCAGTACTCAGGAATCACTGGTTGCATTAGGAGAGTGGCTGAGAGACAACGTTCCGGCCGAGACGCTATTGGCTATCAGTGACGTAGGAGCAACTCCCTATTACTCCAAGCTGGCCACGGTAGATATCAATCCGAAGTCACTGACGGACATTCATATTGTAAAACAGGGTTGGTCAGAGGAGTACTTCTTTTCACGACGGCCAGGAATTGTCGTGCTTGTGTCGTTTTCTTTGGCGGAACCGAATTTCTACACGAAACACAAGGTCTTGGTAGCTGACCCAAGGTTCATAGACCAGTACCGTCTCATAGGGAAAACCAGGTACGATTGGTATTATGACCGCTCATACTGGGTCTTTGCACACAAGACGCTCCCATTCACCTACCAGCAGTTATCCAGCCTGCCAAAGGGAGTCGGTAACTGAAGGATGAAGAAAAGTCATCATGTGTGAGGCCGACATTACGCTCCATTGATGCACGTCAACACTATTGCCATCCTGGAGCCGGCGGTCACCGGTGATTGTGACAACATTTTGATTTTACCCCGGGCCGGAGACAGAACATACGCCGTAGGGCACCTTCGGTCGTTGTAGCAGCAGGGCACCGGGCATCTCCCTGGCAGGATTCCTGCTATTGGAAACGACCCACAAACAAAAGCCGCCCCGGGCGGGGCGGCTTTGATCTCGTATGGGATAGCCCGTTTAGTTCAGATAAGCCCGCAGGGAGCGACTACGCGAAGCGTGACGCAGGCGACGGATGGCCTTCTCCTTGATCTGTCGCACCCGTTCCCGCGTGAGCGAGAATCGAGCGCCGATTTCTTCAAGGGTCAGGGCCTTCTCCTGGTTGAGGCCGAAATAGAGGTTGATAACCTCCGCCTCACGCGCTGTGAGAGAGTCCAGCGCCTTATCGATTTCAACGCGCAGCGAATCCTTCAGAAGAGCTTCATCAGGGGAGGGCTGGAATTCATCTTCCAGTACGTCTATCAGAGAGTTGTCTTCGGAAGCCGCAAAGGGAGCATCCAGCGACAGGTGTGAGTTGGATATCTTAAGGGTGTCGGAAACCTCCCCCGCAGTCAGTTCGAGTTCCTTGGCAATTTCATCCGGCGAGGGTACCCGTCCCAGGCCCTGTTCGAGTCGGCTGGAAATTTTGCCGATCTTGTGAAGCGTGCCCACACGGTTGAGCGGCAATCTGACAATACGGCTCTGCTCGGCCAGTGCTTGCAGAATCGCCTGCCGGATCCACCAGACCGCATAACTGATAAACTTGAATCCACGGGTCTCGTCAAACCTTTTAGCCGCCTTGATAAGGCCGATATTGCCTTCATTGATTAAATCGGCCAGGGACAGACCCTGATTCTGGTACTGTTTGGCAACCGAGACAACGAAACGCAGATTGGCTTTGGTAAGTTTTTCCAGGGCTGTTTTGTCACCCTGCTTGATCTTGCGTGCCAGCCGCACTTCTTCCTCGGCGTTGATAAGAGGTGTTTCCCCTATTTCACGAAGATACAGGTCCAGCGACCGGTCTTCATCGCGATACTTTAGGGATTGTTTAGCCACTTTCTCTGACTATCTCCTTGTACCTAACACGTTGTTGATACACCGGACCTCCGGGTCCGGCGATGAAAGAAATACATATCGTTGTCATCTTTATCGTCGTATCACCTTCCTGACGATCGTGCCGTCAGGCTCCTGGACAATCAGAGCGATGCGCTCGATGTCCTGTCTCATGCTGTCAGCCACCTTCTCAATATCCTCCAACGACTTGGTGGTTCGTTTAGCCACCTGAAGGATTATTGTTCCTTTCGTTATCGAAGCCCGGTCGGCCGGGCTGCCGGAATAAACCCGCCTGACATAAACACCTTTAGCGGCCTCCAACGACAGGGCCTCGGCAATTTCGTCAGTGATATTCATTAATTCCATACCTAACCAGCGAACCACGTAAAAATCGTCTCGGCTGTCTCCGCTGTTCTGCGAGGCCAGAAAAGTGTCGCGATCGCCGATACCGGTTGTCAGACTCAGATGCTCACCTTCACGCACAACCTCCAGCGACACAAGCGACCCTTCGTCAATGGTCGAGACCAGAATGGACAACTGACTGGCATCGGTCACCTCCCGGTCTTCAAAACCGACCACTATATCACCACTCCGAAGGCCGGCCCTATCAGCCGGCGACCCGCTAAAAACGGAATCAATCCTGACCCCTCTGACAGCCTCCAAACCCTGCCGCTTGGCTTCACGTTCGGTCACATCCGAGAGCCAGACACCCAGCCAGCCCCGGCTAACCCGGCCATGAGCAATCAGGTCAGGAACTATCGCCCGGCCCAGGTTGATCGGAATAGCAAAACCAATGCCCACCGAGCCGCCGGTGGGTGTCGAAATAGCGGCATTAACCCCGATACACTCGCCTAAAAGATTAAGCAGCGGCCCGCCGGAGTTGCCGGGATTGATCGAGGCATCGGTCTGGATATAATGCTGATACTGCGGTGTTTCACGACCGAAATTCAGATTCGAGCGCCCCTTGGCCGAAATCACACCCACCGTGACGGTTCGGTACAGACCCTGTTGGGGAAAAGGATTGCCGATAGCTATAGCCCAGTCCCCCACTTTCAGAGCATCCGAATCACCAAAGGGGATAGTCGTGATCGGTTCTTCCGGTGAAACCTTCAGTACCGCCAGATCGGTGGCGGGATCGGCGCCGACCAGTTCAGCCTCATAGTCGTAGCCTGACGCGGTCCTGACGGTCAGTTGCACGGCATTCTTCACCACGTGGTTATTGGTCAGGATGTAGCCATCCTCGCGGAAAAAGAATCCGGACCCCTGCGATGTGGCATAATTGGAACCTCGGTGCCACCAGGGAAGCACGTCTTCGCGGGTTCGAGACCTGGCCGAGATATTCACTACGGCATCCTGCACCCGCTCAACCACGGCCACAAAAGGCGACTCAAACTGCCCGTCGTGCTGGACAACCGGATATGGTCCGGTTTGAGCGATATTGATTGGAGCCTGTGCCACCACCGGAGTTGACACATCCAGGTTGGCCGATATCATCATCCCCGCAATCAGACAGCCCACCGCCACTACTACAACGACAGCCAGCTTGTGCCCCCTGTTGCCGTTACTTGCAGGGGAAAAATTGTACCTTTTCAACTACCCATGTCCTCCAGCCAGAAAACCTCGTAATATACGATTTCTCCATCCCAATGTCAAGGTAATTCTTTGCAACTGGTAATTCCTTGTAACTGTAATTCTTTATAACAGTATTCATCAATCCCATACTTTATAACGCTTTCCGAACAACTTCGGTTTAAAAAAACTTCAGGCCGCAAGCGGCATCTATTGATCCGTCATCGCTGACTTTTTCAACAGCAAAAGGTCGGAACCCCTGCCTGTCCTGAGCTTGTCGAAGGGTGGTCCCGAGCGGCAAGCCGCCTTTAATCGCGTAGCGGCAGGGCTTGTCTCTGCCGGGAACACCGCCTAAGTCGGAACCCCTGTGGTCCCGACTTTCTTATGCGGTGAAGCTGTTGACAACCGGTCAAAATCGCTCTACCTTGCCGACGGATATGACGTCACCTATCACAACAAAGAAAGCCATCGCTGAGACGGGGCGACAACTTTACGACCGGGGTCTGGTCGCCGGTACCGATGGCAATATTTCGGTCCGAATGGATGATGACCGGATCATGATTACTCCCGCCGGACTGGCCAAGGGTCGGCTGGCGGCGGAAGACATGGTGATAATCGATGGTAACGGCAAACACCTTCAGGGTCGGCTGGGGGCCTCGTCGGAATTACTGATGCACTTGTTTCTCTACCGGAATCGACCCGATGTAGCCGCCTGCATCCATTCCCACCCGCCATACGCCACAGCCTTTGCGGTGGCAGGTGTGACCATTAGCGAGGATGTTTTGCCGGAGGTGGTGGTGTCGATTGGTAAGATACCTCTGACCGACTACGCTCCGCCCGGGACCGAGGCCGTTCCGAAATCGCTGGAACCGCATGTGGAAACCTGCAACGCCTTCCTCCTGCGCAATCATGGCCTGGTTACGGTCGGCCGCTCTCTTGATGAAGCCTTCCATCGTCACGAACTGGTCGAGCATTATGCTCAAATACTGTTTCTGGCCAGCCGTCTGGGCGATGTGGAGAGGATACCCTCGCAAGATTTCCAGCGGCTGGAGAAGATGCGCTGCCGGTTGGATGAAACCACGGACGCCAAAGGTTGAGTCGGGGCACCGGTGCTGGTCAAGAAAGTCCTGGTTGACAAGGCCAACCGCCTGTATCAATTGCCGCCCGATATCTATTCCCTGGTACCGACAGAGCCGAAACGATCTCTGGTAAGGAAAACGGCAACAGTAGATCTGGCCTCGTTCACCTGGCCGGTTGCAGGCGAAACGTCAGAAATGGAGGCGGTTGACTTCCGACCGGCTGAACGAAGCGATCTGAACCATCTCAAGGAAGAGTTGGCCGCATGGTTTCAAGCTTATCACGGGGTGCGTGTAGATCCTTCCGAGGAAATTTTCATTGGGGGCAGTATCTCCACCCTGATGTTCACGATCGCACTGGCCTTTATCGACAGCGGGGATATTGCTTTTGTGCCGGAGATGGGCCTTCCGCTATATCGGCGGGTCACCACTGCCTGCGGGGGGGAATGTGTCAGCTACACCGTCCGTGCTAAAGATAACTGGTCACCCCGTTTTGAACGGGTACATACCCGCCTGGGCCGCGTGGCCACACTGCTGTTCCTCAATTCACCTCACAATCCCAGCGGTGCCGAGCTATCCGAAAAAGAACTGACTGACCTGGCCTGGCTGACCGGCCGGGAAAACATAATCATCGTAAACGATGCCGCTTATGCTGCGGTAGACGCCCGCAAGCATGTGTCACTGCTATCGGTCAGTGGCGGCAAAAAAGTCGGCGTGGAAGTATACTCTTTCCCCTATCACTTTGGATTGCCGGCAGCACCATTCGGTTTCGTGGTCGGTAATCGTGAAGTCATCAGTGGTATCAAGCTGGCCACCCGATTAACACCTGGGTTTGCCTGCCGGCTGTGGGTCCGACAGGCGATAGATGGCATTCGCAAGTTTCCCAATGATGCGCTTAAGGAGACCCGCACGGCTCTGGCGGGCAGTTCCGCTGAAGCTTCCAGGCTGCTGTCGCAACTGAACCTTCAGAGAACCGGCTTTGATACGGTACCGTTCATCTGGGCCAGAATTGAACGACGGCGGCAGGCGGCAACGGCGGCAGGCCTGCTGTACCGCCGCCACCGGATCATGGTGGTACCGGGTACGGCCTTCGGCGATGCCGGCGAAGGTCTGCTCCGGTTTTCCCTGACGGCACCCGTTCAGTCGTACCTGACGGCTATCCAACGTTTGCGCCGAAAGCGGCGGTCGGCAAAGTCAGGTGGTGATTTATGAAGGATGTTATCCGCCTCAGCGGGATGTCGTTCTATGGCTACCATGGTGTCACCACGGCCGAGAAGGAAACCGGCGGTCTGTTTGAGGTTGATTGCGAAATGGAAGTTGACCTGGCCGATGCCGGCCGATCCGACCGCTTGAACGATACTGTTGATTACCTGCATGTCCACCGGGTCATCAAGGATACCGTTGAGGGAAAGGCATTCGCATTGCTGGAGGGGCTGGCCGGCCTTCTGGCCGCCAAAGTTCTTGACACTTTTCCAGTGTACCGCATAACTTTGAGAGTACGCAAGATGAACCCACCGATACCGGGATACGTCAAGTACGTCGAGGTGGAATTGACGCGCTCCCAAGGGGATCCGTCGAAACTAATAGATGGCGACAGCCAGGCTTAACAGAGGTGTATTATGGCAGAAACGGTTTACATTTTGATCGGATCCAACGAAGGCGACCGGGAGAAAAATCTTTCGTCGGCACTGGCCGGTTTGCACACGCTGCCCGGACTGGAGATTGTAGCCGTGTCCAGTATTTATCTTTCGGAACCACAGGGTATGCCTCCGGGCAGCCCGGCGTTTCTGAACCTGGTCGTGATGGCCGACTATCAGTATCTGCCGAATGAGTTGCTCAACGCACTGGAATTGCTCGAAAAGAACCTGGGACGCACCGGCAAAGGTCACAAACTACCGCGCACTATAGACCTGGATATTCTTCTGTTCGGCGACCGGATCGTAGAAAGCGAGCGGTTATCAATCCCGCACCGGGAATTGCTGAATCGACCGTTCGCCATGGTACCGCTTCTGGAGATCGAACCGGATATCGTCCATCCGGTTGTCAGGCGTCCCATCGCCGAGTTTCTCACGGAAGATCAACGTCAGGCAGTGCTGCTGTTTAAGGATCAAGTTGCCCGCCATGTCTGAAACCAATAACTATATCGCAATCGAGGGAGTGATCGGCGTCGGCAAGACCTCGTTTGCCGGTATGCTGGCCGAGCGGCTGAGAGCGGACCTGATCAATGAAGAGGTTCTCGAAAATCCCTTCCTGGCCGATTTCTACAAGAATCGCAAACGGCACGCTTTCAGTTGCCAGCTTTACTTCCTGTTGTCACGATTCCAGCAGCAACAACAACTGATGACTCGCGACCTGTTCGCCCAGCGAATAATCTCCGATTATCTGTTCGCCAAAGATTCCATTTTTGCCTCGGTCAACCTGTCTGATCGCGAACTGACGCTTTATAACAAACTGGCGCCATTGCTGGCCCGTGACGTGCCCCGTCCCGACCTGGTTATCTACCTGCAGGCGACTACTCCGATTCTGCTGCAACGCATCGGAAAACGCAACCTGCCGATTGAGCGGACTATTGATTCGGACTACATTGAGGTGCTCAACAAGGCCTATGACTATTTCTTCTTCAATTTCACGGAAGCTCCCCTGCTGGTAGTCAAGACCGATAGTATTGATTTCGTCAGCAATCCGGAACATTTTGACGACCTGATTGAGCAGATCAACCGGCCTCTGTCCGGCAAAAAGTATTATGTTCCGGCCGGCGATCTGGTACGGAGGTGAAGCGATGTCAAAAACCGACCCTCACAGAAAAAAAACATCGATTCAGACGATCCTGGCAAAAAAAAACAAGGGTGAAAAGATTGCCGTTTTGACGGCCTATGATTATTTCGTGGCCCGTCTTCTGGATCAAGCGGGAGTTGATGCCACGCTGGTGGGCGATTCCGCCGCTAACGTGGTTCACGGCTTTGACTCCACCTTACCGATCACCATGGACGTCATGGTTGCCCACACAGCCGCCGTTGCCCGCGGTACTTCCAGGGCTCTGGTTATTGCCGACATGCCCTTCCTGTCGTTTCAGCCGTCGACGGAAACGGCTATTCTCAACGCCGGGCGTTTTCTCAAAGAAGCACGGGCCGAGTCCGTCAAAATAGAGGGAGGCACCGAAATGGCGGCCACGATCACTCGCGTCGTGGCCTGCGGGATCCCGGTCATGGGACATATTGGACTGACGCCTCAGTCGATTCACGGTTTTGGCGGACCTAGGGTGCAGGGCAAAAAGGCCGCATCCCGGCAATACCTGAAGGAATCAGCTCTGGCCCTGGAGGAAGCGGGCTGTTTCGCGATGGTGCTGGAGTTGGTTGACGCCGAGATTGCCGGTGAGATCACAGCTTCACTCAGCAAGGCCGCCACTATCGGCATCGGCGCCGGACCGCATTGTGACGGCCAGGTGCTGGTAATCAACGATATTCTGGGACTTCGCGAGGAAGGTTTTGCGCCTCGATTCCTTCGACAATACGCTAACCTCCCTCCTATCATAACAGCCGCGGTCGAGAAATATATTGATGATGTCAAGCGGGGCGCCTACCCGGACGAAAGTGAATCTTATTAATATTGCCGACCGGCGAATACCGGCAGCCGACAGTTTAGACCTGGCCGGCTTTCATTAGAGCGCGTTGCAGCTTGCTCTCATGGTTGGGTTCAAAGGGGATGTTCAAAGAAACAAACAATCGCCTGAGCCTGTCCTCAACGGTCTGAACCTGGCTTTCTTCGGTCAATTCCAGTTCCAGTTCATACTCGATGGTACCATCGGCAAATTCGGTTTTGTCAAGTTCCAGCATCAAGCTGTCATCATCAACCCTGAACTGCTTTTTCTGCCGCGTGTTTTCGAATTGCACGAATTTCGCCAGAGCGATATCGCCCCATTTTCTGCGAACGAACTCCACCGGTTCTACCGTCAGACTCATAACATCCCGGCGCAGGTTCAGAATATCATTTGACACTCCTCGCGGAATTTCGACCTCAATCTCTTCGCGGATTACGGCTGCCCCCAGCATTGCAGGTTGCCCCTTGAGAGTTATCAGTCCGCCTCGCTCAGTCGAACGAACACGCAGTGCCCAGCCGGCCTTGGCAAGAAGACCGTCCTCAGTATCAAAAAAACCGTTAACGTGATGCTCTTCGTACTCAACCTGACCCAGGAATCCCAGCAGCTTCAGGTAATCGGCGAATGATCCCAGGCGCAGCTTGACCTCGATTTCACGGCCTATACCGCCTGTATCTCCCATTACATCTGTAAGGTAGGTATATGCGTACAGAGGAGTCAATCTTTTTTTACATGTTTGCCATCGGCCACTGATTAGAAGCCCCCCCTTAAGCGGGCCGTAATCGTCACCATATAAGACAGCCGATCATATCTGTTTTTCAGACCCTGTATTTGTCTGTGATATCCTCTTTGGTGCCAGCTCGGCACACTTTGAATTCCTGGATGGGGATAGTAGTATCGCGCACCAGGTTGATCTTGAAATTGTGTGCTTTCATCATCCGCTGAACCCGGTTGGTGCCGTTTTCACACATCGCCTCAGCCAGCATAGGGCTGACCAGCAAATTGAAGTGGTCGTACTTCTTATCGGCTTTGGCTCGGACAAACCAGCGTTCCACCTTGGTGGACATAGTCTGCCGGGACAGTACTCGCCCCAGCCCATCGCAGTAGGGGCACAACTCCGAAAGCTGATGCAAATGCGACTGTCGTACTCTTTCGCGAGTCATTTCAATAATGCCGAAATCGGTCACGGGGCTGATAGCTCTTTTGGCCCGGTCGTTGCTGAAGCAGGTCCGAAACTCCTCGAACAGTCGGCGTCGATTTTCGCGGCTGTACATATCAATAAAGTCGCAGATAATCAGTCCGCCGATGTCACGGAGCCGAATCTGCCGAGCGGCTTCACGAGCAGATTCGAGGTTGGTCTGAAAAATCGTGTTTTCCTGATTCCCACTGCCGACAAACCGGCCGGTGTTGACATCAATAGTCACCATCGCCTCCGTCTGATCAATGACCAGGTAGGCACCCTTCTTAATCCAGACCTTGCGCTCCAGCATGCGTTCGATTTCCGGTTCCAGGTTATACTTATCGAACAACGACTGGTTACCCCGATAGAGTTCAATACGGTTTTTCAGATGCGGCAACACCTGCCGGGCAAATCGGATCAGTTTTTTATAGTCGTCCCGGTTGTCAACCAGCAACCGATGAACATCATCGGTGAAGATATCTCGGATCATACCCACAAGCATCTCGGCTTCCTTGTGGATCAGGCTGGGTGCGGCGGTGTTGTCGGCTTTGCGTTTTAGCATCATCCACAACTTGTGCAGTCTCTTGATGTCGGCACGAAAGTCCTTGGTTTCCTTGCCGGCTGCTTCAGTGCGGGCGATGAGACCGAATCCTTCCGGTCGCAGGGGAGCCAGCAGCTTTTTGAGGCGTTTTTTCTCGTTCCAGCCGGGGATACGTTTTGACACTCTGATGTGATCGTCATCAGGAACCAGCACCAGCAGTCGGCCGGGGATGGATATCTCCGAAGCCACTCGTGGCCCTTTGGTTGATATCGGTTCTTTGATCACCTGCACCAGGATTTCCTGGTTCTTCTTCAGGACCGTCTCAATGCCGGCGCGGCGTCTTTTACGAACGATGTCAATCGGCGCCTCTTCTTCTTCGACACTTTCGGAGTCAAAATGGTGGTCATACTCCTTGCCGATGTCCGAAGAATGCAGGTAGGCCGCCCGCGGCAGGCCGATATCCACAAAGGCCGCCTGCATCCCCGGTAATACCGTCCTGATAATGCCCTTGTAGATATCACCCACCATGCGTTCCGCATCGGGTCGTTCCACTTGCAGTTCCACCAGCCGATTCTCTTCGAGAATAGCCACCCGCGTCTCGTAGTCGGTGGAGTTAATTAAAATCTCTTTTTTCATTGTTGGTTTTGTTCCTCTCGGGGAATTTCACCCAGACATTCACCCGGTAGCGGTGTGATCCCGTTAAGGAAATCCCGTCCGCTGATGAGTTTTTTACCCTGTGGCAGCACTGAAACAACTTCCACACACAAATCGGCACACTGGACCAGGAATCGCCTACGGTCATCAAGGATGGTGCCGGGGCGTAGGTGTCGCTCTCCCGGAATTGGCGTTGCGCCGGAGTGTTGCCGGCAGGCCAGGATTTTGATGCGGTTGCCTCGAAAGAAAGTGTAGGCGCCCGGTGTGGAGGACAACCCGCGAACAAAGTTGCACACTCTTGAAGCTGGCATCCCAAAATCAATCATGGCATCGAAAGGCTGAATTCGGGGAGCCGGTGTGGCCTGGTCATCTTCCTGTGACCGCGGTCGCCGGGGACCCGGATTCTCAACCAGATCCAGCGTTCGCAACAGAAAGGGGCCGGCCAACTCGGATAATCGTGCCGACAGGGTATCAAATGTATCATTTTCGGTTATGGTGACCTTCTCCTGAAGGATAATGTCACCCGTATCGACTTTTCTCTTGAGAAAGAAACTCGACAGGCCGGTTTCTTTCTCGCCGTTTATCAACGCCCAGTTTATGGGCGCCGCCCCGCGATAACGGGGCAACAACGAGGTATGGATATTAATGGAACCTCGCGCAGGAAGACTAAATAGCTTTTCCGGTAGAATCTTGAAAGCAACCACAACGATCAGATCAGCCGCGTAGTTGCTTAGTTTCGTGCAGAACTCCTCTTCCTTAAGTGAAGCCGGTTTGTAAATTTCCAGCCCCAGTTCCTGCGCCTCCCGGCCAACCGGTGTCGGAATCATCTGACCGCCGCGTCGTGAGCGCTGGTCAGGCCCGGTTACCACCGCCACAACATCGTGACGGCTGCCATTAAGGCACACCAGAGATTGGCGTGCAAACTTCGGCGTACCCATGAAGATAATCTTCATCCGTTACTTCTACCGTGGGAGAGCGCCCCGGTGGTTGGCCGGAGGGCAGTGTCTTCCGGGGGTCGGGGGTAGTGGTCGAACAGCGACCTAAGACACCCGTGAGAGCTTTTTCAGGCGGCCTCTGATGAGCGTTCTGGTAATCGGCGACAGTAGATCTACAAACAGCTTACCCTCGAGGTGATCAAACTCGTGCAGGATTGCCCGGGCAACCATACCATCCACCTCAAGCGCAAACTGGTTGCCGTCGAGGTCCGTCGCCCGCACTCTGACTTTGGACGATCGCACGACCTTCTGATACAATCCCGGGAAGGACAGGCAACCTTCCTCCAGTTCCACTTCGCCGCTGGTTTCAATGATTTCGGGATTGATAAACACTCGCAGGGTCTCGCTCGCATCAACCACTGAGACATCGACAATAAAAAGACGTTTCAAAACGCCGACCTGAACTGCTGCCAGTCCCAGACCATTAGCTTTTTTTAGAGTAGCCACCAATGTGGCCACCAGGTCCTTAACCTCGTTGTCGATTTCTTCAACCGGCTGAGACACTTGCCGCAGAATCGTATCGCCATATACGACGATCGGCCGCTCTGCCACGGTAACTCCTTAAACTATTTTTCGACCTTGGCGGCTATTGATGATTTCAGGAACTCCAATCGGGTATTTTCATTGATTTTCAACACCACCCGATTGCGCTCTTCATCAATGGCGAAAATAATGCCAAACATGCCGCCGCTGGTCACAACTTTGTCGCCCTTCCTCAAATCACCGAGTAACTTCTGGTGTTCTTTCTGTTTCTTGCGCTGGGGGCGAATCAGCAACAAATACATCAATACAAAAATCAGCCCGAACCAGACGAGCGTAATAGCGCCACCGCCACCGCCATCCTGGCCTCCGGACATTAAAATTGGCCACGTAAATTCCAAAACATTTCCCTCACATTATCGACGGACTGCTCAAATTCTGAACACCGGCTGGTCCGGTCCTGTTTTCAGAGTACAATCTACATTATAACCAACCCTTTGCCAAGATAATAATTACACTGATCGCAACAAGTTAGCCTCATGGATATTCCTGATTGAAGGCAGGTCAGCGTCGGCGCACAGATCCGGCATAGATGGCTGTCAGCGTTATTACGGCTCCTATTATCTGAACCGAGGTCAGGTACTCGTGGAACAGGATGACACCCCAGACGGTGGCCAGAACCGGCTGCAGCAGCAGGACCAACCCGGCCCGGGAAGCCTCAATCCGTGGCAGTGCCCCGGCTATCGCCCGCCACCCCCACGCCTGGGCCACCAATGCCAGAATAACCAGCCACAACACCGACAGCCAGTCAGGAGGTGCCAATGAGGCTTTCTCCAGCAGCCCGGCTAATCCCAAAAACAGAGCGGAAAACAGCGATGTGAAGGCCATCAGCGTCAGGAATCCCGGTTTCTGCGCGTGCTGTCCGGCATTTTTCAGGATGACAATATAACCGGCATACACGATACCGGTCAGCAGGCCGTAAATGACACCGTTGAGATAGCGGGCAGTAAACACGATACCACTCCCCCACCCTATCAACAGGGCTACTCCCGCAATAGCGGACACAATGGCGACGAAGAATCTCAGGCTCAGTCTTTCCTTAAAGATCAAAAGACTCAGGATTGCCGTTGTGAATACCTGGGTATTGGCCAGAATTGTCGCCATCCCGGCTCCTGCGTACAGGATGGAACGGTGCCAGAAAAAGAGATCGAGAAAAAACACAAAACCGGCCAGAGCACTCCAGCCCATTACCGAACCGGGAAGTGTCAATCGTTCTCGCCTGAGCGCCGCCCATGCGAACAAAATCACCGCTCCCAGAAAAGTCCGCCAGAAACCGATAACTGTCGGCTCCATTCCCCGGCCGCCGAGCAGCTTGACAAAGACAGCGGCAAAACTAATACAAGACGCGCCGATTGTTAGGGTCAACAACGGCATCATTTGGTTTTTGTCACTTGTACCAGACATCTTTAACAATTAACAGCAACATTACTACGGGAAGCAACGACTTGCTTGATCATAACTGCTCACAGACGCGGCCCGAACACTCCGCCGGTCGTTGCTAAGTCCAAAAATGACTTGACTTTCGGGCGCTGATTGTTTTATTGTAGTTAGAAACCAGTACTTGCATCTTTGTGATTCTGCATGTTAGAACGTCTGTGTTTGTCGATTCGTATTGCGGGTATCTCCACTATCGGAGAGGTCTGCTCATTCAAGTGGCGATGAGAAAACAACTTTACCATATCATTTTGATGGAGGAGCTATGTCTGGAAAAATGTTAACTGTGGCCTTGGCTCTGTTGTGTCTGTTTGCTGTCGCATTGGCTGGGGACAGCGGGCAACAACCACGGCCGCCAATGCGTTCGGAAAGGCCCGAGCAATCACCTGCCGCCACCTTTACCGTTACCTTGCCTTTTGCTTTCGGAATACCGGGTGACCTTTTATGGGCCATAAACTCGGCCAACGCCAGCGCCGGATTCGACATGATCACTTTTAACATCTCCGGCGTGGGACCGCATGTGATCATACCCGGTGCCCAGTTACCAGCGCTAACTGATCCTGCCGGCTGCTACATCGCCGGACTGTCACAACCGGGATCCGCTACCGGCGCTAACCCACCCAGCACGGCCACGCTGATGATTGAAATCAACGGCCTCTCTGCCGGCCCCGCTTGCGGTCTCTGGGTCCAGTCGGACAATAATGTGATCGACGGCCTGGTCATCAATGATTTTGAGCAGGATGGTATCCTGATAGAGGCGGGCGTGACCAATCTGACGGCTAACTTCAATATGGTCTACTGTTGCTACGTGGGTACCGATCCGACCGGTACCTTCGATATCGGCAATGGCCGCACTATACTGACTCCCTGGGCCGGTGTCCGAATCAAGAACACCGGCGGCGGTAGTATTGCCACCCAGAACATTGTCGACGGCTGCCTCTCCTCGGGCAACTATGCCGACGGTATTGCCATCTGGGGACCAATAGTCCCCGGTGACGTTTACGGTAACGGCATCTACAACTGCTACATAGGGACCGATCGCTCCGGGACAGCCGACCTGGGCAATGACCACGAAGGTGTCTGCCTCTGTGAAGGGACGCACGACAACTGGGTCCAGTACAATCTTATCTCAGGCAACGACTACGACGGCGTCGGCATGCAGGGTTACAACAACATCCCCTTCCCTGCACCACCGATTCAGACCTACGCCAATCATGTTCAGGACAATATCATCGGACTCGACATCGCGTTAAACCCGCTGCCGAATACAATGTATGGGGTGACACTCGGCACCTACGGAGCTGCACTGTGGGGCTGTGCCGACGGCAATTTCATTGGACCCAACAATACTATCGCGAAAAACGGCCTGGCTGGAGTTTATGTCTGGGAGGACGGTGTCGACATTGTCAACGGCGATAGGAACCAGATCACCCAGAACTCCATCTATGACAACGGCGGTCTGGGAATAGACCTGTTCATACCCAATGTGACGTTCAACGATCCCACTGACCCCGATGTAGGCGCCAACCAGGAGATGAACTTCCCGGTTATCACCGGTATCATCAACATGGGCGGCAACGTCACCGTCACCGGGACTCTGGATACACCGGCACCAAATACGACTACCATCGAGGTTTTCCGTGCCTTGCTGGATGGCTCCGGTCATGGCGAAGGTGAGCTGTATGTAGGTTCGACCACTCCCAACGCGCTGGGCAACTGGAGCCTGACCACGACGGTGCTGGTGGCTGGAGATGATGTTACTGCCACCGCTACCGACGCCGTTAATAATACTTCCGAGTTCTGCCTGTGTGTGGTGGTCCCAGCGGGTGGTGTCGTGGTTTGCGGAGATGTGGATGGCAGCGGAGCCATCGATGTCGGCGATCTCACCTATCTCGTAGCCTATTTATTCCAAGGTGGACCGCCGCCGAATCCGATGCTCTGCGTGGCTGACATGGACGGCAGCGGGGCCATTGATGTCGGCGATCTGACCTACCTGGTGGCTTACTTGTTCATGGGTGGCCCGGCGCCGATGCCCGGTTGCTGCACCCCTCCCTGGTGAGCGGAACCAGGCAGCAGTCTTTGAGGCTGTGAGTAAACTGAATACGGAATTTATATCGGGCAGGTATTTACAACACCTGCCCGGTTTTTTTTTATCCGGAGCCGGACAGGCTAACGTTGACAGGGCGTCGGCAACTGTTATCTTGACACTATGAGCCGATCGGATGAGTTTCTGGGCGCAGTCAGGTCGGAATTCCCCGGCGACCGAGTCACTTTTCAGAAGGGAGTACCTGCATTTCACCCGGAGACGGCTGAAGAAGCGGCGGGGTTGTTCAAGCTGGCCAACCAGCATCAACAGAAAGTCTTTATCAGCGGCTTCGGCAACAATATCAGTCCCACCGGACCTGCTTTCGACGAAATCATCACCATCCAGTCAGACCGCCTTAATACGCTGCTGGAGGTTGCCGCGCAAAACTATTACATCACGGTCGGGGGCGGCTATCCGTTGCGCGAAATCAACCGGCAACTGGCGCCGTTGAAGCTGGCTTTGCCTCACTCGAATCTGCCCTGTGTCAGTTCGGTGGGGGGAGCAATCGCAGTCGGCCTGAGTGCCGATCTTCACGGCCGGGACCTGCCCCTGAAAAAGTACTTTATCAAGGCCGAGATAGTCACGCCCGAAGGAGACATCATCAAACCCGGCTCTACCTGCTTCAAATCGGTATCGGGATATGATATCATCAGGATCTTTTCCGGATCATGGGGGGTACTGGGTATGATTGTATCCGCAACGTTTCGCGTTATGCCGGAATCGGGCCTGACCGAGTTGAGTTCGATGAGAATGAAGGCTGTCAGCCGGGAGGATTTCTTAAACGGCCTCGCACAAACCAATACTTCCGTCGATGCCGTATACTCTCGCAAAGTAAAGGACAAGTTCGACCCCAATGGCGTTCTGCCCATCGTGTGAGAGACGTACCGTGCGCTGTTTCTATATCCGTCGCGGACGTGGATTCGTGGTTTGACCGGAATGAGAAAATGAGGAAAGACTTCACATGAATTGCTACAGATTATTCGCGCTGGTACTGATTTCGATTGTCGCCTTTGGTATCAATGCCGGGTCGGCAGAGTACCTGATCTCACCCGATTCGATACAACATCACATCTCTGTTCTGGCCGATGATTCCCTTGAGGGTCGCGAGGTCGGCGAGATCGGTGAATGGAAGGCTGCCCGGTACATAAAGACTGTCTTTGAAACCACCGGCCTGATTCCCCTTGGTGACAGCAATTCTTACCTGCAGGCCTTTGGCTTCATCAAGAGAATTGACTTCGGTGACGGAAATCGTCTGACCGTCAATGGGGTCGAACTGGAGTTATATGAAGAGTTTCAACCGATGCAGCAGTCCGCCGGCATGAGCTTTGCCTTTGACAGCCTGGTCAGTGTCGGTTATGGCATAAAGGTCGGGGAGGAAGATGGCGACTATGATGACTACCGGAATCGTGATGTCACCGGGCGGGCGGTTCTGATTAAACGGTTCTCTCCGTCGTCACCGGAAGATTCTGCTATTGATTTCAGCCGCTACTCTTCGCTCACAGCCAAGATTCAGACCGCCATCGATCACGGCGTGACCGGAGTATTCTTCATCACTCCCGAAGACCACGATGATACGCTGCAGGGATTCGGCCCGGTTCGAGTCAATCCGAAGAATATTCCCATAATCTTCCTGCGACGCCTGGGCCTGGAGCGACTGGGACTCGATTTATCTCTGCCGCAAATTGCATCGGCGGTCGGTGAAACGGAGTTGGTCACCATACGTGACACCGGATATAACGTCATCGGTTGTCTGCCGACCGACAATGATACCACCATCATCATCGGCGCTCACTACGACCATCTCGGCTATGGGGGACCGAGCTCGCGCTACCGAGGTGAAGAAAAGCTGATCCACAACGGCGCTGACGACAACGGTTCCGGAACCGCCGCCCTGCTGGAACTGGCTCGACACTTCCATGCCAAAAGAGACTCGGTAAAGTATTCTCAGGTGTACATCGCGTTTTCCGGGGAGGAAGCCGGGCTATTGGGGTCCGGTCATTTTGTGCGGAACATGACGATCGATTCCACGAAAGTACGGATGATGATCAACATGGACATGATTGGCCGCCTCAAGGAGCAGGATAACGGGCTGGCAATATTCGGGACCGGAACGTGTACGGAATTCAAGGACTACTTCGACAGTCTGGATCAGGGAGATATGACGATGGTTTTCAAGGAGCCGGGCACCGGGCCTTCCGATCATACTTCCTTCTATAATCGAAAGATTCCGTCGCTGATGTTCTTCACCGGCGCTCACCAGGACTACCACAAACCATCCGACGACATCGACAAAATCGACTTTGAGGGCATCGCCTCGGTGGCAAACCTGATCGCCGGGATTGTGATCGACTTCGACCATTACCCGGAAAGCCTGACCTTTCAGAAGACCAAAGACCCCGGCGGTGGTCGGCGCCCGGCATCATTATCGGTGACACTGGGAATCATGCCGGACTTCATTACGGAGGTAAAGGGATTGCGGGCAGATGGTGTGACGCCCGACCGACCGGCCGACCGGGCCGGGCTGATTGAAGGCGACATTATTATCAAACTGGGCGACATAAAAATTGGTGACATCTACGACTACATGAACAGCCTGTCGAAGTTCCGCAAAGGTGACAGCACTGAGGTAGTGGTAGTTCGCGACGCAGACACACTGACTCTGTTGGTAGTCTTCGAATAGAGGGTAGTGGAAGATGATCTCTATTTCGGTATGTGCTGTCGTCGGCCGGTGGGAAAACGAGGATACGTCCGAATGAGATGCCGGGAATGTGGTCGGGGAGTACCCTTAAAAGCGCTGCATTGCCCGGCGTGTGGAGCACCTGTCGGTGCTATCGGCAAAACAGTGAGAACAAGGCATCCCGCCGGACGCCGAAACTGGTTGATCCTGGCGGTAGTGATGACGGCCATCACGGCCGGGTTCTTCATCTTCAAGAAGCCGCTGCCGGTGGCGCCGGGCACCGACGGAGAGAGCCGGCCGCACAGCAGCGTAACGTCGGACGAGATGGATGACATCGGACAGATACTTCAGAATATGCCGACCGATTACGGCGCGCTGGTAGAGTATGGCAATCAGTTTATGGACCAGGCTGATTTCGCGGTGGCCGCCGAGTGCTACCGAAAAGCCCTGACATTGCAGGAAGATTTCGGCGATGTGCGAGTCGATTACGGCGCCTGCCTGCACGGAATGGGACTGCCGTATCGTGCGATCGAGGAATTTCAAAAGGTGCTGAAAGCCGACCCGTCGCATTCGATAGCCCATTTCAACTTAGGCATTGTTTTCTATGACCTGCAACAAGCCGACTCGGCTCGTGTTCACTGGCAGGAGTATTTGTTGCTGGACCCGAACGGTCGCGCTGCGGCACAGGCACGGGAACTTTTGGAACAGATTGGTGACTGATAGCCCCGGTTGGCGTTATGCAGTCGGATGTGGTGGATGCCACCAGCTATGTCCGGAATCGGAGCCTCAAACGGAAGAACCGTAAATCATGCTTCCTGCGCTTCTTAAAAAAAGCCCGCTGTTGAAAGGGCTGATAGACTTTATCCTGCCCCCGCTCTGCCTGGCTTGTGGCAAATTCGATGAAGACGCTAAGGGAATCTGCCCGGCCTGCCGGAAACTGATTGATACCTACAACCAGCCACTCTGCCTCGGCTGTTTTGCCACTCTTCCCGCCGGGAAAACATGCCCCGACTGCGGAGGAATATCTGTGCCCCTGTATGCCTACGGTAACTACACTTCCCCCTTGCAGGACGTGATCATTCAGTTCAAGTTTCATGGTCTGACTGCCCCGGCAGCACTCCTGGCGCCGCCCCTTTACGAACAGTTTCAGAAAGAATTGTCTGACCTGAAAGCAGACCTGGTCATTCCGGTACCGCTCTATCCCGGCCGGGAACGACGTCGGGGTTACAATCAGGCGGCCCTGTTCGCTGAGCAGATATCACAACTCCTGAAGCTACCGATGAGAACCGACATCCTGCATCGTACTGAAAAGCGAAAACCCCAGGCCCGACTCAACTTTAACATGCGCGAAAAGAACGTGCGTGACGTCTTCACTGTCACCGACACCAGTGAGAAAACGACCAGAGTGATTCTGGTCGACGATGTTGTTACCAGCGGCGCCACCGCTCGGGAGGCTTGCCGGGAACTTGAGCAGGGCGGGTACCACGTTTGTGCGGTGCTGGCTATGGCCCATAGTCGCTGAGGGAATTGCTGATAATGCTGGCACATGTTGACGACTACCTGCAGCACCTCAAACTGGAGAGAGGTCTTTCGCCGAACAGTTTATCGTCTTACAAACGCGATCTGGTCGAGTTCTGCCGGCAGTCGGGAAAGACCGGTGTTGAGACCATATCTTTGCGAGATGCCAACGACTACCTGCGCCGACAGATGACAGCGAGCCGCAAACCAACCACGGTAGCCCGTAAAATCTCATGCCTTAAACAGTTCTTTACCTATCTGAAAGAACACGGTCTGGTCACGGAGAATCCGTTTACGGCTCTGCCGACGCCCAGAATCTCCCGTTATCACCCCCACTACCTCTCACCGGAAGAAATAGACCGTATCATTACGGCTATCGACGACAAAACTCCACTGGGTAAAAGAGACCGGGCGGTAGTGGAACTGCTTTACGGTTGCGGGCTGCGAATCTCAGAGTTGATCAATCTGTCTGTAAGTGAAATCGAGTTCGAGGCCGGCTTTATTCGTGTCCGTGGAAAGGGTGGCCGCCAGCGACTGGTTCCGCTGGGAACCTACGCCGGAAAGGCTGTTCAAACCCATCTGGACTGTCAGGCAGCAGTTCTTAAGAACACTCTAAGCCGGTATGTTTTCCTCAATCGTTGGGGTAAACGTTATTCCCGGGTCGGTCTGTTCAAGGCGATCCGTCGGCGAGTAATCAAGGCCGGAATCAGCAAAAATGTCTCCCCCCACACCTTTCGCCATTCCTTCGCCACGCACTTGCTGGAAGGGGGCGCCGATCTGCGGATCGTGCAAGAAATGCTCGGTCATGCCGATATATCTACAACACAGATATATACGACAATAGATCGGGAATACCTGGTTGCAGAACACAGAAAATACCATCCTCGAGAACTGGCCGGGTCCAAAGACGACTGACCGGCCAAGAAAACCTCACTATCACTTTGCCATAAAACAAGATGGGGTAAGTCTTGATTTTTACATGGAGCAGTTTTTCCACCCCAATCAAATCAGTTCTCATTACTTTGATCGCATAGAGCAACTGGTAACCATCTGTCAGCGGTTCCCGGTTGATGCCATCCTGATGGGGGGCAGGTCGGAATTCATTGGGGAGATTGAACTGGTCCGGGCCATCAAACAGAACACGTTTTTGTCGATAATCCCCATCATTTTGTATCATCCCGAGCCTGAAGCGAGCCTGATGGTGGCAGCCTATGAAAATGGCGTGGAGGATTTTCTCTACGGTGAGTGGAAAAACCAGTTGGTTCGGGTACGTATCAAAAAGGTGATCGAACGCAGTCGCCGCGACCTGTCAGTTAATCCATCCACCCATTTGCCGGGCCCGGCGACGATTGAAAAGGAGATTACGCGTCAAATCGACATGAAATCGGAGTTTGCCGTCTGTTACGCCGACCTGGATAACTTCAAAGCTTACAATGATTACTATGGCTACGCCGCCGGTGATAAGGTAATACGGTTGACCGCAGCGATCATCAAGGATGTCGTTTTCGATCTCTGCCCCGAGGGTTTCGTTGGTCACGTAGCCGGTGACGATTTCATAATGATGATTCCCCCGCAACTGATCGATCCTGTCTGCACCTGGACGATTAAGACCTTCGATGCGTTGATTCCTTATCGCTACGACCCTGACGATCGCGAGCACGGGCATATCACCACCCGTAGCCGCCGGGGCGATATAGAGGATTTTCCTCTCCTGACTGTCTCAATCGCCGTCATAGTCAACGGCAACGGTAAGTTCTCGCATGCTGGCGAATTGTCCCGGATGCTGGCCGATCTTAAGAAAGCCGCGAAACAGCGTCAGGGCTCCATCTACATGGTCGAACGGCGCCAAAAATACTGATCGGCCCCGCCATTTCATCTCTGTTCATTTGCCCCTTCGTATCTGTGCCACAGGTTAGCGCCTTTGGGTTCTGTCACCGATAAAGACCGGGGGGACTGACTCGACCCATACAACGGACCGACCGGAAACCGCTTCCCTCAACCCCGATAGTCTCCTCTGTGCCATACATTATGGGCAGCGGCCCATACTCCGGCACCGAAAGAAACAGCCTTACATTCCCCGGAATTCCAATGCCTTATCACACAATAAGTTAACTTTTCTACTGCACGGCATAGTGGATGCTCATCTCCACCAATAGCCATTTCGGGCAAGGAGGTTACAATGGGCTTGAGTGTTCGTTTTGATCTGGGCAGCACTTTACTGGCCAGAAATTTGAATACCCACTTTCTGGGTATGAAAAATCCGCTTGAGAAGCTGTCTTCAGGGTTGAAAATCAACCGGGCTTCGGACGGACCGGCGGTTCTGGTCATTTCAGAACAACTCCGGTCACAGATAGCCACGCTGAACCAGGAAATTGAGAATACCACCGCCACGATCGGCAAGTACGAGACCGGTTCGTCGTATACCGGTGAGATGCGTTCCAAACTATCGGAACTTCGTTCGCTGGCCGTTGGCGCCGCCAATTCGGGAGGAAATTCCGAAAGCGCTCAACAGGCTTACGAGACAACGGGCCAATACATTGTCTCCAGCTACAACGACATGCTTGGAAGTGCTGAATACAATGGTATGAAGCTGCTGGATGGTTCACAGCAATCACTGGCTGATATCAGCGAGTTGGAGGGGATTGATCTGTCGACGGCTGAGACGGCTGAACAGTCGATTGCGACCATCGATGCCGCGATTGCCGAACTGGATTCGGTTCAGGTCAATCTGGGCGCCACTCAGAAAAACGAGTTGGAGACTCATCGCGCTTCTCTGCAGGTAACAGCCGAAAATCTCCAGGCCGCCGAGTCGGTGCTTCGTGATACCGATTACGCCAAAGAATATGCTTCCTTCATCGGTGAGATGGTCAAGTTTCAGGTGAGCGCCTCCCTGTGGGCTCACTCGCATATCGGCGCTAAAACGGTGCTCGGTCTTCTGAGCACATGACGTTAGTGTACCTGCTCCCCCAGCTATAGGATAGCCCCCCTGGGTGACCGTCAGGCCTCTCATCGGTCTGGCGGTCGCTTATTTTTCAGGAAATCAAGTTACGGATCGCGAGCGTCCGGCCGCCCACCCTGTCTTCCAAATCGGTCAGGCTTTGCCCGATGGGGCTTTCTTGTAGCTGGGTTTGATAACCTTGCCGGCTTTCAGACAGGAAGTGCAGACCTTGATCCGCTTGGAGGTGCCGTTAACCAACGCCCGGACAGATTGGAGATTCGGATACCAGCGTCGATTGGTCACATTGTGGGCGTGGGAAACGTTATGTCCAAATGTTGTTTTCTTGCCGCAAATTTCGCATACTTTTGCCATGTCAGGCCTCAATTCTATTCCAGAGCCTCTTGCAGTCCAATTTTAACATATAAGATATATTCTCGGTAAATGCAAGAAATATCTACCCCCCCGTGACTGGAAACTTCCACTCATAAATCTCAGCGAGCCGGTCTCCCCCACCGATACAGCCGGTAAGGCCGCTTGGGTCTCTGTTTGACTAAACATTGCCATTGGTGTATAATGGTTACTGGGACGCTGTATTGGCGACCGACTGAAAGGCACGTAAACAACAGGAAACCATATGCTTGACTTGAAATTCATCCGGGAAAACTCGGATGCCGTCAAAGAGGCCATCGCCAGGAAAAAGGATGATTCCGATATTGATGAAATACTGGCCCTGGACGGTCGCCGGCGTGAGACCGTAAATCGGGTTGAGCAGTTGCGGGCCAAACGCAATCAGGTGACGGCAGAGATTGCCCGTAAGAAAAAGGCGGCCGAACCGGCTGATGAGGACATCGCCGCCATGAAACAAGTCGGACAGGACATAGCCACCCTGGACAAGACGCTGCGGGAACTGGACGACCATTTGCGGACAAAGCTGTCCCGGGTACCCAATCTGCCGCATGAATCGGTGCCGGTCGGTGCCGATACCGAGGGTAACGTGGAGATTCGCCACTGGGGCGAACCGAGGGAAGCTGATTTTGAAGTTCTGCCGCATTGGGAGATCGGCAGCCAATTGGGGATTGTACATCTTCCGGCAGCCGCCAGGGTGGCTGGTTCCGGTTTCTATGTACTGAGCGGCATGGGCGCGCGGCTGCATCGAGCGCTAATCGCTTACATGCTCGACCTGCACGCTGCCGACGGATTCTCCGAACATGTCGTGCCCTACATCGTCAATGCCGAAGCCATGTTTGGCACCGGGCAACTGCCCAAGCTGGAAAATGACATGTACCGGATCGACAAAGATAACATGTACCTGATTCCCACCGGGGAAGTGCCGTTGACCAATCTGTTTCGCGATGAGATTCTCAACTATCAGCAATTGCCTCTGTATCTGGCCGGACACACGCCATGTTTTCGTCGGGAAGCCGGAGCGGCCGGCAAGGATACTCGCGGGATGCTGCGGGTTCATCAGTTTGACAAAGTGGAACTGGTGAAGATCGTTCGACCGGAAAACTCCTACGATGAACTGGAGTCCCTGCTGACACAGGCGGAGAAGGTGCTCCGGGGACTTATGTTGCCGTACCGTGTGGTTCAACTCTGCACCGGCGATCTGACTTTTGCCTCGGCTAAAGCTTACGATATTGAAATCTGGGCGATGGGTGTAAAACAGCATCTGGAAATCTCTACGGTTTCGAACTTCGAGGATTTCCAGGCCCGGCGGATGAATTGTCGTTTCCGTGATGAGGACGGCAAGGTGCGCCACCCGCATACGCTTAACGGCTCGGGAGTAGCGCTGGCACGCCTGGTAGCCGCCATTCTGGAGAATTACCAGAATGCCGACGGCACGGTGACGATACCGGAAGTTCTCCGGTCATACATGGCCGGGATCGAGACAATAGGCTGATGACCATGCTATCGACCATCCCCGGCCGCACGTCCCGGCTTTATATCGGCAAATCGACTGTCTTTAAGGCATTTCTGCTGGGCGGAGTGGTCCTGATCTCGACTGTTTTTATCTGGTACACTTTTAATGTCATTGGTCAACTGCAAAGGGATACCCGATCTCAGGTTCAGAAGTACGTGCGCATGTGGCAGATGGCAGCCAATTCCCCAACTTCCGGCACCGAACTGCAGTTCATATTCGATGAAATAATTGTCAAAGCCAATTTTCCCATCATTGTGCTGGCGACTGACGGGGAACCGATTCATTGGCGCAATATCGACGGTGTACCGGCCGGTGATACGTCCGTTCAGGCGCTGGAACACCTCAGGGAAACTGCCGCTCGAATGACCGAAACCCACGGCCGCTTCCCGTTACGGTTCGGCGAGAGTCATGTCAACTACTTCTGCTACGGTGACTCCAGGGTGATCCGTCAGTTGCGACTGATGCCGTTTATCGAAATCGGCATAATAGTGGCCTTTATGGTGGTGGCCATGATCGGTTTTCAGAACATACGCCGCAGTGAAGAGCGTCACATCTGGGTTGGGATGGCCAAGGAGACGGCCCACCAGTTGGGAACACCGATATCCTCGTTGATGGGCTGGACGGAAGTAATGGTGAGCGAGTGCTCGTCCGGACATCCCACGGACGACAGTTCCGTGACGGTGACTGAGGTTACCGGCAACATGAAAGTAGACATCAATCGGCTGGAGAGAATCGCCAACCGTTTCAGCCAGATTGGCTCGGTCCCGGACTTGCAGCCGAGTGATCTTAACCAGGTAGTAAGGGAAACGGTCGAGTACTATCGACGCCGGCTGCCGTTTGAAGGTCGCGGAATAAAATTGAACTTTGAGGCCGGGCAGATACCGGATGTCCCGCTCAATCCCGAACTGCTGAGTTGGGCGCTGGAAAACCTGATTAAGAACGCCTTGCAGACGGTTGATTCCAAGACAGGCCGGGTTAATGTCCGTACATCATTGCAACCACCGGGAAAATGTGCTGTGGTAGAGGTCTGCGATAACGGACCGGGAATCTCGGCGGCCGCGGCGCGTAAAATTTTCCGAGCCGGATTCACTACCAAAAAGCGCGGCTGGGGCCTGGGGTTGACGCTGGTGAAACGTATAATTGAAGAATCGCACTTCGGCCGAGTATCACTAAAAAAATCGCGACCGGATGAAACAGTCTTTGAAATCCAGTTGCCGGTACAAACAGGTAAGTGAGGATCATTAATGGCAGGTCAGTCAGACAAGAGTAGAATCCTGTGGGTAGACGACGAGATAGACTCTCTGCAATCACATATCGTGTTTCTTCAGAACAAGGGCTTCGAGGTTGTCGGCGCCATGTCCGGTGACGATGCCCTGGTTCTCATTGGCAAAGAGAACTTCGACCTGGTTCTGCTGGATGAGATGATGCCGGGCAAGGACGGTCTGACCACGCTGGAGGAAATCAAGGAAAAACGGCCGCACCTGCCGGTGGTTATGGTCACCAAGTCGGAAGAAGAGACATTGATGGACGAAGCTATCGGGCAAAAGATATCCGATTACCTCGTCAAACCGGTCAACCCCTCGCAGGTACTGCTGGTAATCAAGCGGCTGCTGCAATCCCGCAAGATCATCGGCAGTTCCTCGATGCGCCGCTATATTACTGAGATTAATCGCTTCAATCAGAAGCTGTATGGCGCCATGGCGGCCGAGGACTGGCATGAGGCCGCCCGGGTTATTGCCTGGTGGAATCTGGAACTGGACGAGCAGGCTGATGTCGGTCTGGAACAGGCTCTCGATGGTACCCGTCGCGAGTGGAATACCGAGTTCACCAAGTACCTGCTGAACAATTACCAGGGCTGGCTGCATAACGACCAGCGGCCGGTGCTCTCGCCCGACGTGTTGGATAAATACGTGATCCCCCGCCTGAAGCGGAAACAGCGGGTACTGCTGATTGTAGTCGACTGCATGCGTCTGGATCAGTGGATGCTGGTGGAACCGTTGCTGGCAGACTACTACTCCGTTGAAAGGGACTGCTATTTCTCGATACTGCCCAGCGCCACGCCGTTTGCCCGTAACGCCCTGTTTGCCGGTATGTTTCCCGATGAGATCCATCGCACCTATCCCGAGAACTACAGCAGCGGGGATGAAGGTTCGCTCAACCGCCACGAAGAAAAATTTCTGACCGACCAGTTGGCTCGCAATGGCGTGCGCCTGGCGCACCAGCTCAGCTATAACAAAATCAATGACAATACTGAAGGTGAAGCCATCGTCAAAAGAGCGGCCGATTTTTTTGACCGCCAACTGGTGACATTTGTATTCAATTTTCTGGATATCCTAGCCCACGGCCGCTCCAACAATGTCATCCTCAAAGAAATCGCCGGTACCGAGGCTGCTTTCCGTTCTCTTATGAAAAGCTGGTTTGTACACTCGCCGTTGTTTTCTTTATTGAAATCGTTCGCCGCCCGGGATTTCACCGTCATCATAACTTCCGATCACGGCTCTGTGCTGTGCCGACGCGGGACGATGGCACACGGCAAGCGGTCGACATCGACCAACCTGCGCTACAAGTACGGTGATAACCTGAATTCGGACCCCAAAGAATCGGTCCTGATCAAGAAGCCGCAGGACTGGCGACTGCCATCGTTTAAGCTGGCAACCACCTTCCTGGTTGCCCGGGAAGACTTCTACTTCGTCTACCCCAACAATTACAACGAAATGGTGCGCCAGTTTCAGGATTCATTCCAGCACGGCGGTATTTCCCTGGAAGAAATGGTGGTACCGCTCGCGGTGCTGACACCACGGTAGAACAGTGCTCCAGGAACTGGACATAGTCTCTCATTCCGAGAAACAGACTTTGGCGCTGGCCACCCGGCTGGCACCGCACCTGCGCCGACCGGACGTGGTCATCATGTCGGGAGATCTGGGTTCGGGCAAAACTTTGTTCGTGCATGGCCTGGCGTCGGCGCTGGGGATCGATGAACAACTGATCCATTCCCCGTCCTTTACGATGGTCAATGAATACCCCGGTCGGTATCCCCTGTTTCACTTTGATCTTTACCGGCTGACGGACCCATCCGAACTGTATGAACTTGGCTGGGATGATTATCTACAGCGGGAAGGGTTGATGGTTATCGAGTGGGGTGAGAAAGCCGGTGATCTGATACCGGATGAGTATTATCGCATCTGTTTCACTATTGTCGGAGAACATCGGCGCCGAATATCTGTTTCCCTGGTTCAGCCATGAGCAACAATCGCTTTCAGAATATCCTGGCAATTGATACTTCTTCCAGCTACCTGAGACTGGCGGTATCGTCCGGCGTTGACAGAATCGTTAAATTGAATGAAAGGGTGGATCGATCGCATGGACGACTAATCGTCAAGAAAATGGGCGACCTGATGCTCTCGGGGGGACTTAAGCCGGATGACCTTCAGGCTCTGGTAGTGTGCACCGGCCCCGGTTCGTTCACCGGCCTGAGGATTGGGCTGGCGGCAGCTAAAGGAATGGCGGTAGCTCTGGATATTCCAATAGTCGGCATCAGTTTGTTTCAAATGGCGGCTCATCGGTTGCGCGATGAGGACCACAAAGTCCGGATCGTAATCGGACTGAATCGCGACGAGTGCCTGCTGGCTCCGGTTGGCAAGGGATCATTTGATGCCGCTGACATCAGAGTTGTTGCTTATACCGAACTGGCGACCGTTGTCGGTGAGGATCGCCTTTTGGGTGTCGGGGTCACGCCTGATCTCGGCAGGGTCGACCGGACGGATCTGATTGAGTACGATGCCGCGGATCTGCTCACCCTGGGCCAAAACCGGCTGACGGTCGGGGATTATGATGACCTGGCCGCCCTGGAGCCGCTGTACGTACAGAAGTCTCGCGCGGAGCTGCGCTTTGAACAACAACCAAAGAAAAAATAAATCGGCGGTAATAATCAGGGATATGACAGTCGCCGATCTGCCGGCCATTGTGTCGCTGGAGTTGAGCATTTTCACTGATCACTGGCCGGGCTCGGCTTTTCAGGATCACCTGGATAATGCTGACTGCCGAGCCCTGGTGGCAGACCGGGACGGCAGCGTAATCGGTTATGCCTGCTGTTGTTATAGCGGCAACCAGGGCCATCTGACCAACATTGCCGTTAGCCCGGACAGCCGCAGAAAATCGGTTGCCACGCAACTCCTGAAGGCTATCTTATCCATCGTGAATGAGTGTGGCTGCGACCAATTGTTCCTGGAGGTGCGTCCCGGCAATGTCGCAGCTTGCGCATTCTATCAGCGATTTGGTTTTATCTATCGGTACCGTCGGCGACAGTGGTATAATGATCCGGTCGAAGACGCGCTGGTGCTGGTGCGCCAGGTAGAACAGAGCGAGGAAATTCGGTAGACATGGCGTGGTTTAGGAAGGCAAAATCCGGCCCGGCGACACAGGAGAAGAGAAATATACCGGAGGGCCTGTGGACCAAGTGCCCCTCCTGCGGCGAAATCGTCTACAGCAAAAAGATGGAAGAGTTGTTGTGGGTCTGCCCCAACTGCCGGTATCATTTCCGTATTTCAACTCGCAAGTACATTGATCTGCTGCTGGATGACGGTCAACTGGAAGAGTATGATATCAAACTGGCTTCCAAGGATCCGCTTAAGTTCAAAGATTCCAAAAAGTACCCTGATCGAATCAAGGCAGCTCAGCAAAAAACCGGCACTATTGAAGGCGTTGTGGCCGGCATGGCAGAAATTGCAGGTATGCCGGTATCCTTTGCTATCATGAACTTCCAATTCATCGGGGGATCGATGGGTTCGGTAGTTGGTGAAAAGATTGCTCGGGCTATAGAGCGAGCCATCAAGCACGAAGTACCGCTGGTTATCGTTTCCTGTTCAGGCGGCGCCCGAATGCAGGAAGGGATTCTGTCGCTGATGCAGATGGCCAAAACGTCGGCGCTGCTGGCCAGGCTGGATGATAAGCGACTACCGTATATCTCGATTTTAACCAACCCCACAACTGCCGGCGTAATGGCTTCCTATGCCTCGCTGGGTGATGTCATATTGGCCGAACCGAAAGCGCTGCTCGGTTTTGCCGGACCGCGAGTCATACAGCAAACAATCGGTCAAAAGTTGCCCGAGGGCTTTCAGTCTTCGGAGTTCTTCCTGGAAAAAGGATTCCTGGACAAGGTGGTGGAGCGCCAGGATCTCCGTAATACTGTTGTCAGCTTGCTGAAGTTCATGCGGAGAAAGTAATGCCGAAGCATTCCTATGTTTCGGCTGAGAAATTCATTCTCTCGCGGGAATTTTTCGGCATGAAGCTGGGGCTGGAGAATATCTCCGCCTTTCTGGACTCGATCGGCTCACCCCAGAACAGCTACCGGACCATCCATATCGCCGGCACCAACGGCAAGGGATCGGTGGCGGCAATGCTGGAGGCGATTCTGCGCACGGCCGGCTACAAGACCGGCTTGTTTACCTCACCTCACCTGTGTGACCTGCGGGAACGGATACGGGTTCGCGGTCGTAAGATACCCCGACCATCAGTGGCGGCTTTTATAGATCGCCACCGGTCTGAGTTGGTCCGCAGAAAACTGTCGTTTTTCGAGGTAGTTACGGCGCTGGCGTTGTGTCATTTCCGTCACACCGAAGTTGAGGTGGCGGTGATCGAAACCGGGTTGGGAGGTCGTCTTGACGCCACCAATGTGTTGCTACCGGTGTTGACCGTCACTACCGACATCAGCCGCGACCACATGGAAATACTCGGTTCAACTCTTGAAAAGATCGCCCGGGAGAAGGCCGGCATTATCAAGCAATCAGTACCGCATCTGATCGGACTGCTGCCGCGCGAGGCCCGGGATGTAGTACGTGCTCAATGCCGCCAACGCGGGGCGCCGTATTTTCGTCTCAATAAGAATGATTTCAGTATCCACAAGACTACTATGCAACTGGATTTTCAACACAACGGCCTGACCTTAAGACAGCTTACCCCCGGCCTCTACGGTCTGCACCAGTTGAGAAACTCGGCACTGGTGCTCAAGGCGATTTCCATTCTGAACAATGATGGCCTGCCGGTGCCGGTTGCGGCCGTGCCCGAGGGCCTGATGCGGACCCGGTGGCCGGGCCGGTTTCAGGTCGTCAAGAAACGCGGCCGACCGTTTCTGGTGTTAGATGTCTGCCACAATACCGGCGGCGTGGTTGCTTTTGTGGAAGCCTTCCGGTCCCGGTTCCCCGGACGCAAAACCCATATCATCACCGGCTTTGTCAAACGCAAGGAACATCAGGCGATGTTTGATTTGCTTTCGGAAATCGCAGCAGAGTTTCTGGTGGTGCCGCTCAGAACAAGCCGCTCGGCAAATACAAAAGAACTCTTTACCGGCATTAATTGGCGCTCAGTTCCAACCCGACGCTGTGGCTCACTGGGAACAGCTTACCGGCGGCTTTTGAAAACCTGTTCCGGTGACGATATTATCACTGTAACCGGTTCTCATTTTTTGGTAGGTGAATTCTTCGAGAAATACAGGCTTGGATGAACGACAGAAAAAAAACTAAGTCGGGATCGACCTCCAGGACTCCCCCAGCCTTACCGGAACCCGAGGCGTCCGAACGTCACCTCACCAAACTGACCGAAACCAACCGCCAACTGAAACGCAAGATATTCGATCTTTACACGATCTTTGAAATCAGCCGTAACTTCAATTCGGTTCTTAACTATCAGACGCTGCTGGACTCTTTTGTCCTGACCTGTCTGGCCCAGGTCGGCGCCGCCAAGGGTGCCGTTTTCCTTAAGGAGGACGGACAGTCCGATAGCTTCGTAATGGCCAGGGGCAAAGGGTCGGGCGCCATGCCGGGTCCGGCCCTGCATTTCAAAACCGGATCCAGGCTCCTGGATTATCTGACACGGCTAAACCGACCGGTTGCCACCGGGGAACTGTCAGGTGATCTGACCGGCGGCAACGAACAGAAAATTCTTAAAATCTTTCAACCGGGACTGGTGGTGCCGCTGATTAATCAGGCCCGCCTGAGCGGACTGCTGCTGGTTTCAGACAAGATATCGGGGCGTCCGTTTAACCTCGACGACGTTGAGTTTCTGTCGATCCTGGGAAATCAGATTGCGGTGGCAATTGATAATGCCCGACTCTATGATGCCGAAAAAACAGCCACGGCTCAACTGCGCGCTGCTCAGCAACAATTACTCGATTCCGAGCGTCTGGCAGCCCTCGGTGAAATGTCGGCCAAGGTAGCCCACGAAATCAACAACCCGCTGGGGATCATCAAGAACTACCTGCTGCTGATCCGGAGGTCTTTGCGGGAAAATGTCGAGGCTCGCAACTACACCGACGTCGTCAGCCAGGAAATCTCGCGGATAGCCCGAATTGTCAAAGAACTCATGCAGTTCCACCGCCCCGACGGTCTGTCACTGGAACCTACTGATATGGCGACGGTTGTTGAAGAGGTCCTGACGCTGATGTCGCAGAAACTGGAAAAAAGCGGGATTGCCGTCGTGCGCCAAATCGACGATGGGCTGCCGCAGATACCGGCATCATCCGAACACCTCAAACAGGTGCTCATTAACCTGGTCATTAATGCCGCCGACGCCATGCCTGACGGCGGTACGCTGGAAGTCGGTCTTCAGACGGCCGGAGAACAACTCTCTGTTCGTTTTGCCGATACCGGTCCCGGGATTTCGGTGGAACTGATTCCTCATATCTTCGAGCCGTTTTTCACAACCAAGAAGTCCAGTGAAGGAACGGGACTGGGTTTATCCGTCTGCTACGGCATCATCCGGAGACATAAAGGATCGATATTATTTCACAACACCGACCGCGGCGGTTGTTTTGAGATTTTCCTGCCCCTCCACAGCCAGAAACAGAGTTATGAGTAAGAAAAACGAGAAAATCATTATCATTGACGACGAGGAGCGGATGTGCGACTCGCTGGCGACGTTACTGCGTGATGACGGTTACCTGGTCCAGTCTTATCAGAACCCGATTGCAGCAGCGGACGTCATCCGCAACGAAAAGGTCGACCTGGTTATCACCGATATCAAGATGCCGGAAATGGACGGGTTGGCAATCCTCAAAATCGTCAAGGAGGTCGACGAAGATATCCCGGTTATCCTGATGACCGGTTACGCCTCTCTGGACACAGCGGTGAAAGCGGTGGAACGCGGAGCCTACGACTACCTTATGAAACCGGTGGAGTTTACGCATCTGGAACTGGCTGTCCAGAGGGCTCTTCAGAAACGCCGTTCCGACCTGGAGCGACTGCAGTTGATGGAGGAATTGAAGCTGTCGAACCTGATTCTGCATCGACGCATCGGAGAACTGAACGCCCTGTACGAAGCCGGCAAGTCGATCGGTTCGACAGCCAATCTCAAGGACCTGCTGAGACAGATTGTGGCGCTGGCATCATCGGTTACCGAAGCGCAGATCGGCTCCATCATGCTGCTTGATGAGCGCCGACAATACCTGACTATCGAAGCCGCTATCGGACTGGACCAGGCGATCATCGACCAGACGCGTCTGCCGGTGGGAGAATCGATCGCCGGCTATGTTGCCCGGACCGGCCGACCGCTGGTTATCGAGAACATCGAATCCGATGAGCGTTTCCGGAGAATCAATCGCGAGAAATACCACTCGGCTTCCCTGCTGTGCGCCCCGCTGACGATCAAAAACAAAGTGATCGGCGTTATCAACATGGCCAATAAGCAGGGAGAAGAATCCTTCACCAATAACGATCTGCGGTTGCTGACGACATTCGCATCCCAGGCCACGGTAGCTGTTGACGATGCTCACCAGTTTGAGAAGAATCGACGACGCCTGGTTGAATTTGAGATTCTGCATGAGATTTCGGCGGAATTGCCGGATATCCAGTCGATGAACGAGTTCCGGCGCATCCTGGTAGACAAACTGCGCCGGGTCTTCCCCATCGACTACGCGATCTGGTTCAACTGGGACAGCAACAGCAAGACACTGCTGCCCGGCAGTGCCTCCGGCGCTACGGATATGCCGCTGACCGACAGTGGCGGCATTGATCTGCGTCGAATAAACCGGGACAGCATCACGCTGGAGCCGATCGATCTGAGACGACTGAACCTGAATGATATCCCCGGGCTGTCAACGATTATGGCAGAGCAACTTTCGCACAACCAGCAATTCCCGCAACCCGGACCGGCCTGTATGGCCATACCGATAATGCGTTTTGACGAACCGGTGGGCGTGTTCTACTTCGGCGCCGACAGTGAGCAGACCTACACCGATGATGATATCTCCCTGGCGCGGCTGGTTATCTCACAGGCGGCGCTGTTGTCCGAAAAAGAAAGGGCGTTGCTGAACGCTACTCGCCTGCTGACGATGGGCAATATGATTTCTGAAATTTCGCACGACCTGCGCAAACCGCTGACCTCCATCAAGGGCAGCCTGCATATTCTCACGCAGCGCTGGCCGGAGATCAAACAATCCGAACTGCTGCAAACGGCCGAAAGCGAAGTTTACCGCATGAACGAACTGGTGCGGGAACTGGTCGATTTCTCCAACCCCAACAAGTACCAGACGGAACGGGTCGATCTCCGGCGGAAGGTCACCCGCGCCGCCGAACTGGTCGAACCGGATATGCACAAACACGGCATCGAGTTTGGGGCCTCTTTCGACGAAGCCAACTGGGATGTTATCATCAATAAGAACCAGGTACTGGAAACGCTGCTGAACCTGTTTATCAACGCTATCGACGCTATGCCCGACGGCGGCAAACTGACGGTGCGCGGTTTGATCGAACGGCCGGAGCACAAGAAGAACGATTACCTGGCCCTGCGTATCAGCGACACCGGCGTCGGCATAAAAAAAGAGAACCTGTCCAAGGTTTTCGATCGTTATTACACCAGCAAGAAAACCGGCACCGGCCTGGGGCTGGCGGTGGTGGAACGGATCATCTCGGCCCACGCCGGCACCCTCAAGGTAGAGTCAACCGAGGGCGAGGGCACCACGTTTACGATCTACTTACCGATTGAAGAGCGGTAGGGGCGCTCTGTAGGGCGCTTTTTAGCACTTTGTAGGGCACAACCCGTAGCGGTTGTGCCTGCAGAAACAACGCACGGCAGAACCACTAAAGGGTTCAGCACTACACGACTGCGGATTGGAGATTGAAGGTTCTCTGCTACCGGCGTAACGGACAGGCTACACCTTCGAGGCTACTTCCTCGGCGACCTCCAATGAAGTGTTGCTGCCGCCCATGTCGTAGGTGCGGATATTACCCTCCCGGATGACTTCGGCAATAGCGTGCTCCAGAGCCTCGGCCTTGTCTTTCTCACCCAACCACTCAAACATCAGGCGAACCGTGATCAGCATCGCCATCGGGTTGACCTTGTACAGCCCGGCATACTTGGGGGCTGAGCCGTGGGTCGGCTCAAAGACGGCATAGTCATCACCGATATTCCCCGAGGCGGCAAAACCCAACCCGCCGACAAGCTGAGCACAGAGATCACTGATGATGTCACCGAACATGTTGGTAGTCACCAGCACCGAGTAGTCATGCGGGTTTTTTAGCAGCCACATGCACATGGCATCGATATTGGTCTCCCATAACTCGATACCGGGGTAGTTTTTGGCGACGTCGCGCGCTGTGCGTACCATCAGGCCGGACGTTTCCCGGATGACATTGGGCTTTTCCACCACCGTTACCGTCTTGCGGCCGGTTCTCTTGGCATATTCGAAAGCGTCGGTGACAATGTTGCGGCATCCGGTGAGGGTGTTGATGCGCAGCGAGACGGCGATTTCATCGGCGGGGCTGGCGTCGAAACGAGCCATTTTCTTGTTGTGCTTCTTCAGGGTGGCACGAACCTCGTCCGGCAGGGGAAAAAACTCCACCCCGGAATAAAGGTCCTCGGTGTTTTCCCGGAATACGACGATATCGATACCATCTTTGTAGTTCAGTGGATTACCGGTATAAGCCCGGCAGGGCCGGAGATTGGTGCGCAGATTGAACTCCTGCCGCAGGCGGACAATCGGCGATGAGTAGATATGACCCTTCCCCTGAAGTTCGGGAACCAGTTCGTTCTCGGCTTCTTCTTTGGGCATGGAAGTGATGGCTCCGAACAGGGCACAATCGGTGTTTTTCAGCAAATCAATTGTGCGCGGCGGCAGCGGGTCCGCTTCGGTTTTCCATAATTCCCAGCCGATATCACCGTGGATATACTCAGCGTCAAAACTCATCCGGTCCAGGACGATCCGGGCCGCCTCCATGACGTCGTTGCCAACTCCATCGCCCGGCAACCAGGCGATCTTATATTTCGGCATAGTGATGACTCCTATGTCATTTAGAGAGTGAAAGTGAAGTTGAACATATGGGTGGAACCAAGGTTCCCCGAGAAAGGCACGAAGGCATAATCCACCGTCATATTCTTCCTGATGAATGATGCCCCGGCCGTGAAGTTGCGTACGTCATAGTTGAACAGGTAACCGGCTCGCAGTTTCAATTGCGGGTGCAAATCGGCCTCGGCACCGGTGTGAAGATGCAGTTTGTCGTCCAGAATAACGGCATCCAGCGCACCCAGGTAGTCCTGGTAGCGATAAGAACCACCAATCCGAATGGTGGTCGGCAGGGAAATATCGCGGGAGCCGACCAGGCTCCGCTTTTCCAGCTTAAAGTCGGAACCGAAATTGGTGATGGCGGCACCGATACTTGTCTCGTCGGTCGGCGTTACCAGCAAACCCAGGTCGACATTGAACGCCGCGCCGCGCCAGGCGTCGATCTTTTCTATAAACCAACCAACTGCAAAACCTGCGGAAACCTTGTCGGTCAATTGGCAGGCCAACCCGCCTTTGAAAGAAACGTCATGAGCATCGAACAGATCATACGGTTCTGCGGTCGGATACCGTCGGGCTTCCATTTTATCCACTACGGCAAACCTGACCCCGCTGTGGGCATAGAGACGTGATGCTACCCGGGCACCGACGTAACCCGACTCCAGGCGGATTCTCTGCCAGAAGAAGGCATGTCCGAATGAAGCGGTGAACTTGTCCAGTCCGACAGCACCGGCAGGATTATATGCAACGGCGCTCACATCGCCGGCGAGGGATACGACCGCGGCACCCATCCCGGCTGCCCGGGCGCTGGGATCGTTTTTCAGCAGAGCGAGTCCGTCGACAGCCCATATCTCCGTCGAACCGGCACAACCGATAGCCAGTATGACACCAATGATAAGAAGTGTTCGTTTCATAATTCACCAGCCATCAGAACAAAAAATCCATCGAGAAAATATGTTCAGAACCTTCACCAACCCTATCGGTCGAGAAGGCATAGTCTACAGCCAGCTTGTAGTGTTTCAGATCAAACATGTATCCGGTCCCGGCCGTGAACCGGCCTGCCGAAAAACCGCTTCTGACGGTAAACTCCGGGGCTACCTGATACTCGGCCCCAGCATGGAAATCAAAACTCTGCTTGGTGTTTTTCCGCACGTCCACGGCCGCCAGCAGTTTGCGTTCGAGAAACCGCGCCGATCCTCCCAGACCGAACTCGAGGGGAACCGGGTCATCCTGATCGGTACTCAGAGCTTCCGGATTACGATACTTAACGAGATAATTGTGGTTATTCCAACGATACTCGGCTGCGATATTCTTAACGGTCAAGCCGATCCGCATATCCTGAACAGCCATCAGGTCTCTGGTTTCACGATCAAAGAACTGGTTGACATGCACCATCAGGCCGAAGTCAAACGAGAGCGAAAAGGCGGTCATCTCCGCAAAAACAGAGTGCAGATACTTGGCATGAATTCCTGTCGAGAGGTACTTTTCAAACCTCTTGGCAAAAATCAAACCGAAAGAATGATTATGCTCGCTTAGCGTCCGCCCCAGGTCACGGCCGTTTCTGTCTCGGGCGGTAACTTCACCGGAACCGGCATAAAGCCAGTTAAGGCCGATAGCCGACTGACCCCGCGATGGAAAGACGACGGTGGCATATCCCAGGGTTCGATCAAGTCCCAAAAAGCGGTAGGATGTAGAGAACAGTTTCCTTTGCAGATTCGCCAGTCCGGCGGGATTAAACAGCGTTCCGGCGCCGTCGTCTGAGACGGCCAGATAAGCTCCGCCCATACCGGTGGGACGAGCGCCAATCGGAATCTGGAAAAACGCACCGGCATAACCGCCGTTGCCTTCAACTGCTCCCAAAGGTGAACAAAGCAGCAATAAAACCGCCAGTGATATGTAGCCGGCACGCAATATCATGGGTTCCTCACGGTATCACCGCCAGTTTGCCCCAGCGAACTTCACCCGTGGAGTACTCGATCTTAAAGTAGTAAACACCTACCGACACCGGATCGCCCCGCTCATTCAGACCGTTCCAGGTTCGACGGTTGGCTCCCGCCTGGGGGTAGTAACCTGGAGAAAACAACTGATTGTCAATCACCCGTCGCACCAGGTTCATGGCGAAATCATAAATCTCCAGCGTGACATAAGCTTCCCGGTCAATATAGAAATGAAAATCGACACCAAGATCATGCGGATACTTGTGGCTGAACGGCACCGGGAAAGCATACACTTCCTCGGTTGTGTCGACTACATAGAGCGCCAGGTCGACTTCCATAGTGGGCAGATTAAAGCGAATTGTCCGATCACCGGTGCCGACCCAGAGATGTTCATCTATAACCTCGACCGCGTAGACCGGTGTCCCCGGTAACACCAGATCTTCACCCATCGAATCTACCAGGGGAATATTCTCCCAAGTGATGCCGGTATCCCCGTAGTTCAATAAGAGACCATCGTCGGTGGCGGCAAAAACCGAATCTCCGTTAAAGGCGAAGTTCCAGGCGAAATTATCACGGTAAGCCCATGCCCAAGCGTATATAAATGAGACAGCCTGGTCGTATTCGACTATATTCTCCTTCGCTGAATCAAGCCCCACGACCATACCAACCGAAATGCCCGCTTTCTCCCAACTGTTCGTTGGCCTGTTCGATACCCAGATACGTGCCCAGCGTTCACCCTCGACGTACTGCACCCCCAGGGCTGGTATCCAGTTGCCGGTGATCCCCGGCACATTAGAAGAGTAGTTGACCACAAAATCGGCGCCCAATGTATCCGGGTGCGGACGGTAAATATCAAACGTTTCACCACGATCATTGGAGATAGCGAAGCCGTTGTCACTTCCCATCACAATCGTATCGCCGCGAATAGCCATCGCCTTGACGTTGTTCTGATTGAGATTATCATTATCAGAAGAGACCTGAAACGTGGACCAGGTGTCCAGGCCGTATCGGTTGTATCGCAGGCCGTCGTCACCGACTAATATCGCCGAGTCACCTATGAAACCAATATCGTTGCTCGCTTCATTGTTGCGCGTCGAGAAAAACTCTTTGTCCTCGTTAGATGATCGGAAGACGCATGGCGTGCCGTCGACCGTCAGCGGGCGATTGATGGTCCAGACAGCCAGAGAATCAAAGGCGCCGGAAGTGGTGTCGTAGTACAGATGGGTGCGGACACAGATAACCTGCGCGGAACTGCTGTCATCCTCGGGGAAAACGTAGAAACGTGAAGAATCTATATCTCCCAGCGCGTCTAAGTAGAGCGTCACCAGGCCGGAATCGGTTCCGACACGAAGCGTATCGGCCAGCGCATCGAGAGCGTGGACGACGTTGCGCCGGTTGGCCGGTGATGTATCGAGCGTATCGACCGCAATGTACATCCAGCTTCCGCCGCTGTCGGTAGAGACATACAACCCCGCCTCTTCAGCAGCAACATAAAGGCGGTTACCGATAACCGCAAAATCTGAAATCTTCTGGTTGGGTTCAGCCAGGAAAGGCGGTGAAATAGCGGTGTAGCTGCTGCCGCTGTCATCCGAGATTGCTATCCCCTGCGACTCTCCCCCGGCACTATCCATAGTTCCCACGAACAACTTACCGCCAAAGTCTATAATAGAAGTGATGAACAGACCCGGAAGACTATCGAACGTTTCAAAGCGAGAAATAAACGGAGCACCGGTCGTCAACCCGCGGGTCATACCGTTGTCACCTCCGAGAAAAATGTAACCACCGCCGGTATCGGGGCATTGGTCACAAAGAGCAATAGCGTTTATCTGCCTGGAATACGGTTTGTGCCGCGGCGAGGAGTAAACAAACTGAAACAACCCCCCGGCAGTACCCGCCCACAGGTACAGCGAGTCGTTGTGCGAGGTGTCGGCCACACAGGAGAAATAACGATTGCGAAGCGAGAGTACTATCGTAGCCTCTTCCCTATGAGCCCAGAAGAAATCCATCGAATCCGTCGGTGAAGGATATATGCGACGCCAGCTCGTGCCGCCATCCTGCGACGCCAGCAGCCCCCCGGCGAACGCCGTAAAAAACAGCCAGTCCGTAGTCGTGTCGGCAAAATGATCGATATCGTGGTGACCGGTAATATCGTAAATGGTCCGATTGCCGCCCCAGACAAAGGGAATGTTGACACCGGCGGCGCCAAAGTTCACCTGGGTCCAGTTCTGACCCATATCATCAGAATAGGACAGGCCGTCGGAAATTGCGTTCTCACCTGAACCGGTTACGGTGGCTATCCAGATGCGGCTGTCATTAAAAGAGTATATGGCCGAGAGATTGTCACTGACCAAACCGTTGTTAGCATTGTAGAGATACCAGGTCAGACCGTTATCGAGAGAGAAATTTACTCCTTCAGATGTAGCAAACCAGACTCCCATAACACCATCTTGGTAATGCCCGATGATATCGGCTACCTGGTTGCTGGCCAAAACGGTGTCAGGGTCGCCGAAAGACTGGACTACTTCCGCTTCCGCAAATGACGGCAGCAGGGTCCACAGAGCCATCAGCGCCAGGAGACAGCAGACAAGCATATTATTGGTAATTCTCGATCTGGTCCGGTAGGTCTGAACCCCTGTGGTCTTGTAGGTCGGAACCCCTGTGGTTCCGACAGAGGCTTGGCAGGTCTTTACGAGACCTTCCCTACTCATACTATTTTTCGTTACAGTCAATCGGACCTACCCGGTCAATCTCGCATTTATTCTAACACCAGTATCAGACCGAACATAGGCATTTGGAACTTTGAGGGCAAGGCAATTTGGAGATTGGCGACAACATTCTGATCTTTTACACCCCGAAAGGAGCGGCAGGTTCCCCAAATGATCAACCTACCAGGCTTTTTTCCACAGTCACAGCACCTATCGCCGAATCGACGTAGAAGTACTGCTCCAGGTGGAATGGGGCATAGAACAACCGCGCCTGCGGGACCTGCAGGTTGATATCCTCCGGTTCCCGGTGAGCGTCCTTTTTGATTTCCTCACGATAGATAACGGCCTGGCCCAGGATAATAGCCTCAGAGGGGCTGACAGTGACCGGTATAAAGCGACCGTCGGGACCAGCAACCACGGCCATTTCCAGCTTCGCACAGGCGGCCGACATTCTTTTGGACAGACGGTAAGCCGCCTCGAAATTGTTCAATCTGAAGGCCGGAACAACGAAGAACTCAGAATTGTAGATACCGCCCATCAGCCGCCGCACGCGGGCGGCATCGGGACCGGCCAGCCGGAATGACCAGAAGGGCAGCAGCCGGTCATTGTCGCCGGCCGCCGACTGTACAATATCGACCTCAGGCGCCACCAGCGGATTGGTCTCAAGCATAGTCAGGACATGGCAGTTCCTACAAATGTATACATACGACTGCTCGGTCGGCAGATCTTCGCCGCAGTTGGTACAGCGGTGGAAATTGACGGTCAGTTGTCCGAACTCAAAATCCGGTACCTCAACCGATGTCTCCGGATCACCGGACGACAACTCGGTAACATGGTTGACGACCCGTCCCGTAACACCATCCACGACCAGCCGCAGAAACTGTCCGCTCTGGTATGACTCCACTACGTGATAGGGAAAGTAAATCAGTGATCCGACAGGCCGGAAAAGCCTGGTCCGGTTGCGACCGAAATCAGCCGGAGCTATACGCCCGACATTCTGTGCTGACGCTATCGTCCGATCTACAGCTTCCGGCCAGCCGGTGAAAACAGGTAGTGAATCAAAGCCCTCGGCGATATTCTCCCGGCTGTAGGGCACCACCTGAAAGCACTCGGTCCGCAAACCCAGGGAGGCCGGGATACCCTGGAATGGAGAACCGGCAGGCAGAGTGATACAGAACGGCGACAGATTGATTTCGGTTCGTCTCTGTTCGTAAGAGTTGCTGTCCTCGTTATAAGGATCATCATCGTCAGACGTAAACCGCTGGACCACCTTGTTACGTTTCCTCAACAGGACGGCATCGACTTTCCAATACGGGTAGTACAGCGCCTTGACCTGCAGATCGGAGTCAGTCAGCGGCAGACCCTTCTCCTTCAGAAAGCGATCGCAATGGAAGCGTACTTCCCGACGGGTCAGTCTGCCGGTGGCCAGGTAGGCCGGTGGCAGGTCCGGAGCCACGACTCTCAGAGCGGAACCACAATGGGAGCAGGTGAGGACAAAGAAATCCTCCTGAAGCTGCAACTTCCCTCCGCACCCGGGGCAGGTAACACCTATAAAAAAGCCGCTCTTATCCCTGCTGCTGGTCATTGTCCTTGATCGGCTTGCCACACTCGCCACAGAACTTCGATCCCGTTATCAAGTCGGCTGAACAATGGGGGCAGTTCGTCCGGGCATCGAGCCGGGCGCCACAGTGCAGGCAGAAGTTGGCCTCGGTGGGCAGCTCCCGGTTGCAGGCCGGACAGAGACTCTGCGGAATCATCGTGTACCCGCAACGATAGCAGTAACGGGACTGCTCCGGAGTATCGGTGTGGCACTTGGGGCAGGGAACTGTTGCCACCGGCTCGCGCTTGAGCTCAGTTTGTTCCGGCGCAAACACTTTCGACATCATGGCTGGCATCATCAGCCCCACACCGGCGGCCATCCCAAGACCGGCTCCGGCCTGCCCCGGCCCGGCTGTTGAGCCAATCCCCTTAGCCATCTCGAACTTGAGAAACTTGTCGAGGTCTCCGACCGCTTCCAATCCAGAGCGCTGATCGATCATTTTGGAAACTTCTTCCGGAGGTGTGATCGAGGAAATGTAGAAATCAACCAGTTCCAGACCATACTTTTCGAATTCGTTACTGACGATCTCTTTGAACTGTTCGGCCAACTCGGTGTAAATAGCCGGCAAATCAAGTATCGTGTCCAGCTTTTCACCCAGGAGGTCGTTCATGCGGGCGATAATAACATCCCGCAGATAGCTCTGAATGTCGGAACTGGTGTAGCGTGCCTGCCGGCCTACGATAGAATTGAGAAAAAGGCTCGGTTTAACGATTTTCATGGTAAACGCGCCATGCCCGCGCAGGCGGATCAGACCCAGTTTGCTGTCCTTGAACGTGACCGGGTGTTTGGTGCCCCATTTCAGATCGGTAAAAACCTTGAGATTCACGAAGTAGACTTCCGCCCTAAATGGCGAGTTGAACCCGAACGGGAAAGCCGCCAGGCGAGTCAGGATCGGCACATTCAGGGTTTTCAATGTATGGCGGCCGGTGGCGAAAGAGTCGGCGGCATGGCCATCCTTGAAAAAGATCGCCATCTGACTGTCACGAACGATAAGCTGAGCGCCCAACTTGAAGTCTGCCGAACCCTCCTGGGGCAGGCGGTGTATCATCTCCTCGCCTGAGGGGTCAACCCATTCGATTACTTCTATCAGTAGTCCCATTTGTCCTCCCGGATGGAAAAAGCGGTTTTCTAAGATTTTCGTCACCGAGGACATATTACTTTACAGACCGGCCCCTTTGGAACCCATGGCCACCAGCGGGAGTATGACAAGTAAATGATTGACAGGCTCTTGTATCAAGGCTATATAGCCGCCGATAGGCACCATACATGAAAGAAGGTTGGATGAATCGTAATATCTGTCTTGTGATAATTGGCCTGGTTACAGCAGTCCTGGGTCTAATTGTACCGGGCTGTGATGAACTGATCACGGAAGTTACCGAAGTGACTATCGCCGGCCACCCCACTGCGGAGTTTGGAATCAGCACCGATTCTGGATGTATCCCACTGGATGTGCGTTTTAAGGACATGTCGTCCGGACCGCATGACAGCCTGTTCTGGTGGTTTGGGGATGGTGATTCGATATTCGGTGACACGAACGATACGGTGGTCGAACCAACTCACACCTACGACAGTGCCGGCATCTACCACGTGACCTTTACGATCAAAAACTCGGCCGACTCCGGGATAGATACAGAAACCAAGAAACGGGCGATAATCGCGGGCACATCGATAAAAGATTTCAGCGCTGATACAACTGAAGGCTGCCAGGGCCTGGAAGTCACCTTCACACCGGTCGAATATGGGGCTGTGGATTCGTTCCGGTGGGACTTCGGTGACGGGACCGCCTGGTCGACAGACACCACTCCCACACACATTTACGACTCATCCGGGTATTTCAATGTAACGCTGACGGCCTGGGGCAATTGCGGCACCAAAGTGATTACCAACGACAGCATGATACACATAGGTGAATGTCCGGAGGTCGCTTTTAGCGCCATTCCACGCGAGGGATGTGTACCTCTGACAGTTGTTTTTCGCGATTCATCTGATGCCGGCCCCAACCACGCCATGCAGAGTTGGTACTGGACCCTCGGGGATGTTGCCACGTCCGACAGCCAGGATACCACCATCACGTTCACCGTGGCGGGAGTGTACATCTGCAGCCTGACCGCCACCAGTGACGGCGGCACCGCCGTAGCGGTCGACACCATCACAGCCTATGCTACCACCGACGCCAATTTCATTGCCGAGAGTCCGACCGAGGGCTGCCACCTGCCATCTCGACAGTTTCAGGTTAAATTCAAAAGCGAATCAACCGGTGCCCTGGACAGCCTGCTCTGGTTTTTCGGCGACGGTACCAGTCTGGCCAACGATTCCAATCCGGTACACGCCTACACCAGTCCGGGTGTATACGACTGCACCCTGCAGGTCTGGGGCGCTTGCGGTGAGGCTACAGTGGTTCAGGCCGGTTTTGTAACACTGTCAGACACCCTCTACACTGTTTCGTTCGGCATTGGCCCCACCACCGGAGACACCACGACCGAGTTCGCCTTTGATGATGCTTCGCCCGGCGTCATTCTGAACTGGAGTTGGAATTTTGGCGATGACTCCACCGCCACCGGCCCGACAGCGACACACAAGTATGCCGACACCGGCCATTACCCCGTGACCCTGCTCATCAGTAACGGCTGCGGCACGGCTGCGGCGGTTGATACCGTGATCGTCACAGAGGGTCCATAACCCCACCGGTCATCCCCGGGGATGTCTACCGTTCGGTCAGGTCTTGGCTCGCCTCCGGGTGAGTTGTGACCCGGCCGCCGGCATCGCCAGTGACAAGTCACCTCTATTTTTACACGCAGTCAGGAATCCTTTCCTGACCGCTTCAAAAGAATTCTTTACGGCGCAAGAAAAATGCTCGTCTGGTCACACTCCCGACTTCGTCGGTTTCTCCCGATATTATCGGTTGCAGGATCAGTCGAAAATAACTCCGGAATCGGCCCTGCCTTCAGAGCCGTAATCTTCTTGACAGGCGGCAATTAAGGTGTATTATGAAGGCTCGACAGAGTCACGAATATGACCCCATCGTCTAGTGGCCTAGGACACTGCCCTTTCACGGCGGAAGCACGGGTTCGACTCCCGTTGGGGTCATGTTTCACCAGACTTCAGCCCGACCGCCTGCCGTGACCCGGCCATCGTTCACCGACTACCTGAAGCCCGGCAATCCGCCCCTGGATACTTCCATGCCGCCGCCACTGAGTTGAATCCGTTGCCGTCTCTAAGGCGTCAGGAACTCCGGTGATCGCGGCAACTCCACAGCCGTCTTGATACTCATGTGGCCTTGCTCAGTCGCCATGATTGACTGCACCACCCGCTCAAAGCCGATCCCACATCCGGTCGACTGACCATCCGCCTGCTGGAGCGTCTCAAAATACCACTCAAACTGGGCCGGATCGACACCACGTTCCACCAGGTGGTCGTACATGTAAGATTCCTCAAACTGTTTCTTGCAGGTCCCGGTGCAGCCCTCACGCACGGCTCCGCCGACTGATTCCCCGGCGTGCGGCAGCAGCAGGTCGCAACAAAGCGTGGTCCCGTTATCGCGTTTCATGGAGAAGAACTTTATCACGCCGCCCTTTTTCGGTCTGGGATTGGAGGGGTAATGAGTCACAAAAGTTGGCAGATCGTGAAGCATCCGGCACAGAGCTCCTTCTTCGCCACTTCCGAAATCATCACCTAGCTCAATCGTGTGGCCGTTCGTCTGCAGAAGAGCAACTGCGTCAGCGTACGATATCCGGTTAAACGGCAGGTGTGCGTACTTAGACAGCAAACCGTTGGGATACAATTCCTGTGCACCGGTAAACATTGTTTTGATCAACGACTCAATGTGATCCATCAGGCTGTCCAGGTCAAGGTCCCGAGCCTCAAACTCGATTAGCGTGAATTCGCACAGGTGGCGGTCGGTTACCTTGCGTTCCTGACGAAACGACGGTCCAATGGTGTAGACACGGTTATGGGCGACCGTGAAGGCTTCCAGGTAGAGTTGCCCCGTCTGCCGCAGGAACATGGTGGTCTCGGCACCATCCTGATCGAACATCGTGACCGGCATGGCGTTGGGAAACCACTCGCAGGAACCGGTTGCTCCGGTAATATGAGGTACCTGAATCTCGACAAATGAATGTTCATCAAACCAATCGCGGGCAGACTTGAGTAACCTCGAACGCAGGACACTGGTCCTGACAAACTCGCCATTGGTAACCGCTAAATGCCGCATCTCGCTCTCCTCATGTTGGGGTAAAAAAAAGGCCACCCGATCAATACCGGGTGGCCACAAATGCCAAAACCGTGCGGGGTTTTATCCCCAGTCCTCGTGAATTTAGACGACAACCGCCGCTCCCTCTATGGCCAGCAGTTTGGCGTCTGAAAGCAATAGTAGTACTATGCCTAAAATTATGATTAACATGTCTTTGAAAATTGTATTTAATATGTCCACAAAACCTATGTCAACTTTTATCTTAGACAATTCGTATTTTTTTCACATCTCTTAATAATAGACTTGCCTGAAAATGACCTGACGTAACTCTCTCTATGACAGCATAATATAACCCTCAACCAACCGCCGTAAACGGCTTGAGTGAACTTAGCACCTTCCAGTACATTATCAAGTTCAGGTTTGGTTGCAGCCGGAACCAGGCTGATGATTTTATCAATTTCAGGTAATGGCGGTAGATGATACTTACTGGCGCTGATACGGATGCTGCCTACATCATATCCTGAGCATCTACGTCGACGGCGATACGCACCGAGGAGGGCAGTTTGAATCGTGGCCGGCGGTTCTCCCAGTCGGTCAGGGTTTTCAGGAGTTTTATTACCTGTCGGGTCTTGACAATCAGTTGCCGGCGGTAGCGGCCGCGTAGAAAATACATGGGGCAGGGCGCCGGACCCAGTATGGTGACCTTGACGCCGGACTCGTCGACCGTCCGGTTAAGCCGGTCACGAAAAGAGGTGATTGCGGACTCCAGTTGCTTTTCGTTCGTCGAGGAAAGGACAAAATTAACCAGGCGTGCTGTCGGCGGATAGTGAAGTTCCCGGCGGGATTTTATCTCCCGGTCGAAGAATGTCTGATAGTCCTGAGCGGCAGCTTCGTTTATAACCGGGCTGTCAGGATAGAAAGTCTGGATTAACACTTCACCCGGTTTGTCGGCGCGGCCACAACGACCGGCTACCTGGAGAAGTTGCATAAAGGTTCGCTCGGAAGCACGGAAATCAGGCAGGTCCAGGCTGAGATCAGCCGCCAGTACGCCCACCAGAGTTACTCCCGGCAGGTCCAGCCCTTTGGTAACCATCTGTGTCCCCAGCAACAGATTGTGCTCTCCGGCGGCAAACCGGGTCAGGACCTGGTGGGCTTTGGTCCTTCCAGCTACAGAATCAGAATCGAACCGGACCGCTCGAGCATCGGTAAACAGGCGGCCAACGGCCTCTTCCACCTTCTGGGTCCCGGCTCCAAGATAGAGAATATCGCCGCCCCCACACCGGGGACAACTGCTGAATCCGGCCGCCAGGTGGCCACAGTAGTGACACGAGAGCTTACCACCGGCTTTGTGCCAGGTCAGGTTCACCCGGCACTGAGGACACTGGGGTACATGGCCGCATGATGCACACTTGAGTTGTGGGGAGTGGCCGCGCCGGTTGAGATAAAGAATAACCTGCTCATCGTTTTGCAGCCGTCTTTCGACTGCTTTTTTAAGCGGGTAAGACAGAAACGGCAGGTCACCCCTGATTCGCTCTTTGCGCATGTCTACTACTTTTACGGTCGGCAGGCTGGTAGTGCCGGGACGCCTGGTGAGACGCAGCAGACGATACCGACCGGTGCGGGTGTTATAGTATGATTCGAGAGACGGTGAGGCCGAACCCAGCAAAACAGGGATGTCGTTAAATCTGGCCCGCATGATGGCTGTGTCGCGGCCATGGAAGCGCGGTGCCGGATCATTCTGTTTGTAGGAGCTGTCATGTTCTTCGTCGACCACAATCAATCCCAGGTCCGGCAACGGCGTCAATAAAGCCGAGCGCGGACCCACCACAACACGGAATTTCCCTTCCCTGACACCCCGCCATCCGGCCATCCTCTCTCGCGGGGTCATCGCCGAATGCACTACTGTCACCTGCCCGCCAAAGAAACCCCTGAAATATGCCAAAGTGGTCCCGGCCAGGGCAATCTCCGGTGTAAGAACCAAAACGGTCTTCGACTGCCGCAGCACTTCCCTGGCCAGGTGGCAGTAGACCAGGGTCTTGCCGGAACCGGTGATTCCGTGAAGCAGACCGGTAGTGAAACCACTATTGAGATCGGCCTTGAGAGTATCCAGCACAGACTGTTGTTCATCATTAAGTACGAGAGAAGCGACATCCTGCCTTGGTTCGATAAAACTCAGTATTGTTTTGAGATCATCATGGTAAACCGGTTGCAGGAGACCATCCGCCACCGATTGGCGGATGCGGTAATCGCTGAAACCGGTGGCTGTTAATTCTTTTCGGGTCCTGGTGCCATCAAATGGCTCCGGGGTGAAGCCCTTCTTCTGAAAATACAGATGCCATTTCTCGACCGCCGCGACCCGGTAGCCGGCGGCCTTCCTTTGGGACCGGGAACTCACTTCCGGCCAGACTTCGGTAATAACTTCCTGCTGTCGTAATCGTGTCAGCAGACGACCACCCTGGGATTTTATCCTGCGCAACGTTGATATCGCCACCGGTCGTCCCGGCTTCACTAACGGTTCCAGCCAGGCGGGTAATGAAACACTTCGGTCGGCCGTCTCGCTGTAATAGTAGACTGCCTGGTGGCCGGACTTCATACCCGGCGGCAATACTGTCTGAAGGCAGTCGGCCGGATTGGCGAAATAGTAGTCAGCCATCCAGCAGCACAGGCGAAACAGTTCTTTGGGAAACAGTGAGTACTCATCGATAAATCTGATGATCTCCTTGATCTTCAGAGACCCGATCGGTTCACCCGGGCCGAGGTAGAAACCAACTTTCCTGGCCGAACCAAAAGGCACCAGAACCCTTTGTCCCGGCTGTAGAGTAGTCGATATCGACGGCAGGCGATAGGTGAAAGTTCTGCGCAGGGGGCCGGATACGGCCACCGTGACGTATTCGCTGGTGCGAGCCATTACCGGGACATCCTCGCCGATCAAAAACGGCAGGCCTCGTGCCTGCCGTCAATGTTTGCTGTCTATATGTCCGACCAGCGACTGGCGGACAGTCCAAATAGATTTATCTGTCGAGTTCCTGAAGTTTCTTTTCCGCTTCGGCTCTCTTGGCCTTCTGGCCGGATTCGATGTAAAGGTCTCTCAGGTGCTCCCACACACTACGGTTGTCAGGTTCCAGTGCCACAACTTTCTGATAAGCGACCAGAGCTTCATCAAACTGCTTCAGCGACAGGTGACAATCGCCCAGTGACGTCCAGGTACCGACCCGCTCAGGTTCCAGTTCAGCCGCTTTGGCAAAACCGATGATTGCTTCCTCGTAGTCACCCAGAAGGGCACAGACCAGCCCGTACTGCTCGGCAGTCGAGACATTCTCCGGGTCGATTTCATAAGCTCGCCGGAAAAAGACGCGCGAGGAGTCAAATGCCTGCTTCTTTTTCTCCGACCAGGCGTTGGCCATTTCACTGTTGTTCTCCTGCTGATACATCGCCATGGAATCAGATGCAGCGCTGGCTTTGGAATTGAAGTACCGGCCGATAGTCACCGCTATGGCAGCATTTTCAGGCTCCAGCTCCAGGACCCGGAGATTGATTATCGCTGCCGAATCATACATACCGGCATTATTGTAACAGATACCCAGATTCTTAAGAGTACCCATGTCATCCGGGTTTTCCCTGATATGTTCCTCGTAATATGGGATGGCTCCTGCCCAGTCACTCATCTTGATGTAGTCATACGCAATGGACAGCCGCACCCCGGTGGGGTCATTTGATTTGTCAAAACCTTTCCTGAGCCATTCTATACCCGACTGGTAATCCCCCTTCAATCCATAGGCCTTGTCAATGATGAGGTAGGGCCGGGAGCTGTCGGCGATTGATATGATTGAAAGCTTCATATTCTGAATGCAGGAGTCAAGGTTGACCTCGATACCCTGCTTCAAAAACGACCGGGAGGATGAATCGGTTGTTAGTTCAAGTTCCGCATTCTGTTCTTCGGCAAAACTCAATTGGGTTAGGCCGGAGTTAAAGAACTCACGCCAGTATTTGACCTGAAGGGAATCGGATATCGTTACATATTCCTGGCAACCCTTCTTCCGGCTCTTCTTGATTTCCTCATTCTCACAACACATCCTCAGGGAATCAAAATAGGCCACCATACTACCCAGGTACGTGCCCTTGTCCTCCAGGCTTTGCGACTGCTCGATCCCATCGACCATGATCTGGCCCATAAGGTACAGGCCTTCAGCATGGGGACCGTAATGCATGAACAGGGAATCGAGCATGGCCACGGCGTACTCGTATCGCTCGGGTTCCCCCGACAGAATCTCAATCTTGGCCGTTTTCAGGTAAGCACCGACGCTCAGTTTCCTGCCCTTCTTCTGGGCCGCAACTCCACCTGTGACCAGCATCAATCCCAAACCAATCACCAGCGCTTTTGTGAATGCTCTTAACATAGATTCCTCGCAGACTAACAGGTATTATCTCCAATTAAACGGCTGAATCTAACTGATGTTAATAAGCTTGTCAACCGCATTGAAATCACTGCAGATTGAAGCGCGCCCGAAAGCGAACCGTGACCGTCTCCCCGGCTCCGACCGGGATATTAAACACCAGGGTGCCGGCATCTTTCTTCGTATATTCAAAGTTGGTTTCGACCACATCCCAATCTCCATACAATTTCTTCTCGATCTTGATCGTCACGTCCTCTTGTTTCCGATTGCGCAGTTCGATTTCATAAGTCCTTTCCTCGACCTGCTTGGAGATGCGACTCTGATCCATCATCCTCTCTTCGGCGGCGATGTCAAAGGCATAGCCTACTTTCAGATTCAACTCTTCATCCCGCGGCGTATGGTCGATCCGGTCTTCACCCAACAGGATGAGAGAACCGTCGTCATCAGCCTTAAACAGTCGTACCCTCCCGGCCGGCAACGGCAGGCCCAGCCCGGCTTCGGCGGAGTTTTGAAACTTCAGGGCCACTTCGACGTTTTTCGGATTGCGTTCGGGTCGATACACAAAGACCTTCTCCACCGTCGTGCCGGCCGGCTCAAACAGCGAAATTTGTTTGATTTCCCGATCAGCCAGGGTCGCCCGACGCGGCAAGGTGTACAGGTGGTATTCAAAGAAAGCCTTTTCCTCGAAACCGGGTGCGCCGGCAACGTCGGCCATCGCCAGTGTTTTCATCATCCGGGGCTCCGACTCCCCCTTGGCGCGATGGATATCTCCCGCTACCAGCTTCAACGTAGCGTCAGTGTAAGTCTTGCCGGAAGTGTTGTTGATCGATGACCAGCCCGACAGGTCAAGCTGTTTCTCGTCACTACTGAGCACGCCGACGTACTCGGCGGACCAGATCAACCCGGAAGTCTGATAACCGACCCGACAATCAAACTGACCCTTGACATCGGAGGCGTACAGCCAGAATAGTGTCGGCCTGGTAACAAGCCCCTCCGGAAGACTGGGGAAATTAACTTCGGCGACATGTTCCAGCCTCACAATCTTGACCCGGCCGGATTCTTCCTTCAGGGTCACAGCGCCACCGCCATAAGCCAGCAGTGTCCCGGAGTAGAGCTTGCCATCAGTGTCGATCAGCTCAATCTCGTGATCGATATACTTGATATACATCTGCTCCGGGCTGACCAGATCATAAACATAATTCTGCTCGAGAATCGTCGCCCCGCGATCGGAGCCTGTAATGTCAAACCTGACGGAACTGGCGTCGATCCGGGAGGGAACATCGCGAAAAGCCAACCGATGGACACCCTTCTCGAACGGCAGCGATCGTGTTTCGCTGATCACTCCCAGGTTGCTGTTGTACACCGTGACGGCAACCTCATCGGCGTGAACCATCATGGCCAGCACCAACAACAGACCGGTGATTGTGAGCATTTTCATAGTTTTTCCTCCATCTCTTATACATTACCCGGCCCGATCCGGCTCCCGGCAAGTCCGGGTACCGCAACAGCGGCCAGCTCTTCTGTCAGAAGTAATACCGACATGAATAACATATCTTCCTCAAAAAATCCTCTCAATTTCGCTGAAAGGATGTCGTTATAGTGTCGATACGTTGCCGGATTTCTTCCGGTCGGGGGTTGAGATCCGATGCCGAAAAACTGCCTCGCTCCGGATTAATGCGTTCAAATATCTGCAGATACAGACCATAGACTATCTCCAGGCTCAGACGATACCGGCTTTCAAGATGCTGCTTAAGGCGGTCGAGAGTTGACCGCGCTTCGGTTCTGTAATATATGGCGTATTGGCCATAGCGACCGATCAATTCCCGCAATGCGGGTTTAATCTGTCCGGTTTCAACCATCTCAGTAAGGTCTGATGGTTTCAAATCAAAGCTGCTCAACAGATCATCGGCAAAGTAGTTCAGACTGGCCTTCTGATCGGGTTCAAAATCCCTGATAATGTGCACCAGGTAGGAGAACAGAGCCAGCGGTCGGGCGGCCCGGCGACTATCGAACGTTGGCCGTATGTACCGGCCCTCCCGGTGGGTAACACCGCACAGATGCATAAAGACCGAGGCCGGGGCAACGGCGGCTCCTTCACAGTATTTCAAAAAACGCCGAAAGGTGGGGAATCCATAGTGGGAGAGGTCATAGATCATAGCCCTGGCCAGCCGCTCCCAGGGCCAGACAGGGATATCGAACTTCCGCATAACAGCGACCAGTTCCTGCTGGAAGGCATCGGCCGGTCGTTGACCGCGAACAGCTTCGATGAAATCACTCAGCATCTGCCGGTAATGCTGTCTTTCCCGTTCCGATATTACCCCTCCGGCGGTCCTGCGGTCATCGATCAGGTCATCGATGATGCGCATGGAGCGGTAACAAACACGAAAAGCGCGGTATCTCTCCTCATCCCAGAAGCGAGCAGCGATATCAAGAATCGGATTGGTCAGGATTTCATCAAACGGAATCTCAGTAATGAAATCCAGTTCTCTGTGATTGTCTGTTGTCATGGTCTTATCTGAAAATACTAATCGGGGTCAGGGTAGCAATAAAATTATGTTTTATCCCTGTTGCCGTTTGTGTACTATAAACAGCATGAAGGGAAGCATCCGGCTGCTGGTCCTCACTCACAACTACCCGCGCTTCCAGGGCGATCATGCGGGCGTATTTATCTCATTGCTGAGTCGGCGATTAACGGAACTGGGTGTGCACCCGATTATCCTGGCGCCTCATGACAGGGGCGCTATTGAATATGAGATGGTCGATGGTGTCACTATTTACCGCTTTCGCTACGCCGAAAAAGCGGAAGATGAAAACCTGGCTTACCGGGGCAACATGCAGCAGCGGGTGTTCGGCTCTCCGGGCGGGCTTTTCAAATTTCGCCACTTCCTGAATGATTTCAGCACCGCCGCCCACGACATCATAGACCGTGAGAAAGTGCAGGTTGTGGCCGGTCACTGGCTGATTCCGGCCGGTATCGTTATGAAGCGGCTGGCTCACACCAGGGAACTACCGATGATCCTCTCCTCGCACGGCACCGATATCCGACTTCTGAACCGATACGGCTGGGCCGTCTATCCATACTTCAGAGGTTTCTGCCGCCGGATACACAGATGGACGGTAGTGTCGAGCTTCCTTAAAAAACAGATTGTCCGGCTCGACCAACACATTAAGGAAACCGTGGAAGTCCTGCCTCTGCCTCATGATGAAGACATTTTCTACCGGGATGAAAATATCCCGCGAGAACATGATCTGATCGTCTCCGTCACCCGCTTCACGAGTCAGAAACGGGTTGAATACCTTATCAAAGCCCTGGCTGCAGTAGCGAAAAAAAGACCGGAAGTAAAACTGGAGATATACGGCTCCGGCCCCCGTCAACCGGAAATCGAAAGGTTGATAGAACGGCTCAATCTCTCCGGGCGGGTAAAGCTGTCACCCCCGGTGACACAGCCGCAGCTACGCACCGTCTACAACCGGGCTGCCGTGGTGGTACTCAACTCGTACCAGGAAGGTTTCGGCCTGGCACTCTCAGAGGCCATGTTGTGCGGCGCTGCCGTTATCGGCACTGATTCCGGTGGGATACCTGACATTGTAGCAAATGAGCAACGGGGATTACTGGTTCCGGTCGATGACAGCACCAGTCTGAGCCGGGCTATTCTGAGGTTGTTGGATGATGACGGCCTGCGCCGTCGACTGGCTGAAGCCGGTTGCCGCTATGCTCGTGAAACCTACACCAGCGGACCGCCGGCGGCACGATATGCTCAAATAGTGCGGGAAGCCCTGGAGTAATACCTGATTTCATGGTGTCGCGGCGACAATAGAAGACGTGCTCGGAGATACAGCCGCCCTTCGACTCCCAGGCTGTGTCGCAATCCGTTTGTTCGGTTGGGTCTTGGCTCGCCTCCGGGCGAGGAGTGACCCGACCGGTGGCATTGCCAGTCTGGGTCGGAACCCCTGCCTGTCCTGAGCTTGTCGAAGGGTGGTTCCGACTTCTTGGCAGGTTTCAAGGAGACCTGCCCTACAAGAATAAAACCACTTGTGACCGGCAGATGTCCAGAGGTTGTCCCAAAAGAATGTTTCACAAGGCAGCGAATGTCGTCACCCTGAGCGGAGTCGAAGGGTAAGTGGCATCGCCACATAAGTTTTAAGCAATGAATGTGAGACTGAGGTGGACCGGGGAACCCATAAATCAGCCGAAGGCTGTCATGCTGAGCGGAGTCGAAGCATAAATGCGATGTAATCTCACTGATCAGCGCAACAGGATCATTTTCCTGACAGCCGAGCCATAACCGCCATCGAGCCGGTAGAAATATACACCGGAGGCAACCTGGTGCCCGGCAGCATCGGTTCCATCCCACTCAATCGTTACCTGGCCCTGATCCTGACCGCTGAACTGCCGGACTATCTGACCCCTGATGTTAAAAACCGACAGTTGCCAGTCCGAACGGTCGGCCAGGTAGAAGGCTATGTTGGTCGACGGGTTGAAGGGGTTGGGGTAATTCTGGTGCAGTTCAAAATTATCCGGTAATACCGAACCGGTATGAACGATTCGGAACGAACGCCCATAGACATCGACTACCTGCAACTCCTGAAGCGTCAAACCCGGTCTATCGAATTGAATCAATTGGTGCGATCCGGCCGTCAACACTGGTGAGCCATCGGTGTTGAGCAGCAGCATCGTGGTGGTATCGCCGATTCGGCCCATTTCAAACTCAGGTCCCGTAAATGAAACGTCAGACGATATCAACACTTCCGCCCCGGTGCCGACCCAGCGAGAATAGACGGCAGCAACCTCTCGGTCGAGATCACCCAGTTGCCAGGTCCGACCATCGAAGCTCGACACGCCATGTGCCGCCGGCGGGCTCACTTTATAGCTGCCCAGAATGGGAGGAATATGACCGCTAATGATGCGAATCATCAATACCAGGTCATTGACACCGACAATGCCGTCGAAATTAATGTCACACTGCTCCAACTGCCACTCAGGGTTAATAATGAACACCGGAATACCCCAGATGAAGTAGCTCATAAAGAGAACGGCATCAGCCATCTCATAATGGATACCATTCAGGTTGACATCGCCCCGTAGGGACGTCGGACACATGACATCAATACCCCCGTTGTAGAAGCTGAGGGTATCGAGGGCGATCTGTCCCGGTGGGTCGGGACAGGGTGGCTGAGGCACCCCAAAACCGGGAAAAGGAAGAGTTAATTCTATCGGATCAGGATAATAGTATTCAAACAGGTGGGCACCAGTGTAGACAGTATCGTTGCCGGTGGAAAAAAGCACATTGTCATCGCAGTCGCGCCAGAAGAAACGGATCGGCAGCCATTGGCATTCAATATTGTTGCCGGGATGAGGCATGCTGACGATGAAATCCAAATTGGCCAGTTCCCAGACGGAATCAGTCGGGGGGCAAACCGGCGCGTCTCCCGCTCTGGCTGATATACTCAGTAGATGGGTGAAATCGCCCAGGTCGTACACCCCGGCTGTGTCGGTCATAATCCGATAAGTGAAATAGTCCCACTGACAGTCCTTGATGAACTGGCCGGGGATCACCTGGTACAATGCGGCCGCGGTCTGGTTATAGGCCAGCAGCAGGTCAAAGCCGCCGGGGGCGAAGCCGAGGCTATCGGCCGTAATCGTCAGGCCGGCAGGTTGGCCCACCAATCCTGCGTGGCTAACCGACAGGCGCACCGCCGGACCGGCCACAATCGATACCGAGCAAAATACTGTCAATAAGCAAATTATCAGCGTGGCAACAAGCGGGCGGTTAAACATGATATCCTCCGTGGCGCGAACATCCGTATGACTGAGAACAATATATATTGTCCCGACCTGTTTGGCAAGCAGATTTTTAACGCTATAGACGAAAGAAATAGACACCGCCTGCTTATGGGCGGGTTTGTCTTCAGGCCAGCGACAGGGCCGGATGTATAGTGTAGCCGTTTGTCTCTATTGGCTGCCGGTATTGTAGCCGGCGATCAACCCCAGAACTTCCTGCTCGGTGGCGGCGCCAATCCGGAAGTCGTTGATCTTGCGGTCAATTTCCAGGCGTTGTTGAGGTGACGGCAAATCCGGTTCAGCACCCCGCTGAATAAGCAGATCGGTCACTGCCAACCGAATGAAACCGACCATGCTCTCCTGAGCGGCGGTGGAACCGGCGTGACTGAGGTGCGAATCGCCACCCCCGGGACTGACGCTGTACTGCCTTTTCAGACAGTAACGGTTGGAGCTGTCCGGACTCATCTCACACATACCTCGATAGGAATCCCATTTCCAGATGTTGCGATAGGTGCCGGTATTGTCATGCATGAAAAAACTGTCACTGGCGAACCAGGTAGCCAACCGGTAGGTGATCTTGCCCATGCTGGAGTCGGCCTGTTCCGGACCGACCACCAGGGGGGTACCGAAAGCGAGCGCCACATTGATTTCGGGATGGTTGATGATCGAATCCCGTACCGCCTGATACAGAATCTTGATGGAATCCGATTGCGCCGTTGTCATCTGTGCCCAGCAGGCAAAGGGATTCTTGATTATAACCAGATCATAGCCATCTGTTTCTGTCACGGAATCGGGGAATCCTGAGGGCACATTGTGAGTCGTGAACATCTTCCAGAACAACATGCTTTCTTTGCCCGGAATATTAAAGAACTGGTCGATCAATCCGGCAAAGGCGTCACCGGAGAAACCGTCGTCGTTGTTCCAGATACGCATCCGGTTGTAGTCGGCGCCATAGAAGTCGTACTCAAAACCGCTGAACCGGTCAAAGCCACACCAGTTTTCACTGGGACCCGGCAGTGTATCGCTGAGCGGGTTGCCGGCTCCTTCGTTGTTCATACGGTAACTGCGAAAAACAATGTCAGCCGTGTCCGAGGAAGCAACAATTGTCATCGTGTCCAGTGTCTCGATGATATTCCGACGATACTGGGGATCCCAGCAGTATCCCTGCGTTATCTGGGTCCCGACCGAGTAATGTACAAACAGGATCGAGACTCGTTGTTGGGCAGCCTGTACGGCACCGGATATCAACCCGGTCAACAACATGACGGTTAGTAGTCTTCTCATGACAAATAGCCCTATTTAATGACGGGGCAGATCGCTTATTTCAACAGCATCAGCTTTCCTTCGGCACTGGCGGAGCCGGCACTGACGCGGTAATAATAAGCGCCCGTACCGAGGTTTGATGGCGGCGACCAGCAGATTTCGCCCTGATCGGTCACACCGTCGAACTCCCGGCGGGTAACTGTCTGACCCAACACGTTAAAAACTTCAAGCAGCAATCGGTGACCTCTGACCGAATTTCCTTGGTATGTAATAACCGCCTCGGAATTGAACGGATTGGGATAGGCGGTTGAAATCAGGAAATCCTCCGGCAAACCTTCCGGCCGGTTATCGTCACCGACACCTGAAGCCATAGTGACGGTAACAACTGCGGAGTCGCCGGTGACAAAAAAACCGGACGCCGCTCCATAGAATACGGTTGCATGATACGGCAGGGTATAATCGCCAAGATCACCGGCTACAATCCTGAGCTGCAGAACTGCACTGTCGGCGGGTCCCAGCGGGTTCTGGAGATGCTCAGCGGTGTCAGGAGAATCGACCACCCAATAATAGGTATCGTACCCGGACAGGATCGAGTCACGGAAAGGACCGCTGGTTATGGCATCAACCTGAGTATCGTTGATTGAGACAGAAAACCCCGTCACCTGGAATTCGGAAGGGAGATTGTCACCAAAATAGAGCCCGGTCAGATCAAAGGCTTCCTGGTTGAGGATCACCCGGCTGACAGTCAGGGTATCACCGAGAGTGACGGTATCAGCGCTTACGTCGTAACGGATTACGATCGAATAACCGGCCGGATGCAGCACTTCCTGGCCAAACAGGCAAACGGTCGAAAGCAGCACCATGACGGCAGTTGTCGGCACTAAGCAGAGCAGCCTCATGGTGCATGTATCGGATGCGTTTTAGCTGATCTGTAGATAAATACCCGACACCGGGCAGTTTGTTCAACCGGCGGACAGACCTGTAGATAAAGGGAACAACTCAGTCCCCGTTGGAAAACAAGTAAAATGCTTCAGTCGGCGACCCGGCCCGCTTACGGCAGGACCAATAAGAACTCTTTTGTAAAACCTCTCTGCGAACCACCCAGCAATAATGCCGATTGATTGTTGAACACCCCAACCTTCATAGAAACCGAGCCGACTGTCGAAAGATCCAGGTCATCGTTCGAGCCGGTGTTCAGCTTGCGGGTCAGAACAACCGTAAACTGGTCCACATCAGAATCGTAGGCATAGGCCGACGTCACATCCCAGCGACTTTCCGGAGCTGTAGCAACGATACCGGCAACACTGGTATCGATGGACCAGCCGGGAATTATCTGACCATCTTCCCATCCGCTTAAGTATCTATAAGTCATCCTGTCCAGGTTATTCATCACCTGGCCGTGGAAACCAGACCCGTCCTTGTGCAGGTACGTCGGTGTTGTAGATTCTCCAATCGGTTGATTCACCCAGTAAACTTTGCTGTTACCATCGTCAATAACCCAATAAAGAGAATCATCAATTTCAGCAGGATAGTAATTGGCGCCCTCGGCCAGGAAACCCTGGGCCGTCTGCAACGATCGCCAGTTCCAGACATCATACCAAGTACTGCCGGGCAGAGTAAACATCAGCATTAACTGATCTTCGAAGTAAGCGTCCTTTTGATGGGTAAACTGAAGCCCTCCTCCTTCATCAAAGAAGACCGCGAAAGCATCCTTGACCAGATGCAGGCTGTCATCGCTCCAGACGGCTTGGATAAACAGGCTGTCGTTTTTCTTGATCGCTTTCAGGCTGATCGAATTGGCCACCCCCAGGGCCAGCGGCGGTCGCACTTTGGGGGCCACGGTAGTACTGACCGCAATGGTCGTGGTCGCCACACTGTCCCAGACGGGATCGTCGACGATCGTGATATCTGGTGACCCGACGGACGTATTGGCCACCAACCTGATAATTTTATCATCATCATCACCGTTGGTGCCGTTATCATCACCGCAGCCGGTCCAGAGTACCAGCGGCAATATCAGCAGGATGCTCAGAAGCCTTTTCATATTTTTTCTCCCGATTTACGTTTGTTCGTTGTACTTTAAGATAATACATGCACCCTTATTCTGAAAGCGATTTTCACGCCGCCGGCGTCCGCCTACAAAGCGCTTATGCAGCCGGAAAACCGGTCGTTACGCCTGATAACGCCAACAGCGAGCCCTTCAGAGTTTGGTTCGGTCGGCCAGATCGCCGATAACCGGCAGTCGGTAACTCTTGCCCTGCAACGCAAAATAGATACCGGCCACAGACAGGGCAACAGCCAGAATCAGGATACCTTTGAAGATAAAATCAGAGATACCGTCAACCAGAAACAGAATCGCTACCAGTTCGATCAGAAACAGGATGACACCCTGACGGGCATGGAAACGTGCTTCCCGATTGTCTTTCATGTTCAGTAACGGTATGAAGCAAATCAACGGGATGTACGACAAAATAGCTGCCATTCGACCCTCTTCCGTCCTGAAGCTCTCCTCAGCACCCGTCGTATCATCGGCCGCCTGGGTCGCGTCATCTTCAAGATCGGGGATGCTTTCCGATGATTGTTGGTCAGGTTCGTTTTTGAAAAACGATTCGGTCATCATTCCTCCCGGGCAACAGCGGTGCCCTTATCATGAAGGCCAGAACAACTCCATATTACGTTCATATACGTCCAACATAACGGGTTCGCCTTCGGGTTGAGTCTCCAAACTCACATCTCCATCAAGTAATGTCACCGTCAGGCCGAGTGTGCCGAAACCGGGCTGCCACAGAAAGGATCGCGCCACTGCTGCTTCCAGAATCTCTCCCAGGCAATACCGGAACTTCCCCGTCTGGCCACCATCGGGCTGATCGGCGGTTACGGCAAAGCTTACCCGCTTCACCTCGGGAGTGAAGAAGGTCAACTGAAAACCCGGACGATCCAGAGAATCCAGCGCTCGTCGATCCATAAAATCCAGACAAATATACACTTGCTCCTGATCGTAGGCAAAGGAGATTCTTGAGATATAGCGGTCGACCCGATGCATGGCTCCCCCGGCCTCCTGACAGTCAAAGATACCCGCTCCAGCCCACTCATAAAAGTGCGTCCGGCATCCGTCAATAACCGGCGTGAGTAACTGGTCCGGCAGTGTTGCCCTGGACATGGCCGTTTCCCGGTAGATAGGATTGAGAAACTCCAGAGGAACTTCCCTGCCGATACAGTCGTATACTGCCGCGAGATGTTGTCGGAATATCCGGTCGAACTCCTCATTACCCTGACCCCGGTGCTCATCGCCATACCACCAGCACCAGTCAGAGCCCTCGGCGATGTAGATCTGTTTCCAGGCGAGCGCCAGTTTCCGCTCACCAAAGCCGGGGTTGTCTTGTTCGAACCGAACCAGAGTCTCTCTGGCCTGGTGCAACAGTTCCCAGGCGGCATTGTCTTCCGGATGTCCGATCCAGATACGAAAACTGTGGTTAATCCATGAGCCGGCGAACAACCGGGGAAGCCGGCGCGCCGGGATAGTCTCGGCTGCCTCGGTCATAGTGACGGCTTCAATCTCCGGGTCCTCATTGAGCAACCGGTACGTCTGCCGGAGAAAATCCTGTCCGTCGTTGGCGAAATACTCCCAGCAATTCTCTCCGTCAAGAATGATCGGCACTACGGCCGAGTCGATTTGATTCAACAGCAACGACCGCAAGTTCTTCAGGTGATGAATGAAATCCGCTGCTGCTTTGTCGGCATCCCAGTCCGAGTAGACAAACCCGATCCGATCTGACAGGGCGTGGTCGCGGAAGAAAAGTTTCAGACCGGGCCCGTATTCATAGACACTGTGTTGCGGGTTCTCGGCCGGGTCCAGGCCTGCTTTGTTCAATGAGTGCTTCAGTATCTCCTCATCAGTGGCCGCCCAGCGGATACCCTGCTTGATCAGCAAAGCTGCCACTTCTTCGGATACGGAGCCCTCAGAGGGCCACATACCGTTCATTGGGCGACCAAACAGAGAAGTATACAACTCCTGCGACCTAGCCACGTGCCACTGAGCATCCTCCGGGTGCTGAAACCGATGACGCGGCAGTGTCATTCCGGGAACCGCCTCCAGAGCGCTGTTGGTGTCGCACAGTAACGGCAAAATCGGGTGGTAATAGGGTGTAAAAGAAATATCTATACGACCTTCTTCGAGAAGAGTCCGGTAAGTTGGAATAATCCGGGCAATCAGTTGTAGTTGCCAGTCCAGAAGGGCCTGCTTTTCGACTTCCGTGAAATGTTTTCCTTTATCAAGAAGTGAACGGATCGGCTCCTCACCGCGGAACATCGGATCGACCCAGACCAGGTTGGACCACACCTGCAGGTCACGGATTTCCTCCGACGAGAAAAGAGCCGGCAGAATCGGATCCCCCAGGTTCTTTCTGATTTTGGCGTAGAGTTCATGATAACGTGGGTAAGGTTCGATCATGCGTGGCGGATGAGAGGCGAAAAAAGTGTCGAGAATCTCACGCCGGTCCGGTTCCGACAGATTGTGAGCTTCCCGGCGAGACAGTTGCAGATGACGATCGCTGCCGCCATCCAGGTAAAGTTGGAGTTGCTCTATGAGCGAAGGCACCAGATTGAAAGTGAGGCGGACTCTCTCGAATTCGGAGGCCAGCAACGGCATATCGAGATAGTCCTTGGTGGCATGGAGACGCACCCACGGCAGAACCATACTCTTGGAATCGGGTTGTTGATAGTCGGGCTGGTGCATGTGCCAGAGGATGGCGACCTTCAAAGCAGGCTGATTGGACAAGGGGCACCTACCTGCAGACGGAACTGCTTATCCCGGACTCTTTTCGTGGAATACGCGAATAGCCCAATTAACCAGGTCCGAACCGGCAAAATCATCCTGCAGCGTCTGCAGATGAGTTCTGGCCTGATCTATCTCTCCGGCATCAAGATAATTGCGCATCGCCGACATATTATACTCGGCGGCCAGCGGCCCATCGAGGTATTCTGCGCAGGCGGCAGCAAACTTTTCGGCCGCCTGGCGATTCTGGCCCTGAGTCTCCAGGCAGGAAGCTATACCGGCTTGAGAGGCCGCTCGGTAGAAACGATTGTCGGGATAGTGTGACAGGTAAGCCTCAAAATGACTGATCGCTTCCGGATAATTGCGGATCTCGTAGTTGATACTACCCAGCATAAATGTGGCCTGCTCGGCAACCTGATCACCGCCGAATTCCTGGACCACCTGGTTCAAACCCATAACTGCCACCTGATTGTTTCCGGCCCGGTAGTCCAGCATGGCTCGTGCCAGTTGTGTCGCTGCCTCTTCTCGTTGTGTCTGCTGAGAGTTGAAGTAGTAAACGATACCGGCAATAGCCAGCACCACCACTATCAAACCAAGGGCCAGGTACTGCCAGTTGTCAAGCACCTGGTTCCTGGCGGTCAGCATGAAAACCGTGAATTTATCTTCCTTGATCTGTCTTTTACTCAGCTTGGTCTTACCGTACATTGGGAACTCCCATTAGTGAACATGGCTCTGTGGCCATTATCGGCAACCGATCATCATCATATTAGATCGGCACTTGATCCTTTCCTGCAACCTCTTGTGGACCTGTCCTGCCTGAAGCGATCTGTTTAGAAATACCCGGTGAACGTGAAACTCAGGTGATGGTTGCGGTTTTTCTGTTCCATAATAACGCTCGGATCGGTGTCTTCCCAGGTTTCCTTGGTGAGTGTATAGGCCCAATCGTTGTGGCGATTGCGGACGATGCGGGGTTGATCAGGGTCGTTGACAGGTTCATATTGGTCAGACATTTCCCAATCAATTATCGAATACGTGTAGCCCCAGTCTAGATGGATCTGATTCCAGTGAATACCAAATCCCAGCGACAGGTTGTAGTTGACCGCTGACGAGGTTCGTCCGTCAACGTCGATACTGGGTGCCGGAGTGGGCAGATAACCAAAACCGGCCCGTAGCGGAATCAGGCCGATACCGGTCTGATGCAAGTACTCGGTTCCCAAACGGACTGTGAACACGTCATTCCACCGCGGGTCAATTTTAGTATAGTACTCTTCGTTGCTTCCGCCCGGGTCAATGCGCAAAGAGTCTCGCCGTTCGACTTGACCGCTGCTGAAACCGCGATACTCGATATCGGTCGCCAGCAGCCACTTCTCAGAAGCTCGCCAGACAACCCCGGCGCCGATCATCAGAGGCATACTGTATTTAGTCAGTAGATCATCAAAATATACAGTATCAGAACCAACCGTGACCAGTTGACCTTGATCCAGAGCGGCTCGTCGGTTAATAGTGTAGATTGACCGGCCTGTATTGATGTTCAGAGAGAATGGTGTCCGCACCACCAGACCAACATCCAGAGCCTCCCCCTTCAACTTGAAACCGATATTAACGTTGTATCCTGAAAAGCTGCTGGTATCAAGGATAGTGGCGTGACCGGTAATCCGTCTACTATCGACCACATCCGGTTTCAAAGACACCCACCTCTCAAAAGCATCAAAATACTGGTCACGCACCATTTTCCCGGTATAGACGTTCATGCTGGCGCCAAACGAGAGATTGCGATAAACTCGAGTACCGAAACCGATATTGACAGAATTGAGCCCGCCCTGCAATTCTGAGACATAGTGGAAGTCCGAAGAGACATTGAACATATCCTGCCCGGCGATATTACTGATGCTGTCACCGTGCCCGACAAAGCCGTCACCCTGAAACTCATCGAAATTGCGCGTTAGACTGAATGAGCCGACAAAATGGTGCCCCTTGATTCTCAGGGGTGCTATGAAGCTGAAGGCTGAAATCCCGCTGAAGCGACCGCTGTGATCGAATATCGCACTGCCTTCGAATACGTTCGAATTGGTCGAACCCCGCGGATCCAAAGATGCCCAACTGAGCGAGATGATCGGTTTCTCCTGGACATACAGACCAGCCGGGTTCCAGCTACCGGCAGTTATGTCGTCAGAAACAGCGATGAAAGCCTTACCCATGCCCTCGGCGCGAGCACCACCACCGGTGAAATCGAAGTGGTAGCCTTCGACGAAAGGTCTCTCCATGATATAATTAATGTACTCATAATCTTGCGAGGTTTGTGCCGCACCGGTACCGGCCAGTATTACTATCAACACAGCACAGCTTATCAGGCAGGACTTCATACTCTCAACTCCTTTATTCATAAACACCTGTTTTTCCAACTCTCTTACAGACGCACAGAGGGCTGAAATCGACTAACGAATATATGCCTGTTCGACGCCCGTGTCAAACCGTTTTTGAAAATTATTGGCGAAGCTATTGCGTTAGCCGAAAACGAGTTGAGCCGACTACCGGGCGTTTGACCCGGGGAGCGACCGACGGGTGGCACCCTCAAACTTGTTTGGGTGCGATTACACTGACCCTGTTTCCCAGATACTATTTCCTGATTCAAAATACCCCCGAACTGAATGATTTACGAACCGTTAGGATTGAGTTCTTGCGCTAGTGAGCTGAAAGAACCGATCTGTTATGTGGGCTACCGGGTGGACGGGAGGTGGATTGCCACCAGCGTTCAGTGAATCCCCCCATGAAATGGTGTGCAACCTGGCTGATTGTGATTATGAACGTCATGACATAAACTCTTTTGCCTTTTCTTTTGCTTCTTTTTGAGTTGATGCCATATATGGAATGGAAACCTCACAGTCCCATGCTTTGGCTTTTTCCCTCTCGATCCGGGCTTCTTCTTGCGTTGAATAGGGACCGCAGGCTATAGCTTGACCAGGTGGTTTTGGTGACGTCTGTCTGAATCCAAACCAGTATTTTACGTCTGACATATTTATCTTTCTTTCCTTTCTTGATTACCCAGTCCGGTGAGACGAAAAGTCTGCGGTAACTACAGATTCACTCACCATCTCTATACTTCGAGTTGAACGATTCGCGAACCATCGGCTTTGAATTCCCCCGGTCTCCAATGGGCTAAAGCCCTGCAGCTCTCGGTATTCTCCGTGTAGATACGGTTGCGTCCAAACGGCTGTAGTTTCGAATTCCAAGAAGTGCATCTTCCCAATGACAATTCGGCGAGCGCCCAACCAGAATCCATACAACGCAATTCCTAATGCTTCACGACCACAATGATGACGTTCTCGGATCTCTCGAAATCCCGCTTGAATCTGTCGGTATCCCTTATGAAACCATTGTCATAAATGACAAACAGCAAGTTTCCATATTTCGTCTGGTAGGCGAGGATATCATCACTTATTTCGCCTATCATTGCTTTTTCTCGTTCATTACTGCCGCAAAGTTTTACTTCCAGTGCTAAATCGATTTTCGAGAATGTGAAATCAGGAACATATGTCTTCGAAGAAAACTCAATGTGATCTGATTCCCGCGCATATTCAACGGTAGCTCCTATTAGTAGATTCTCCAAGCCATCTTGAACCTCTTTTTCTTTCCGTGGTTTGTCCCTAATTACCTTTCGTAATTGCCTGTCACACAGGTTAATGATTCTTACTATTGCGCTTGATTCGGGTGGAGTATCCTTGCCTTGGTATACCTCTGCCAATTCGGATTGTTCTAACAAGTCGGATGCCGCTTGCAGAAGTCCTGACGCGCTGTCCAGAGTCGCCACGTAGGCTTCCTGATGTTCACGTTCCAGTGCTGCTGCGGGATTACGGCTGCCCCAAGGATCACCAGGGCCGCCTACAAGAACGGTACCAGTACGCTGCCACTCTAGCTTGGCAAAGGTCATGTAGTACCGCGAATCATGCCCAAAAACATCCTCTAGAAGCTCAAGACAGTTGACCAGCCACCGCGTGTGATCTGCAGAATATCTTCGCTGGGATTTCAATTCTTCTGTCGCGACTCGCAACCGATGAAGCTCCCGCAACGCTTCTTCTTTTGACCACTTTGCCATGCCTCTCTCCTCATAACTCAAATGTCTTTGTAGCTGACAGGCGACGGGGTGGTACCCTCAAACCTTTTTTGGGTGTGATTATACCAACCCTGCTTACCAGAAATAATCTCCGTCATTCAAATACCCCCGGCAGGAATCGAACCTGCGGCCCGCGGTTTAGGAAACCGCTGCTCTATCCGACTGAGCTACGGGGGCATCGAAAAAACCAGTCCCTAAACAAGAAAACAGACGCCGGCAGGTGAGTCAACGGTTAAGTCAAAGCCGTCATGACACAAGTGGGCTTCACTCCGAATCGAAAGAAACCAGGCAGTTCACGTCATGCCCGGCCAGCTTCTCCCGCCACGGCAGAAACGACAGGTCAATGACGGCGGAGACACCGACCACTTCGGCTCCCAACTGCTGGACCAACTGACACACCGCCTGCAGCGTCCCGCCGGTGGCGATAAGATCATCCACCACTACCACTCGTTCCCCCGGCGCCACAGCGTCCTGGTGCAGTTCGACGCTGTCGGTGCCGTACTCGAGATCATACTGACGTGAAACGGTTCGGTAGGGCAGTTTACCGGGTTTGCGTGCCACCGCCAGACCAATGTTCAACCTGTCCGCCAGGGCGGCCGCAAAAAGAAATCCGCGCGACTCAATACCGACCAACCGCTGCGCCCGACGTGTCTGGACGTACTTTTCCATTTGTCCCAGGGCCAGTTTGAACCCGGCCGGGTCGGCCAGGAGAGTGGTTATGTCATAGAAACTGATTCCCGGGCGAGGGAAATCAGGAACCATACGGACGTACTTTTTCAATTCCTGCATGATTGCAGCCTTTGATATTCAGTGGGTAATATTAAAACCTTGATAGCTTCCCGATAATTTTTCCCATGTCACATCGATATCCGTCACCACCGCACCGGGCGGACCGACCTTGAGGTCTTTTATCAGTTCCTCCAGCAGACTCCGCTCTCCCTCGGCGGCAACCGAAACCGAACCATCGGGGTTGTTTTTAACCCAGCCTCCGACACCGAGACCGGCCGCTCGGCGGTAGCAGTAATAACGGTAACCCACTCCCTGCACATTCCCCCGAATGGTCAACCGGACTCCGACTGAATTCACTTTCCCTTTGCAGCCAGTTCCATCGCCAGTTTGGCGGCCTCTAACGGGTCATCGACTTGTACGATTTCATCACCCAGCCGCCAGGCATTGATGGCGATCACGGGTTTCCCGGCGTGCAGCGCGAAGGCCATTTCGGACAAAGTGCCGTATTTGCCCGGAAAAGCGACAACCGCGTCCGCGGTTCTGACTACTATAATATTACGAGCTTCACCAAAACCGGTCGGAATGGCATAGTCGATGTACTCGTTGGCGTCAGCCTTATCACCCGTGGGCAGGATGCCGATAGTGATACCGCCGGCTTCTTTAGCTCCCCTGGCTGCCCCCTCCATGATGCCCCCCATGCCCCCACAGACCACGATTCCGCCCTGTTCGGCTACGTACTTGCCGACCACGGCGGCCGTATCCCGCAGTTTCTTGGAGCACTTGCCCGCTCCTACCACGGCGATCATAAGTTTTCGGTTGCCTGACATGATGTAATATCCTCGCTCTGAGAGATGGGGGCTTCACGTGATGCTCTGCCTCACCTCAGCCCCGTGTTCTGGCATCTTGCAGCCACTAACACCAGGAAGAAAATCGGGGCGACTGGATTTGAACCAGCGACTCCTTAGTCCCGAACCAAGTGCGCTACCAAACTGCGCTACGCCCCGAAACTTCTGTCCTAACGAAGCTTTATTATACGTTCCAGATATCGATTGTCAACGATTTTCGTAACTCGAATCCGGTCGCTGCCAGACTGCCATCCCTGTCTATATGGAAACTCCTCAGGAAAGCACCTTCAGGTCAAGATGCTGCAGTCGCTTGAGGGAGCCACTGTCGGTAAAATCCAGCTTCAGTGGGGTGATCGATACGGAACCACTGTCGACAGCTTCAAAATCAGACCCCGGGGTGGCTTTCCAGGTTGGGTAACCACCTATCCAGTAGTAGGCTTTGCCCCTGGGATCGGTCTTGTGTATCACGTAATCCCGGTACTGACGTACACCCAGACTGGTGAAACGGAAACGCCGATACGGTCGGCCGGAATCGGGCGGAAGATTGATATTGAGAAAAGTTGCCGGATCGAGTCCGAGTTGCCGGTACCGCGATACCATCCGACAGACAAACCGGGCGGCTCGCGTCATCGGGGTACCCAGCGCCCAGTCAACCATAGAAACAGCCAGCGAGGGGATACCCAGGATTGACCCTTCGATGGCGGCGGCGACAGTTCCCGAATAGGTCACATCCTCGCCCATGTTGGCGCCATGGTTGATACCCGAAATTATCATATGTGGAGGGCGCCGTTTAAGCACCATATGGACGCCCAGCATAACACAGTCAGTAGGTGTGCCATCGATTGTGTAGCACCGTTCACCCAGTTTCTGCACCCGCAGCGGTCGTTCCAGAGTGAGCGAATGAGACGACGCGGATTGTTCCCTGTCCGGTGCCACCATGTACACATTCGCGGATTTGCTCAGTTCCCGAAACAGCACTTTGATACCGTCTGAGAAATAGCCGTCATCGTTGGTCAGTAGTATCCGCATCTTCTTAGACATAATGCAATTTAATCCCTTGTATACTCCAGCTTCATGGCTGACAGTCTAACATACATGGAGACGGAAGGCAAGTCTTCACGTCAGTACCAGAGACTTCTCAGCACCTGTCGCACGAAACGCACCGTATCCGCCGGCGGATTTATATAAGAACGAGAACCGGCGTACACGGTAGAGATCGGCACCGGCACGACAGTAAACCCCAGAGACGCCGCCTTTAACAACATTTCCGATTCGAAATCGTACCGATGAGTCTTAAGTTTCAACAACCTCAACATGTCGATGGGAATCAAACGGAAACCAGATTGGCTGTCGCGGATGGGTTGATTGGAAAACACCGAGACGATAAGAGATGTCATACTGTTGGACAACCATCGACCTAACGGCATATCATCCAATGAGATACGGCGAACACCCAGCAGCAGCCGATGACCGTTGTCTAAAGCATAGAAGCGGGGGATTTCCTCCGGTAGATGTTGCAGATCGGCATCCAGGGTGAGAACCGAACGGAAGCCGCCGTCGACAGCATAACGAAAACCGGTCATAAGGGCGCTCCCCTTGCCACGATTCTGAGGATAAGAGATGTAATTGACGCCCTGGGTTTTAAGAACCGTCACGGTGTCATCGGTGCTGCCGTCATCTATAACCAGCAGGTTGTCGTCACACACATACTTCCTGATCCGGGCGATCAGTTCCGGCAAATGGTCTGCGGCATTGTATGCCGGCACCAGCACTAAGCAGGAGAGTCGATTCAGATTGCCCATACCGTTCGGCGGTCGAAAAAGTTACCGGGTAACGCAGCGATGGATGGAACTGCACCGGGATTCGGAAAATGGTCGGAGCGAGCCGATTTGAACGGCCGACCTCTCGCACCCCAAGCGAGTGCGCTAACCATACTGCGCCACGCTCCGACTCGAAAACACCTTGTTGAAGGCGGTGTCACCCTCAATTTACCAAAGAAACGCCATAACTCAAGAGAAAAAGCCGAGCAGATCCTGTACCTCTTTTCTGATCTGGCCGATGAGAGTTTCGGCACGTGCCGAGGTTCGCAGAGCGGTCTTCTGCTCACTGCCGCGTTTCATCATCAATTTGGTTCGCGCTCCGGCAATCGTCAATTTCTCTTTGGTGCGCAGGTGCTTGATGCGGTTAATCAGTTCGATGTCCTTGTCGGTATAAGCGCGATTCCCACCCCGGTTTTTGCGCGGTTTCAGGAGAGGAAATTCCTTCTCCCAGTATCGCAGTACGTATGCCTGAAGGCCGGTCATACGTGACACCTCGCTGATAGAATAGTACCGCCTGGTTGCAACACCGGCTTTCTTCATTTTGTTGTTTCTCCCATCTATGTTCACCGCCATATTTCTGCCTTCAATTCCCGACCCATAAGGTCGTCCACCGCCGTCCGGGGAGATTTCTCCTCAAACAGTACCGCGTATACCTCCCGCGTAATCGGCATCTCAACGCTGTAAGCCGTCGCCAACTCATACCCGGACCGGGTTGTTTCCACTCCTTCGGCCACCATGTGCATAGCGGCCAGGATTTCGCTCAGTTTCTGCCCCTGGCCGATTTTATCCCCGACAAAGCGGTTGCGACTGTGCCGCGAGGTACAGGTAGTTACCAGATCGCCAATACCCGACAAACCGGCAAAAGTCTCGGCGCGTGCACCCAGCGCCACCCCCAGCCGGGTGATCTCAGCCAGGCCCCGCGTGATAATAGCGCCCCGGGTGTTGTCTCCCAAACCGAGCCCATCGGCAATCCCGGCTGCAATTGCGATTATGTTCTTCAGTGAACCGCCCAACTCAACACCGATCAGATCGTCGCTCTGGTACACCCGGAAGAAGCGATTGCTGAACAATTCCTGAACCCGGGCGACAAGCTGCCCGCCACCGGCCGCCACCACAGCGGTGGGCATATCCTTCGCAACCTCCTCGGCGTGCGACGGACCCGACAGCGTGACTATGTTCTCTATCGACAGGCCCAGTTCTTCGGTAATTACTTCCGACATACGACTCAGCGTGGTGGTTTCGATTCCCTTGGCCAGGTTGACCAGACCTGCGGTATGATCGAGTCGGCCGCGCAGCCGCACCAGTGCTGAGCGCAATGCCTGGGAAGGAATCGCCAGCACTATCAGGCTGCTGTCACTGACGGCATCATCAGGATCGTTGGTTATGCTTACCGACTCCGGCAAGATGATACCAGGCAGCTTGTCCGGATGGCCGCGACGGGAGCACAGTATCTCAAAATCCTGCGGATCAAATTCCCACAAGGTGGCAGCCAGGCCATTGCCGGCCAATAGGCGCGCTATCGCCATGCCCCATGAACCGGCGCCGAGTATAGCTATCTTTTCAGACATCAGACTGATCCTTACCCGATCCGGACGACAGCGAGAACTTGTTTTCCGTGCCCGACAGAAGACGGCCGATGTTGTGGCGATGAGTCAGCACTATCAACACCGCCAGAACCGCAGCCAGACCGACATAAATCACCGCAATATCACGCTGCAGCAGGTACTTTTCGGTGACTACGACCACTCCCAGACTGACCGCACCGGCCATCGAACCCAGCGATATGTACCGACTGAACGCTACCACCAGAACAAACACAAGTAACCCTGCCAGAGATTCCAAAGGCAGCAACACCATCACCCCCCCCAGAGCGGTGCTGACTCCTTTGCCTCCCCGGAAACGGAGGTAAACCGGAAACATGTGTCCTGTCACGGCCGCCAGGGCCGTTGCCACCAGCAGCGGATCGACAATACCAGGCGTCACATCAAACGCGCCTAACCAGTATCGTGCCAGCAGCACCGCCGCCGCGCCCTTGCCGATGTCGCCGACGTAGGTCCACGCGGCCGCCCGGGGACCAATCACACGCCAGACGTTGGTAGCACCAATATTTCCGGAGCCGTGCTGCCGGATGTCTCCGACACCGAACGCACGACTCACGAGAAAACCGAAGGGAATACTCCCCAACAGATAGGCCATGATGATCGGCGCCGCGATTACCATGTTTTCCTTCGTTTTTGGCCCTGTCAGTTGGCCATAAAGACCGGGAGCCGACGGCGTCTATTCAGTAACCAGTGAATCCTCGGTCAAAGTGGTATCCTCGATCACGGGTGGCGGTAGCAACTGCTCGAGTTCCGGGAAGAAATCAATCATCGACTGTAACAACTGCTCCGACTCCAGCGAATCCAGCGTTCTGTCAGCCGCCATCGCCTGCGTTGACTGCAAGAAGGGAAGAATCTCCTCGACTTTGATTTCCGATTCATCAAGTTTGGCAACAAAACCGTCGGCCACTGCATTGAACCGAACTGTGTCGACACCGGGTGCCGGATTCTGATTAACCTTGTCCTTGATATCCGTAACCAGAGTGGAAGCGCCCTGGCGGGTCAACGAGTCCTTCTCCAGGTAGATGACTACACCCCCGATTATCACCACCAGCAGCACTGCGGCCACCACAATCAGGGCAACCAGGCAGCCTTTGGACATCCCTTTCTTCGCTGTTCCTTCAGTCATTTCATATCACTCTCTTGATAAGTTGGTTTTTTTCAAAGTTCATTCAGGTTCATTCAGGTTGTTATATAGTAGTTGGCGCCGCGAACATTGGCAAGTAGTAAATAAAGCCCTTCAGGCAACGGCAGCTCAGGTCATGTTGACTTCTGCAGTCGGCATCGCGGGGGGGGTCTTAAACAGACCTGCCAGGTCTTGCAGGTCAAAACCCTGTAGCAGCAGGACAATCACCCCGTTTTTCTTGCGCCGTCACGAATCCTTTCGTGACGGTTACATTTGGTGCGGTCAGGAAAGGATTCCTGACCGCGCGTAAAAGGTGGCTTGCCACTGACTTGTCACTGGTGATGCCAATAAAAGTGGCGATGCCACCGGCGGATGCAATAAATGTGCCCTCGGCACCCGCTACGCGGAGTTGCAGGTCAAAACCTCTGCTGTTTTGAAGTCTTCCGAGCAAAGAAAAACCACACGATGAGTGGTGTACAAAAGTTGTCCCGGAAGTTGACTGTTAAATAAGAGGAGCTTTCCCCGTTATCCCGGGTAGAGTCGAACGTATCCTTCCGACAACTACTTCCCGAAAAAAGCTTAAGGATGTCCGGTGAGCACAAGCCCCCGATCCGGTGCCACAAGAAAACCGATCAAAAGTTCCGCGTGAAGAGACAGGGCGTCTTACTTTGCGGCAGCGGCCTTCTTGTCCTTTTTGCCTTTTTTACCCTTTTTGTCCTTGTCAGCTTCCGGTTTGGGAGTAAGCAACTCCACCACCGAAATGGGGGCGCCATCGCCACGGCGAACACCCAGCTTGACAATACGTGTGAAGCCTGACTCCCGGTCGGTAAAGTGCGGCACTATTTCGCCAAAGAGCTTCTTGAAAACCGATTTCTGGTGAATTGTGCGCGCCACCTGCCGTTTAGCTGCCAGAGTGTCCTTTTTGGCAGTAGAGATAATGCGATCCACCAGTGGTTTAAGCGCCTTGGCTTTGGCGTCGGTAGTCTTGATCACTCGGTGGCTAAACAGCGACATAGCCATATTGGCCAGCATTGCTTCCCGGTGTGACTTGGTACGTCCCAGTTTGTTGACTTTGTCCCGATGTCCCATGTGTTACTCGCGGCGGCCTAACTTGATTGCGGTTCCGTGAACTTGGATATCTCCATTCCCAGTGAAAGATTCAACTCTTCCAGGATGGAGCTGATTTCGTTGAGTGACTTGCGTCCGAAATTGCGGTATTTGAGCATTTCCGCTTCCGTCTTGGTGACGAGGTCCTGCAGCGTCTGGATATTGGCGGCCCGCAGGCAGTTCGATGAACGCACGGACAGCTCCAATTCGTCGACGCGGGTTCTCAGAAGATTACGAACGCGGACCGTCTCTTCGTCCTCTTCGGGCTCTTCCTTGATCAGGACTTCCTCATCCATATGAATGAACAACTGCAGGTGATCTTTGACCAGCTTGGCGGCATAGCTGAGGGCATCTTCGGGTGTAATGGAGCCGTCGGTAGTGATCTCAGTAATGAGCCGGTCATAGTCGGTTCTTTGTCCCACGCGGGTATTTTCGACATGATAAGATACCCGGGTAACCGGTGAGAAAAGGGAGTCGATGAAAATCGTCCCGGCCGGTGTATCGGGCCGCTTGTTGCCCTCGGCAACGTTATAGCCGCGGCCCGAATCAACGTCGAGTTCCATTTCAAAGTCGATATCATCGGTCAATTCGCAGATGTGATGATCAGGGTTGAGTATTTCTACTTCCGTGTCTCCCTGCAGCATACCGGCCGTCAGTTTGCCTTTTCCGGACGCCTTCAAGGTGATGGTACGCATGTCGTCGGCATGCATCCTGACACGAATGCCTTTGACATTCAAAACCAGGTCAGTAACATCTTCGTAGACACCCTTGATGGTGGAAAATTCGTGCAGGCAACCGGTGATGCGCATTGATACAATCGCGCCCCCCTGAATCGACGAAAGCAGAACCCGTCGCAGGCAGTTGCCGAGAGTCGTGCCGTAGCCGCGTTCCAGCGGTTCAATGGTAAAACGCGAGTAATTCTCAGTGGCCGAGGACAGGTCGTTAACGACCTCCTTGGGCATGGTGAGTGGTTTCCACTTCATCTGATGCAAAACCTCCCAGTAGGTCAATTGCTTACTTGGAATACAGCTCCACTATTAACTGCTCGTTGGCCGGTAATGGAATATCGATCCGCTTGGGAATTTCCAGCAGTTCGCCTTCCAGTGCGGCCTTGTTCAATCGTATCCACGGATATTCATCGCCGCGTCCGACCTCCTTGAGAGCAGCATGTATCATTTCCAGGTTCTTGGATTTCTCCTTGACCCGGATAACCTGATTTGGTTTAACCTGAAACGAGGGAATATTCACTATATGCTCGTTGACGGTTATATGTCGATGACGGACCAGTTGTCGGGCAGCCTTGCGTGATGACGCAAAACCCAGGCGGTAAACCATGTTATCCAGCCGCGTCTCCAAAAGCTGCAGCAGGATCTCTCCGGTCACACCGCTCCCGCGATCAGCCTTCCTGAAATAGTTGCGGAACTGCCTCTCCAATAGTCCGTAGGCACGTTTCACTTTCTGCTTTTCCCTCAACTGAATACCGTAGGGCGATATCTTGCGGCGCATACGCTGTCCGTGCTGTCCGGGAGCATACTGCCGTCTTTCCACCGCACATTTGTCACTCATACAGCGGGTGCCTTTCAGAAACAGCTTTTCACCTTCCCGACGGCATAATTTGCAATTAGAGTCACGATAGCGAGCCATCAATACTCCTCATTGTCGAACGTTGACACCACCTGATTCCCATAATCCATCACACCCGCCGTCGCTTGGGCGGCCGACAACCATTATGTGGGATCGGGGTGACATCTTTGATGATGGCGATTTCCAGGCCGGCTGCCGACAGCGATCGGATAGCCGCTTCCCGCCCGGAGCCGGGACCTCTAACCCAGACTTCTACCTTTCGCAGACCCAGGCCCATAGCCTCCTTGGCAGCCTCGGAGGCGGCCAACTGGGCTGCAAAGGGCGTTGACTTTTTTGAGCCTTTGAATCCCACCTTGCCGGCGGAACCCCAGGATATCGTTTTCCCGGCCGCGTCGGTTATAGTCACAATGGTGTTGTTGAAAGTCGCCTTAACGTGGACGATACCACTGGCCTCTACCCGACCGGTTTTTCTTTTGGTGCGTCCTTTTTTCTTAGGATCTGCCACTTTCACTCCTCATAATGAACAGATAGTTAGCTACTTTTTCGCCAACGGTTTGCGTTTCAAGCCACCGATAGCGCGTCGCGGACCTTTGCGGGTACGAGCATTGGTTTTCGTACGCTGACCGTGTACCGGCAGGCCGCGACGGTGGCGAAGGCCACGGTAACAGCCGATGTCGACCAGTCGCTTGATATTCATAGAGATCTCTCCGCGCAGGCCACCTTCGACATTGTAGTCGTTTTCGATCACATGCCTCAGCTTGGTTACATCCTCGTCAGAGAGGGTGCGTACCCGGGTATCCGGATTAATACCGGTCTTCTTGAGTATTTCCGCTGCCACCGTAGGTCCGATGCCAAAGATATATCTAAGGCCAATTTCGATCCTTTTCTCCTTGGGCAGGTCAACTCCAGATATTCGTGCCAATTCTATCTCCTCAACAACTGGTCATCAATAATTGTCGTACTACCCTTGACGCTGCTTGTGGCTGGGGCTGCGGGAACAGATTACTCTCAAAACACCCCGGCGCTTGACAATTTTGCAATACTCACAGCGCTTTTTTATAGCAGATTTCACTTTCATGGCAACCCAGGCTCCCGATCAAGATGTTCATCCCTTATAGCGATAAGTTATACGTCCGCGGGTCAAATCGTAAGGTGACAGTTCCATAGTCACCCGGTCACCGGGAAGGATCTTGATAAAGTGCATCCTCATCTTCCCGGAGATGTGGGCCAGCACTACATGTCCATTGTCCAACTCCACCCTAAACATGGCATTGGGCAACGTCTCGATAACTTTACCTTCGACCTGGACTGTCTCTTCTTTGGTCATAATGCTTTCTATACTACCGTCAGAATCTCCGTGCCGTTTTCACCAACAGCCACGGTGTGTTCAAAATGGGCTGACGGTTGACCATCTGCGGTTACTACCGTCCAGCCGTCGGAGAGCGTTTTTACCCGGTAAGTGCCCATATTGATCATCGGTTCAATCGCCAGCACCATACCTGTCTTTAGAACCGGTCCGGCATCCTCAGGTCCGAAATTGGGCACCTGCGGTTCTTCATGCATGTTGCGGCCGATACCATGGCCGACAAGTTCACGAACGACTCCATAGCCTTCGGCCTCTGCCGTTTTCTGCACGGCCGCAGATACGCCGCCCAATTTACAGCCTTTTCGGGCATTGTCAATACCCGCCATTAATGAATTCATGGTCACTTCCATCAGGCGGGCTTTATCCGGTGACACCTCACCAATGGCATAAGTTCGAGCCGAATCCCCGTAGAAACCGTCGAGAAGGGAACCGGTATCGACCGAGACGATATCACCTTCCATAATCGCCCGATCACCGGGTATGCCGTGCACCACCTCGGAGTCAACTGAGATACAGGCTGCAGCCGGAAACCCTCGGTAACCTTTGAAAGCCGGTTGGGCACCCTGAGAGCGAATGAAATCCTCAATCAGCCGGTCGAGTTCACCGGTTGTCATACCGGGTCGGATATTTTCGCCCACCATCTGGAGAGTTCGGGCCACAATCCTGCCGGCACGACGCATAATCTCGATTTCTTCCTTTGTTTTAAGCGGTATCGCCAATCTCTCGTACCTCACCCGACTTCCCGGACCAAAGCCTCAAACACCTCGTCCGGTGATCCTTCGGCTTTAATCTCAGCAAGCACCGATTCCCGCCGATAGAAGTCCTCTATCGGACGGGTCTGTTTCCTGTAAACTTCCAGTCGATTGCGCACCACCGCTTCCTCATCGTCCGGACGACGCTGCAGAGCCGCTCCGTCCTGATCGCATACGCCTTCTTTTTCAGGCACCCGGGCCGGATAATTGTAGGTCGCCTGGCACTGGGGACAGAACCAGCGACCCGACAATCGCCGGATCACTTCAGAGTCGGAAACCTGAAACAGAACAGCAGCCTGCAACGGTACCTGGTTGCGGCCAAACATTTCTTTAAGGCTTTCCGCCTGCGGGACGGTTCGTGGAAATCCGTCGAGTATGAATCCGTCCTTGAGCTTGCCGTCGGTTATCATGGTCTCAATAAGTCCTACCAGCAGATGGTCCGGCACCAACTCACCCTTTTTCATATAGGTCTCGGCTTCCTTGCCCAGCGGCGTGCCTTCCTTAACAGCGTTACGGAGAACATCACCGGTAGATACGTGAGCAACGGTGAGTTTTTCAGCCAGTTTTACGGCTTGAGTGCCTTTGCCGGAACCGGGAGGGCCCAGGAAAACCAGGTTATTCTTCACATCGATCTCCCTCGAATCTTGCCTTTCTTCATAAAACCGTCGTAGTGCCGCATCAGCAGGTGTGATTCAATCTGTTGCAACGTATCCAAAGCCACACCCACCACGATCAACAGGCCGGTACCGCCAAAGAAAAATCCGACATTAAACTGTCCTATCAGCACCCAGGGGAGGATGGCGATGCAGGCGAAGAAGATCGCTCCCGGCAACGTGATGCGAGTGAGAATCCTCTCAATGTACTGCGATGTATTTTTACCTGGTCGAATACCTGGTATATAGCCGCCGTTCTTACGCATATTATTGGCAATTTCCATGGGATTAAAAACAATAGCCGTATAGAAGTAGGCGAAGAACACAATTATAAGTCCGTAGATGATTGAGTACCAGAGTCCTCCCGGAGCCAGCCAGACGGCCACCAGATTCTGGACCCAGTCCGTAGTGGGAAATAACTGGGCGGCCGTGGAAGGCAGAAACATGATCGACTGCGCGAAGATAATCGGAATGACGCCGGCGGAATTGACCGACAGCGGCAGGTGAGTAGTGGCGCCACCGAACACCCGGCGACCGATAACCTTGCGCGGGTATTGAACCGGAATCCGTCGCTGGGCACGTGTAACAAGGATAACGGCGGCAATGACGAGAAGCATCATGGCCACTATGACCACCTCCACCACCAGGCCACGGCTGCCGTGCCAGACCAGCAGCACCTCCTGAACAACACCCTCGGGGAAGCGGGCGATGATACCAATAAAGATGATCAAAGATATACCGTTACCGATACCACGCTCCGTGATCTGCTCACCCAGCCACATGATAAAGATCGTGCCGCAGGTGAACGTGAGGATGGTCAGCGGGATAAACCCGGCGGTATCCATGTGAACTGCCGACAGACCGGCCGAACTCTTAACCGTGGTAAGATAACCGGCCGTGCCCCAGGCCTGCAGAGCAGCGATCAGTACTGTCAGGTAGCGTGTATACTGAGTGATCTTGCGCCGGCCTTCTTCTCCCTCACGCTGTAACCGCTGCAGGTACGGTATCACCGCTCCCAGGAGCTGAAACATGATCGAGGCGGAAATGTATGGCATGATGCCGAGCGCAAAGATGGCGGCTTTGGCGAAAGCTCCCCCGACGAAGAGGTCAAACATTCCAAAAAGCGTGTTCGCCCCCAGCGCCGAAGCCAGAATCGATCCATCGACACCGGGGGTGGGGATATGGCCGCCAATCCGGTATACAATCAACAGTGCCAGCGTAAAGAGAATCCGTCTTCGCAGTTCTTCAACTCTTAAGATGGAACGAAATGTTTCTAACAATGAACCACCTCAGCTTTTCCTCCGGCCGCTTCTATCTTCTCCTGAGCGGCTTTGGAAAAGGCAGCAACCTTAACGGTGTAGGCCTGTTTCAGATCCCCGTTGCCCAGGATCTTTATCGGTACGTCAGGTTTCTTAACTAGGCCGGCCGCCCGAAGCGTTTCGCCGGTCACATCACCGGGCTGACACCGACCAAGATCACCAACATTGACGATCTGCCACTGCTTCTTGAAGATATTGGTAAAACCGTGTTTCGGCAAACGCCGATGCAATGGCATCTGACCGCCCTCACGGCCCGGATCTCGACGGTGTCCGCTGCGCTGGCCGGCACCTTTGTGGCCGCGCCCGGAAGTTTTGCCTAGTCCGCTGCCCGTTCCGCGACCCACGCGCCGGCGTTCGCGTCGCGATCCTTCAGCCGGGCGCAGCGTATGCAGTTGGAGTGCTTTCTCTGACATTTTTTTACTCGATTTCTTCCACTTTAATCAAATGGGTGACCGCACGAATCATACCGCGAATCTGGGGCGTGTCGTTGTGAACGACAGTCCGGTGCAGCTTACCCAGCCCCAGTGCCCGGATGGTCCGTTTCTGCGGTTCTTTTCTGTCTATAGTGCTGCGAATTTGCGTCACTTTTATGCGGGCCATGTCACCATCTCCTTGCAGGTACTACTGCCCCTCGTCTCGAGCCTGTAACTCTTGCTGGCGAGTGCGCAGTCGTTTAAGCCCGTCCATGGTCGCGTTGACCACATTAGCGGGATTGCGACTGCCCAGGACTTTGGCCAGGATATCCTGGACACCGGCCGATTCCAGAATCGACCGTACCGCGCCACCGGCAATTACTCCGGTACCCGGCGAGGCCGGACGCATCACCACCGTGGTAGCCATGAACCGACCGTCAATGCGATGCGGGATAGTACCCTTGATCAGACTGACGTTGGTCATCGAGCGCCGGGCCGCTTCGGTACCCTTGCGGATGGCGTCGGCGACCTCTGATGCCTTACCGTGGCCGATACCGACCCGGCCCTTCTTGTCGCCTACGGTAACCAGTGCAGTGAAGCTGAAACGACGTCCGCCCTTGACCACTTTGGCCACACGGTTGACGTTAATTACCTTCTCCTCAAACTCGAGGCTGTTCATTTCGAATCTTGCCAAATTTTACCTCATCTATCTCAAACGCTGATATATCCTCAGAACTTCAAACCGCTCTTTCGAGCGCCTTCGGCAACGGCCTTGATTCGTCCATGATAGCGAAACCGGTTGCGGTCGAAAACGATCGTTTCGATGCCTTGCTCTTTGGCCTGCTGAGCGGCAATCTCACCTACTTTGAAAGCGATCTCCGTCTTGGTCATACCCTCTTTCAATTCCGATTTTACGTTCCCGGAGTTGGAGGCAGCCGCGGCCAGAGTAACCTTCTTTTCGTCATCGATGACCTGCACGAAGATGTTTTTGAGCGACTTGGCTACCGTCATCCGGGGGCGTTCCTGTGATCCACTGATTGTCCCGCGAACACGGCGGCGGCGACGGAGGGCTCGTTTGTTTTTTTCTATGTTTCTATTAGACATTTGTCATACCACCATATTAGGCACTAGCCGTCTTGCCGGCCTTCTGGCGCACGTGTTCATCGGTATATCGGATGCCTTTGCCTTTGTATGGCTCCGGTTTGCGGAAAGAACGTATCTTGGCGGCCACCAGACCAACCAGTTCCTTGTCTATTCCCGATACTTCTATTTTGTTTTCCTTGGGAACTACATTCAGGGTAATCTCATCCGGCGGCGACAGGACAATCGGATGCGAATAGCCCAGATGCAACTCGAGGTTTTTAGCCTTCATCTCAGCCCGATAACCAACACCAATTATCTTCAGTTCTCGGGTGAAACCATCGGTAACGCCCACCACCATGTTGTTGATGAGCGCCCGAGTCAGCCCGTGCAGAGCGCGATGCCTCTTCATTTCGGACGGCCGCGTTACGATCACGGTGTTGTCTTCGATTGCCACCTTCATATCGGGTGGAATCGGTCTGGTCAGCGAGCCTTTGGGCCCGGTCACCGTCACCCGGCGATCGTCAAGGTCAACCTTGATTTTATCAGGAATCGGTATCGGTTTCTTTCCCACTCGGGACATGCTCGGGTCCTTTCCTTACCAACACTTCAGGAGAATCTCGCCACCAACGCCTTTTTTGGCGGCGTCAAAATTTGTCATCACACCGGCGGAGGTGGAAATCACAGTCAGGCCGAGGTTATTAAATGTTGACCGGCGTACCTGGTCGGCATCGGCATAGCGGCGCAGACCGGGGCGTGATATTCGGTTTATCCCGTTTAAGATTGGATTATCCTCGCGGTTGTAATTGATGTACACGCGCAGAATACCCTGTTTCCGGTCGGGAAGTTCCACCACGTCTTTAAGAAATTTCTGCTCCATCAGAATACGTACAATCTCTCGCTTCAGATTGGAGGCGGGAATGTCAACCGCATTCTTTCTGGCTTTGGCTGCGTTACGAATCCTCGTCAGCAAATCAGCCACCGGGTCGGTCATACTCATAAGCTAAGGCTCCAACTCTCCTGTTCTGTGTGCTGTTTTACCAGCTTGCTTTCACCACGCCGGGAATCTCGCCGGCCAGTGCCAGTTGCCTGAAGCATATACGGCACAATCCGAAACGACGAATATACGATCGCGGGCGGCCGCACCGTGGACAACGGCTGTATGACCGCACCTTGAACTTCGGCTTGCGCGCCTGCTTCACTATAAGACATTTTTTTGCCATCAGTTTCCTATTTCCTAAAAGGCATCCCCATTTCCGTCAGCAGACGATGCGCTTCTTCATCGGTGTTGGCGGTAGTTGTGATGGAGATGTTCATCCCGCGTATTTTGTCAATCTTGTCATAGTCTATTTCCGGGAAGATCAGTTGCTCCCGCAAACCGAGATTAAAATTGCCATGGCCGTCAAACGATTTGGGATTAATCCCCCGGAAATCACGGATGCGGGGGATGGCAACGTTGATGAGCCGATCGATGAACTCGTACATAACATCCTTGCGCAGGGTAACGGCACATCCGATGGAGACTCCCTGGCGCAACTTGAAATTGGAGATACTCTTTTTGGCCCGGGTTACGATCGGTTTGCGTCCGGTGATAGAGGTCAGGTCAGCCACCGCCGCTTCCAGTGCCTTGGCATTTTGCACCGCCTCACCGACGCCGATATTGACCGTGATCTTGCGCAACCGGGGTACCTGCATAACCGATGAGTAGCTGCCGTCCTTCATCAATCTGGGTACTATCTCGTTTTGGTATTTATCTTTCAGCCTTGCCATTATAGTCTGTCCTATATCTGTTCACCGGTCTTGCGGCAGATTCGAACCTTTCTGATTCGACCATCACCTTCGTCAATGCCGCGCATGGTCACGCGGGTCGGACCTCCCAGTGTTGACGAGTAGAGAGCGACATTGCTGATATGCACGGAGGACTCGATAGTCAGAATGCCGCCTTTAGGGTTCTTCTGGGTCGGTCGCTGGTGACGCTTTTTCATATTGATGCCCTCCACCACAACCCTTTCCTTGCTGGGATTGGCGTGCAGCACCCGGCCGGTTTTCCCACGGTACGAACCGGCGCGAATATAGACGGTATCACCTTTTTTTATTTGCATATCGGGCAACTCACTTTCACAAAACCTCAGGGGCCAGGGAAATAATTTTCATAAACTGTTTTTCACGCAACTCACGCGCTACGGGACCGAAAATACGGGTTCCTCGCGGTTCCCGCTGGTCATTGATAATGACAGCGGCATTATCGGAAAAGCGGATGCAGGATCCGTCACGCCGACGTATCTGCGACGCCGTCCGGACAACGACCGCCTTACAAACCTCGGATTTCTTAACGGCGCCGCCAGGTATGGCTTCCTTCACGGTGACAACAATAATGTCACCGATTGAGGCGTATTTTTTGCGGCCGCCCAGAATTCGGAAGCACATCGCTTTCTTGGCTCCGGAGTTGTCGGCAACCGATAGAACCGTATATTCCTGAATCATTTGCTCATCACCCTTACACAGTTCGAGACCGCTGCTACGGCAATTATCTGGCCTTCTCCACTATCTCCAGTAGCCGCCAGCGTTTCTTTACCGACAGGGGTCGCGTCTCCATTACCCGCACCACGTCACCCCGGTTGGCATCATTATTCTCATCATGGGCATATAACTTCGAGAAGGTGCGGAAAGTTTTCAAGTACAGGGGGTGTCGCATAGTGCGATCAATCCGCACCACAATACTCTTGTCCATCTTCGCCGACACCACAGTGCCAAGACGCACCTTTCGTCGATTTCGCTTAGTGGTTTCTTCAGTCATCAGTCATTCTCCTGCTCGGACATGTCCGGCAGTTTCTTTTCAGCCTGGGGCAGGATGGAAATCGAAGTGTCAGCGAGCTTGCGGAATCCGATTTCGTCTTCCCTCAGTATTGTTTTAATTTTGGCGATTTCACGGCGTATCTGTCGCAACCGGAGAGGGTTATCCAGCGACTTAAGGGACCTGCGCATACGCAGGTTGAACTGCTCTTCAAACAGTTCCGTGCGTTTTTGCACCAGTTCCCCGCGCGTCATTTCCCGTAACGCCTGAACCTTCAGCACCCTTAAACTCCTTCCGTCTCTGAACGTGTCACGAACCTGGCTTTTACCGGCAGCTTGTTGGCGGCCAGTCGCAACGCTTCGCGGGCCAGTGTTATCGAGACGCCTTCGATTTCAAACAAGATGCGACCCGGTTTGACCACGGCCACCCAGTATTCGGGAGCGCCTTTGCCCTTACCCATGCGTGTCTCGGCGGGTTTCTTGGTGACCGGCTTGTCCGGGAAAATCCGGATCCAGATTTTGCCGCCACGCTTGATGTACCTGGTCATGGCAATACGAGCGGCCTCAATCTGCCGGTTGGTCAGCCAGCAAGGCTCCATCGCCTTCAGACCGAACTCACCAAAATTAACTGCCGACCCACCCTTGGCCTTGCCTCTCATACGTCCCCGCTGGGCTTTGCGAAACTTCGTTTTCTTGGGCATCAACATGGTCTATCTCTCCATCCGTCCGGCTCAGGACTTCTCCGTTGAATCCGGCGTTTTGGGCGGATTGGGTTTCGTTTGTTCGGCAGCACCGCCTGCGGTCGACGGGTCGGCTTCCTTAGACGGCAATGACGCCTCCGGGCGACGGCCTTTGGGCGGCGGTCCACTGTGACGACCACCACGACGGATACGACCCCGAGGTCGGCGGCGTGGTCGGTCGTCACCGTCCTTGGGTCGGCGGCGTCCGCCAATCTCAGGAACATCAGCTTTTTCCGGGCGTCTCTCGACATCGTCGGTGTCATAGCGACCAGCCTCGAGAATCTCTCCGCGGCATATCCACACCTTAACACCGATAGTCCCGTGGGTGGTGTGTGCCGTGGAGGTGGCGTAATCGATATTTGCCCTAAGGGTATGCAGCGGTACCCGTCCATCACGGTATTTCTCCGAGCGGGCGATTTCGGCGCCACCCAGCCTGCCGCCGCACTGTATCTTGATACCTACGGCACCCATTCTCATGGTGGCCGCCAGTGATTTCTTCATGGCCCGTCGGAATGCCACTCGACCCTCGAGCTGGCGTGCTATCGAATCAGCAACGAGCTTGGCAGACAATTCCGGTTTTCTGACCTCGACGATATTAAGCATAATATCCTTGTTGGTCAGCATCTGCAATTCCCCGCGTAACCGATCGACCTCAGCACCCTTGCGACCGATAACGATACCGGGACGCGAGGTGTTGATGTCTATTGTCACCTTTTTGGCATCACGCGATATGATGATTGAAGCTACTCCGGCGTTATCGAGACGATGGCCGATATAGCGTTTGATCATCAGGTCCTCATACAGAAGCTTAGAGAAACGCCGACCGGAAGCGTACCACCTGCTACTCCAGGTTTTGTTCACTCCCAGGCGCAACCCTATCGGATTTGTCTTCTGTCCCAAACTTATCTCCTTATTTCAACAGTACCAGAATTCCCAGCTCACTCTACCTGTCCCCGGCTTTCTGGGTACGTTTTGTGGTAGTCTTACGAGAGGCAGTTGTTTTCTTCGTAGCCGCCCCGGCTTTTGACGGGGGCGTAATTTTTGACCGGGTACTGGTCTTCGTTTTGCTCCTGGACCTGGTCTTACCGGTTTTCCCGCTTGATGTCTCTTGTTTCTCCCGGTCTTTTTGTGCAGCCGTTCGTTCGGCTTTAGTGTCTTCCGTTTCTCCGGCTACTTCAACCGTCAGGTGACAGAAACGTTTGCGGTAACGGAAAGCCCGCCCCATTGACTGAAAACGGATTCGCTTGGCAGTGGGAGCAGCATCTACCGTAATCTTCCTGATCTGCAGACTCTCCGGTTTCAAACGATCGGTACCCTCAAGCGACAGGGCATTGGCCGCAGCCGACTTGACCGTCTTGGCAATATGCAAAGCAGCCAGCCGGGGTGTGAAGTTCAGGATGCTGAGTGCTTTCTCCACCGGCAGATCCTTCACCATACCGGCCACCAGCCGCATCTTGCGCGGTGGAATACTGACATACCTGAGTCTTGCGGTTGCTTTCACCAGCATACCGTCACCTTAGCCTTTCACCGCCGAAGCCCGTTCGGCCAGTCTCCCGCTGTGGCCCCGGAAAGTACGGGTGGGGGCGAATTCGCCCAATTTGTGGCCGACCATATTCTCCGTAATATAGATGGGAATGAACTTGTTGCCATTGTGGACCGCCATCGTATGACCGACAAATTCCGGTATTATCATCGACCGCCGGGACCAGGTCTTGATGACCTTTCTCTCGCCGGAATCGTTGAGGGCATCGATCTTCTTCTGCAATTTGGCTTCCACGTAGGGGCCTTTTTTCACTGAACGAGGCATCTCATTCGCTCCATCATTAGATCTTGGTTCTCCGATCCTGTACCAGATGATCGGTTGATTTACGTTTGCGCCGAGTCTTGAAACCCTTGGTCGGTTTTCCCCAGGGCGTGCAAGGGTGTCGACCACCGGAACTGCGACCTTCACCACCACCCATGGGGTGGTCGACGGGGTTCATGACAACACCACGTACGGACGGTCGCCGTCCCCGCCACCGCGAGGCTCCGGCTTTGCCCCATATCACGTTCTTGTGATCAATGTTTGACACCTGGCCAAAAGTAGCGTAGCACTGCAGCGGCACTTTCCTGACTTCACCGGACGGTAATTTAAGGTTGGCCTTGCCGCCTTCCTTGGCCATTAACTGTACAAAAGACCCGGCCGACCGAGCCATCTGACCGCCGCGCCCGGGGCGCAACTCGATATTGTGGCAGATAGTACCCAACAGCATCTTTTCCAGCGGCATGGCGTTGCCGATACGGTTGTCGACGTTCTCACCGGCCTCGACCAGATCGTTCACTTTCAGATTTGCCGGGGCCAGAATGTATCGTTTCTCTCCATCCACATAATGCAGCAAAGCGATGCGGGCCGAGCGATTGGGATCATACTCAATCGACGCTACCCGGGCCGGGATATCGCGTTTGTTGCGCTTGAAATCAACTCTCCTGTAGTGGCGCTTATGACCGCCGCCGCGACAATAAGCAGTGATGCGGCCCTTGTTGTTACGCCCACCGCTTTTGGAAATCGGTTCCAGCAAAGATTTTTCCGGCACGGTCGAGGTAATCTCCTCAAAGGTCGGCACCTTCCTGAATCTCAGTGATGGTGTTACCGGACGAAATTTCTTAACAGCCATAGTTAATCACCCGCACGAGCGTTTAGACGTTTTCAAAAACGGTAATGCTCTCACCTTTCTTCAATTTCACCACGGCCTTCTTCCTGGTAGCCGTTTTTCCTTCGTTGCGTCCCATGCGGCGTACTTTGCCGGGAGCAATCATTGTCCGCACCGAATCGACCTTCACCTTGAAAGCGTCTTCAATAGCTTCCTTGATAACGTACTTGTTGGCGTTAGGATCAACCTCGAAAACGTATTCGTTGTTGGTTTCCCGCAGTCTGGTGGATCGTTCGGTGGAAATATGGGACCAGATGATTTTATGCGAATCAGTTTTCATCCGAACACCTCCTGCACCTTGTCCAGACCGGCTTTGGTAAACACCAGCCAGTCAGCGTTGATAAGGTCGTAGCCGTTGGCCAGGATCGCGCGAGAATACTCCACTTTCGGCAGATTGCGGCACGACAGAACCAGGTGATCATTGCGACCTTCGTCAAGGAAAATGCACTTCCGGCCGGTCAAATCCAATCGCGACAAGAGTTCAGCTACCCGTCGCGTTTTAAACTCGTTCATCTCGATACGGTCAAGAACCTTGATACGCTCGCGACGGGCCTTGTCGGAAAGGATAGACAGCAAAGCCAATCGCTTCATCCGCCGGGGCATAGGTGAACCATATTTTCTGGGGTGGGGACCGAAGACGACACCGCCGCCGCGCCACAGCGGAGACCGGGTAGTACCGGCCCGGGCCCGCCCGGTTCCCTTCTGACGCCATGGTTTACGACCACCGCCACGCTTCTCACGGCGTGTTTTGGTGTCGGCGTTTCCCTGCCGCTGACGGGCCAGATAGTTTACCACATACTGGTGCACCACGGCTTCGTTGGGTTCCACTGCGAACACTTCGGGTTTCAGGTCAACCGTGTCTACTTCCTGACCTTCCTGATCGAATACTGATATTTTCATAACCAACACCTGTTAGCCGCGATTCGTCGTGCGCACTTTTACGAGTGAGCCTTTATGACCGGGGATTGCTCCCCTGACCAACATCAAGTTTTCCTTTTCAATAATCTGAACAATCTCCAGATTCACCACTGTTACCTTATCTTTACCCATCCGACCCGACATGCGCATCCCCTTGAACACCCGGGAGGGGTAAGACGACTGCCCGATAGATCCCGGTGCCCGCGAGCGGTCGGACTGGCCATGAGTTTTGTTGGCTCCGGAGAAATGATGTCGTTTCATGGTACCGGCGAAACCCAGACCTCGGGAAATACCCGTCACATCGACCTTCTCACCTACTTTGAAGACATCAACCGAAACCACAGCACCCACCTCCAACTCAACTCCGTCAAACCTGACTTCCCTCAGGTACCGAGTAGGTTCGATCCCGCCAGCCGTGAATTGTCCGGCCAATGGTTTGGTGACACGATTTTTATGACGTTCGCCGAAACCGACCTGGTAAGCATTATAGCCATGCTTGTCAACCGTCTTCCTGGCCACTACCGGACAGGGCCCGGCCTCAATCACCGTCACCGGCACGGCATCACCGGTCTCCCTGAAAATGCGGGTCATTCCAAGTTTCTTGCCTAGTATTTCCTTCATTACCAGTCGTCCTGTCAGGTCTTGATTTCCACGTCGACTCCGGCCGGCAGATCCAGCTTCATCAGTGCGTCGACAGTCTGCGGGGTGGAATCGTAGATGTCAATCAAACGTTTATGGATTCTGGTCTCGAACTGCTCCCGCGACTTCTTGTCAACGTGGGGTGATCGCAAAACGGTATAGACCGTGCGTTTGGTGGGCAGCGGCACCGGACCGACAATACGCGCCCCAGTTCGGATCACCGTGCGGGCAATCTCCTTGGTAGATCGATCAAGCGCAAAGTGGTCGTAAGCTTTGAGCCGAATCCGGATTTTCTGCACATTCATAGCAGCCAATAACCTTTCCTACTCGAATATTTCAGCAATAACGCCGGCGCCGACGGTGCGGCCACCCTCGCGAATGGCAAAACGCAACTCCTTCTCCATCGCGATCGGCGTGATCAATTCTATCGTCAACGCTACATTGTCACCGGGCATCACCATCTCCACTCCCTCCGGCAACTGGGCTATACCCGTCACATCCGTCGTCCGAAAATAAAACTGCGGACGATATCCGGCAAAAAACGGCGTGTGACGACCGCCCTCTTCCTTCGTCAATATATATACCTCGGCCTTGAACTTCGTGTGCGGCTGAACCGAACCGGGCGCGGATACCACCATGCCACGCTCCAACTCATCCTTCTCCACGCCGCGCAGCAACAAACCCACGTTGTCGCCCGCCTGGGCGTCATCCAGCAACTTGCGGAACATCTCCACACCCGTCACCACCGTCTTGCGCGTCTCTCCAAAACCTACGATCTCAACCTCATCTCCCCGCTTGATAACGCCACGCTCAACACGACCCGTCCCCACCGTGCCGCGACCGGTTATACTGAAAACATCCTCCACCGGCATTAAAAACGGCTTGTCCGTCTCTCGCTTCGGCTCCGGTATGTACGTGTCCAAAGCATCCATCAACTCGTGGATCGACTTGAACGCCTCATCATCCAATACCCTCGACTCATCAGCACCGGCCGTCATCGCCTCCAACGCCGAACCACGAATCACCGGCACATCATCACCCGGAAATTGATACTGATTCAAAAGATCTCGAACCTCCAACTCCACCAAATCCAATAACTCCGGATCATCAACCTGGTCCACCTTGTTCAAATACACCAAGATGTACGGCACTCCCACCTGGCGGGCCAGCAATATGTGCTCGCGCGTCTGAGGCATCGGGCCGTCAGCCGCCGATACCACCAAAATCGCTCCATCCATCTGAGCCGCTCCCGTGATCATGTTCTTGACATAATCAGCATGACCGGGACAATCCACATGGGCATAGTGACGCTTCTCCGACTCATACTCCACGTGGGCCGTCGCTATCGTGATCCCCCGCTCACGCTCCTCGGGGGCATTGTCAATCGAATCAAAATCACGTATCGCCGTGCCCGTCTTGCGGGAAAGTACCATCGTCATCGCCGCCGTCAACGTCGTCTTACCATGATCAACGTGACCGATCGTGCCCACATTCACATGCGGCTTCGTGCGTTCAAACTTCTCCTTCGCCATAACGAAGAACTCCCTACCTATATCCTTACATTATCCAACATTTTCTTAGAGACTTCGCTCGGCACCGGCTGGTAACGAGCGAACTGCATAGTGAAAACGGCCCGTCCCTGGGAGATGTTGCGTAACGTGTTGACATAACCAAACATCTCCGACAGGGGGATAGTGACGGCCACCACCGTGACGTGATCACGCGGTACCATTCCGTTAATCTTGCCTCGGCGGGAATTCAGATCACCGACGACGGCGCCCATGTATGTTTCCGGCACTACCACTTCGACATCCATGATGGGTTCCAGCAGGACAGGTGCGGCCTTTTTGGCGCCGTTCCGCAGCGCCATTGAGCCAGCCACGCGGAAAGACATGTCACTGGAGTCAACCTCGTGGTAACTACCGTCAAAGAGTTCGCAATGTATCCCGATCATGGGATAACCGGCCAGTACGCCGTTGTCCATAGCTTCCCTGACACCTCGTTCGATAGCGGGCACAAATTCACGAGGAATATTATTCCCCGTTAATCGATTTTCAAAGCGGAAAATAACGCCGTTTTCGGTTGGCCGCAGGCGTAACTTGACAAACCCGTATTGGCCTCTACCACCGGTCTGGCGGATAAACCGGCCCTCGCACTCGACGGCAGTAGTGATAGCTTCCTTATAAGCCACCATCGGTTGGCCGACAGAAGCGCCAACACCGAATTCTCGCAACAGGCGATCTATGAGGATCTCAAGGTGCAGTTCACCCATACCGTGAATAAGGGTTTGGGCGGTCTCGGCGTCGTATTTGACCTGGAAAGTAGGATCCTCTTCGGAGAGCTTGGTCAGGGCATCGCTCAGCTTCTCCTGATCAGCCTGTGTCTTGGGCTCGATTGCCACAGCCACTACCGGTTCCGGAAAAGACATGCGTTCCAGGATGATCGGGTGTTTGGGGTCGCACAGCGTATCACCAGTAGTTGTGGCTCGCAGACCGATGACGGCCACGATATCACCGGTATAGGCTTCCTTAATATCAGTGCGTTTATTAGAGTGCATCCGCAACAAACGAGCGATGCGTTCCTTTTTCCCGTTGGCGGTATTGAGCAGATAGGAACCGGCCCTGATAATACCGGAATAAACTCGGATATAGGTAAGTCGACCCACATAAGGATCGGTCATAATCTTAAATGCCAAAGCTGACGACGGTTCCGTATCATCCGGGTTACGCAATATGATCTTGTCCGATTTCCCGACGGCACGACCTCTTACCGCAGGTTTGTCCAGAGGCGAAGGCAGGAAGTCGACCACGGTATCCAGCAGCTTCTGGACGCCCTTGTTCTTGTAGGAAGAACCGCAAAGCACCGGCACCAGGCTTGAATCGACGGTGGCCTTGCGCACCGCCTGGAAGACCTCCTTCGGGTCCAGAGGCTGGTCATGAAGAAATTCCTCCAGCAGGTGATCATCGTATTCGGCTACCGCTTCCAGCAATTGTTCCCGGTATTCGTTGGCCGTACCCAGCATATCCTGGGGCACATCCAGATCGTCGTAGGTGGTTCCCTGAGAATCCTCATTAAAGACACGGAACTTCATCGTCAGCAGATCGATAATACCGCTGAACAGTTCTCCCTCTCCGGCGGGTATGGTAATGGCCACGCAGCGGCTGGCAAAGCGGTCATTCATGGTCTTGAGCGTCTGAGCGAAATCGGCTCCGGTGCGGTCCATCTTGTTGATGTAGGCTACCCGCGGTACTCCGTATTTATCAGCCTGACGCCAGACCGTTTCCGATTGCGGCTCCACACCGCCAACGGCACAGAAGAGGGCAATGGCACCGTCGAGGACGCGGAGTGACCGCTCCACTTCGACGGTAAAATCGACATGCCCGGGGGTATCTAAAATATTGATGGTATGGTCACGCCAGTAGCAGGTAGTGGCGGCTGAGGTGATGGTGATACCGCGCTCTTTCTCCAGTTCCATCCAGTCCATGGTCGCGGCACCATCGTCGACCTCCCCGATACGGTGAGTTTTGCCCGTGTAGAAGAGCATTCGCTCGGTGGTGGTCGTTTTCCCGGCATCGATGTGCGCCATTATACCAATATTGCGCACTTTCTGTAACTCCAATTTTCGAGACATAATCCCATACCTGGATAATCCACACAAGTCTGTTGACTCTAAACGTCACCGGGTGCACATTCACCCATCTACCTCCATCAGTGGTGGGCAGGTCAGTCACCGTTGCCGGTTTTACGCCTGCCAACCTCTCCTGGCAAGCCTTCCTGAAAAATGGCTACTGACGCCGTTATGGCAGCTTTCTCAATGGATAGCGGCTACCACTTGAAGTGCGCGAAAGCCTTGTTGGCTTCCGCCATCTTGTGTGTATCCTCCTTCTTTTTTATCGACGCACCATCGTTATTTGCAGCTGCCTGCAATTCCGCCGACAGCTTCTCAGCCATAGTTTTGCCGCTGCGAGATTTGGCATAATTCCTGATCCACCTGAATGCCAGTGCCGTGCGCCGGTCCGGGCGAACTTCAACGGGCACCTGATAGGTGGCGCCGCCGACACGACGTGAGCGGACTTCCAACACCGGTTTAACGTTATTGATCGCCTTGCGAAACATCTCCAGCCCGTCCTGGCCGGTTTTCTTCTCAAGAAGTTCAAGGGCGTCATACAAACAGCGCTCGGCAGTGGAGCGTTTGCCGTTTTTCATGGTATAGGAAACGAACTGGGACACCAGTTTGTCACCATATTTAAAATCCGGCTTTACCGGTCGTTTAGCAGTTTTTATTCGTCTGGGCATAAGTTCGAAATCTCACTTATTATTTGGGCCTTTTGGTCCCATATTTTGACCGACTCTGTTTCCGGTCGCCAACTCCCGAAGTGTCCATAGTCCCACGAATAATGTGGTAGCGAACACCGGGCAGATCCTTGACTCGTCCGCCTCGGATGAGAACAATCGAGTGCTCCTGCAAATTGTGTCCTTCTCCCGGAATATAGGCTGTGACCTCGATCTTGTTGGTCAACCTCACCCGGGCCACCTTCCGCAGAGCGGAATTGGGCTTCTTGGGAGTCGATGTATAGACCCGGGTACAGACACCCCGCTTCTGCGGGCACGAGTTCAAGGCCGGGGTATTGCTTTTTTCAATGATCCGCTTTCTTCCCTTGCGAATCAACTGGTTAATAGTCGGCAAAATCTCTCCTGTATTCCATCCTTAACATTTTTGCACAGAATCTCAAGTTTATAACAAACTTCGTGATAGTCAAGCATTTTCATCAAAAATATCCGCAATATTGATCGGTTTCGGCGCGGCAACCGTCACCGCCGTTGGGGCCGATTCTTCGGAGAGCTCTCCGTCCGATTCTTCCCGTTCGACCTGCAGATCCTTGTAGCGATCTATGCCGGTACCGGCCGGAATCAGATGGCCAATAATAACGTTCTCTTTCAGTCCCAGAAGGTAGTCAATCTTGCCGGAAACAGCAGCCTCGGTAAGCACTTTGGTGGTTTCCTGAAACGAGGCCGCCGAAATGAAACTATCGGTGGAAAGCGAGGCACGAGTAATGCCCAGCAGCAATGGGCGGGATGTTGCCGCTTCGCCGCCTTCCGCAACCACTCGGGAGTTTTCATCGGCGAACTTGATTTTGTCAACCTTTTCACCCTCGAGGAAGTTGGTGTCGCCGACATGCTCAATCTGTACCTTCTGCAGCATTTGTCGGACGATTACCTCAATATGCTTATCGTTGATCTTGACTCCCTGCAGGCGGTAGACCTCCTGGATTTCATTGACCAGGTAGGCTTGAACCTCATACACGCCCAGGATGTCAAGAATGTCATGAGGATCCTTGGCGCCCTCGCACAACCGATCACCGGCCCGAACCCGATCACCGGCATGGACCATCATGTGTTTGCCGTGAGGGACCAGGTAATCCCTGCTTTCTTCGTGCTCACCGAGAACCAGAACCTGTTGCTGGCCACGGACAATCTTACCGAATTCGATGGTACCGTCAATCTCAGAAACGACGGCCGGGTCACGGGGCCGGCGGGCTTCGAAGAGTTCGGCTACTCTGGGCAAACCACCGGTGATGTCACGAGATTTGGCGATAACACGAGGCATTTTCACCAGAACATCGCCGGCCTCTACTGCCTGACCTTCGGTCACCTGAAGCTGAGCATCAGTGGGGATACGGTAGCTGGCCACGATCTTGTCCCGACGATCCTTAATAAGGACGGTCGGGAAAAGGCTCTTATCCTTGGTATCAATGATAATCGAATGGATCAGACCGGTCTGCTCGTCGTGAGCCTCCCGGACGGACACATCCTTGATGATATCCCGGTAGATTGCTTTCCCATCCTTTTCGCTCAAAATCGTTCCGGTATAGGGATCCCATTCGAAGATGACATCACCGCGACTTACTTTCTGGCCATCTGTGACCATCAAGTGGGCGCCATAGGGAACTTTCAGTCGTGCCCGAACGCGTCCTTTGTCATCAGCAATATGGGCTTCACCGATACCCTCCCGACTGATGACGATATTGGTGCCGTCCTCGCGTTCTATCGAATTGATCTCGAGCAAATGGATTTTACCGTTGTACTTGGCCTCCACCTGGGATTGTTCAGCGATACGGGCCGCGGTGCCGCCGATATGGAAAGTCCGCAGTGTGAGCTGAGTACCGGGTTCACCGATCGACTCAGCCGCAATAACTCCTACGGCTTCGCCGATATCGACCATTTTCATAGTGGCCAGATTTCGACCGTAACAGTTGTTACATACGCCGTACTTGGATTCACATGTCAGCACTGAGCGAATCCGCACCATATCAATGCCGGACTCCTCAATACGATTGGCTTCTTCCTCGCGGATTTCCTGGCCGCTTTTAACGATGACCTCATCCGTCAGAGGATCATAAACGTCGTCGACTACCACCCGACCAAGAATACGATCGTGCAGAGACTCAATAACCTCTTCACCTTCCTTAATAGCCGCTACTTCCAAACCCATGATAGTCCCGCAGTCCATCTCTCGAATAATGACATCCTGGGCTACGTCAACCAGTCGACGAGTCAGATAGCCGGCGTCGGTTGTCTTTAACGCCGTATCCGCTAACCCTTTACGTGCGCCGTGAGTGGAGATGAAGTACTCCTGTACCGATAATCCTTCACGGAAGTTGGCCGTGATGGGGTTTTCAATGATTTCACCCACACCGCCGGTAATCTTTTTCTGGGGTTTGGCCATCAGCCCACGCATCCCGGCCAACTGACGGATCTGTTCCTTGGAACCACGAGCCCCGGAGCTGGCCATCATGTATACCGGGTTAAAGCCCTGGTCTTGAGCAGCCAGATTGTCAAACATAACGGAGGATATCTCATTGGTGGTGCGAGTCCACGTATCAATAACCTGATTGTAACGTTCACCGTTGGTAATAACGCCGCGCTCATATCGTTTCTGGATCTTGTTTACTTCCGTGATTGCTTTGTTGATCAACTTGTCCTTCTCACGAGGTACTACCAGATCATCGATCGATACCGTGATACCGGCGATAGTGGCGTACTCAAAACCGAAATACTTGAGGCGGTCGACAAGCTCGACGGTTTCGTTCTGGCCCAACCGCAAGAAGGTGAGTGCGACCAGTTCTTCCAGCTTGGCCCGAGTGGCGATGTCGTTGAAAAAACCGAGGCCGGCGGGCAAAATGTTGTTGAATATCACCCGGCCGACAGTGGTTGACACGTGTTGATCGTCAATCCTGACGGTTATGGGGGCGTGAAGAGCGACGTACCCGGCGTCGTGGGCGAACAGGGCTTCCTCAGTCGAGCAGAATTTCATGCCGGCGCCCTTGACTCCGTCACGAGTCTTGGTCAGATAATAGCAACCCAGAACGATATCCTGCGATGGTACCGCTACCGGTCGCCCGGAGGACGGCAGCAGGATGTTGTTGGTGGACAGCATCAGTACCTTGGCCTCAAGCTGGGCTTCGAAAGACAGCGGCACATGTACCGCCATCTGGTCACCGTCGAAGTCGGCGTTAAATGCGGCACAGGCCAGCGGATGCAGTTTGATGGCCTTGCCTTCCACCAGTACCGGATAGAAAGCCTGAATGCCCAGACGGTGCAGAGTCGGTGCCCGATTGAGCAATACCGGGTGATCCTGTATGATTTCTTCAAGAATATCCCAGACTTCGGGTCGCTCCTTTTCGACCAGTTTCTTGGCCGATTTGACCGTCTGCACATATCCTTTTTCTTCAAGCTTCATAATAATGAAGGGCTTGAACAACTCCATGGCCATATTCTTGGGAAGGCCGCACTGGTGGAGTTTCAGTTCAGGTCCGACAACAATCACTGAACGACCCGAGTAGTCAACGCGCTTGCCCAGCAGATTCTGGCGGAAACGACCCTGTTTCCCCTTGAGAAGATCAGACAGTGATTTCAGGGGGCGTCTGGAATCGCCGCGCACGGAGTGGGTCCGGCGACCATTGTCCAGCAGGGCATCCACAGCTTCCTGCAACATCCGTTTCTCGTTGCGCAGGATGACCTCCGGTGCCTGAATATTGATCAGCTTCTTCAGTCGATTATTGCGATTGATTACCCGGCGGTAGAGATCGTTGAGATCGGAGGTGGCAAAGCGACCGCCCTCGAGAGGCACCAGCGGGCGCAGGTCGGGGGGAATAACCGGGAGCATGCTCAGAACCATCCACTCCGGGCGGTTCTGGGACTGGCGGAACGACTCGATTATGCGCAACCGCTTGAGAACATCTTTCTTGCGCTGAACTGATGTTTCCACCTTGGCCTGAGCCCGCAGTGTGACCGCTGTTTCGTCGATATCGATTTGTCGCAGTAATTCCCTGACGGCTTCTGCTCCCATGCGGGCGTCGAAAGTTTTGCCGGCCTCTTCCAGTTCCACGTACTCTTCTTCCGTAAGAACGTCACCTGCCTGATAGGAGGAGTTGCCGGGCTCAATCATTAAATAGGTTTCGTAATAGAGGATCTTCTCCAGTCCCCGGATGGTCAGATCCAGCATGTGCCCGATGCGTGACGGCAGCGATTTGAAATACCAGATATGTGACACCGGCACCGCCAGTTCAATGTGTCCCATGCGTTCGCGACGGACCTTGGATTGGGTAACCTCCACACCGCAGCGGTCACAGACGATCCCCCGAAAGCGAATGCGTTTATATTTGCCGCAATTACACTCCCAGTCCTTGACGGGACCGAATATCCTCTCGCAAAACAGGCCATCCCGTTCCGGCTTGAAAGATCGGTAATTGATCGTCTCCGGTTTGGTCACTTCACCGTAGGACCACGATAAAATCTCATCGGGTGAAGCGATCTGAACCTGTATCGCCGTAAACTCCGGGATATTCCTCTGACGTGAAGTGCTCTGACCCGTGGCACCGATCATAGTCTGCTCCTTTATCTCCAACCTCTGTGGCTCTGAGCCAACAGCATTGTGTTCTCCTGCCTCACGACTACTTCTCCAGCAGCTTGATATCCAAACAAAGCGCCTGCAACTCCTTTATCAGGACGTTGAAAGCTTCCGGATAACCCGGTTCGGGTGGGTTCTCACCCTTAACGATTGCTTCGTACACTTTGCTGCGGCCGGTCACGTCATCGGATTTGACGGTCAGCATCTCCTGCAAGGTGTATGCAGCTCCGTAGGCCTCCAGTGCCCAAACCTCCATCTCCCCGAATCGCTGTCCGCCAAATTGAGCTTTTCCGCCCAATGGCTGCTGAGTTACCAGTGAATAGGGACCAATCGACCGGGCATGGATCTTATCATCGACCAGGTGTGACAGCTTCAGCATGTAAATGTAACCGACTGTCACCGGGTTGTCAAAAGGCATTCCGGCAAGCCCGTCGTAGAGCGTGATTTTGCCGCCTTCGGGCAAACCGGCTTCTTTAAGCTTACCCCTGATATCTTCCATCGTGGCTCCCTCGAACACCGGTGTGGCTATGCGCAGACCCAGTTCATGGGCTGCCCAGCCCAGGTGAGTTTCCAGTATCTGACCGACGTTCATTCGAGAGGGCACGCCCAGCGGATTAAGAATGATGTCAACCGGCGTACCGTCGGCCAGATGGGGCATGTCCTCCACCGGCACTATCCGGGAGACCACGCCTTTGTTGCCGTGTCGTCCGGCCATTTTGTCACCAACGGAAACTTTGCGGCGAATGGCTACGGTCACCTTGACCAATTGCTTGACACCGGGCGACAACTCGGCGCCGCGCACAATCTTGTCGATTTCGATTTCTTGTTGCTGCTTCTTGTGATCGATCAAAGTCGTCGCCTGGTCAATAACACTACTGACATGCTTGCTGGTATCGGCGTCAGTACAGAACCCGTCGGGCGCCACCACGCCGTCAACGTCGAAATCATCAAAGAACCCCTTCATGAACTTGTGGCCGGCCCTGATAACGACCGAGTTGTCGATCACCGACCGGATCGTCTGAGAGGACTTGCCGTCCAGCAGTTCACCCAGTTGTTGGTTGCGCTGGGTTACGATGGTGTTGATTATGGCCTGATGGGTTCTCTTGGTTTCAGCAATCTGTGTTTTTTCTTGTTTCTTGCCTTCCTCGGTGCGCTCCTTGCGGGAAAATACCTGAGTTTTAATCACCACACCCTTCATTCCGGGGGGAGCTTTCAGGCTGGCATCGCGCACATCGCCAGCCTTTTCACCGAAAATGGCACGCAGCAGTCGTTCTTCCGGCGACAACTCAGTTTCGCCCTTGGGAGTGATCTTCCCGACCAGTATATCGCCGGCTTCAATATCGGCTCCAGCACGGACGATGCCGTTTTCATCGAGATTCAGCAGGGCTTCCTCGGAGACGTTGGGAATCTCACGGGTGATTTCCTCGGCGCCTCTCTTGGTGTCGCGCACCTGCAACTCAAATTCCTCGATATGAATGGAGGTAAAAATGTCTCTCTGTATCAGGCGCTCCGAGAGAATAATGGCGTCCTCAAAGTTGTATCCCCGCCAGGGCATAAAAGCCACCAAAACGTTATAGCCCAGTGATAATTCACCCCGGTCGACCGAGGGGCCATCGGCTATGATTTCGCCCTGACTGACCTGGTCCCCAATCGAAACCACCGGTTTGAAACTGATGCAGGTGTCCTGGTTGGATCGGCGGTGTTTGGGAAGCTGGTACTCGTCGTCTTCGATATAGTTGAGCTTTCCCGGGGGCGTTTTGATGTTGGGCTTGATGACTACCCGGTTGCTGTCAACATAGGTGACCCGACCGGAGGTGTCGGCACAGATAACGGCCCCGGCGTCACGAGCTACCTTAAACTCCATGCCGGTACCGACCAGCGGCGCCTGTGTTCTCAGCAACGGCACTGCCTGGCGCTGCATATTCGACCCCATCAGAGCGCGGTTGGCGTCATCATGCTCCAGAAACGGGATAAGAGACGCCGCCACGGAGACGATCTGGCGCGGTGACACATCCATGTATTCCACTTCGGTAACCTTGATCAGGGGGTATTCCGAACGCCGACGGGCCACTATGAATTCGTTGACGAATTTGCTGTTTTTATCAATCGGTTCATTACTCTGAGCCACGAAGTGCCTGTCTTCCTGATCGGCCGAAAGGTAGACGATCTCGTCGGTAACTTTTCCCTTGTTCACTTTACGGTAAGGTGTTTCCAAAAAACCGTACTTGTTGATACGCGCAAATGTAGCCAGAGATGTAATCAGGCCGATATTGGGGCCCTCCGGCGTTTCGATGGGGCACATCCGACCGTAATGGGTATGATGCACGTCGCGCACCTCGAAACCGGCCCTTTCCCGAGTCAATCCACCCGGTCCCAGCGCCGACAGCCGGCGCTTGTGAGTCAGTTCCGAGAGCGGGTTGGTTTGATCCATGAACTGAGAGAGCTGCGATGAACCGAAAAAAGTCTCCACCACGGTCGACACCGTGCGGGCGTTAACCAGAAGCTGTGGAGTCACATTCTGCTGGTCTTTCAGTGACAGTCTTTCGCGAATCGTGCGTGCCACGCGTGAGAGCCCCACCGAAAAGAGGTTGGACAATAGTTCACCCACGGTGCGAGCGCGACGATTGCCCAGGTGGTCGATATCGTCGGTAAATCCCTTGTCGTTGCACAGCCCGATCAGGTAGCCGATGATGGAGATAAAGTCTTTGGTATCCAGAGTAGTCTTGTCCAGTGGGATATCCAAACGCATGCGCTCGTTTATCATGTACCGTCCCACTTCGCCCAGATCATAACGCTTGCTGTCGAAGAAGAACTTCTGCAGCAGAGCTTCCGCCATCTCAATCGTGGGCGGTTCGCCCGGACGCACCAACGAGTATATCTTTACCAGTGCCTCCTCGCGTGACTTGGTGGTATCCTTTTTGAAAGTATTCAGGATAACCCAGACTTCGCGCTCATTGGCTCCTTTCTCGACTATTCTGATTGACTTGTGTCCCAGTTCCAACAGTTTGTCGGCAACCGTATCAGTTATCAGTTCACCCACGGCATAAACAACTTCGCCGGTTTCAGGGTCAACAATCGTCTGGGCCAGATAAGCCTCCTCCGGACGAGCCGCCTTACCCTTCAGATTCAGCTTGGATACCGAATAGAACAAATCGATGATATCTTCATCCGAGGAATATCCCAGCGCCCGAATCAGCATAGTCACCGGCATTTTGCGGCGGGAATCGATGTAGACATACATGATATCATTAATGTCCATACCGAACTCGACCCAGCTCCCACGGTAGGGAATAATGCGTGCCGAGAAAAGTCTCTTGCCGTTAGGATGCATGCTTTCATTAAAGAAAACTCCGGGGCTGCGATGCAACTGGCTGACAATCACACGCTCCGCTCCGTTGATAATGAAGGTACCCCACTCAGTGACGATGGGCAATTCGCCCATGTAGACATCCTGCTCGATGATGTCTTTGATTTCCTTCTTGATTTCCTTTTTGTTATCCTTCTTGCCATCCTTCTTGTCATCCTCGCCCTGGCGCTTGATCAAGCGCATAGTTACCCGCAGAGGAGCCGCGTGAGACATGTTGCGGGCGCGGCACTCGTCAATGGTATACCGGGCGGGGCCAAGGTGATAACTCACATACTCCAGGGAGTAATTCTGATGGATGTCGGATACCGGAAAGATATCCTGAAAAATCCGATGCAATCCTTTGCATTCACGCTTTAGTGGCTGGATGTGGGGCTGGAGGAAGTTGTAGTACGACTCCAGTTGTACATCCAGCAAGTTAGGCATCTGCATGGCATCGGATAGCTTTCCGTAGTTCAGTCGCTCAACCATTTCTACTCGGGTCAAGATAGAACCCTCCTGCAAAACGGATGACTGCGGTGGCTTCCGTGTCGAGCAAAACTCTCGCGGAAGTTACACCAGCGCTTACTGTTTTCACTGCCTGGAATCGGGGACACTTGTCTCTCCTGTCGTTCGGCCGGATTCCGGCTGCATAATTGCTGACTATTAGCACTCAAAAGTGCCGAGCTTCTCTTCATGATGGCGGCACCGTACCTATCTATGTTTGTTTCGTTCGAGCCGGCGACACCCGCCGGTCTCCCTGGTGCACCTGCAGACAGTTCGGCCTGACGACGGCCCGAACAAATGAGTTGTTCGGGATATCACCGGTAATAATGCTGCCTGAGGCTATTTTAACGTTGGAGCCAATCACCACTCTTCTTTCTATGACTACTCCCGAACCGACAATACAGTCATCACCGATAGTCACCGACCCGGAAAGCATACAGCCCGGTCCCAGCAGGTTGTGGGAACCGATCCGGTTATGGTGGGTAACGATACTGCCGGCCGAGATGATATTGTTACTACCGATTTCCGAATACAAGCCGAAGTGTACATCGGGAAAAATCAGGTTGCTGTCGCCGACCGACTGACATCGGCTGACATTGGATCTCAGCACATTGACCACCGTGTATCCCTTCTCCCGACACCATTCGTAGATTCTGCGCCTGGCATCCATATAGGTGGAAATTGAAATACAAACGGCGAACTCCCGGTTGTCATAATCAGTGACCAGAGTCTCAACCGTTCCACCGTAAGGGATACCCATACGACCCTGGCATTTCGGATTGTCATCGAGAATGGCGACAATCTCTTTGATGTCATAAGCCTGGTCGCCTTCACTCGGCTGACGGTCGGCACCGTCCCGGAAATACCTGACCACCAGGTCGGCCCCGCGGCCGGCACCAATTATAACCAGTTTCTCAAACATGCCGGGCCTTCAGTACTCGTTTGATTTCCTGCTCAATACGCTCGGCAGTTACAATACACCGTTGTTCGTCATCCGGGTTGCACGGTAAGGTCGGCTGTACGGCACCCAGAAAATGCAGTTGTTCATACTTGCGACCGGCTTTCCAGGCGAACCAGGAAGCAAAGGTCTGATCGCAGTACGACGGTTCCACGACCAGGCAGGTCCGGTTGCCGGCGTGAAAGTCCGGCAGCGGCTTGATGCGATCGAACAGCACCGGGTTGATAGGGTACTTGTCGGCCAGGTCACGGACGATATGTGCAAAGCAGCCATAAGTTGCGACATCCAGCACGCTGTCGGTAAAGTCGTTTTTCTCGGCGGTACGCATCTCCTGGTCATAAAGCAGCTTTTCCTCCACAATCAGGGAGGCACCGACGTGCTCAAAAGCCTCGGTATACATCTGGTCGAACGACGAATGAAGTCCGGGAGTAAAAACGGCGACCTGGGGAATAGCTAAAAAGAGGGTTTCCAGGTTCTGTGAGTGGGTAGAACCGTAGGCTCGGCCGGCGCCGGTGGCGGCCCGGATTATGACTTTAGCTTTCAGGTCATACATGTCGTTGAACTTGACGATACCGTTATAGACCTGATCAACGCAGAGCGTCAGGAAATCCGAAAACATTATTTCCACAATCGGCAGGTAACCCTCCAGCGACATACCCACGGCCAGACCGATAGAGGACGCTTCCGATATCGGCAAATCGATGATCCGGTCGTCGAAGTACCGGGTCAGTCCGCGAGTGACTTTGAAAGCCCCTCCATACGGATCACGAACGCTCTGCCCGAGTACCACCACCTCCGGGTCGGCGTTCATCCGGTCCTTAAGTACCCGATTGATCTCTGATCTAAAGGTACTCATTGGCCGCTTTCTCGATTTCTTGTTCCACTTTTCGGTACACCTCGGAAAAGCCCGGCAGTGCTGATTTTTCCAGATACTTGACCGGGCAATAAGCGTCCCGGTACTCCTGATTTTTTTCTTCCCGGGGACGATACATCTGAGTGTCGTTGGCGCTGTGACCACATAAGCGTTTGACATCGGCGTGTATCATGCTCGGTTCATCCCCGATCTGATCAAAGTGGGCGGACGCCTTCTCATAGACTTGGAACACGTCGATTGACTCGGTCGAAGTAACGCCCAGCCGGGGCAAACGAAACAGTGCGGCGACATCTCTGGGGGCGTTGGAGAAACCCTGTGTTGCCGACATCCCGAAACGATTATCTACAATCACAAACGTGATGGGGAGGGTAAACCAGGCTGCCTGTTGCATAGATTCGTAGATGACACCCTCGCCAAAGGCACCGTCGCCGATAAAACAGATCACGCGGCGCTTGATGTTTTTCTTCTTGAGTGCCATAGCGTGGCCCACCGACAACGGGACGATGTTGCCCAACACCCCGTTGCTCATAAACTTCCCGGGATAGTACAGGTGCTGACTGCCGCCGATTCCGCGAATGATTTCGCGAAATAAACCGCTGACGTCACCCGTAGCGGCCAGGTACTGCCCATGACTGCGGTGATTGCCGTATACCACTCGATCGCCGCAGGCCGAGATAACCCCCACGTCGAGAGCCTCCTGCCCCAGCGACAGGTGAATAGTACCTTTGATGCGACTGCTGCTAAAAAGCTCGTACAGCTTCATCTCAACCAGATGGTTCGTGATCGTCTTTTCCATCAAGGTTGCCTGGTCCATCTTCAGATACCTGTGCTCACTTTTACTCGCCTGACGATTCAAATTCACAGTCACTTTCAACAACGAGATCACCTTTCCGTCACGTCTGATACCAAACACCAGTTTGCAGGCGTCGTATCATCCGGACTGGAAGGTGTCCCGGTTCCGGTTGGATTTACTCGACAGACGGCGGCAAAGATGTAGTGCCACCGCCTACTTGATATCGACCTGGGCTCCGGATTCTTCGAGTTTGGCCTTGGCTTTCTCGGCATCCTCTTTGGAAACGCCCTCGTTAACCTTGGCCGGCGCACTTTCGACCAGGTCCTTGGCTTCCTTGAGGCCCAAAGATGTCAACTCGCGCACAGCCTTAATCACCTGGATTTTCTTATCTCCAATGGCCGTCAGAACGACGTCAAACTCGGTCTGTTCCTCGACCTCGGCCGCCGGGGCAGCTCCGGGCATCATGCCGGGCATGGCCGCCATTGGTGCCGCAGCGGTTACGCCGAACTTGTCCTGGATGGCCTGGGAAAGATCAGCCAGATCCATCGCTGTCAGTTCGGATATTTTGTCAACAATTTCGTCAATAGCAGGGTTAGCCACTTTGGGTTCCTCACTCATTTATTGTTTTGTTTTTTTTCACAATCAACACCAAGCCGTCATCGCTGTACCGTTGACGTTGTGCAACGGTGATCGGCCGGACAGCCTTGGGGCGTAGTAACACTATCCTTCGCTTTTTCTTTTTTCCGCCAGGGCATCTATCGAACCAACCAACTTCCGATAGAATCCTTCCAAAGTTGCTACCAGGTGACTCAGGGGTGCTTCCACCGTAGCAACCAAATGCGACAGCAGTATGTCCCGTGACGGCAGCTCAGCCAAACGCTTGATATCCTCGCCGCCAAAAACCTTGCCCTCGACCATAAACATCTTGGTTCGAGGTAGCTGTTGATCCTTGAAGGAATCATGCAGAATCCTGGCCGCCACCGAGGCATCGCCGCTGGTAAAAGCCACCGCCGTGGGGCCATTGAAGTGCTCATCGACTGCATCCGGCACGCCGGCTTGACGGGCGGCAAGTTTCAGCAGCGTATTCTTGGCCACACGGAATGTTACCTCACTCTCACGCAGGTTCTTGCGCAGAACAGTCATATGGGTAACATCAAGACCCTGGTAATCGGTAATAAAAATGGAGTCCGAGTCGTCAAACAGACCCTTGAGTTCGGCAACGGTATCGAATTTCTGTGGGTTCGGCATTATTTATGAACTCCTTAAATTACTATTTCTTGAGCGCGGCCAGCAGTTCCTGATGGTCCAGCTTCATACCGGGGCTCATTGAGGAACAGATCGAAACACCCAACACATAGGCGCCCTTGGCGGCAGCCGGCTTAGCCTTCACAATGGCGTTAACGAAAGTCATCACGTTTTCCTCAATCTGCTGTACTTCAAATGAGAGCTTCCCAACCGCACCGGCGATATTGGCCTGCTTGTCGATCCGAAACTCAATACGCCCGCCCTTAAGCTCTTTGATCGCGCGATCTATGTCGGGAGTGACCGTACCGGTTTTGGGGTTGGGCATCAGACCACGGGGACCCAGTATCTTACCTAACTTGCCGACTACCCGCATCATATCCGGCGTGGCCACGGCCACATCGAAATCGGTCCACCCGGCCTGGATTTTCTCAGCCAGTTCCTCGGCGCCGACATAGTCCGCGCCGGCCTCTTCGGCCACCGCGACCTTGTCGCCCTGGACGAAGGCCAGCACTCGAACCGTCTTACCGGTTCCGTTAGGCAATGACACCGTGCCGCGAACCATCTGGTCGGCGTGCTTGGGATTTACTCCCAGCCGGATGGCAACTTCCACCGATTCGTCAAACTTGACATAGTGCTTGTTCTTGAGCACTTCGATAGCATCAGGCAGCAGATACCTCTTCTGCCGATCGATACCCTCACGGTACTCTTTGTGTTTTTTGGAATGCTTCATAAATCCTCATTCTCCCTGAAAGCCAGCATACTGCTTCAGGTGCCAGCGAATTACCTGGTGTCTATTGTACTTCTATTCCCATCGAACGGGCAGTGCCCTCGATTATTTTCATGGCCGCTTCCACGGAGGCGGCGTTGAGATCCTTCATTTTGGATTGGGCAATTTCCTCAACCTGTCGTTTGGAAACTACCCCCACCTTATCCTTGTTGGGAACACCCGACCCTTTGTTGATCTTGGCCGCCAACTTAAGTAACGTTGACGCCGGTGGTGTCTTGGTAATAAAACTGAACGACTTGTCGGCAAAGACAGTAATAATAACCGGAGTCAGAATACCTTTGCCGTCCTGAGTCCGGGCATTAAAAGCCTTACAGAACTCCATTATATTGACACCGCGCTGTCCCAAGGCCGGCCCCACCGGGGGAGCCGGATTGGCCTTTCCGGCAGGTATCTGCAATTTGATCTCAGCAACAACTTTCTTGGCCACGTCTTGCTATACTCCAATCCAGCAGCGGCTCGCGCTACTTTTTCAATAGTTCAACCTGAAGAAAATCGAGTTGGACCGGCGTGGGGCGACCAAAAATGGACACCATCACCTTAACCCGCCGCCGCTCAATATTGACTTCACTGACAGTGCCCGAAAAATCGGCGAAAGGACCATCGTTGACCTTAATGGCATCACCGGCCTGAAAAGGAAAGTCGGTTGGTTCTTCGGTGCGGCTGCGGTTAATCTGGCCCACGATACGCTCCACTTCCGCTTCCTTGAGTGCCTTGGGCTTGCCACCGACACCCACGAAATTGGTGATGCCGGGAGTGGAGACAACCAGCTCCTGGGTCTCCTTGGTCAAATCCATTTGCACCAGGATATAGCTGGGCAGGAACTTCTTGGTGCTGGTTGATCGCCGACCCTGTTTCATCTCAGTGACTTCCTCGGTGGGTACCAGGATGTCACCGAACTTCTCCTCCATCCCGGCATTGTCAATGGCCGACTCCAGGTAGCGTCGCGCCTTTTGCTCATGACCGGAATAAGTGTGTACTACATACCAGCTAAAAGCCATTTGCTGATCAACCTCCACCGAATATCACTCGTACCACCGCCGTGAGAATGCGATCGACAATGCCGATAAAGATGGCCACCACCAATGACACCACGACCGTAACAATGGTAGAACCGACTAATTCGTCCTTGGTCGGCCAGGTCACCTTCCTCAGTTCAGCGTTCACTTCCTTGAGAAATTTCTTAATCTTCTCCACAACCGTACTTTCCGGTGTATCTGGCAGGCCAGGAGGGATTCGAACCCCCAGCATCCGGTTTTGGAGACCGGCGCTCTACCGATTGGAGCTACTGGCCTGTCCTGCTGACACCCCTTATCTGGTTTCCTTGTGCAGAGTATGCTTATTGCAGAAGCGGCAGTACTTGCGGTACTCGACCCGCTCCGGGTGCTCTCGTTTGTTCTTACTGGTGTCGTAGTTGCGCCGTTTACATTCGCCGCAGGCCAGTACTATCCTATCTCGTGGCATCTTCTAACCCGTCAGTATCTACAGTTTTGGGTTCTACTCGAATATTTCAGCAATAACGCCGGCGCCGACGGTGCGGCCACCCTCGCGAATGGCAAAACGCAACTCCTTCTCCATCGCGATCGGCGTGATCAATTCTATCGTCAACGCTACATTGTCACCGGGCATCACCATC
>JBDRNJ010000005.1:0-36948 GCA_043811375.1 bacterium | reverse complement strand
AGGACGTCGTTCTACCGGATCTGACCTGTGCCGGAGATGATCTGACTTGTGACAGCACTCTGGCTTCGGCCACGGTGACGGTCAACAACCCCGGTGATCTGGGTACTCTGTCTTATAACTGGACTCCTGATCCCGTAAGTGGCGACGGTACGGCTCATGCCCGCTACGACGCCCCGGGTACCTATAAAGTAGTGGTGATCGATCTGGACAGCGGCTGCAAAGATTCCTGTGAGGCCGTTATTACCGAGGACGTTGATATACCGGATCTGACCTGTGCCGGTGATACTCTGACTTGTGACAGCGTGCTGGCCTCGGCCACGGTGACGGTCAACAACCCCGGTGATCTGGGTACTCTGTCTTATGACTGGACTCCCTATCCCGTGACCGGTCAGGGTACTGCCCATGCCCGCTACAACGCACCGGGTACCAAGAGAGTAGTGGTCACCGATGTGGACAGCGGCTGCAAAGATTCCTGTGAGGCCACTATTATTGAGGACGCCGATCTACCGGATCTGACCTGCACGGGTGGTAATGCGCCGTGTGACACCAGCCTGGCGCCGCCGGCCTGTGCCAACGTGACGGTCAACAACCTCGGTGCTCTGGGTACGGTCACGTATTTCTGGAGCCCGGCTCCCCTGGACGGTCAGGGGACTAACCATGTCCACTACTACACGCCCGGAGTCAAGAAAGTAGTGGTCACCGATACGGACACCGGCTGCAAAGATTCCTGTGATGCCGTTATTACTGACACCACCATTATACCGGATCTGACCTGTGAAGGTGATACTCTGACTTGTGACAGCCTGTTGGCGTCGGCCACCGTGACGGTCAACAACCCTGGTGATCTGGGTACGCTGATGTACGTTTGGAGCCCGGCTCCCGTGAGCGGCCAGGGTTCGGCCCATGCCCGCTACGATGCCCTGGGTACCAAGACAGTAGTGGTCACCGATCTGGACACCGGCTGCAAGGATTCCTGTCAGGCGTTTGTCTACGAGGTTACCTGTGACACTTGCTGCCCCGTGATTGCTATAGAGAAGACTCACTTGACCATCCAGGGTCAGCACGAATACGTCGACGTTACCGTTGACAGCGGCGGATGTTGTTTTGAGTGGGGCGGCTTCGACTTTCTAATCGTGTATGACCGGTCTGCGCTTAACTTCCAGTCAGTGCTGCCGGGCCACCTGTTTGATCTGTGCGACTGGGAATACTTCACCTACCGCACCTGGTTCTGGCCTTCGTATGAACCGCACTTCTTCTGGGGTGGTGTCATTCGTGTAGTTGCCATCGCCGATTTGAACAATGGCGCTAACCACCCGTCCTGTTTCTGCCTGACCGGGCCGTTCGTCCTGTTCACGGTCGACTTCATCGTGACCGACAACCGCCTCTTCGAGTGTCAGTATGCACCGATTGCTTTTTTCTGGACCGATTGCAACGACAATGCCATATCTTCCGTGACTGGTGACACTCTGTGGGTGTCGCGCTTCATCTATGGTTTTGACCGGGTGGGAGAGATCAGTGATCCCAATACCGGATTCCCCACTTACACCGGCGTCCAGTCGGAGTGCCTGATAGGAGGGGGGGAAGGCAAGCCGGCTCCGATACAGTGTATCGACTTCATTAGTGGTGGCGTAGATATCGCCTGTGCCGATTCCCTGGATGATCGCGGTGATATCAACCTCAACGGTGTAGCTTACGAGATTGCCGACGCGGTCGTGTTCACCAACTACTTCGTATATGGTTTCAGCGCCTTCAGTATCAACCTGAACGGGCAGATTGCCGCTTCCGATTGTAACTCCGATGGATTGGCGCTTACGGTCGGTGACCTGGTCTACCTGATACGAGTCGTCGTTGGTGACGCTTTGCCGTACTCGAAACTGGCTTCAGTGGAAGCTACTTACCGAGTCGACAACGGCGTCGTATCGGTCAACAGTCGGATGGGAGCGGCGCTGGTGGTAATCGAAGGCCAGGCCACGCCGACGCTGCTGGCGAACGGCATGGAGATGAAGTACAACTACGATCGTGAGGCCGATGTTACCCGTACCCTGGTATACTCGCTCGAAGGGAATGATTTCAGTGGGCAGTTCCTTGATGCCGGTGGCAGTGTCGTCAGCATCGAGTTAGGCAGCTATCAGGGTGCCGTGGTGAGGGCGGTTGAAGCTCCGGTCGAATTTGCACTGCACCACAACTATCCTAACCCGTTCAACCCGACCACGACCATCAGCTTCAGTCTGCCGGCAGCGAGCGACTATACGCTGACTATTTACAACGTTACCGGCCAGGAGGTGACCGAGTTTAGCGAAAGGGCCGAAGCCGGATTGGTGACGGTTGAGTGGGATGCCTCCGAACTGGCTTCCGGAGTCTATTTCTATCGCCTGCGTGCCGGTGACCGTTCAGCGACGAAGAAAATGTTACTGCTGAAATAAATCTCCTCTGTTGGAGACGAGTCACCTCACCTCCTGTAATGGAGGGTTTTACAGCTGCAAAGAAACCCCGCCGGATTCGGCGGGGTTTCGCTTGTTATCTGTTCGGTGAATGCGCCACCGGTGTCATGGCTTGAGATCGACTATAGTCGCTCCCCAGCCGCCCCCGGAACCACCCTCGTGCCGGTAGCCCGCCACATCGGGGTGACTCTCAAGAAGGTTATGGACGATCTGTCTTTTGACGCCGATCCCTTTGCCGTGGACGATACGCACCGCCGTGATCCCCTTCTCCCGACAGACGCGCAGATATTCAAGGACTGCCTCACGGGTTTCCTCGGGAGCGAACAGGTGCAGATCAAGTGTGCCGTCGATGGGGTACTCAATCGGTTGATCTTTTTCGGTAGTCATTTGGATCCTCGTTTTCGTTACCAACTCAAGTAGTGGCGGGTGCGCTCGTTGGCTTTTCCCCAGTTACGTTCATGCTGCTTGAAAAGCATCTCAATATCGCTTAAATGATGCTTAAGTCCGATCTGGTGACACAGTCGCATCAGGTCAGCATGCACGTTTTTCGCCTGTGTGACTGTCGTTGCTGGATTGGTATAGGCGTTCTTCAGACGGTCCAGATATCTGGCCTCGGGAACCGATTGATGGTCCAGATGATAAAACAGCCACTTGGGTAGATAGGGTTGAAACTGCTTATTTTTGGCATATATCCATAAAATGATATGCTGGATCGCTCGGATCAGACAGGCTGCCATATGGTGACGACGGCCCCGCTTTACCCTCATCTGGAAGTTATAGCTAAGCTGTTCGTCGACTTCCTTACGGTACCGGGCCAGCAGCCGTCGCTGTTCACTGTCGGGGAATACCAGTTTCTCGGTGAGCAGGTCAGCTATCCTGTTGTCGGTATCATGAAGTAATCTGGAGTTCTGCCGATCCCATCGTACCACTTGCGACCACAACCGGGAAGGAGACCTGGCTGCGAGAGCTTTCTGGTATGATTCGACGGGTGTGTCGAGTTCTATACCCTTGTATCGCAGGTAGCCGACGGCTATATATTGATCGATCCGGCGGACATGGGCATCATCAGCGTAGACAATCAGGTCAAGGTCAGAGTAGTAGTCGCAAAAACCACGGCCAATACCGCCAGTGGCCAAAATGCCCACGACTTCCTTGATCTGTCCGATCTTGGTGGCTATGATATTTGCCGCTGATAGAAACTCCCGGTAACGATTTTTCCCTCGGTAGATCGATTGTCTGCTCACCAGTGTGGCTCCTCCGGTTTGCTTAAATGCTGAACCCGACTCTGCGGTATGGTATCACAATAGCCGGAGATATTTGGCCTGTCAAGATACTGCCGCCACGCCTGCTGCGAGTATCAGCGGTAAGATTGAAAAAACACTTGAGCGCCGGCCCTCCGGGGTGTATAATCCGACCAGCCGTTAAAATCGAGGGATATCAGTGTACGATAAGCAAAGAACAGTCAAACGGGAAATCTCGATCTCCGGCATCGGTCTGCATACCGGCAACAACTGCACCATGACCTTCAAACCGGCCCCGCCCGACAGCGGTATCCGTTTTGTACGGGCCGACCTGCCGGACAAGCCGGCCGTCATTGCCGATATCGATCACGTAGCCGACATCTCGCGCGGCACTACCCTGCAGAACGGCGACGCCATGGTGTACACGGTGGAGCATGTGCTGGCAGCATTGGCCGGGCTGCAGATCGACAATATGATCGTGGAACTGGACAACAACGAGCCGCCGGTCGGCGATGGCTCCGCTCGGCCGTATGTGGACAAGCTGCTCGAGGCGGGTATTGAAAACCAGGCGGCCGACAAGGTCTATCTTGAGATCGACACCCCGATGGCCTACAGCGAGCCGGAGCGAGCAGTCGACCTGGTGGTGACTCCCTCCGACGACGTTCGTATAACTTTCATGATCGACTACAAAAATCCGGCCCTGGGAACCCAGTACACGTCGCTGGTTGACCTGAAAAAAGAATTCGTCGAGGAGTTTGCGCCGGCGCGGACGTTTTGTTTTCTCTCGGAGGTGGAGGCGCTGCGCCGGGCAGGTCTGATCAAAGGCGGCGGGTTGGATAACGCCATCGTCATCTATGATTCCGACCTGGGGCAGGTGGAGGTCGATCGCATTAAGAAAGCGCTGGATATCAAGGGGGAGGTATTTGTAGGCAAAACGGGAATAGTTAACGATATACCGCTTCGTTTTCCCAACGAGCCGGTACGCCACAAAGCGCTCGATCTGCTGGGTGATTTGCTGTTAATCGGAGTGCCCTTCAAGGGTCACGTTCTGGCCGCCCGGTCAGGCCACAAAGCCAACGTAGCCCTGGCTCGCAAGATGAGCCAGCTTTACAAAAAGAAGAAGATAGCCGGTCGTTATGCACGCCAGGGCAGTGGAACCTCGTTTGATATCAGCCTGATCTTAAAGATCATGCCGCATCGCTATCCGTTCCTGTTGATTGATCGCATTCTTGACCTGGAGCCGGGCAAACGAGTGGTGGCGCTAAAGAACGTCACCATCAATGAACCGTTCTTCCAGGGACATTTTCCCGATCACCCGATTATGCCGGGAGTGCTGATTCTGGAAGCGATGGCTCAGGCGGGCGGCGTGCTGATGCTGAACGCCATCCCTGATCCTGAATCCAAGGTGGTGTATTTTATGGCTATCGACAATGCCCGGTTCCGCAAGCCGGTGTCGCCCGGTGATCAGTTGCGCTTTGAACTGGAGATGCACGCTTTCCGTCGCAACACCTGCAAGATGTCCGGCAAAGCATTCGTCGAGGACGACCTGGTGGCCGGGGCAGATTTCATGGCCATGGTGATCGACCGATGAGCACCATACACGACACGGCCATCGTTTCACCAAAGGCAGAACTGGCCGACGACGTCGAGATCGGGCCGTTCACCATTATCGAAGATAACGTCACCATCGGCAGCGGTACCAGGGTGGCGTCAACGGCACTTATTGCCAGCGGTGCGACTCTGGGCAAAAACGTGGCGGTGCATCACGGCGCCGTTATCGGGACAGTACCGCAGGACCTGAAATTTGCCGGTGAGATAACGCAGGTGGTGATCGGCGACGGGACTGTAGTGCGTGAATACGCTACCGTCAACCGGGGCACCAAGGCCCTGGGGACAACCACGGTAGGCAGGGATTGCCTGCTGATGGCTTACTCGCACGTGGCCCACGATTGCATCATAGGCGACGGGGTCATTATGGCCAACTCCGTCAATCTGGCCGGTCATATAGAGATAGGCGACTACGCCATCATCGGCGGCATCGTGCCGGTGCACCAGTTTGTCAAGATCGGTGCGCACTCGATGATAGGCGGCGGCTTTCGGGTACCGCAGGATGTCTGCCCCTTTGCGCTGGTGGGTGGTTACCCGCTCAAAGTTACGGGGTTGAATTCTATCGGGCTGCGGCGGCGCGGGTTTGGCCGAGAAGTAAGGGGGGAGTTGGAGAAGACTTTCAAGCTCCTGTTCTTCAGCGGCCTGAACACAACCCAGGCACTGGAGCGCATCAATGACGAGGTCGAATTGATCCCGGAAGTGCAGATGATACTGGATTTCATTGCCGCGTCGAATCGCGGGATTGTGAAGTAGATGGGATGAATGTCGGCGGTTTTGACGGGAGGGATCGATTATGGAAATATCCGAATTCACTTTCCGACTTATACTTCTTTTTCTTCCGGGCCTGATTGCCTTCTTGCTGGTAGACAAGTTGACCGATCACAAGCCCTATCAATTGTGGTGGTATCTGTTCGGGTCGCTGCTGTTAGGGTTTGTCTGCTACCTAGTCTATTACCCTATCACGCTAATTCCGTTTCTCCGTTTGGAGTTTACGTTTCTGGACAATCTCACCAGTACCCGGGCGGTTTTGGACTATTGGGAAATCCTGATAACCACGGTGCTGGCAATCCCGATCGGTCTGTTCCTGGCCTTCGCCGATAGAAAACAGTACCTGTATGGATTTGCCGAGTGGTTGGGTGTCTGCGACCGACATGGCAATGTCGATACGTGGAGTCACATTCTCAATTCCGAAGAGGTGCCCAACGTAATCTTTGTAAGAGATCTTGAATATGATTTGTTATATTACGGTCAGATAGATACCTACTCCGATTGCGGCGAGCCTGATGAAATCTTCCTGGTCGATGTCACCGTGTACCAACAGTCGACCGGAGATAAGCTTTACGATACACCAGCATTGTACCTTGCACGGAGCCGCAACAAGATAATGTTGGAGTTCCCGGATTTTCAGGCTGTGGAGAATCCCAAGAAGTAATCAGAAAGGTAGAACATGCATTCAACCCGTTGTTCGAAGGTCACTCTCGTCAAGAGAAGTACTAAGAAGGGTGGCCACAACCCGAAGCCTTCCAAACCAAAACCGGAACGCAAACCACCCAAGATTCCGTCACCTCCAAAGAAGAAGTGACGGCAGACTGAAAGAGTGATTGTCAGCCTGCTATGAAAACCCTCAAAACAGCCGTGGTTGGTGTCGGCCATCTCGGTCAGCACCACCTGAAATGGTTGAACGATCTGCCGGAATCCGACCTGGTCGGCCTGTACGATACCGACCAGGCCCGGGCGGACCGGTTTGCCCGTGAATACGGTATCACTGCGTTTGAATCGCTGGAGCAACTGGCCGATGCTGTGGACGTTGCCTCCATCGTAGTGCCGACAACAGCACATTACGACGTGGCGACCTTTCTCATCGAACGGGGCGTTCATTGTCTGATTGAAAAGCCGGTGACGGCTACCCTTGACGAAGCACAGCATCTGCTGAACCTGGCTCGGCGAAAGAAAGTGAAAGTAACGGTCGGGCATATTGAGCGCTTCAATCCGGCAGTGCTGGCGGTTCGAGAGCAGAAGGTGCGGCCGTCGTTTATCGAAGCTCATCGTCTGGCGGCATTTAATCCCCGGGGCACCGATGTCGCCGTGGTCCTTGACCTGATGATACATGACATTGATCTGGCATTGTCACTCATCGATTCGACTATCACTGATATCCAGGCTTCGGCGGTAGCGGTGATTTCGCAGCAAACCGATATCGCCAACGCCCGCCTGACGTTCAAGAACGGCGCGGTGGCCAATCTGACCGCTTCCCGAATCTCTCTGCACGAGATGCGCAAACTGCGCATTTTTCAGAAATCAGGCTACTTCTCGCTCGATCTTGCCCGTCGGCAAGCCGATATCTACCGTCTGGCGGACGATACCGAGGAGGCGGGGGGAATGCGTTTTCCTCTCGGCAAATCAGGCCGTGACATATTGTATATCAAGAAGGAGGACTCCGGCCGGGACATGCTGAAGACGGAGCTGGAAACTTTTCTGAGGTCGGTCGCTGATAACATACCGGTGGCCGTCACTCTTGAACAAGGTACCGAGGCGTTACGGGTGGCGCTGGAGGTGGAGCGGATCGGGCGGGAGTCATTGGCGCGGATGACCGACTCAGACAAAACCTAAATGGGATCAATATCACTGTTTCTCTCGGCCGGCGATCCCTCGGGTGACAACGCCGCCGCCCGGTTGGTGGGCGAGTTAAGCGACATACTGCCCGGTCTGAATATCTGTGGACTGGGAGGGGAAAAGCTGCGGAGTCTGGGGCAGGAGCAGTTGGCCGATGGCGATGAGCTGGCGGTCCTGGGTTTCTGGGAAGTTGCCCGGCGAGCATTGTTCTTTCACCGGCTCCTGAATCGATGCGCTGAAGAGATCAGGCGCCGTCGTCCGGCGGCCGTGATCCTGGTGGACTATCCCGGTTTCAATCTACGGCTGGCCAAAAAGATCAAGCCGCTGGGTATCCCGATCATCTATTACATCTCGCCGCAGGTGTGGGCGTGGGGGAAAGGCCGGATAGCCGACATCAGGGAACTGGTCGACCTGATGCTGGTGATTCTTCCCTTTGAGCCTGAGTTCTACCAACGGCACGGTGTTGATGCCCGGTTTGTAGGTCACTACTTGCTGGAAGATATCCCCGCTAGCTACATCGGTTCGCCGCTGCCCCCAAAAGGCACATTGTGCCTTTTGCCGGGGTCACGGAAGCAGGAGATTGCCCGCATGTTGCCGCCGATGCTGGATACGGCCCACCGTTTTAACCAACTTCACGGTACCAGGACAGTTATAGCCGCGATCAAAAATCGTTTTAATTATGATACCCTGATGCACAGGTATTCATCCGGCGACATAGGGGTCTCGTACGAGGATTCCCGGCGTATCATCCACGACAGTTCGCTGGTTCTGACAGCATCAGGCACGGCCACGCTGGAGACGGCCATCATCGGACGACCAATGGTTGTCGTCTACAAGACCGGTTTTATCACTTACCAGATAGCCCGCCGCCTGGTGAAACTCGACTCCATTGCTCTGGTTAACCTGGTGCTGGGTGAAAAGGTGGTGCCGGAGTTGATTCAAAGCCGCGTTTGCCCTAAACACATCCTTCCCGAGTTGACCAGATTTGTTCAGGAATCGGATTACGCGCCACAAGTGAAAGCCAATCTGGACCGGACGAGTGAGCTTCTGGGCGGCACCGGCGCCTCCCAGCGAGCGGCGCGGTTGATCGCCGAGCATATTTTGTAGGTCGGAACCCCTGTGGTTTCGACAGTGACGTGTGGCACCTCCGAGAAGAAACCCGAAGCCTACGGCAGATTTCTCACAACTGCACCAGGTATTGCAACTTCATAAAGAACTGACGGGAAGTCAGGCGATCATCGCGATATCCGTACCTGCCCTCCGGAGCGTAGGCCGTTTTGGCCTGGTTAAGCCCGTATTTCTTCTCATAGTCGTAGGTAGTGCCGATGTAGAACATCGTAAAGGGGTTGATGCGATATGTTATGAGCGGATCGAAATCCCAGGTTTCACCAAAGTCGTTGTACTGTGTCACGAAACGAAACGACAGCTCCCGGCTGAATTGAATGTTCAGGCGCGAACGGACAATGTAGCCCTCATACAACTCTTCATCGGTTTCGGCGTCCTGGCTGCGGATGTAGGTGATCCAGTTTTCGATGAAGACACGATCGATCGGTTTGAGATCAAGCCAGCCACCCAGACAGAGTTCTTTGCCGATCACCCGGGCCTGGCGCGCGATCTGGTGACCATAGTTGACATTTCCGCCCACTGCTATCATCTCACAGGGGATGGTGGCTAAACATTGGTGCAGGCCCCATAGCCCGTCAAACTGCTTGCCGGCATAGTATTCAGATCTCCGGGAGTACTGCGAATGGAGTTCGGCCTGAGCTTCTCTGAGTTGAGTGGACAGGTTGAAGTAAACCCATTCGTTCCTGGTAATACCGTCAGTATCCCTGAGCCTGGCCATGAATATCTCCGGAGTGACCCTTTTCAATAGCCCGTTTTCCAGACGGAATGCGTAGGAGCCGATAAAGCTGGCCTGGCGCCGGTCATTTTGTGTCTCATCACCGTTATCCAGCCGGAAAGTGGGGCTGATTTCTGAGTAGCGCCCACTCAGATACAAATTGCGGGCGTTGTAGTTGAGCAGTCCGATATACCCGTGACCCCAGAACGACTCACCATCAAATGCCGCCGTATGTTTATCATCGAAGAGGTACTCGCTCGATGAGCTCACGACCAGGGTATCGTTATCATATTCATATCTGTAAACATCGTCAGTCAGAGTCGTATCATTCGGTTCATCTGTATGACTGGCTATCGCCTGCCAGTTGAGATTCAGATTCTGTGACAGGCGGAAGTACCCGTCCATGCTGAGCGCCGAGCCGGCGCCGTCCTGCTCGTAGCGTCGATCGGTTGCCAGAAACCCAATCCGTGAATTGTCGCCAAATGATTGACGGACACGGAAGATATTGGAGATGCTCTTACCGACCGGCAAAGGATCAGTGCTGAATTCCTCAAAAGGGACTACAACCGGGCTGTTCTCATCATGCGCTCCGAGATAGGCAAGGTTGGTTCGTCCGAGCCGGGCCGTGGCCTTAACGGCAAAATCCGGATCGTTGATTGACCTGGTGTAAACCACTTCGTAGAGCGTCCGGAACAGATCACTCCCTTCCTGAAAGAAGGGGCGTTTCTCCGGGAATGACAGAGCGGTGGTGGTGTTGACGTCTATCTGGTCGGCGTCGGCCTCGACCTGGCTGAAGTCCGGATTGAACGTCATCTCCACGGTGGCGTTGGAACTGATGGAGTACTTGGCGTTGACGGATAGCTCTCCATCAGGGTTGTCGTTGACAAAAGCCAGCGAATCAGGAAGACCATCCTCAGCCCGGGAGATATCCTGCAACTGCCCGGACTGAAAGCCGGTAAATGCCGGAATGATCTCGATACCCCGGCCCGGTTTGACATTTTCGATGCCGGTGACGGTTCCCCACTGGCAGGGCCAGCACGGTTCGTCCCGATCGTAAGCGCACCAGGATATGCTGTGATGAACATCGCGGAAGTGGTGACGCCAGAACTCAACCTTCCAGGTCTGCTTCTCTTTATTGGGAAAGTGAAGACTTGAAAACGGAATGGCCAGTTCAACCTGGTAGCCGGAGTCGGTTATCTGACCGGCCGATTCCCAGATCAAATCGTACTTCACATCTTCACCAAAACCACTCGACCAGAGGGCATCTGCCTGGATGCCGTATGGATTGACGTTCAGAGTGTAGGCCCAGGAAGCATCGCCGTAAGTATCGAAAAAGAAACCGACATTGTCATCACCATAGAGCCGGTCGCGCTCACATAGTGAGGCTCGAACATCTTCCGGGTTGTCGTAGCAGACAATAGCGACATAAAGGTGATCATTATCGTAGGTCATATACGCCCTGGTTTCGACCGGCGGTTTGATCTGATCACCGGGGTCGTTCTCGACGAAATTGTCGGCTACCGCCGTCCCCTGCCAGCCGGGATCATGCAGCCGACCGTCGATTTTGATTTCCCCCAGTGCTCTCTGAATGTGGAGCGTGGGCTTATATACGGGGGTGAATTCTTCTGCTGCAGTCGCCGGCAGCGGCGCCGAGTGGGTGACAATTGCTAAGGTTATGGCGAGATAGATCGAGAAAAGCGAGCGACGCCCCATACTGTTTTTCCTCCCGGGCTGGCATGATCGGTTTTGCCATTATTATGGCGTGGTTCGGGCATTTAATACTATGTAGACGAACATCAGACCAAGAAGTTCTCTTTTCTTAATGTGAAAGGGGCAAGCAAGAGGAAGATTGACCTTTAGGTGGGGTGACTTGACGGTAACTCGCTCAGACGCGCCTGGTCGTTGGTGTCAATCACCAATGCTGTACTGGACGGTGGCCTTGAGGAAGATGCTGCTCTCGAAATCGGTAGCGGCCAGCTTGTCACCATCGGTGTCGAATACTTCATAGCGACGATAGACACTGGTCCCGCCGTTTAACGTCAGACAAACACCATTATATATCCGCCAGTCCAGAGCAGGTCCGATGTTGACAATTGAATACTTCACGCGCCCCACACGGTGGTCGGAGCCGTTCCTGAAGGGAGTGTCCTGCCCAATTCGGAAATGGGCGCCGGTAGCCTTCCCGACCAGTCCAAGCTGCACCCGCTCCGATACTCGTCGTAACACCTCGATTTTCTGCGGAATATCGAAATTCACATGCCAGTTAGGGCAGGGTTTCCACTTTAGCCACGCTACCGGCAGGATCTTCTCGTCACCGTAATCGTCGGAATAACCGCCCCCCAATGCGTACTTGAGCTTGTCGGAAACCTTTCGTTCAAACACGAATCCGCCGCGCAGGATCAGGTGGTCCGAGTCCACGTCTACAAAGTCGGTCAGCAACGACGGCTGTACCAGCACGTTGAGTGACCACTGATCGGACAGCGTCTGGTGAAAAACCAGGCCGTATTTGATGGTGTAAAGGTTGCTGGGGAGAAACGCGACATCGGCAGCCTCAATGTTGCCGTAGGACTGATGCAGTACTCGGAGGGTGATGAAATTCAACAGGACTGTTTCGCGTCCGGCCAACGGGATCGGAACAGCCAGCTTGGTGGTGGTTGTCGATGCTGCCGTTTCAAGCTCTTCCTCTTCGACACCGGTCAGATCGATCTCGGCTGAGGGCACCCGCTCAAAGCTGAACGACGCCAGTTGAAAACCGTCAGCCCGACAATCCGCAGGAAAGAGATTAATCGCCACGACGAGAATCAGTATGAAACTACAAGCTGTACACCAATGTCCGGTCAATTCTGCCTCCTGTGTCTTTCGGTACAGTTGCGTTTTAAGGTACGGATTGTTCCGATATTGTGCAAACTTTTCTCGCCGGATAGCATCTTCCCCGCTACTGGCTGCGGAAAACTTTTGACAGATCCCCGGGTAATGGAAACCGTACGAAAGTGAAATAAACATAGACGGACGCTACCGACATGTTTTCGATTACTTTCAGGAGCTTGTCGACCGAATCGATTCTCTAATCTGGGATTTCAGATACCCCCCTATTCCCCCACTTTCCGGAACTCTGTCTCCTCTGAAAAAGCGCCTTCCGTATCGACGTGCTTGCTGATGAAAGCCTGGAGGTCGGCGGTGGGCGCTGTGAGAATAACATGGTAATCCGTGGCCATATGGCCGATCACCTCCGGGTTGGCCTCAAGGTAATCCCTCAGCCAGTCTTCGCTCAAACCTGACAGCTTGAAGGTCGGTTCGATTTGTTCGACCCGATAGAAGGAGTGCATCGGGGCCAGATGTTCCTTGAGGAAACCGGGCAACTTGAGATTGTCGCTCTCAGGAGACAGGTCCAGAAACAGATTATCATCGATTTTGAACAGGTGCGCGCTGAACTCGAGTCTGACGCTGTCCTCGGTCATAGTCATCGTGTAGTTGCGGGCGCCGTCCCGGACAAAGAAAACCGTATCGGTTGTACCCTCCTCGACCCATCTGCCCACCAGTGCCTCCTCGTAGACGAGGTCTTTTTCAGTGTACAACGGATGCAACGATGTGGGAATGCAACCGGCCAGCCACAGTAACGCCATGACGGCAGCAATGAATGTTAACCGTTTCATGGTTATTTCCTCCTGTTTTAGTTGATCCTCTTTGTGATCCGTGAAACAAACTATGGACATATACAACTGCTGTTCCACAGTATGCTGTGGGGTACCTCTTGTCCTCGGTCTACTCGCAGCCGGAGTCGGGCACCGTCTGTGGTTCAATCGGGGGGTGGAGCTTGAACTCCAGGATTCTCAGCAACGCCACAAAGATCGCAGCAACAAGCGGACCCATCACAATTCCCAACAGCCCGAACAGGGCGATACCACCGATGATGGCGAAAAACAACATCAGCGGATGGATGGCGGTACGCCCGGAAATAAGGTAAGGGCGAATCAGGTTGTCACTCTGGCTGATCACAATCGTACCGACCGCGATGACGACCAGGCCCTTAACATAAGAACCACCCAATATCAGGATGATCCCGGCCGGCACATATATAATGAAGGCGCCCAGGAAGGGGATGATCGACAGGAACGCCATGATCGCCCCCCAGAAGATCGCCGACGGGATACCCATGATAGCGAACAGGATACCTCCCAGCAGTCCCTGAATCATAGCCACCGCCACGCCCCCGTACATGGTGGCCTGGATGACGTCGCGCAGGTGATCGAAAGTCAACTCGACCTGCTCTTCCGGAATCGGCATCAGCCGCTTGATCTTGCGGATGATCTTCTCGCCGTCTTTGAAAAAGTAGTACATGGTGAAGATCATCAGGACGAAGAAGAAGGCCGTTTTGGTGGCGTTGGTCACCAGCCAACTGGTCTGGTTGAAGATGATGCCGGTTACTTTATCAAGTGAATCCTTGATCAGTTCATTGAGATTGACCTGTGACAGATCGTAGTACTGGTTGAGTTTCTCCCGGACAGCGTCCATCCACGGTATCTTAAAGGCCAGGATGTTATCCAGTTCGCCGTTAAGATACATGGCATTGACTTTAGCCACAGCAGCGGCGGCCTCATCCACCAGCGCGGCAAAAAGGTAGGTAACAGGACCGATGATCAGGATAATAATGATCAAACACACCAGCAACGATGCTACCCCGCGCGACCTCACTTTGCGACACAACCACTCATACAGGGGGAAGAAGATGATGGCAAACACCGCCGCCCAGGCTATGGGTGCAAAAAATGGAATGATGATTCGGTAGAACAGATAGAAAAAGACAGCGGCAATCAGAAAAAAGAGAGCGACTAATAGATGTTCCCGTTTCATACTGTACTTATTTCACCCAAGTCTAACGTAATCTACAACGACAGATAGTCCCGGCGCAACAACGAAAGTTGCCGTTCGACTATGGCGGAAGTTTCTATCGCCAATTGGTTATTCTCTGTACGGACAATCTAAAGTAACCGCAACTGCTTGTGTGTCAGGGTATTACTGGGATCGGTATGGGGTCGGCACAGCAGGACCGGTCCATCACCAGTGACGAATTATGTCTTCATTAATTTGTTACCGGTTTTGTTGATATCGATTTTGCTATTTCACACCACCAGCCTTAGCGCTGTTGCTGTCAACGTCAGAAAAAAACTTAACCGCTTGAGGTCAAGTATCTTAAGAAAGGACCGATGATATCTCTTAGACAATTAAGAGCGGCGGGCATCGACTTGGCCATAGTCTTTGTTCGTAATCACTAACGTCTCACATAAGGAGTAGGATATGGCTATGCGTAGAACCAGTAACAGGACGCGTCGTACCAACTGGCCGCGTCGGACGCCGTCGCGCAGATTTGCACGTCCGTGGGTCAGAGAAGAGATTGCGTTCATGCGCAAGTACTATCGGAACTACGAGACAGCATGGATTGCCCGTCAGTTAGGTCGCACAGTTTATTCCATTCGTTACAAAGCTGTCGATCTGCACATCCGCAAGTCCTCTCCGTCGGTCTGGAGAGGCAAGAAGGGAAGCCCCACGGCTTTCAAGTTCACGCCGGCCAAGCGCTGGACCCCTTCCCGCAAGACCGCCAAGCCGCGTTCGTCCCGGACCAAACGTACCTGGAAGACGCGTTCCGGCATGACTACCCGTACGCCGCGACGCACCATTCGCAGGAAACGCTAAATGGGACGTCCTGAATAGGATTACTCAGGAACATTTCCTTATAGACCCGTTTTCTTAAAGAAAGCGGGTCTTTTTTTGCATACGGGGCAACCGGTGTGTATACTGCTGCAAACCGAGGAGGAACTCATGCCGGTGATAAAGTACAACCAGATAGACCTGTCCGACATTGAGATGGATGGTGTTCGCCACGTTCTCAAGGCCGATGTCATCGGACCGCCACAGGGCTGGTCCGATTACACGCTGCGGCTGTTTAAGATCAAAGCGGGCGGCTGCACGCCCCGCCACCAGCACGACTGGGAACATATCAACTATGTCATCAAGGGTCGAGCCCGCCTGCGTATCGGTGAGCAGGTCTTCGATCTTGAACCCAGAGACTTCGCCCTGGTGCCGCCCAACACCGAACACCAGTTTGAGAATCCCTTTAGCGACGACTTCGAGTTCATCTGTATCGTTCCCAACCGGGGAGCTTGATTGGAGAAATACCGGCGGTGCATCTTTGACGGCAGCTTGGTCTGGGGCCACTATTTCACCTGAAATGACCGGGGAATGTTGCCGGTTGAAATTTGCTTGCCTTTCTTTTGAGGCTTCTTATATTCGGGACGTTGCCGGTCAGCATCTGATTGGCGGCGGCCGCCTTAACGGCGGGTTGGAAAGAAACGGAAAGAAATAAATCTAGCTTGCTAGTGCGCCATTAGCTCAGTTGGTAGAGCAGCTGACTCTTAATCAGCGGGTCCAAGGTTCGAGCCCTTGATGGCGTATTTTTTTATTGGTAGTTCGTTGCTTCTCAATAAGTTATCAGCAGCATAATAAATTCTAAACTCAATCATAGACAGAGTCAGCCCAACCACCATAAACGGACGGATTCGAGTCTGCCGGCTCTTCTTCAGGCACCTGCTTGATGAGAGCCTTATTGACAGCAATCTCTGCGACTCAAGCGCAATTATCATGCAGAAACTTCCGTCGGGTTATCCGTATTCAGCAATCTGTCGACAGATGAATAAAAGGAGGTTACATATGGATAGTTACTTTGAAAGCACGCCTATAAAAAATGGGTACAGGTGTTGTATCAGGGGAAGGTGAGACATTGGTCGTGTCTTTTGGCACTCTGCGTGCTGACATCACACATCTTTGCTAATGGACAGTCTCAAACCGATAATACATTTATTAAAACCGCCACTTTTCAATCGCTGCCCAATATGCCGCTTGCGTTCACCCGCAACAATGGCCGGTACTCGGACAGCGTTTTGTACAGGGCCAAAGCGGAAGGGGTTATACCGATGAACAACTTATTACAAAGTCTGAAGCCGAATAATAGAACTGGTAGCAAGCCACGTTGCCATCTATTAACGCACGGCACTGCCGAGCAGGTCGCCGAGCGGTTGACCGGGTTGATCGCCCCGTGGGGTTTGGTTGCGGCGACCGATAAGTGGATGCCGCAAGGCTTCGATGTTGTTGAAGAAGCCCAGTTGCACAATGCGCAGCGTTTGCTCGATGAAGAGCCGTACGGTCAGGCGCTCAAGTCGTGGTGGCTTGCCGTTGCCGGTCGCAATCCGGTGACACCAAACTGGGACATCGCAAGCACCTGCACTATTGATGGCAAACGTGGTTTACTTCTGGTTGAGGCCAAGGCGCATCATGAGGAGCTGAAGCAAAAAGATCGTTGTGGTGCCAGGAAGAATTTCGAACGAATCGGAGTGGCCGTTCGTTCGGCCAATGACGGCCTCAACAAGGTCCAGGATGGTTGGGACTTGTCTCATGAAAGCCACTACCAACTCTGTAACCGCTTTGCGTGGAGTTGGAAGCTGGCGACTCTCGGCATCCCGGTTGTACTTGTGTATCTTGGGTTTCTGAATGCAGACGAAATGCGAGATCCCTTTCCGGATGTGCAATCTTGGGATAACGCGGTCCGCAATTACGCAAGAGATTTCGTGCCTGAAAGCGTGTGGGGTAACAAGTTGATGCTCGATAATGTTCCCATTTACCCGCTTATCCGATCGATGAATATTCGATTGGAGTGGGTTTGCAAGTCCTCAATTATACTCTATCCAGCGGGTCCAGGGAACCAGGCCGAACCTTTAACTCCGGCATGACCGGGGGACCTTGAGATTATTATAGCGCCGGCACTACTTCCGGGCGAGAGCCTTGTCCAGGGCTTCCTTAAATCCGGCCGGGTCATCGGGAGTGAACAGGATGCGTCGGATTTTCCCTTCACTCTTGTCGATGACGACATGTTCGACAAAATTCGCCCAATCCAGTTTCAGGGCCGGGCGGAAATTCTTCAACTGCAGTTCTCCCCGCATTAGCCCCTTCAGATCGGACTCAGAAACCCGCACGCTCTCAACTGCGGAAAACGGCACTACCAGCGTACCCAGGTGGGTTTTCAATTCGATTCGGTCAGGATAAATGCAGTACTCCTGCCACAGGCTTTTCGCCGTGCACGGACTGACATAGATCGGTTTCTCCAGCATAGTGTTCACCTCCTCAGTTCACACACAAATAAATGCGTCAGTACAATAATAACAGACAAAGTTAAGGCAGGAGATGCTGGGCTATCAACAAAAGATGTTGCTGATTCCGACCAAATGTGTTGTCCCTCAGATGCTTGTTCAGCGGGTCCGGGGTTCGAGTCCCTGATGGCGCATTCTTTTATTGCTCTCTCCGTCAAACCGCCGGCCTATCCGGCTCATCGGTCGGACCAGCAGAGGAAGTGCTGTAAAAAAGTGCTCAAAACCACCAATTATGCATGTTGACAAGCGATGAGAATAATCTGATCGGAGTCGATATCGATTCCGGCAGGTGAAATGATCAAAATCCCGGGGCAGCCCCACTCTGGTTGACACTTCAGATACCGGGCACGTATATTACACACCTGTATGAAGAAGCGAAGATCAGAAGCCGATATGGACCAGCGTCGCTCCAGCCAACCCACGGATTTCCGGGCACTATCCAATCGGATACTGGAATGGGCCGAGAGCGGTATTCCTCGGGCGCGGTTCCTCAAGGAAGTGTGCCGGGCGCTGATTCATTTCTGTAAGTGCGATTCAGTCAGACTGGTGCTACTCGATCGAGACCGCATCTATCGCTGTGAGTTAAGCCGCCAAAACGATCGAGCTTTCAGGTTTGAAGAGTCACCCCGGGCGAGTGGTCAGAGCGGTAAATTCACCTGGTGTTCAAATAAGGATGAGGCACTGGAGCAGTTGTGCAGCGATATCGTGGACCGGCGCTTCGATCCCTCATTGCCATGGTTCACTGAGCATGGCAGCTTCTGGTCCGGCGATACCCGGGCTTTGCCGATTCCGGGCTTTCAGTGCCGTGACACGGAGCAGGGATTGGGCATCAGTGTCGACAAAGACACCCGGTCTCTGGCCCTGATCGCAGTGGAGGCCGGTCCGAAGCGAATCGGCCTGTTGCAATTAGAGAGTGAAACACCTGGTGTGTTTGCCGGGGAACATGTCGAATCATATGAGTCTACGGTCCAAATCCTTGGGATTGCTCTCACTCATCGCAGACTGCAGGTGGCTTTGCGGGAACGGGTCAAGGAGTTGACCTGTCTCTACGGAATTGCCAAGCTGGCAGCACAACCGGAGATCACTTTGGAGGAGGTGTTGCAGAGGGCCGTAGAACTGCTGCCTCCCGGTTGGCTCTATCCCGATGTATGCTGCGCTCGGATAGTCCTGGAAAACGCCACCTTTACAACCAGCGGTTTCAGGAGACCGAACCAGAGCCTGAAAGCTGACATAGTGGTGGATGGAGAACGGCGGGGCTTTGTTGAAGTCGGCTACATCTGGGAAAAGCCCCGGCTTGATGAAGGTCCGTTTCTGCATGAAGAGCGCAATCTTATTGACGCCGTTGCCCAGGAGGTCTCAGTCATCGTTGAGCAGGAGCAGGCTGAGAAGGAGAGGTTGAAGTTACAGGAACAGTTGCGACATGCCGACCGGCTCGCGACTATCGGCCAGTTGGGTGCCGGACTGGCACACGAGTTGAACGAACCGCTGGCAAACATTCTCGGCTTCGCCCAACTGGCAACCAAGGATGAAAGTCTGTCCCCCCAGACCCTAAGTGATATAGAGAAAATAGTTTCGGCATCCTTACATGCCCGGGAGGTCATAGCCAAGCTGCTCGTATTCTCCAGGGAAACAACTTCGAAAAAGGCATCCATGAACCTCAATGATGTTGTGAAAGACGGTCTCTACTTTCTTCAGTCCCGGTGCACCAAGGCGGGGATAGAATTAACGCTCAACTTATCCGAGAATTTGCCGGAGATCACAGCCGACCATTCGCAACTACTTCAGGTACTCACCAATTTGGTCGTCAATTCGCTGCAGGCCATGCCCGAAGGTGGCCGTCTCGACATAACTACGGCCTGTAGCAACGATCACGTGGTTATGACCGTCCGGGATACCGGCGTCGGTATCAGCAATGAAGTAAAGAAAATGATTTTTGACCCGTTCTTCACGACAAAAGACGTTGATGAAGGAACGGGCCTTGGTCTGTCAGTCGTCCATGGTATTGTAACCTCCCACGGAGGAATAATCGACGTTGAGAGCGAGGTTGGTCAGGGTACAACATTCGTACTTCGATTGCCTGTACGGACCTCCACAAACCCTGATGTGAGAAGCAATGGCTGAATCAAAAACGAAAAAGCATATTCTGGTCGTGGATGATGCTGCCGAAACGCTGGAAGTGCTTCGGCGTAACTTGTCATCAAAAGGGTACCAGGTGTTCACGGCGCCGGGTGTAGATCAAGCCCTCCAAGTTCTGGAAAAAGAGTCGATTGACCTTGTCATCACTGACTACAGGATGCCACGAGTCAGCGGCCTCGACCTGGTCAGGCACGTTCGCGAGAACTTCCAGGACACCGAAATCATGATGATTACCGGTTACGCTTCTATTGTCGGCGCAGTTGAGGCAGTGAAGTTCGGGGCGGAGGATTATCTGGCCAAGCCTTTTACCGACGATGAACTCTTTGATGCAGTGAAACTTGCCTTTGACAAGCTCCGGGCTCGTCGAGCAGCACTTACCGGATCAGAACAGGGTATGTCGGAGTTATCGGGCATCCTGGGAGAATCAGACCCCATACTGAAGGTCTTCAAGGCCATCAGGAAAGCCGCCACGACACCGGCGACCGTCCTGATAACCGGTGAGAGCGGTACCGGCAAGGAACTGGTCGCGCGGGCGATTCACTATAACAGCCCGCGATCGTCAGCCCCGTTTGTCCCCATCAATTGCGGAGGTATTCCTGAGGGTCTGCTGGAAAGTGAGTTGTTCGGACACGTCAGGGGCGCTTTCACCGGGGCAACTGAAACACGCGCCGGCTTTTTTCAGACGGCGGATGGGGGGACCATCTTTCTTGACGAGATCAGCGAAACCAGTGTGGCCATGCAAGTCAAACTGCTCCGCGTCCTTCAGGACAAGGAAGTCTGTATGGTCGGCGACGGACGCACCAGAAAAGTCGATGTGCGCATAGTGGCGGCAACTAATAAAAACCTGCAAGACCTCGTCAAAAAGGAGCTTTTCCGTCAAGATCTCTACTTCCGTCTCAGTGTCATCACTATCGCCGTTCCACCACTCAGTGAGAGAGACAACGATATCCTCCTTCTCGTACACCACTTCGCCAACAAGTACGCACAGGAAGCCGATAAGCCCCCCATACGTTTTTCCGATGATGCTCTGAGAGCTATGAAGACTTATGACTGGCCGGGCAATGTCAGGGAACTGGAAAACGTCATTCAGCGTCTGGCAGTTATGACCGAAAGCGATTTCATCAATGCTTCCGATTTACCCTCATTGATGCGGTTTTCGGCTCCGCGTCAGACAGGATTGCATTCCACGCTGGCTGAAGTGGAGAAGGAACATATTCGCAATGTGTTGGCAGGCGTAGGCGGCAACAAGACACGCGCGGCTGAGATACTCGGTATCGACAGGAAGACTCTCAGGGAAAAACTGAAAGAGGATAAACCTACATAGATTTGACCAACTCTGCCGGGGAATTTCTCTCCGGTGGTGCGAATTACCCCGCTATCTTCCTATCCCTGATAATGTGATCAGGTGTTGCAAGCAGCAGCATCCAGGAAACCTTCGTATAGTCACCCCCACGTATCTGGGTGCCCCACAAACAGATAACCGACCGCAACGACCGCTCCGTCCGATTGAAACAGTAACTCTCTTCAGAGTTTGAGGCTTTGGCACACATGTTGCTAAGCCGGCGAGAAGTGAAGCGGATAGATTGTGGCTACGAGTTGAAAATGAATTCGTGTTGGAGGAGATAGAGTCATGAGAGTTCAGTTGTTGGAAAACGAACTAGTGGAGGGCACCGCTATGTCAGCGGCGAGACTGTTTGTCGGACTATGTGTGACCTGCAATAACGCCAAAGACTGCGTCCACCGAACACGTCGCGGTTCGGATGCGATTTACTGCGAGATGTTTGATGGCTACGGTTTTTCCGATGGTGACACTGCTAAGTGTATCGTTCCTGTCATTGGAATGCGATCAGAACAAAAGGTATCTGATGAAATTAAGGGCCTTTGCGTAAACTGCAGGCACGTAGATAGTTGCATGCTTCCGAGGCCAAAAGGTGGCGTCTGGCATTGCGAAGAATATGAATAGCGTTTGGTAGTGGTAGGGAGAAATGACTGCTGACGAAATCTCGACAATGACAAATAAGGACGACTCCACAGAGGGAGGTCTAATCTCTATCCTGGAGAAGATACAGTCCAAATATAGCTATCTTCCCGAAGATGCCCTCCGAGACGTCGCCGAAAAAACCGGTCGCTCACTGGTTGACATTTACGGCGTGGCAACGTTTTACAAAGCGTTCAGTCTTCAACCGCGTGGGAAGCATCTTGTTTCCGTTTGCCTCGGAACCGCGTGCCACGTGCGTGGTGGACCGGCCATTGCGGAGGAAATTGAAAAGCAGTTGGGCATCAAAGCCGGCGAAACAACGCTGGACAATGAGTATACACTGGAAGCAGTTAACTGCCTGGGTGCCTGCGCTCTTGGTCCGGTGGTTGTCGTTGACGGCCACTACTTCCCCAATGTTAAGACTTCGATGGTCAAGGGTATCCTTGATGAGGTTCGTACCGGTCTGGACAAGATCGAAATCGACACTGATCAACGCGTGTTTCCGCTCGAGGTCAGTTGCTCCCGCTGCAACCACAGCCTGATGGATTCCCGGCACGTGATCGACGGCCACCCGCCTGTTCGAGTAACGGTTTCTTTCGGCAACAAACATGGTTGGATGATGCTATCGAGTCTCTATGGGAGCTATGAAGTAACCTCGGAATATGAAATTCCCCCCGACACTATCGTTCAGATATTCTGCCCTCACTGTCATTCCGAACTGATCGGCAGTTCAGAGTGCAGTGAGTGTGGCGCACAAATGGTGCCGATGATCGTGCGCGGAGGCGGAGTAGTCCAAATCTGCTCCCGCCGCGGATGTAAGGGTCACATGTTGGATTTGGCTGGAGCCTCACTGGATTAGTGTTTGGTCGCTGTTTGCTTTGAGGAGAGATCGCTAAATGAGGAAGTTTTCAACAGTTCAGGAATTCTCTGATTTTCGTCGGCGTATTCTTGCTGAAAAAGATGTTGAGTACGATCGGCCGACCCTGGTTATCTGCGCCGGAACAGGAGGGCAGGCAAGCGGTTCCAACGATGTCATCAGGGTTATCAAACGATACATCCTTGAGCGATCAATGCAAGAAAAAATCGCCATCAGGATTACCGGATGCCAGGGCTTTTGTGAGATGGACCCGTTTATTGTCGTGGAGCCCGGCCAACATCTATACCCCAGGCTCAAGATGGAGGATGTGCCGAGGGTCGTAGAAGCTGCCGTGGGCGGCTTCATAGATGAAGGTCTCATCTACAATGAGCCGCACAAACGAAAGAGTTACCATTGCCAGACCGAAATTCCGTTCTTTAAGAAGCAAACGCGTACCATCCTGGGTGATAACCAGAAACTGGATCCCATAAGAATTCTAAACTATGTCGAACAGAACGGATACGCTGCGACAGAGAAAGTACTGTCTAACCCTGATCCGGATTGGATTATCAGTGAGGTACAGAAATCAGGTTTAAGAGGTCGTGGTGGTGCGGGGTTTCCCACCGGAAAGAAGTGGGAGTTGGCTCGAGCTTCCGGTAACGGACATGAACAAAAGTATGTTATCTGCAATGCTGACGAGGGCGATCCGGGAGCATACATGGATCGCAGCCTTCTCGAGGGTAACCCTCACACTATCATTGAGGGGATGCTAATTGCAGGCATTGCAATCGGTGCCACCCAAGGTTTGATATACGTACGCAGCGAGTATCCCCTGGCCATTAAGCATACTCTAATCGCTTTGCGCCGGACGCGGGAAGCCGGCCTTTTAGGAAAAAATATCCTCGGTACCGGTATTGACTTCGATATCGATATTGTCCGTGGCGCCGGCGCTTTTGTCTGTGGTGAAGAAACGGCGCTAATCAAGTCCGTCGAAGGGTTCATGGGCGAACCGCGCCGGCGGCCGCCGTACCCTATTGAGAAGGGATTATGGGGCCATCCCACCTGTATCAACAACGTGGAGACGCTGGCCAACATTCATGTTATCATCGACCGCGGAGGTGAAGAATACGCCAAGGTAGGCGTGCCCGGCAATACCGGAACGAAGATATTCTCCCTGGTGGGGAAGATCAGAAACACCGGTCTGGTCGAGGTCCCGCTGGGTATGAAGATCAGCGAAGTCGTCTATGATATCGGCGGTGGCTCGGTCAGTAAAGCAAAGATCAAAGCGGTGCAGACTGGCGGACCGTCGGGTGGCCGTATACCGGCCGGTATGTTTGATCTCTCCATCGATTATGAGAGTCTGGCTAAGGCCGGGTCGATGATGGGTTCCGGCGGCATGATTGTTGTGGACGAAAACACCTGTATGGTCGATTTCGCCAAGTACTTCATGAACTTCCTCAAAGACGAGTCCTGCGGCAAGTGTTTCACCTGTCGAAAGGGCACCCAGCGGATGCACGAAATCCTCGACGACATTTCCAAAGGCAAAGCAACGTTTGAGGATCTCGACCTGCTCGAGGAGTTGGCATATGTTGTGAAAGACACCACCATGTGCGGCCTGGGACAATCGGCCGCCAACCCGGTCCTGAGCACCCTGCGCTATTTCCGCAATGAGTACGAGCGGCATATCAGGGATAAAAGATGCGACGCCTTTGTTTGTAAGGAGTTGGTGGGAGCTCCCTGCCAGTCGGCCTGTCCGCTCGGCACAGAAGCCTGGCGCTACGTTGCTCACATTACACGCGGTGAGTACGAAAACGCTTATCAAGTCATCCGCGAAGCAAATCCTTTCCCGTCGGTATGCGGAAGGGTCTGCCATCATCCATGCGAAGAGAGATGCCGGGCGGGTACCAGCGGAGGCGAGCCGGTGGCCATTCGGGCCCTCAAGCGTTTCATCACCGACCGCATTGACCCGTCGGTATACAAACCACAAAGAGTGGCCTGGACCGATGGTGAGCCTCCCCAGGTGGCGATAATCGGCTCCGGCCCCGCCGGTCTCACCACAGCTCATTATCTGTCTTTGAAGGGCTATAAAGTAACCGTTTTCGAAGTTGAGAATGAGACTGGAGGGATGCTCCTCTGCGCCATTCCGTCCTATCGTCTGCCGCGGGAAGTCATCAGAAACGAGATAAATGCTCTTCTGGATGAAAACATTACAATCAAATGCAACACTGCGCTGGGACGTGATATTACTGTTGATGACTTGTTTAAGGACGGCTATAAGGCGGTTTTACTGGCATTAGGGGCGCATAAGAGCCGACCGCTCCAGCTTGAGAACGAGGATGTCGACGGCGTTTACCCGTCAATTGAATTCCTTAAGGCTTTGAATATGAGAGGTGAATATCTGGCTCAAGGTCGGATCGGTGTTATTGGTGGTGGCAACTCTGCCATTGACGCCGCACGAATGGCTCTGCGTCAGAAAGATGTCAAAAGTGTCACAATCCTTTACCGCCGGACACGCGACGAAATGCCTGCTTTTGCTGAAGAGATTGAGGCCGCGGACCAGGAAGGAATCAATATCCAGACGCTGGTCACACCCACAAAGGTCATTACCAAAGACGGACACCTGTCGGGTCTTGAATGTGTTCGGAACGAGTTGGGCGACATCGACTCCAGTGGGCGCCGCCGGCCGGTTCCTCAAAAAGGTACAGAACATGTGATTGAACTTGATACACTGGTTGTAGCCATAGGCGAGGATTCGGGGGTTGATGCTATCGGACCAGCCCGACTGAGTCGAATAGAGACAACCAGGGCCAACACTGTTAAGGTCGATCCGGCTACGCTTCTTACCAACCGTCCGGGAGTATTTGCCGCAGGTGATGTCGTCACCGGTCCCAATACAGTAGTTGAAGCCATCGCGGCCGGCAAGAAGGCGGCGGTGATGATCGATCATTTTGTGCGGAACGAGGAGTTGGTGCAACCGGCTGAGCCACGTCTGCCGAAGGTCTACGTCGAGCCGGTCAAAGTGGATGCAGAAGAGGTACTGCCAACGGATCGCGTTGAAACCCCGCGCGCACCGGCAGAATGGCGTAAACGCAACTTTGCCGAGGTGGAAGTATCACTCTCCATCGATGAGGCAACCCATGAGGCCTGCCGATGCCTGCGATGTGATCTGGAATTCACCAATCCCAAAGTGGTTGAAACCGAAATAGAAGCCAGGCCTGCCATAGTTGGAGAAAAATGAGCATGGTCACACTTTACATAAATGGTTTGAAAGTCTCGGTGGAAAAGGGCACAACCCTGCTGGAAGCGGCCCAATTCCTCGGTTTCCCTATCCCCACCCTGTGCCACATGGAGGGTCTTTCTCCTTACGGTGCCTGCCGGCTATGTGTCGTGGAAATCGGAGAAGGTCCCAGGGCCAGGATGGTGTCCTCATGCACTTATCCGGTCGAAGAAGGGCTGAAGGTTCGTACGGCGTCATCACGCGTTGTGAGAGCCCGCAAGATGATTCTGGAACTGCTGTTAGCCTCGTGTCCTCAGTCGAAAATCATACAGGACCTGGCCTCCGCGCACAACGTCCGTCAGCAACGATTCCGGCAGGAACATGAGGACTGCATCCTGTGCGGGTTGTGCGTACGAATGTGCGAAGAGCAGATGATGGCCAAGGCTATCGGTTTCCGCGGCCGCGGCCAGAATCGGAGTATCGGCACCCCGTTCGATGTTAAATCGGAGGTCTGCCGCCAATGTGGGGGATGCATCTATGTCTGCCCGGCCTGCTCACTCAGATGCACCTACACTGAGCCTGATAAGGCAATCTGTGGAGGCTGCGCCAACCTGGGTCCACCCTGCATTGAGAAAGAAAAATTTGACGATATGATGTGTTACATGGAGCCCTGTGTGGCATGTGAAATCAAGAAAGATTGAGATTGGCACCGGAGGAAGAAGAATGTCAATAACTTTATCAAAAATTAATGCCTCAGCCGCAACTCTGACCAAGAATCGCACCGAAGGTTCGATTTCCCCGAATTCGGGTATGTGCGTCACCTGTGTGGATGGCTGCATCGGTATGTGCGAAATCGGAAAATCAGCTTACCGAGGCCATGAAGTAATCTACCCCCAACCGTTCGGGGTCATTACCACGGCATCCGAGAAAACCTACCCCATTGATTACTCACATTTCAACATTATGGGTACGGCCGTGGGAGCTCACGGGATTGAAGCCGACAGCGACAAGGCCATATTCCCCAACGTCAATCTCGAAGTTACCTTCGGCCACGACAAAGGATTGAAGTTCCGCTTGCCGTGGATCATCCCCGGAATCGGCTCCACCGACATCGCCAAGAACAACTGGGAGGGTTTGGCAATCGGTACTGCCCTGGCCGGTACCGGCCTGACTATCGGTGAGAACGTGGTCGGGATGGACCCGGAAGCGAAAATCAAAAACGGTCAGGTGATCGATACCGTGGACTTGAAACGACGAGTAAAGCTGTTCACGGACAACCAGCGCGACGGCTACGGTGCCACAATCGTACAGGCGAACGTTGAGGATACTCGGCTCGGTGTCCAGGAGTATGCGATTAAGGAACTGGGCGTCGAAGTAGTGGAACTCAAATGGGGCCAGGGCGCCAAGAACATCGGCGGCGAGGTAAAAGTCAAGAATCTCAAGAAAGCCCAGATGCTCTACGAGCGTGGTTATGTGGTTCTGCCCAACCCTACCGACCCGGCCGTAATTAAGGCGTTTGAGCGTGGCTCGTTCAAGGAATTCGAAAGACACTCGCGCCTGGGCATGGTTACTGAGGAAGGGTTTGCCAACAGAGTTGAAGAATTGCGTAAAGCCGGGGCGAAATACATTTTTCTCAAGACCGGCGCCTACGGACCGGCTGACCTGGCCCGGGCGATCAAGTATGCGTCCAAGTACAAGCTCGATCTTCTCACCGTCGATGGAGCCGGTGGCGGCACCGGTATGAGCCCCTGGCGGATGATGAATGAATGGGGTATGCCCCCGGTAGAGTTGCACTCCTTGCTATACCAGTACACCAAGCGCCTTGACGACATGGGCGAGCACGTTCCGGCACTCGCCCTGGCAGGTGGTTTCACTTTCGAGGACCAGATATTCAAGGGGCTGGCGCTCGGCGCCCCGTATGTCAAGCTGATCGGCATGGCTCGCGGCCCAATCGCGGCGGCTATGGTCGGCAAAACGATCGGCATGGCTATCGAAGCTCATCAACTGCCCGTATACGTTGATCGTTTCGGTCAAAGCCGGGACGAAATCTTTGTCACCTCCGGTGAATTGCGCAAGGAACTCGGTGATAAGGAATTTGAAGCCCTGCCGACCGGCGCGATCGGCCTGTACACATACTATGAGCGGCTGGCTCAGGGCTTGCGTCAACTTATGTGCGGCAGCCGTAAGTTCAGCCCGGAGTATATCTCGCGCGACGATATTGCCGCCCTGACTCCTGAAGCAGCGGGAGTCAGTGGAATTCAACATATAATGGAGGTTGGTAAAGAGGAGGTTGAAGAGATCCTCACCAGCTAACCAAAAAAACAATAGCCGGAAACCGGTTTTTGGACTCAACACTGAAAGTCGGCTGGCCGATCCTGATAACTGAATCGGCCTGACAAACTTCCGGTTATTCTTCTCCTTAATTGAGCCTCCTGCCGCTATCTGAGATAGTGAAACATTTCAGCGGCAAGGAGGCCTTTTTAATGTTCGTGATTAACGGAAAGTCGTTGAGAATATGCGGCCGTAGAGAACATAGCTCCCGTGGTTAGCCTGCAACAGCTACCCTCCGGTGATGCCAAGCACCAGCATAACCACAGCGATAGTCAGCATGATGACCCTGACGATAATCACCAATGGTTTGAAATTTCTCTGGTGCCAGTCAGCGATACCGGTCCAACGCAGCCAGCGCAGGACCCTGATTCTCAGACAGATCATCCGCGGTACCAGTGGTATCAAACCTGCTAAGATTGCAGCGACAATGATATAATAGACATGCTCTGACATAGCAACTCCCGGTTACACTTCTTGCTATATATACTCATCTCAGTAGGGGTTATTTAAATGAAATTAATTAACGGGAGACGAGCAATTGCCGAACATCAGGACCACCTTCATTTTCAGAATAATATTCACCGCCGCGCCTTTCCCCTTTACAACCCCCTGCTCACGCCGTTTCTTGACTCGACAAGCTGAACCCCTATCCTGAAAGGTTGAATTATGTCTATCAAAGCAGTATCCCTGTCAATCCTGTTTGCTGCTGTGATGTCGCTGGGTATCGCTCCGACAGCGGCGGCGGTGCACCCGTCATATTCGGAGAACGTGGAAGTAGATACAATGCCGTTTTACGAAAACGGCCGGTACGATCAGTCAGTGCCCCATCCCAACGAATACCTCAAACACCCCCTGGGCCAGTGGCCACTGCGCTACCATGAGTTGACGGCATATCTCAAAGCTGTTGCCGAGCGGTCACCGCGGGTGAAGCTGGAGGTGCGCGGGCAGTCGTATGAAGACCGTGACATGTTTAATGTTTTTGTCTCGTCGGCGGAGGATATCGCCAACCTCGAACAGCACCGCCTGGCGATGGACAAGCTCGCCGACCCGGACGCTATCAAGTCACTCTCGGAACTTGTGACTGCTATTGAAACGCAGAGGGCCTTCGCCTGGATAGGTCACAATATTCATGGCGATGAACTCTCCGGAACCGATGCCGCCGTACAACTGGTCTATCATCTGGCGGCGGCCAATGATTCGGCTACGCTGCACCTGCTGGACAATATGATCGTCATCGTCGACCCGCTGGAGAACCCTGATGGTCGCGAGCGTTATGTGCACATGTTGCAAACCAACGCCGGCCACGTACCCAACTACGACGCCAATGCCCTGCAACACAGCGGTGTCTGGCCGTGGGGGCGCACCAACCATTACCTGTTTGATCTAAACCGCGACTGCATTCTGGTGACGCAGATCGAAACGGTCAGCAAGCTGGCCACCATGCAGAAATACAATCCGATACTGGCCGTAGACGCCCACGAAATGGGTTCCAACGCTACTTACCTGTTTTCGCCACCTCGGGAGCCGATCAATTACAATACGCCCTCCAACGTGCTCAAATGGTGGAATACTTTCCGCGAAGATCAGGCGGCCGCCTATGATAAACGGGGCTGGCCATACTATTCCCGGGAATGGAACGAGCAATGGTATCCCGGCTATACCTCGGCCTGGCCGACATTTTTCGGTGCGGTAGGTATCCTCTATGAACAGGCCGGTGTGGACGGCACCATCGTTCGTCAACGCGACGGTTACCTGCTGACGTTTCACGAAGCGGTCAACCATCAGTTCACTTCTTCGATTACGAACCTGTTCACGGCTGCCGACCACCGTTGTGAATTACTGAAAGATTTCCACGATGCCCGCATGTATATTGTAGTGAACGGTCGCCGCACCGGTTTGCAGTTTCTGTTCGTGCCCGATGGTGACGAACTGAAGACGAAGAAATTCATTGAGTCTCTGATCAATCAGGGTATCGAGGTGCAGCGCGCCACCGGGGAGTTTATTGTCGGCAAGGCTACCGACATATACCATGAAGAATATCAGTCGCACAAGTTCCCGGCCGGAACCTACATCGTAAGCACGGCGCAACCCAACGGAGCTCTGGCCAAAGCCGTGCTGGACTTTGATCCCCACCTGAAGCTGGAATTCCTCCAGGAAGAACGGCGTGAACTGGAAAAACACGGTGACACCCGCATGTACGAAGTCAGTGCCTGGTCGACGTCGCTGGCCTATGACATGGATGCTTATCTGACGACCTCGAAGTTCAACGCGGCGACCGAGCCGGTGACGAGTGTGACGCTGTCGAGCGGGCAACTGATAAATCCGGAAGCGCAGTTTGGCTTTGTGGTCGATATGGAAGGTGACAAGACCTACCGGTTGCTCAATCGTATCTTTGGGCACGAGTTGACGGTGTTTGCCGCTGAGAAACCGTTCACTGTCGAAGGTCGGTCATTTAAGGCCGGGTCGCTGCTGCTGCGCAAAAGGGGCAATCCGGAGGAGCTTCCCACGCTGTTGGCAACTCTGGCCGAAAAGGAAAGTGTCAGCATCTACGGCATCAATACCGGTCTGGCCACCGAAGGTTCCGACCTGGGCGCCTCAACTTTCCACCTGTTGAAACAGCCGCGCATTGCGCTGGTGACCGGCGATGGAATAAACTTCTCATCGGTCGGTACAATCTGGTTTACTATCGACCGGGAACTGGAGGTGCCGCACTCGCTGATACCGGCGTCACGACTGTCGTGGACGGACCTGTCGGAGTACAACGTTCTCATCCTGCCGTCGGCGTGGGGGCCGTCCCTGCGCAACATGCTGGGTAAACAGGGAGCGAAAATGTTGGATGAGTGGGTAAGCGATGGCGGCACGCTGGTACTCACCGGGAACTCGGCAACGTGGGCGGCTGATTCATCCAACTCCCTCTCCGACGTACGCCTGACACGTCAGTCGCTGGACAAACTCGACATGTACCGCCGCAAAATGAAGCGCGAACTGGCGGCTGAAGCGCCGGACGTCGATACCATGGATCTCTGGCATCCCGATCAGGTTGTTGCCGTCGAGGAAAAGAAAGATGACAAGCCGGAAGACAAGAAAGATGACGGGCCGCCCAAGAAAAACGGCGGCAAGGAAGCCGAGGAGCTTGACCGCTGGGAGCAGCGGTTCCATCCCCGGGGCGTCATCATGCGGGCAGTTATCGACAGCGAAGACTGGCTGGCTTTCGGCACCAGGAACGGCCGGGTGCCGGTGATGGTCTACTCGCGCCACGCCTTACTGTCGGCGCCGCCGGTCAAGACGGTGGCGCGCTTCAGCCCCGAAGAAAACAATCTACGTCTGGGTGGGCTGTTGTGGCCGGAAGCACGTCGTCGCTGGGTCGGTAGTGCTTATCTGACGCGGGAATCAAAGGGTCGTGGCCAGATCATTATGTTTGCCACCGATCCCTACACGCGAGCCTATTTCTGGGGCACTCGCAAGATGTTTGTCAACGCCATCCTGTACGGTCCCGGTTTCACCAGCGGTTTCGAACCATACGGGCAGTAAAGCTTGCATACTTGGTCAGGAGGTTTACCACCTCCTGACCTTGGGGCTCATAACCCGAAGGTCAGGGGTTCAAATCCCTCCCCCGCCACCAAAAATAACTACATCACAACAAGTTACGAGTGCCACAGAATAAAAATCTATCAAGGTTTTTACCCGAAGGTCAAGAGACTTAATTACTATCTGATTTATAAATCTATGAAGATGAAAACTAACGACTTGGGTTGTCGCACAATATCTGGCAAAAACTCGAATACCTAATTTTCTAACTATATTCTAACAAAAATCCACGAAACAATTTCAAGCGGCGATTATTATCAAGTCATATTTAGTTTTGAGCAAATGATCTCAGGCTCATCAACTCCCTATTGCCATCCGGTGCGATTTGTCGAGCCCGATCCAGTGTCAACTGGAACATTGACCGTTTGCTGTGCAGAACGCAGAATTGCTTGGGATCCAAGATACCGAATGCAGTTTTAATCCAAGCGCGCATCCGTGCACCTTACTCCTCCTGCCAAAACTACTGACCAGAGGCCTCCCAAATTTTCAGCATATTCAGTCACAGACATATGGTCTTTCGTTATGACGTTCGTCTGAATCGCCGGCATCTTCTTCCGAGCTGTTGGGAGTGTGGTCTAACCAATTCCGAAGCGGGATAACTTATTCCTATCCTAGGCATCTGCCAACATATAATCGATACACGGTCAGAATCGAGTCGGCCCGAAGGGTTTTCCATTTCCTTTCAGGCCTATCGCCCCAACGATCCTTTACTTCTTGGCAGGATTGGGCTTTTTGTAAGCCTCATAGGCTTTGCCAAGTTTCGCGTCATGATGCGATAGCTTCTCAATGACGTGCTTGCGCACCTCCGAGGTTTTCATTCCTTCTCTGTGCTTGACGCCTTCGGAGATGCTTCGTGCCGTTTTTTCGTCGACGCCGGCATTCCTAATCGATTTCTCAATCTTCTTGCTCGCGAATTCTTCCTGCCTCTCAGAACGTTTCTTGATGTTCATCATGATACATTCTCCTTGTTTAAGGTTATAATGTGATTCCGATTCTCTTACTGACCCAAGACCGTGGACGAATTATTCTTGTGTCGTACTCCGTGCAATTTGATAGCGAGCCGTTCATTGGGCATAACATCACCTCCCGTTGCCATCGCACAGATCGATTTTCCACATTTGTAAGTAGTTCCTATAGGTTACAAATGTCAATCGGCCAAGAGATTGGTTTTGGCTCTAGTCCCTGCGATGGATAGATTATGTTTGTAATGGGTCCCAACCAATGGATCCAAATGAGAAATAGAATCGAAGCGAAACACTTGTTCAGCACATTTTCATGGTCAGCATAAGAAAATCTATCCATCCTGATTTTACATACAATTTAATGTAGCGTGCACACCTGGATTTATCTCTTTTGATAATATAATTGAGGGAAATAGTGTTGCCGGATATTGGTGAAGTGGTTGCAGAGTATCTTCTTCCAGATTCAACGCTATTGTTTTTCCTTGACATCCAAATGTCGATTTTTTATTAATTAATGATTAATTGGCCATACCCAAGGAGAAATAAGTGCCGAAGATTCGCGTACTTTTGATAGAAGACAATCGCCTTTTGCGCGAAGGTATCACGGCTATGCTTAATGACCAACCGGATATCCGAGCAGTATCAATGGTGGGCAATGGTGACGCCTTGGAAAAAGCAAAGAAAATCAAGCCCCAGGTTGTTCTGCTTGATTTGGGCCTAAGGTATCAGAACAGCCTGCGAGTTGCGGAAAATATAAAGAAAAAATATTCGAAAACGGAAATAGTGGTAATGGACCTTATTCCGGGCCAGGAAGAAGTTGTCGAATTTGTCAAGGCGGGTGTTTCCGGGTTCATTCTCAAAGACGCTACGCTTGATGATTTTTTGGATACAATCAGAACGGTTGCTAATGGGAAGAAAGTCCTGCCACCATCCTTAACTGGGTCGCTATTCTCTCAAATTGTGGAGTGCGCCGTCCATAGTGGGAAAGCTGACCGGATGATGAATGCGGTTAAGTTGACGAAACGCGAAAGTGATATAATCGATCTTATTTCGAGGGGAATGAGCAACAAGGAAATCGCCAAAGAACTCAATATTGCAGTTCATACCGTCAAAAGCCACGTTCACAATATACTGGAAAAACTGGCGCTTCGTACGCGGCTGGAGATAGCCAGTTTTGCGCTTACCGAAGGAATGATCAGAAGGTCGGGCAACAAAAATTCCAAGTAATAAAAATAGAAACTCAATCTTGGGGACTAAATCCATTTTTATTCCTCTTCATGTTTAACCTGGCATGTATAATCCAATCGAAAGTTATGAAATGCTCCCTTAATCATGGAGTGTTGTTTCCCTGTTAACATACACCTCTTTCTAACATTTTTCTAACATAATTAGCCAAAACAGTATAAAATAACAGAAAACACCAGACAAAAGGCTCAAGCTAAGATGTTGCTGTTATTGCCTATTAGTGTCTGGTGTTTTCTACTGTTTGGACTTCTGTACAGGCTCATAACCCGAAGGTCGCAGGTTCAAATCCCAGCCCCGCTACCATTTTTATTGCCACCCAACCACTTACAAACCAATACAAGTTAAAACCTGTTGCGGGTCACCAGCCCTAAGGTCAAAATTTTATTTTCTAATAGTTTCTATTGTTTTCTTTTATTTGAGATATTTTCCCTTTGTGACCTTCGGGTTCTATCTGCATCATCGATATGAACCGCTTATCCAGCAGGAGTTTAATACTGTAGTGCCCCCCATTAGTCAAGCCGATTTTAAGAGAGTTTTGCAGCTGAGGTTATAGGTTTCTTCGGCCCGATTCGGCGGGCTATAACCCAAAGCCGAATGCAGGTAACTCTCGTTGTAATATTCAATCCATCGATCAAGTTCCATTGTCAACTCGGTCGCACCCGACCACTCCCGCAACCACAATAGCTCCTCCTTCATCGTTCGCATCATCCGTTCCGTGTCGGCGTTCCCCTTCGGATTGTTGTAAGCCGTGAATGCCTGGTGAACGCCCAAGCTCGAACAAGCCCGCATGAAACGCAGCGTGGTTGGCTGAGAGCCGTTGTCCGACATCAGATGCAGTTTGTGACCGCGAACACCGTCGGTAAACTGACGGTTCAGCCCCTGCTCCAGGGCTGTCAACCAGTGGGCGGAAGTTGCTCGTGTCCCGGCATAGTGTCCCACCACTTTCTTTGAGTACCAGTCCAGAACTATCACAATATAAACCCAGCCGGAATCAGTCATCACTTTCGTCATGTCGATCCCCCACCACTGATTGGGACGATCAGCGCGGGGTTTCCGCCTGTCAGACAACCGCTTGGCCTTGAGTCTCTGATTCGGCCTGACGGTCAAGTTATGCTCTTTCATCAGGCGGTACACCCGCTTCTTGTTCACTACCAGACCGCCAACATACCGAAGATACGCCCACACCCGACGATATCCCCAGAACGGATGGTCAGCCTTGATGGCTCGTAGGCGCTGGACCACCGGCCTTCATATTTGTTTTCAAGTTTCTTAAACCTTCATTTTGAGTTACAAACACATCATAAATGCAACAAGATCTTCCTTTTCTTGAGCAGATAAGTCAAGCTGTTGAACGAGATTGAAGTACTCCACGACATCTTCTAAGGTGAGACATCGCCCATCATGCATATAAGGCGGAGAATCCTTTATGCCTCTAAGCGGGAAGGTCTTTATTTTGCCATCAGATGTCATCATCATACCGTTATCCATTTCTTTTTTGTAGAAACGTTCGGCCTTCATATCATGCATACTATTGTCAGTATAATATGGTGCAGGATGGCAGTAATTGCATCTTGCCTTACCATTAAAGAGCTTCTCACCGCGAAGTTCTTCGGCGCTTGATAAGCTCTGATCCAATTCTCCGTAGATGTTGAGCTTTGGTGTTGGCGGAAAATCAAGTATCGCTAGAAATTCTGCCATAAAGTGCACTTGTGATCCTCTTTCAAGGACATTAACACCTTTTTTAGCAGCCATACATATATCGCCGTCAAAATAAGCGGCTCTCTGTTCAAATTCGGTGAAATCTTCAACAGTTTTGAGAGCTCTCTGCGAACCAAACAGTCTCTGAATATTCACACCTCGCAGAGTGGGAGTTTCGATACGATTTCTGAACTCCTGAGGTCTGATATCTCCCACAAGATGATTGGCGCCATTCGTGTGTCCATTGGCGTGGCAATCAAAACACGTAACTCCGAGACTTGGCCTGTCAGTACGACGGTCCTCTGTTGCGTTGAATTGCTGTTGTGGAAATTGAGTAACAAGGAGACGCAAACCCTCAAGTTGCTTTGGATTCAAAAGACCGTTAAAAATCTCATAATAATTATCGATAGTTATGAGTTTCCCTTGAGAGACATCGCCAAGATCAGAGCGTGTTGTCAAGAATATACCTGGGACTGGGTCCGGTAAAAAGTGTTCCGGAAGATCAAAATCAAGGTCAAAGCGTGTAAGCCGCGGAAGCTCTCTTGTGATCATCTCAGGAAAGAGCATACCACCCTCCGCATGATCGGCAAACGGGAGAGGCTTGTACGGGAAAACACCTTGATCCATGATTTCCTTCGGTGACATCTTGCCAAGCTGCTCCCAGGTCACGCCCCGCAATTTGGTAGTCGGACCCATTGGGATCGGTTTACCACCTGACATAGTAACATCATTGATGGTGTTCTTGGATAAATCATAACGGTTGTTGAGCATATCCAAATGCTCCTTTGCACGGTCCGCTTTGACCGCCATTCTAGCGGCTTTAATCTGATCAAAAGTCATATCTTGATTCGTTGGGCCGTAGCTGGAGACAACTTTATTCTGCGCCTCAGGGCTTGGAGACGCAGCAATGATAACTATAGCGAATAACCCGAAAAAAATGCCCCATACATGTTTTGTTCTTACAAATTTCATCAGTAAATCCTCCATAATCCGTTT
>JBDRNJ010000004.1:0-168537 GCA_043811375.1 bacterium | reverse complement strand
CGACGAATCTCCTTCACTACCGATTCCGGACTCTGGCCCTGTTTGACACGCATGGCTTGCTCCTTTCTCTAAGACTAAGTTATTAAAACTACGTCTTAACAAAAAGCCCATCCGTGTCCGACTTCTGCTGAACCGATACATCATATACCACAAACTCTTGGCTCGGCTGCCTACTATCGGTTCTAGTTTCTCTAGCAGTTCCTTGGTTTCGTCTATTGAGGTCATTTTCACTGAATTACTCCGGCAGATAAATCAAAGAGATGGCGACAGGGTAATACTCTTGCTATCAAGGTGAGTGCCTGTCTCAAAAGCAGGTGGTTTGTTAAATCAGTGTTAGCTTCTGCCTTTCGAATGTGAGGTCTTCTTGCGCTTGATGGAGTTCCACTTTCAGATGCACAAGGCTTTGAAAACAGTCGGTTCTTTCTCGCCTGATGAGTTCATCCACATTTACTAGCTCACGTGTAAGCTGTTCCCTGACTCGGAAGGCTTGATCAACAGGACTGCTATACCTGAGCCGGAATTGCTGCTCTCTGAGTCTCAACCTGTGAGTACCTAACTTTGAAAGCACCTCATCACTGATTCGTTGTCTTGAGCAAATATCAGCCTCCAACTGTCCTACTCGCAGTTCCAGGCTCTTGGCAGGCAGATTTAGCAAAGTACCTACTAAGTCATTCTGGTTCTCTTGATTGTGATGGCCGTTTGGTGGCATGGGCGGTGATCCTTGGTACAAATGTTTAGCATATTAGAATTGCCCGAGTTCTGATCGCATTTCTAGTATAGTGAAGATCACTCTGTGGCCTTTTTCTGTGAGCTCGAGCTTTTTGATTTTCTTGGTTGGCACAATCTGTATCAGATCGTGATCTGCAAGTTGCCTCACTATTTCTCTAAAATAGCTTCGGGAGCCTTTTACATGTTTAGTGAGCTTTTCGCAGTATCGGTATCTCTCAGGGCTTCTGTAAATGACTAGGAGTACGTCCTGCCATCTAGGCGTGGTTGGCAATGATATCATTTTCTGATTAGGAAGGGTGAGCGGGGTTTAGCTGTTGAGGGAAAGATTATAATTGGGGCCACTATCCAGCACCTTGAGTTGGTCCATGCACGAGTACCAGTGATTGGCATATTGCCAGTTTTGCTGACCAGCCTCTTTGGCAATATCTATCTCGTGTCTCAAGCTGTCGGCGTGCAGTAGATAGCCTGAGATACTGTGGATGGCCAGGTTGGTAAAGGCGATTCTTAAAGATCTGAGATCAATGTCCACTCCAAACAGCCTGGCTCGGGGAGCTTGTTTATGCGCAGCCATAAGTAGCCTGCCAGAGCCCACAGCTGGATCCAGCACATTTACCTGTCTGTCAGTCTTCTCTATGGTCATGCTGGCCATCATTTGCGCTACTTCTGCAGGTGTGAGAAAGATTCCTTTTCGTGTGGATTCACTTCTTGACACGATCTTTTCCAAGTACATATCTCCTAGATGATCGTAATAGTCAGACTGCAGAATCTTTGGGTCATAAACAGCCATGAGTGACTGGGCAAGTTTGCTGTCTTTGAAAAACCAGTCTAATCCGTGATTCAGTTGACAAAGCAGAGGAGCACAGTTGTCTACTGCCAGAAACTCAATGAAACTGTCCCAGGACTTACTGGAATCCTGAAATCTCTTATCCAGTAAGCTATACATATTCTCGAGCATGGTTCTGACTTGCGGATTCATTTTAGTGCACGGTGGAACCTCCTGTATTGATGTTGTTGAGAATGAAGCAGGATTAGGAGTTGATCACTTTCACAGTGTAGTCTTCGATTCCAGTGTGTTCTAAAATTAGAGTGACCTGCGTAGAACCAGCCTCTTGCAGCACTGCTGAGATCTTCTTCCACAGTGTCCAGGAGTTTACAGTGAGGATTCTTCCGTCTACATCCTCAATAATGTACTTGTAGTCTACTCCTGAGAGATTGCTCTGTCCGGAGGGGTTTGTGACCTTCTTGATCTGCTTGATTTCTAGCTGTGGGATCTTCTCACCGATTCTCAGGCTATGAAACTTGGTTCTGAGATTGTCTATTCCTACGTGTTCAACATTGGTGTTTCTTTTTTCTTGGTCCATTTGCTAGTTGCCTGATTGCTTTGATCGAGGCTTGGCGTGTTTTTCAATATCTGCGAGTCTCTCAAGAACCTGAGTCATATGACGTTTCAGACGAATAAGCTCAGCTTCGTGATCTGCCATACTCTCAAGAATCACATTGACTTTGTCTTCTACTTTCCAGAGCGACTCCTGTAGGAGCATGTGAGTGATCTCGCGGTTCTTGTTGGGCTCCTCAATCATGGATTAGGTAAGCTATTCCGCCATATAAGCTTTGTGCCACTTTTGAGGCACGACAACTAGTATGGAAATGTTTAAAAGGGGGGATTTGAAGGGGTTGCGGGATTGGGGTGTCTGGTGTGTGCTCTCATAAGGGCAAACAGGCGAATACCAGAATGTGGTTGCCTCGACAAGAAGGGTGTTCTTGCCTTTGTATCTGGCGCTGCATGTTATTTGACGACGTACAGTCGGGGGGATATTCCGAAATGCCCAGCACACAGCGGTTTTAGTCGACCACAGCAACTTAGCGAAGCCCCGCTGTGTCAGGGTCGTTCACCAACCGTCTTTGCCTAACCCTCAGAAAAATATATAAACCTCAAGTTCCTGGCTTGAACATGGAAACAATCACAATCAGCAGAAAGGAGTATGAACGACTCAAAGAGCTAGAGGAAATTGACTTTGACCTTGTCGGGCAGTTCGTCAACAGTAAACACGATCTAGAAAAAGGAAGATTTAAGCAGCTTGCCTAATGAGTTTCTGGGCAATGGTTCTGAATTCATCCAAATGCGTCTTTATGTGATTGATGGTTGCCTGTTGTTTTTTCTTGTTACTCGCAGCTACCAGCAATACAAGTCTTAAGTCCTCGTAGACCAGAAAGTAGACTCGCCTTTCTCTGATCCTTTTCTCTCGCAGATAGCGGTAGCCTAATGGATCACCAGCAAACGGATTATCAGCTAATTTCGTTGGGATCTTTTCTGCTGCTTCCTGATCTGCTTTTGTCCATTTATCTATCTCTCGAAGATAAGTCTCAGTCCCAATTACCCTGTACATGAAAGGTCAAAGAACTGAGACTTTATAAAAGATGTGACTTCATCCATTCTGGTTGATCAGAGAGGATACTCCAGTGCTTTCGAGGATAGTATTTGATCTGAGTCATTCGTCAAAGTCGAGAAACGGATCTGACCAGTCAGCTACCGCCTCTTGGTAAGATTCAGGTTGCGAATAAACAGCTTGCCGTATTCTATGAAATGACACATGTTTTTGAGTTGTTCATTTGCAATTAGGTGACGTTGAGTTATGGTAAGAAAGAAACTTGAAAGCGATCTGGAGAGCTTGTTTGCTAGGGTCTGCAAGTACAAGCCTTCACAGTTGCTTCTGAAGAAGCTCAGAGAATACCCTGACCAAGAACAGCTCATCGACTTCCTTGTTGACAAACTCAAGACACTTATCACTGAGTCAGATTCTCGAGATGATTGGGATCGTAATCTGGAATGGGGAGTAATACATGCCTGTAAACTGCTGGGTGAACTGAGGACAGAGAAGGCCGTCGGGCCACTGATAGAAATACTGGATCGTGTTAAAGGCAATTTCGACACTTATATTTATAGCGCAACCATGAATGCGCTCGAGGGAATGGGTTTGCCGGCTCTGGAACCTGCTTGCCAGAGGTATCAAGAGGATCGAGACAATCCTGAATACGCGTCAACATGGATTTGGGTACTTGCCAATCTGGGCATTAAGGATCAAAGGATACACAAAGCCTTACTTGACCACCTGGTTGTTGATTCAGATGAAGCAGTGCTGCTGATGGCTGACTATGGTGATCAGAGCTTTTTGCCAATTGTAGAACGCTATGTCAGCGATGCTGCCAAGTACCTAAACAACAATCGTATCAACCCCTTTGCCAAGGGGATGAGGTTCGAAGACCCACTTGTGGGTGCCTATATAGATGCACGTGAATCCCTGGTTTTGCTCAGAGAAAGGATTCCACTGGATCATCCTCAGTTTGACAAAAAAGTAGAGCAACTGGACAGGAGCCTTTTGCGTTATGCTGACTTTAGTGTCTATGACAAGCCACAGACCTCTGCTGGCACACCAGTGAAGGCAGAAAGAGTGGGCCGCAATGATCCCTGTCCGTGCGGAAGCGGCAAGAAATACAAGCAGTGCTGTGGTAGACTGTAAAAGGCAAGTCTTGCTGTTCTTGTGTTGTGATGACCCATGCCTCGGTTGACAGAGTTTTGTGACATTTTATGAGATCATCTTGTCCACCAATACAGCTCATAGTCCCACCTGAAAGTATCGATTCTCCATTTATCTCCTTGGCGCTGACATTTTGAAGCAAAGCCCATTGAGTCAATCAATTCACCAGAGGACGAACTATACTGATAGAATACGACGTTACCATAAACCTCGGCGTAACCCATTTCTGCGTAGTCAGCATTCCAGTTTGCCAGAATGTAGGAGAATTCCCAGTAGTTCACATCTCCTCTGTCCCATGCTTCTTTGGCGGTCTGGGTAAAACGAAAGGCACCTGCGCCAGGTGTGGTCAGGTTAATAGCACCGTCATAGTCTTGAAGCTTAAGTTTCTCTGACCACAAGTGATAGAGCTCGACTATTCCCTGCTTCTGAGCATTGTAGTCTATCTGATCATTACCTGTCGGTGGATCATCACCTCCACAACCAAGAACAAACCCAGAACACACCAATATGAAAGCTGCTAGTAGCGCAGTCAAAGACATCATACCAATCCCCTTGATCATGATCTTTTCACATCTGTTTCTGTCAGACATGTTCATTGTCTCTTATTGTTCATAGTATTCTATGATCAACTGAGGTCCTGCGCCTCCAGTAGACAGGTCTCGCGAATAAAAGCAGCAATCATAGTATCTGGGATTGCCGCCAGAGTGAATACTGTGGGATCTGATAACGCAGCCGTGGTTTGTCCATTCTCCTGAGATCCATTTTTCTAATGCAGTCGCAATGTTCCACAAGCGAGACTCTGTGAAATTGCCAAAGGGAACATCTCTTGCGAAAAGGTAATAGTAACTGCTGGGCATGTTCATGTAGGTCACACCATACTCAGACCAGGACCCCCCAAGGATTGCGGACACTGTCACTGTCGCCCATATAGTGTCAAGTATGTTATTCCTTCCAGAGATAAGTCGGAGATTAGCCGATTGAATGTCTGCATTGCTCGGAAGGCTTGACAGATCAAACTTAACAAAAGACCAGTACTCAGCTACATAAGCACCGTAATTGTGATTGCCTGTACAAAGATTGACATCACCACCATAGTTTTCGTTCAGAGAGTAGTCACCAGAACTCACATACGCATCTGCTGTTGGGTTGAGTGTTAGGGTTCTCAAGCCTCGGTCTATTGAAACTGACTTAGTTCCAGACCAGTCAGAAGAATTACCAGTGTGAGATGCGCATCTGGCTTGCACTCTTATATAGTATGTACCTATGTCATACCATGAATGAGTTGCACTTGTTGAGAACAACCAGGCTGAGTAATTACCGTCTCCCCAGTCAAATCGATACTGAAGATTATGTCCGAGATTGCTGGATGCTCCTCCAGCAGTGTAGGTAAGATTTTCCCTTGGTTGACCAGTGCCTGGGCCGCCTGGTCTATTCGGGGTGCTGATGAGTTCCTGATTTCCATTTACCGGATTGTTGTCCTTATTGTCATTCTCGCTGCAACTTTGTGCAAGAAAAAGCGTGCTCAACAATACAGATAACAATGTTGTTTTCCCTGCAGAGTTCATGACCTTCTCCCTATATCAGATGATTTATCATATCTATTGTTGGTTTTTGACCTCAAGTCCATTCATCCATATAGCTTCTCAACAGCTTTCCTCCCTTCAGACTCCATGACTCCCGCATACACCTGAGTTGTGCGAATCGAGGCATGGCCGAGCTGCTGCTGTACAAAGCGATAGTTGTTATTACTGGCTCTCAGGAGAAAAGTGGAGTAGGTGTGTCTGAGGCAGTGTATGTGATAAGACATAGGCAAGCCTGCCAACTCGAGCAGCTGCTTGAATGCTTTTTGTAATGCCCGCTTTGAAATCCCCTCTCCTTGCAGGTTATTCAGTAGGCAGGAATCGCCGTCAGTGCTGTAGTTAAAACTCTCCTTGTCTGCGCTGTATTTGAAACAGGCCTTTTTGAATGCCAAACTGATCCAGACTGGTCGAGTTTTGTTGCCTTTGCCGTTGACAAGAATGGACGACCGGCCGTTGTCCAACAAAAGAGCCTGGTGTTTCAAGGCAGCCATCTCACTGACTCGTAAGCCTGCCTGAAGTCCGAGTTCGAGCATAAAACAGGTCCTCACGAGGCTGAACTTGGACTGCCTGAGGCCAGTGGACTGCAGCCTGTTGGCTGCCTGCCGTAGCCTGGCTACTTCAGATTCATTGAGATACTTACTCTCGTCAATGATCCATTTAGGCTTGCTGTTCATGACCTTTCCGGGAGGTGCACCTTTCATCAGTTTGATGAACTTGGCAATAATGGTCTTCATTTGATGGGATGAGTGATTAAGGCTTATAAGTCTTTAGGTGGCCAGCAGATAAGGTGTCTGCAGGGGCCGCCACTCGACGAAAGGTGTTGCCATCGCTGTGAAAGCTGGCGAGAATACGTCTTACAATCAGATTAGGTGGAGAAGCCCACAGGTGCCGTACTGTTATTTTCTACTGTGGATGGCAATCCTGACCACAGTCAAATAGACTTCCCAACAAGTGGAATTGTCATTTGACAGATCCGACGAAATTGGCTATACTATGTGCATATTCAACGAGAATTGAAGCTTGAGAGGAGTTCACCTTTCTGATGAAAAGTGAACCCCAATAAGCAAGGGTTTGCGACTCTCAGGAGGTTTACAAAATGGCCAAAATCAAGATATTCTTCGGAAAATTCATCGGCGTCTTAGCCATACTATCCGTTCTTTTCTTGGTAGCCTTAGTAGGGCATCTCACCTGGGACATAAATAAGATAGTTGTCTTGGATGAACTGCAAGAGATCATTGTCTCGATACGGTTAATTCTGATTTCTATATTAGTCGTCATTCTTTTCATACTTGTGTTTTATGTACTCGGGAAGACTGTCTGGTACTGGTGTCTTAAACTATTTGGTCTAACAGCCGATCCAGCTAAGCTCATTCAGGATACTCATAAGGGGATTGCACGAGTTGCGTTTATTGTAATCACAGGAATTCTGTTTGCAGAAGCCGGCATTACTGGATCTGAGGCGATATTCGGAATCATTACAATCCCATACGCGTTCCTAAAGATCACGATCGAAGCCATTGCAGGAATCAACATGATTGGTCTACACGTTGCGATGGAGCCACTTATACTCAGAGAAGGCTTTGTGGAAAAAGTGACGGAAATGAGAAAGCACTGGGTTCTTTACCTATTGCTTGCAGGAAATGTTGTTTTGGGAACAATTCTCGCGCTTGTATTAACACACTACATTCCGTAAGCAAGTTAAGTACCTAAAACAGCGCCCGAGCAGCATTTCTCAATAGAACTGAATTGCGGGACCTTATCAAGTGTAAGAGCGTAGTTGGATCAAGAACGCTGCGAGCTTCCAGGTCTCCGAACAGAATATCATATACCATTTCACTACCAAGATTCTGCATTTGTCTAACTAACCTCTTGAACTGATCGGAATCCCAGCTTAGTGACTCTTTGAACACATTCAATTGAAATTTGCGATTGAATGATGATAGAAATGTCACATCGATGGCATCCAGATGTTTCATCGAGAGTTTATTTGACTGCAGCCTTTCGATCACTTGTTGTGATAGCTTCTTGTATGTGTATAGCATACGTGTGAGCGCAGTAGCCGTGGAAGCTGGATTAAGTTGCCTCGATTCTCCGAAGAAAAGCAAGCGATTCATGGCGGTCATGTCCAACTCGCCTATCGGTATGATGCCGCCCAATTCTGCAGTTGAGACTGACTTGGAGTCAAGTATTGCAGAAAGCCACGAATCCTCTATCATCTTTTCAAATTCAGCTTTGAGATTCATCCATGGGTAAGGCTGTGATTCAGCAGCAATGATGACACAGTGAGCATTTCCTTCACAGGTCGGAAAAGCCTCAAAATAAGTTGCCTTAGGTTGCTTAACTGGATTGCAGAAGCCAATTGGATCCAATGGCTTCTTCAATTTGAGGGTCTTTCCGTAAAGGATGTAATATCCGGTAGCGTTTAGTATCTTGTTACCATTGATTATTGGTGAACCAAAACCCATGCAATCAATTATTAGCGCGCAACGAAACGTTAATCTCTCGGATCGGACTTCTACATAATCATCAAAACATTCATGTGACTCAAACGTAACTCCCGTTAGGATTTGACCGTCGTTCCTATCAATCACAGCTCGCAAGTGCTGAAGTAGTTTGTCGGTATCCCAAAGATAGAAGTCTCCTTCACATCTAAAGGAGGTTTCATCGTAGCAACTAATATCAATGAATCCATAATGGCTGTCAATACAATGCTTCAGTTCGGGATTCAGGCTAACGCTTCGCTTGTTGGTGAGCCAATATTTGTTTTTTGGGATTGAGGACTCTTTCTCGATGACGATTACTGATGCCTGTTTCGATAGCTCACTTGCTATAAGTAAACCGGCGATTCCCGCCCCAAGTACAATGACATCAGCGTCCAAGCGACTTCCCCTCATGGAACTACATGACTCCACTGTACTTAAATGTTTGGAACAAATCATAACGCATATTGTGACAGAATTTACTCTTCGGCGCTTGAGATCGCAACCAGATTAAATAGGCTCAATTTCTGGCCCCAGAAGTGATTGTATTCCAACATATTATACCAATGGTCTTCGCCGGCCGGGGGCTCTATAATTTTATTATCGGCATGGGCTGGAGAATTATTACGGGTCGGGTCTTGTGATGACAAGGCAGTAAGGATGGCTGCCAGGCCTTTTTCTTTTTCTTTTTCTCCAGCGTTCCACCTCTAAACAGGCACAAAGCAAATAAAGAAACAGATATTCCAATTTGAATGCCACAGAACCTTTATGATGCACACAGACAATGGGCAACAAGACCACCTGACCAGAGGTTTGCCAATCTAGATGAGCTGTACTCCTTTACCCTCGACAGAAAGCAAAATTCGAAGGAGCTACTACAATCCCTGCAGGATCTTCCACTTACAGTAACTCCTGAAGGAGCAGTTGCTCTGAACGGAAATGCCCAACATGCACTCCTTTCCAATTGGGCATTCGGGCAATTGTGTCGGAACATTGAGGCTCCTGCCAGTTATCTGAGAACTCTCCCGCCAGATATGGCAAAAGACTGCCTTCAGCACGGTCTGAAGAGATCAGACGCCAATAGTAAGATTCTAGTCAGAGAGGAATTCCCAGAAACCAACGATCCGTCATATTTATGGGCATCTGCATTCACAAGCGCCTCGTATGGACGGATATGGGATGCTGATGTTGTCAGGAGTTTAAAAGGAGCTGTTCAAGGCACTTCATGGCGGGTTCCTCCTGCTCGTTCTTCAAACAAATCAGAAAACAGCGGTTTGTATGCCTCAGATCACGACATGTTTGCATTCATGGTTAATGATGAAAACCCAGTAGAAATAGGCAATGCCAGACTCGGCAGAGGCTTCTTTATCTGGAACTCCGAGACTGGAGCTTCAACCTTTGGTTTAACAACATTCCTCTATAACTATGTGTGTGGCAACCATATTGTCTGGGGTGCTGAAAACGTCAAGGAAATGAAGATCTATCACAGAAGCCATGCTCCGCAGCACTTCTATCACGCAGCTTTACCGCTTCTCAATAGATTTGCAGAGAATACAGGCCTGGATGATTCGATCAGGGTCACAGCTGATAGGGCAATGGAAATGCGCATTGGCAATAGCCTTGAAGATACACTAGCCTGGTTCAAAGCCAAGCCATTCACAAAAAAGGAAGTCTCTGGAGCGTGGGTCACAGGCACCGCAGAGGGTGAGGATGTAACAAACCTCTGGGGCATGGTCCAGGGCCTCACAGCCTATGCTCGGGATATGGCTCACGTTGACAAAAGGGTCAATTTGGAGAGAAGGGCTGGGGCGTTGTTGGCTGGTTGAATCCTTGATTAGATGACGTTGTTCCGCTGTATGGCTCGATATTCTGGGCACGGTGGCGGAGGTGGACCTCCGCTAAAAAGGTAGGCCACGAGGTACGTCAAGTCGGACACGTCGACCGCACCAACAGGGCCAATTAAACCGTCAACATTGCCTTCCTCCAGACAAGTTGTCATAGGTGCGCCGCCAAAGCGATAGTCCACTAGAAACACCAGGTCCTCCGCGGCCGCGGATGGCCCTTGGCGACAGGTTTCTTCAGTAGCAGACCGGCTTCCTCTGTTCGGCATACGCCTATTTCCATCGGTAGAACGTCGACCTCGGCACATCAGATTCACGATATGACATTGCTATCCAGGGTCTCGGCTAATTCCAAGACCAGCGTCTTCAGCCTAAATGATCGCAACTGTTTGCGAGACAAACCAACCTCCATATTGTGACTCACCAGATATCACCAAATGTCTCACGAGGTATAGTCTATCTACAATCATCAGGACTAGTTAGCATCAATCAACTCGATAGTAAAGAACCATGTTGTAGTCTCTATTCTAATAGCTAACAATAGGTTACAATTTCTTCTTGACATTCTTGTAAACACATGTATATTAGTTCTAGAAGCAATTGCATTCAGATGATGGAAACACTTATTTAATCAGGAGAGAAACAATGAAAAGGTCTTACTTCGGAGAATGGCTTCAGGGGGAGATGGACGCCATTGGGCTCATCCAATCCAAACTCGCGGGCATGGCGGGCGTGACTCGATCAACCGTTTCGAAATGGCTATCAGGGCGACTGCTCCCTTCTGATGCAGCGGTTGACTCTCTCTCTCGAGTGCTCGATGTTGACTCTGTTTTTCTTCACCAGCAACTCAGTCGGGATCGTCAGAACGTTTCCGGTAACGAAGGCCCAGGGGTGGAGAACGGACACTCATTCGAAGAGTGTCGAGATGTGGCCCATAGTCTTCTTAGTGGTCCGCCTTCTCAGCCTAAGAAAGCTGATCCCTATATTAAGATAGCTGAGAATCTCGCGAGGGAGTCAAATGACTCGAATCTCCTCGCTGATGCGATGTTGCTCAGGGCACGGTACTACACTGATCTTTCTCGTTTCGGATTGGCCTGGGACACGGTCGATTCGGCTGTCAACCTTCCTGACCTCAAAGATGAAGTTCTATCCCGGCTTGAGATCAATAAGGCACTCGCAGACCTGCACAGGGGTGCGCCCAGAGACGCTCTGAAGTCGGCCAAGTATGTGTCAACCTTGGAGAAACCGCACGAGAAGGCACTGATTTTCGCGAATAGTATTTGTGGTCAAGCGATTGTGCAGCTTGGGGGACTTAAGAAGAGGGATTCCTGGGGAGAGGCAATTGAATACCAGAAAGAAGCCATCAGGCTCGCCAGGGAGCACGGCGGGAAGTATGAGGACTTGGCCCAACTCTCGCTTGCCTACATTGCTAACGTTGAGGGACGTCGTGGCGATTCGCAGGCTGCAGTGGAAAGGCTGGTCGGCGTCATTGAGTGGGCAACAGAGAACAACGACTGGGAGGTGGAGGGAGAGGCCAGGGCATTTCGAGCGGAAATCTTGCTCGATATCGGCAAGATCGATACAACGCTTGAGGATGACATAAATAGGGTACACAGGATGGGCAGTGAAAATGACGATCCTCGTTTAGAGAGCTGGGCGAACACGCTTCGTCTGCGTCGGGCATCGAGATTGAAAGAGCTCTTTAATATTTCGGTTAGCAGCAGTGAGGCCGAGCGGATTAAGCGAGTGGCAAAACCCGCTCTTGGGCGCTTGCAGCCGAAGAATCCTGTTCGAGTTATGTTCCAACGGGCATTTGCTGGCATCCACGCGCTGGCCCTGCTTTTCCTCATTACTGGTTGTAACGTGGCGACCAGCCAATCGGCTCTTGACGCTCCGTCCAAACAAAGCGACATAAGCCTATCCGTCGATATCGCCAAACATCTTCTGGCTGTCAAGTCTTGCAGAGTAAGTACATTGGCGGCTTTTGGGGTGACCATTGAAGGCGGCGGTGATGCACTGCCTAGCCGAGGTGTTGTTGCTCCATCAATAGATACGCCAATCGGACACTTTAGTGCGAGGTCTTACCATCCATCCACTTCTGCGACCGGTAATGTGCTGCTGGTGCGGAACGAAGTTGAAGTACCAATCAGTCTTGCAGTGCTGTCACCTAATAAGGTAAAGTCCTGCTAGGTGTTGTTAGGTGAGACAACAGAAGCCCTGAAGTAATATGTTGTGAAGCACTTTTGTGAAAGTCTATTGAACGGACAGCCGGCCTCTCGGACGCAGGCGTTGGCATTACGTGCCTCTTCGGAGGCCTCACGTCTAATGGATGACTTGCCCATGCCCATCTTGTCATTCAATGGTCAGGATCTTCGAGGCAGTGACTTCATGGACGCGGATCTGCGCCTTGCCAGCTTTATCGCTGCTAATCTCAGATGCGCGAATATGTGCGGTGCTGATCTATCCGACGTGCAGTTGGATGGGGCCGATTTGACAGGCGCTAACCTGCGTGGCGCCGTTCTCGACCGTTGCAGCCTCGCGGGCGCCAATCTAACATCCACTGATCTTACCGGTGCTAATCTCCGATGGGCCGACTTGCGGTCTGCGAATCTGACTGGCTCCGTCCTTGCGCATGCGGATCTTCGAGGTGTCCAATTACAGCAGGCATCTATCGTCGATGTTGATGTTAGGGGATGTCATCTTTCTCGCGCGGTTTTGGGCAACACCACGCTTGACGGCGTCAATCTCTCCCTAGCTTTGGAACTGGACGAGATGCAGCATGACTCCCCCTGTGCAATCTCCCTTACGTCTTTGGATATTACAGCCCAAGCTGTCCATGGCGATTCAGAGTTGAAGGGCAAGATTGAACTCTTTCTGCGCAATTCGCTGCCGGATGACAAATACATACAGGTCTTTCGTGACTTGATTCCCCCCAGTGGTATGTCTGGTTCCGCTTTCTTGTCTTATTCTCACAAGGACACGGTGTTTGCACATCGTTTGCACAGGTCCTTTCGGCGACGGGGAATTCAGTGCTGGATAGATGAACATCATCTGCTTCCCGGCCAGCGGATTCATCAGGAGGTTGGCCGTGCTATCCGCCGATCAGACAAAGTTGTATTGTGCTGTTCGGAGGCCTCACTCAATAGCTGGTGGGTTGAAACTGAGATCCTTGCGGCATTAGAGAAGGAGCGGCTTCTGCGTGCTCGTGACAGTAAAGAAATCCTGGTTCTGATTCCCCTAAATCTGGATGATTACCTGTTTACGGGCTGGGATTCTGGGTTAGCACCCCAGATTAGAAGTCGATTAGCAGCGGACTTCCGGGGATGGGCTAATAACAAGTCTCTATTCCGACGTGGACTCGAACGGGTTCTCGTCTCGTTGCGCAATCAGGAGGACACATGATCATATTGCCACGGATTGATGACTCGATACTGTACAGACCTCAGGATTTCTCCAAACTGCTATCGGCCCGATACGGCGGCGTGGTTAGGGAGATCCTGGGCAGCCAACTCAGCCAATCCTTGTTTCTAATTGCCTCAGAATTCGCGCAGAGAGATGTGGTAAGACATTCTATTGTCCAGTGGGTGCCCCCCAGGCTTGCTGGCGCAATGTAATGCCGGGCGAACTTAATGTACTAACCGAAAAGTATAGATACTTCAACGTCTTCCTACCTATAAACAGGCATGATCGACGATAAACTAGCGCATTGTTGCTCTGAATTGTAACAGTTTCGTTCTTCTCCCGGTCGGGGCGGACTACGATTCTGTTACAGATTAGGGGCAATGCTTACATACTTCTCGACGACTCCCCAAGAAGGTGCAGGAAGGTACTCACGTCTCGGCGTGGGCGCTCAGCTGCTCTGCTCGAAAACAGAGGCAATCAGGAAAATCTATGATCAACCGAAAAGTATAAATACTCCAGTCACTTTCTACCTGCACACAGGTACAATCGTCGTCGGAAACGACACCACATGTTCCTGATCATAACAGTTTAGTTCTCGGTTCTTCGGGGCCATAGAACGGATCTGTTCATTTTCAGGGACAAAGCTTAAGTGGATCAGTGCCTATCCATGATAATGAAGCAGAATCTCAGTATCCCAGCAGAAGGCAAGATCGACATTCACAAGTCATCTGTTTACTTAGAGAAGGCTCTCGCAGGACTAGTGCGAGATACCATTATTCACCAAGAGAATCGTGATTTAATTCTGAGATTCATTCGAGACTGTAGACTCGGGAAGACAGTCATTGGAAGAGCCAAGAAACGAATTGGCCCTGCTACATGCCTGAAGTACTTGGCGAACTTCAAGATTATGTGCCGTGAGTTTACAAAGCCTTTCGATGCCATTACTCAGAATGACATGGAGTTGTTTGTTGAGCGTTTGGAGTCCGATGCCATCCAAACCAAGAAAGGCAGGCCATTTAGCGATGAGACAAAGGCAGGAATCAAAAAAGCTATAAGGAAGTTCTGGAAATGGAAAGATGGCGACAACAAGACATATCCAGAACTCGTGGAGTGGATTGAGACCTACGCCCCTGTCAAAGAAATACCAGCCTTGTCCAGGGCTGATGTGCAGTTGTTGATTGAAAGGTCCTCTAATCCAAGAGACAAAGCCTTGTTAATGGTGCTGTTTGACTGTGGTGCGAGGATTGAAGAACTACTGAATGTCAGGCTGAAAGCTGATCATCTGTTCTGGAAAGAAGAAACAGGCTGCTTTATGATCCGCTTGGAATTCAGCAAGACCAAGCCTCGAACAGTATCTGCGCCTCTATCAACTAGATACTTGAAAGGTTGGCTTACAGAGCATCCTTTGAAGGACAACCCGCATGCCCAGCTTTTCCCTATGTCCTACGCGGCTGTTAGAATGCTGATTAGTAGGCTTGGAAGGAGAGTACTGAGTCGCAGAGTCACACCTCACATGCTCAGGCACAGCTCAGCAACATACTATGCCAACAAGCTCAACCGATATCAGCTCTGCTATAGATACGGGTGGGCAATGTCCAGTGACATGGTGGATAGATACATTGATAGAGAAGGCATCTCTGAGAAGGAGACTGCAAATGCAATTAAGGCGGATGAAATCTCCAAGGCACAGAAGGAGAGCTTGGGTCTCAGTGAAGAGCTTGCGCTTCTGAGGGAGTCACATTCTGATCTTTCAGATCAATTTCAGAAGCTCCAATCACAACTTCAGGCACTTGAATCTGGCAAAGGTGTACTGTCCTTATTAGCTTCATTGGCTCAAAAAGCAGAATCTCGAAACATCCCCTATGATATGAAAAGGGGGTTTGACCTTGTTCTGTCTGGAGAATCTCTGAGTACTGGATCTGCTGGTCATCAAGGCCAATGAGCACATAATGCCCTGCAGCAGTTTTTTTCAGATCAGTCTTGCAGCAGCAAATTTCAACATTCATGACTCTGCGCCGAACTCGTCTTCTCATTCCCCCTGGTTTCTCTGTTGATGTCCATTTAATTCAATCTTCCTCATGTTTCTTTAGTTTTGTCTTAATGCCTTCCACTGGGCTGAGTAAGTTTTTCGGTTTGACTCAAACGTCGCGTCTGCCTTTGGAAGTCAGGCTGTTGTGGTTTACCTCAACAGGCCTTCCATTCTCAAAGACATTTGGCTGAAAAACATATCTATCCCAGTGCTGGTCGAAGCCAGGCCATGACAAAACTAAATTCATACAGGAGGGAAAGATGAAACAAAGTATTTCAGCAACAGAAAGTCCAGGTCGGTTCTCACGAGAAGAGTTGGATTCGGTCAAGCGTCTCATGGATGTTATGTGCAGCTCACTGCCTGCAGATAAGAAAAAGAAACTGCTTGCAGAAGGAGCTAAGGAGCATTGCTCATTGGTCCTTGGGGGTTTAGCATGATCCCCAGGACTCTAGACCAGGTTCTTCAGCAGGCTTTATGTCTGGATCAGGCACAGGCCTGCCCAGGCTGTGATATGGTACTTGAGCCTTATGAATCAGGGCTTTGTTATCTCTGTGCCCATGATCTTGGACTTGCAGATTCAATAGAACTGAAAGGAGGTGATTGTGCAATGGCAGACAACCAAGATGTGCTTCAGGTTTCAAAGGAACCGGTTTTCAAGCACAAGATTGGAGCTTTTGGAAGTGCTGTTTTTCTTCATGAGAGAGATGGCAGAAGCGTTCCCAGTGTAGTCGTCGAAAAGTCCTTTACAAAGGATGGCGAGAAGTGGGAACATAAGAAGCTCACGCTCTTGAACGCGGCAGAAGTTGACAAACTAATGTGCGTGCTTCAAGAGACTAAGATGGCCCTTTACAGGGGCTTTCAATAAGGAGAGATTCTCTCTCCATTCTTTTTCTTTTTTTCTTTTTCTTCAGTTATACGGGAGCCGAGAATTTTGAAGAAAGATGGCGCGAGGCAGTAGGATGGTCTGCCTACGGCCAGACTCAGCTAGAGAGGATTGGTTGAGCCAGCGGCTGGGAATTGAGTACTCGGCGCGAAGCGCCGGTGCGAAGTTGAGGATTAGGTGGCTGATTTCGGATTGGAATGACATGGTTCATGGGTGGTTCTACGAGTATTGGTAGCGGTGGGTTTTTATAGTGTTCTTGGATTTTGAGGGTCTTAGAGATTGCCGTCCTTCGGACGGAAATTGATGTTTCCCGGCGCTTCGCGCCGGGAATACCTGAGGTTTATTGTCTCGGTTGAGTGGAAGATTGACAGTTTGTTCGGTGATTCTGTGAATTGCGGGTTGGATTTGGGTTTCCTGAGGAGTCTTTCGGTTTCTGGGGTTAAGTTATTGGGAGTGTTAGGGATGAGTTAGAGGAGAGGGAGTAATAAGCCTGGGAAATGGAAATGGAAACGGTTCTCATGGCGTGCGATCGGGCTTCGATACTTCGTGTCTCTTATCCTGTTCAAAGAAGGTCTCTTATCATGGGTAGACTCTGGGTAGAGAAATGACGCTGGTCACGTAGGTTTCTCTGTGTTGCCACCTACACTGACAAAGATACCCTCCTAACGACAGCGTGGCCACAAATCCCTTGGAGATAGGCGGTATGGCACCTATATTCGAATACAGAGCCGGATGATGTGGCTACCCGTTCTGCTGGATTCGGAGGTTTCTCTATATGAAATCAGTGGGTTTATGCAAGCTGATCAGCTTTCCATGCGTGTTGCTGGTCTTGGCGTTGCATGTGTTGGCTCTTGGCGAACAAGTTGTCGAATCGGGGGTGGAGTCCGCTAATATTGATTCTTCAGTGTATTGTAGCATTGAGCTTTCAGACGTTACAGCTTCCTCTCAGATCGGGGGCAATGTGACCCTCAACTACATTGGAAGCACACTCTGGAGCCAGATTCGCGATGTTGTCGTTGAGGAACATTACGCGTTCTGTGCGATGGTCTCTGGTGTGAGCATCTTCGACATCGCTGATCCCAGCTATCCACTACTTGTCTCCCAGACGTACCTGGAGCATGGTGGATTCAGTATAGCCAAATCTGGCGATTATCTGTTCGTTGGCATGAGGAGTTCCGGGATGGAAGTGCTGGACATCTCCGACCCGTCCGTTCCTGTCAGAATCGGCAGATACGAGACCCGGTGCACCGGGTATGCAATCGCTGTCTGTGACAACAATGTGTTCCTCGCCTGTGGTACCCGTATTGACATTCTCAACGTTGAAGACCCCTCGTCTCCGCTATTTGTTGACAGCTTCCCGCTCCCAGGTGTCGAGGGATATGTACCCAAAGACATAGAAATCAACGGTGGTTACGCATTCATTGCTGCCGGCGACGTGTGGATCATTGATATCTTATCACCAAGTGCACCCGTTCAAGTGGCTCGTTATAACACGCCTTTTTGGGCCACAGACTTGGATATAGCCGATAATCATCTGTATGTAGCTGACCAATCCGGCGGTTTGCCGCCCAGTTTTTCGGCATTGACTATCCTCGACATAGCAGATCCATCCTTGCCGCGACTGGTGTCAAGCTACACTTTCGATGGTAACCTTTTTCACGTAGCAGTTTCGGACAGCTACGCATTCCTGGGGACAGGTCTGTCGGGAGTCTTCATCCTTGATGTTTCCGATCCGGAATCACCAATGCCTGTTAGTTGCTATTACACACCGGGATTTGCGCTGGAGACAGTTCCTTTCGGTGATCTATTGCTGGTTATACACAGGCCGAATAATCCACCTACAACTGATGATTACAGCGTAGACCTGTGTGGTAACAGAGAGGAAGTGTCTGACAGCTTGACTTTTTGCGACACGTCCTGTCAGTATCCAGACCTGATTCTATTTGATGTGACCAACATCCAGATACCGCACTTCCTTGGCGCTTATTGCGAGTCCGGGTATGCGGTTGACTTGGCGCTGACCGATACCTATGCCTATGTTGCTGATGTGTCCGGGGGAATCACTGTTGTTGACATTGCTGATCCCAGTGCTATGAGACGCTTGGCCTGTATCAACACGATAACCAAGGTGGAGGATATTGTCGCATGTGGTGACTATCTCTATGCTGCCTCCGCTGAATCCGGATTCACTGTGGTTGACATTTCAGAACCAGCCCTGCCTATAGTGCTCTCGCGCTATGATAGTCCCGGCTGGGCTGGAGGTGTGGCACATCAAGGACAGTATGCCTACGTAGCAGATGGCCCCTCCGGTTTGCTGGTTCTAGATGTTTCAAGTCCACACCTCCCGAAACTGGCGGGCCGCTTTGACACACCGGATTGGGCGACGGATATAATAATCCGTGATAGTTTTGCCTTTGTTGCTGACCGGTATTCTGGTCTACAGGTCATCGATATTTCTACGCCATCCCTGCCGGTCAGAGTTGCCACATATCCCTCGCCTGGTACCGAGGTCTTATTCAACAGGATTGTGAGCAGCGGAGACTACCTGTACTTGAGTGGAGGAGGGCCATCCTTCCAAATCATATGTGTTGCGAACCCACACCAGCCCGTACTGGCGGGAGTATATACTGGGGTGGATGATATCTCCGGTCTGAGTGCTTCTGGTAACTGTGTGTTTCTGACCACCCAAAGGTCAGGAATGCAGATCATATGTGTCTCTAATCCCTCATCACCCTTCCTGGCGGACCGATCGAACATGCCAGGCAGCGGCCACGCGATCGACGCGATTGGCCAACAAATATATGTCGCTGATTACTACAGTCTGATAGCAATGGAGATCCTTGGAGGTGTCTGTCAAGGAAACCCCGACCGACCCTGTCTTGGCTTGCCAGACTCATATGAACTCCATCAAAACTACCCTAATCCGTTCAATTCATGTACTATCATCGAGTACGATATACGTTACCACAGCTTCGTTGATCTCAGTGTGTATAATCTGCTTGGCCAACGGATAATGACATTAGTGCAGGGCCACCATCCGGCCAGCAGATATACCGTTCCATGGAACGGAACGAATGATCAAGGTCAACCTGTTTCAAGCGGTGTTTACATCTACGAGATGAGCGCAGACAACTCGTCGAAATCGAAGAAAATGATCTTGCTGAAGTAGCCAACTTATTCACACCTCAGGCGCGAGGAGAATAGGCTTCTACTATGTACAGCGTGTGCGAATTGCACTACGTGGTTCGACCACGTGGACCTCCTATTCCTCTCAATTAGCTGATGCGATGTGTTGTTTACCGCATCTTTCCTCGTTCTGTTAGAACTCTAATTATAGATTCATAGTAAGGAGAAAGTTATGTTAAGTAACATATTACAACGAGTGGTACGACTCCTTCTTAGCGCTGGAGTCTGTATTGCTGTTTTTGGATCCAGCGCGTTGGGCTCCACTCAGGAGCCTCTGGAACATCATCTTGGCATGGCCCGGTTCAAGGCGGACTATTCTGTCGTTTTCTTCCCAGCAGGAATAAGCAAGCTCTACTTTGACACAACTGATTGCCTTGACTGCAGGGAAACTTTGCCCCCGTGGAGATTTATTGGCGCACTGAAGGTGGATTCCCTTGTGCGAAACGGTGTAACCGAAACTGTGGTCAAACAATCCCATATGGAGGGCCTTAAGATCACTAGTAGCGGCCTCATCGATTGCCTGGCTGAAGCCCGTGTATATGCCCTTGGGCGCAGGTTCTCCAGGTCAGTCCCCTATGATACGCTGGTCTGGAACCGGATCAGAAGAAAAACGGTTGTTGTCCCGGACCTCTCCAAACATTTCGGTATCTTGTTCAACCGTAACAGTACGGTGGATTCTGTGGTGGCATTATTGGATGCCGTCAGAGAGCTTACCAATGTCGGACCTGTGCCAAGAGCTATTTTCGACAGTACCTGCGGGCCATTGTGCGATAATCCGTGGATTCCCAATGATACTTATGGGGCTCCATGGTGGCACACCAAGAAGCGAGATTCGGTGGGTCAGGGTGGTGCCAATCTGGAGTGTGCCTGGAGCCTTCTTGCAGACGGCGCCCGAGGGCCCGTTATAGTCGGCATCAGTGATCTCGGTGTTGACCCAGACCATTATGAATTAGAAGGGAAGCTGCACTGTTGTGGAGACGGGTCCATCTACGCCGGGGATCCTGGGCACGGCGTGGCAGTCGCAGGAATAATTCTGGCTCACACCAACAATGGTTTTGGAGTCCGCGGGGTAGCTCCTGACGCGGAGTACATTGATTACAATTTCAGAGATGACGTAGACACTTTCTCTCGAGCTGAGGATATTGTATCTGCGCTCACTGACGGGTGTGACATTATCAGTATGACCTGGCACTGGTTAATAACTGACACTGCTCTCCACGATGTACTTGTGCAGGCCAAGGCATCTGAGGTTCCTGTCATATGCTCTGCAGGGAATCTTGAACCTGGCAATCCACCATACGTCAGCGCACCTTCAGTCTGGACCGACCTTTGCATCTCCGTGACCTGCCACTCCGCGTATGGTAACGTAGTGAACTCCAATCACGGCTGTGATACCTGTGATCCTTCTATTCCGGACTTCGTTGATGTGGCGGCGCCGGGTTGGGGTATTCCTACATTGGCGCTTTTAAATGGGTACGGGAATTTTTTTGGTACATCTGCTGCAGCGCCAGTGGTGGCCGGGATAGTAGCCCTGGCCCGGGGCTATAATAGCGAATTGCCAGTCGACCACATTGTATCACTTCTCAAGGCCACTGCCGACAGGACCGGTCTATCCGGCACGCACGATGAAGTATTTGGTGCTGGAAGAGTTGATGCTTATGGGTTTATGCTCGATATTGTCAATACATCAATGGCGACTACCCGCAGCAGTGATTCAGTTCCATCCATCATCATCACTGACGATAGCCTGACATCTGCGTTTCAGCCGCTTGCAGACCTGAAGACCAAGAGAGGCACCAAGACTGAGATTGTGACAGTGCAGGACATAGCCACGGGTTATTCAGGAGAAGACCTTCAGGCCAAAGTCCGTGCCTGCATCAAAGACTACTATCAGAACAAGTACCTACAGTGGGTTATCCTGGGCGGGGACGGAACTGTTGTCCCGTTTAGGTTTGCCTACAACGATCTGAGTGGGCCAGGAGTGATCTTCATAAGCGATTACTACTTCGCCTGTTTGGATGGTGACTGGAATTACGACTCCGACACCCTATATGGGGAAGTGGAAGACAGCGTTGATCTCACTCCCGAGGTAGCTGTCGGCAGACTTCCTTTCTCGACTACAGCTGAAGTGGACAACTACATTGCCAAGTTAGACGCCTATGAGTCATCTGACAGCGCTGATTTTCAAACCAAAGCGCTTTTCCTTGGGTCTCACATGTTTCAGGATGGTGACGGCCAGCGTGCCAGCGAAGATATCATCTCTTTATTCCCGGGTGTGTTCACTATAACGGAACTGTACGATGGACCCGGTGGCACCGCCTCCCTGCTCAACTACTTTCAGGCCATGAATGCCGGAAAGGCCATGGTTGTCAAGCATGGACTGGCTGGGCATGAGAGGGAGTACATGCTACGGGTTCAGGGCACCCATGAACGCCTGCTAGCCGAGAATGTGGACACCCTGCACAACTTTGGCAAGCCATCAGTTGTTTTTTCAGCTACCTGCTGGAACCACCGGCTTGACCAGGACAGCAGTATAGCAGAACGCTATATGAAGCACGCTACGGGCGGGGCAGTGGCATACGTTGGTTCAACGTACAACGATTTTGTGCTCCGAAGCCATGTGCTGACCAGAGAGTTCTTCGGCCAGCTTTTCGGCAATGGTCCCAAAGAAATAGGCGACCTCCTAAACCTCGGAAAGCAGGTTGCCGATCTCGAGCCGCATCGGGAGGGGGCTGGCCGTCATGCCGTCATGGGCTATACTCTTTCCGGCGATCCTCAGATGCGAATCTGGACACATGGTCCACTTACTCCTTTACAGTATCACCTTGACACGGTTGTCTCCGGAAGCGAGATAGAGGTTGTGGATACGGTTAAATCGGAAACTTGGAAGCCAGTTATCAACATGCCTGTTTGCCTGATGAAGGAAGATGACGTCTATCAGGTGAAGCACACCAACTCTTACGGAGTGGTATCATTCACGACAACATTCACGAGTGGCGGAGTTGCCACGATCACTTTGGCCGGCGATGAGTGGTACAAATATGACATAGACTCGATAACGGTCTTGCCCTGCTGTCAGTCTATTCGAGGCAACGTTGACGGTGACGGATGGGATCAAATCGATGCTGGCGACTTAACCTATCTAGTTGCATACTTGTTTCAGGGTGGGCCAGAACCGCCCTGCTACGATGAGGGTAATGTTGACGGTGCAGACGTTATAAATGTGGGGGATCTTACTTACTTGACTGCCTATCTCTTCCAGAGTGGCTCTGCACCGCCAGCCTGTCCGTAATCAGTTCATGTAGGCCGAGATAGTCGTTCCGTCAGTTCGCTCTCTCTTGGAGTGATGTGGTGAAAAGGAACCCAACCCGTTGTCCCGCACTGAGGAAGCGGTGATTCCGTAAGCGTGAGGGCCGGTGACAGGAGTCATCTCAGGTTCACTGGCCCTCTTTGTTTAACTCGAAGAAGTAATAACCGTACGCGACGCCCTAGACCCAGAGCCCATTGCGAGACTGATCGTATGCTGTCGCACTGCTCAGCTTCATTGCTAGGCTTCGAGTTCCTGTCTCGAGCCCACCAGCTAATTTACTACCTTTGTTTGATTTCAGCCAGTTTTCCCCGAAAATGACAGAATCGCCTCACTCGATTTTCTAACGATTTTCTAACAATGAACTTCACGCAACTTGCTTGTACTTGAAGTAACTTGACGGAACTTGATGCAACTTAACGGTTGTAATGGCAATGATATACACGCATTTTGTTAGAAACCAAGAAGTTACCAGAAATGCCGGTCGTTGAATCCCTGCCTCTCCGCCATATTTCTGTGTAATTCTGTAACTTCCTACTTGACAATATCTTAAAATGTGCGCTACTGGGAGTGTGATGTAGTTGCGCCCAATCTGTACCAAGCTGAAGACACTTTCTATGGGGCGAATCTACAAACATGGACGAATCTGGTACCTGGATATACGAGTCAGTGGCCGACGCATCCGGAAGAAGACTGGCCGCTCCAGGAAGATTGCACAGAACTGGTCGCTTCACGAGTTGTATCCCCGGTAAGATGATTCTTTCCGGCCTCCAGGAAGTCCTTGCTCCAGCGATACTACAACCACGAACGGCCCCACCAGACCCTGGACGGACAAACACCGGCCACCGTCAATTAAAACTGTCCGCGAATTACTTGACATCTACAACATTTTATTTATGGCAATTCGTGATTACAATATTTGCATCTAAGCCACCAATATATTATTATTGAATGGTTTCTGCGGAAAGATGGAGTATGAGGGTAACGGCATGGCAGTGATTACAGTTATCAACGGGTCTTATTGCAACGGTGAGGATGTTGTTTCTCATTCTTTAAAACGGCTTAATTATGAACGGATTGATGAGAAACTGTTTACCCTCACGTCTGAGCGATACCAGATTCGTGGGAGCAAGATGCTCCATTCCCTGAGCAGTCACGACCTGTTTCTAAACAAGCTTACACGGGAACAGGAGAAAAACCTGACCTATCTCGAGGCAACCCTGGCTGAGTCGATCCAGACTGACAATGCTGTCCTAAGCGGGTGGGTTGGGTACCTGATTCCCGGCAACATCTCCCACATTCTGAGGGTATGTATCATCGCTGATCTCAGTTTCCGAGTCAACGAGGCTGTCAAGACCGAGGGGCTTTCTGAAACCGATGCCCGGGCCAGAATACGGGAATATGACAAGCATATAACTGCCTGTACGACTCACCTGTTCCAGAAGCCAGCGTATGATGACAGTCTGTACGATATAGTGATCCCAATGAACAAGACGTCGGTCGATCAGGCGGTGCAACTAATCTGCGACCAAGCGCTTTCCGATGCCATAAAAACGACTGACTGGTCCCGAGAGGCGGCGAGAGATTTCCTTTTGAGTACGAAGGTAAAAGTCGCTCTCACCGAAGCGGGCCACAACGTAGAGGTTTTTTCAGAAAATGGGCATGTGATTATTGGGGTGAACGAACAGCCTCTCAGGATGAACCGACTCCAGGACAAGCTAAAGCGCATTGCGGCTGTGATTCCCGGCGTAAAGGAGGTCACGACCAAACTTGGATCGAAATACAGTCCACCTTCGCTGAATCCATGGGATGATATTGAGACCTCTCCGAAGATATTGCTCGTTGATGATGAAAAAGATTTCGTCCATACTCTCTCCGAGCGATTGCAGACGCGGAACCTCGAATCTTCAATCGCGTACGATGGTGAACAGGCCCTTGAGATGTTGAAGATGGATGTTCCTGATGTGATCGTATTGGATCTCAAGATGCCGGGAATTGACGGTATCGAAACCCTGAGGCGTGTCAAGGAACATCACCCGGAGATTGAAGTTATCATCTTGACCGGTCATGGTTCCAAACGTGAACAGGCAGCAGCCGAAGAGTTGGGGGCATTCGCATACTTACATAAGCCCGTAGATGTCAATGAACTTGCACAGATTATGAAGGAAGCCTATGTGCATGGCCGTAAGTAGTATCAGACTGACCAACGGCCGGTTGCTGTTGACCTTGGGGCAACTGGAGGCACTGCACCACCGGGGGTTCGGTGACCAGTTAAGGCCATCTCAGGAGAATTAACTGATTATGAGTACATCTGCACCAGCAAACCCGCCGTCGCCCTCAACTCAGCAGAGCACTTTACCTAGATACCGTCGCCTGCAACGATACCTCGTCCTGATTCCATTCCTTGCAGCGCTGATTCCACTCGTTATTATGGCAGCTATCAACTATCGCCAGGACGCGACCGCCTACAGTACAGAGCGTCGCTATGCAATATCTCGGCTTTTATCTAACACCAAGCGGTCGCTGCAGTTTGCCATCGAAGAACGTCGCGCTGTTCTGTCGCTCATCGCCAGAGGACGATCCCAAGAGGAATTGAGTGATGATGCTCGCCTTATGGCGATTCTCAGGGACTTGAGGGAATCTTTTGGCGACTTCGTCGATCTCGGTCTTATAGGCAGTAACGGCAACCTATCCTACTATGCCGGCCCCTATGAGTTGACAGGTGTAAACTACAAGGATCAACCGTGGTTTCATGCAGTATCTTTAAGAGGTGTCTATGTAAGTGACGTCTTCATGGGCTATCGTAATTTCCCCCACTTTGTAATAGCTGTGACACGCGAATTGGAGAATGGTGATTTTTACGTGCTGAGAGCAACGATTGATAATGAACTGCTCAGTCGCCAGTTATATTCGCTTGACATGGCTAAGGGTATGGATGCTTTTGTTGTTAACGATCACGGTATCCTTCAGACCGTCTCAGCATTCTATGGCACCGTACTGGACAGTATTGACCTGGTCATTCCTCCGCATATCCGAGACCGGGAGATCATCAACGAGCAGAAGCAGTTGAACGGCGGCGCAATAACATCCGGCTTTGCCTACGTCGAGGGTACTCCCTTTGTTCTGGTGGCCGTGTCTCGACATCAAGCAGCATACAAGCATTGGCTCTATCAACGTTCGGACGTGATATGGTTCCTGGTGGTCAGCGTTGCCGGCATCCTACTGGTTGTTTACATGCGTTCCAGACACATTGTGAATCGCCTTCGAGAATCAGACGCACGGCGGGCAAAAATCTTTCACAACATAGAGTACACAAACAAGATGGCGACGTTGGGAAGACTGGCGGCCGGCGTTGCCCACGAAATCAATAATCCCCTGGCTATCATAAATGAAAAAGCCGGACTTATGAAGGATATTGCCATACACTCAGCAGACTTTCCCAAGCGAGACAAGATCCTTGGTATTGTGGACTCAATAACTGCTTCTGTGGATCGCTGCAGCCGGGTTACCCGCCGGCTGTTGGGATTCGGTCGACGCATGGATACCAGTAAGGAGCAGATAGACATTGCCTCGCTATTGAATGATGTCCTTGAGTTTCAGATAACTGAAGCCTCGCACCGCAGTATTCAAATTAACCATGAGGCTGCTCCGGATATTCAAACAATTGAAAGTGACAGAGGACAATTACAGCAGGTCTTCTTGAATCTCATAAGTAATGCCTACGCCGCAGTTGGGGATGGAGGGCGGATTGACATAGTTATCAGTCAGCCAAACAGTAATGAGGTGGCGGTGACGATCAGCGACAACGGTGCCGGCATTGATGAAAGTGATCTGAACAGCATCTTTGAACCGTTCTTTTCAACGAAAGGCGAGGCTGGTACGGGGCTCGGATTGTCGATCACACGAGACATCGTTGAAAAGCTGGGAGGACTGATCGAAGTAACCAGCGAGGTTGGCAAAGGAACCTGTTTCACGGTCAGCCTTCCGATCGAAAAAGTAGATTAGGGAGCGTATCGCTATGAGTGGTTTTCGAGTTTTGCTGGTTGACGATGAAGAAGAATTGGTTTCCACTCTCGTGGAGCGGCTGGATTACCGCGGGGTCTCGGCTGAATATGCAGTTGACGGGGAAAAGGCTCTGGAGATGCTGCAAAAGGTATCATTTGATGTGGTAGTAGTTGATCTAAAACTACCCGGCATGTCCGGCGAGGAACTGCTGCACATCATAAGAAAAGCCTATCCGCACTTGCCGGTACTCATGATAACCGGGCACGGGTCCGGCGATAAACAGGAATACGACAAACCGGAGGGCGCTTATGATTTCCTGCCAAAGCCGATTGACATTTCCGAGCTTCTAATGAAGATGAAAGAAGCCATCAAGGCCAATGAATAACAGTAATAGCGATACCGACGATCGTCTTTTGTATGCCTGCCTGGCGTTTTCCGGTGAGATTACGGCCTCAGTGACGCATGAGTTGAACAATGTGCTGGGCACGATCGACCAGGTAGCCGGACTGTTTGACGATCTGGCTGCGACACCGACAGCAGAAGTAACGGTTGCAACAGAGAGACTAAAAACACTCGCTGATAGAGTCGATAAGCAGACGGAACGAGGCATAACACTGATCAAACGCCTGAACGCCTTTGCTCATATGGGTGACCATATCACTGTTGAGTGCAACTTAAACGACGTGATAGAAAATCTGACAAACCTGACACAGCGTATTGCCAATATGCAGAGAATCGAGTTGAAGACATCCTTACCCAATCATAGCATTATGGTCACGACCAATCCTCTCCTTCTTTCGCATGTGCTTTTCCTCTGCATCAAGAGGGCTCTATCATTGGGCGACCGGGATGAAGTACTGAATGTCCGATTGTCACAACAGGATGAAAAAGCTGAAGTAACTATTGAGGTCCAGTGTGGAGATGCTGTCTCGGATTCGTCAAACGATGGAGATCTTTCCAACCTGCTATCCCGAATCCCGGCCGAGGTCTCAGAACTCATAAGTGACGGACGCCTTAGCATTAATGTAATAGTGCCGATTCGACATCAGTGATGAAGCTCATATATGTAAATATGTGTTAAGAATGAACGTATGTAGGGATTGAAGTCAGGAGTTATCATCCCATGGAGAATACAAAAGTATTAATCGTGGACGATGAGATTGATTTTGTCGATACCCTCGCCGAGCGAATGCGAAATCGCGGCTTGGTGGTGGATACTGCCTTCAGTGGTCAGGAGGCGTTGGAATTCGTGACATCCAAGGCGTATCACGCCATTGTATTGGATCTGGCTATGCCCGGTATGGACGGCATCGAGACTCTGAAGCGCATGTTGTCACTCAATGCTGACTTACAGGTTATCCTCTTAACCGGCCGGGCAACTGTCGACAAGGGAATAGAAGCCATGAGGAGTGGTGCCTTTGAGTTCCTCGAAAAGCCGGTCAAAATCGACACATTGATCACGAGGATTGACGACGCTAAATCACGGAAAACGGCCCTTACGGAAGCAAAAATGGATGACATGGTCGAAAAAATCGTGAAACGCAAAGGTTGGTAGATTGGCCAGCGTAAGTCATCCTTTTGTCAGTCGGGTTCAACGCTTTAGCACAGGTAAGCCCAGCTTCCATCCGTACGGTTTTCTGCAACCGCAGCAGGAACAGTGCTACCTGGGTGTGAATCGACTCGGATGCCGTTCTTGATTCCGGTGAATGGGATATGGTTTCGAAACTAGGCTTCAAGATCTTTCCATTCTTCGAGTGGTTCCAGGGATATACGCGCAACTATTTCCGTCGTGACCTGATCGGAGGGTTAACCGTTGCCCTGGTACTGATCCCGCAATCGATGGCGTACGCCCAACTGGCAGGGCTCCCTGCGTACTACGGTTTATATGCCGCCTTCATTCCACCAATGATCGCGGCGCTTTTCGGTTCAAGCAGGCAGCTGGCTACCGGGCCGGTTGCGGTTGTCTCCTTGATGACGGCTACTGCCCTCGAGCCCATTGCCACAGCGGGTAGTGAATCATTCATCGCTTATGCTATCCTGCTGGCGCTTCTGGTCGGCATGTTTCAGTTGACGTTGGGTCTCTTAAGACTGGGCTTGGTTGTCAACTTCCTCTCGCATCCGGTTGTCAGCGGGTTTACGAATGCCGCGGCATTAATTATTGCCTCTTCACAACTCTCGAAGCTGTTTGGCGTTGACGTAGACAAGGGTGTACATCATTATGAAACGATTGCTAACGTAATTCGAGAGGCAATTGCCTATACACATTGGCCAACACTCGCTTTGGGAATCCTGGCGTTTTCCATAATGATCATTTTAAGGCGGGTCAATCCACGTATCCCGAGCGTATTGATTGCAGTAGTAGTGACTACTCTCATTTCGTTGGGAACGGGTTTTGAAAGAACCTCAAATACATCGATTGAGCAAATAGAATCGAAGGAGGTCAGGGGCGTTCTTGAGAGCTTCAATGCCGCGATTGCCTTGACAGATTCGATTGCTGCAGAACGTATCTCTCTTCGAGCGAAGCTCGACAGCCTCACTCACAACAGGAGTGGTGTTGATCACGAAGTGTTGGATATCGAACAACAGATTACTCTTTCCAACGTTGATCTTAACCGACTCAAGGAAGATGTTCGAAAGTACCGTGCCTGGCTCAGGAGATGCAATCTTGTCGCGACGAACGATTCGCTCAACCAGAGGCTTTTCTACCTTAACGCAGAGGTCCCTTCGGAACTTGACACCGATGGTCGCTGCTGGTGTCTTAAAGTAGGAAACGATCAACTGGCTCTCAACTCCCTGGCGATCTCGAGCGGAGGAACTGTTGTGGGAATCATTCCCCAGGGACTTCCAGAGTTGGCATGTCCCCGTTTTGATCTCACGGCAGTATTCAGCCTGCTGCCCATTGCTATAATCATCTCCCTCCTGGGGTTCATGGAGGCAATTTCCATAGCCAAGGCCATGGCGGCAAAGACTGGCCAGCGATTGGATGCGAACCAGGAACTTATCGGACAAGGCCTGGCTAATATCTTTGGAGCCTTCAGTCACAGCTATGCTGTTTCCGGGTCGTTCTCCCGATCGGCTGTCAATATCCAAGCGGGTGCCGTAACCGGCCTTTCCAACGTGTTCAGCAGTCTGGTTGTATTAGTCGTGCTGCTGTTTCTTACACCACTCTTGTATTACCTCCCACAGTCAGTGCTGGCCGCGATAATCATGATGGCGGTTGTGGGTTTGTTGAACCTGAAGTCCTTCGTTCATGCCTGGCGAGCACAATGGTACGATGGGTTTATCGGCCTGACTACATTCGTATGCACGCTGGCGTTCGCTCCACACCTTGAGCGAGGAATCTTAATAGGCGTCGTCCTTTCTCTGTTACTATACCTGATACGCAACATGAAGCCGGCTATTGCCATACTATCGTTACACTTAGACGGCACCTACAGAAATCGCCTCCGCTTCGATCTCAAACAGTGTCCTTACATTGTGGTTATAAGATATGCTGGGTCACTGATATTCGCCAACGTGGACTACCTCGAAAAGCAGGTCCTTCAATCCGTGCGCAGCATGCCCCACCTTCGGCATGTACTGATAGTAGGCAATGGCATCAACGAACTCGATGCTTCCGGGGTTGATGCTCTGTCAGTGTTAATTGATCGCCTGCATGGACAGGGACTTGGGTTTTCAATCAGTGGTTTCAATGATGCCGTGCTTGATGTCTTGGAAAAAACAGGTTTGACGGCAAAAATTGGCGAAAACAGTATTTACCACAATGTCACTCGTGCCATAGATGGTATCTGGGAAAAAGCCCACACGCATGTAAATGAACCGAACTGTCCTCTGCGTGTGCGTCCTTTCAAATCCCTGCCGATATCGGATAAATCGAAGAAGGTTATCCTGGCGAGATCTCTGGAGGAAACCGACAAATCAACCAGACATAAGAAGAAATAGTAGGAACTCGAATTCCCTCAGGACATCTGCAAGTCCAGGCAAGAGCACTTCGACAGGATAAAGACAGAAGGTTTCGTCTCGTCGAAGAAGATAATGTTTCTGAATAGAGTGGTCTTGTTGAAAAAGATCTGTTCTCGTCAATCGCGAGCGTAAGCGTAGCAATCTCGGATATTGAATGTCGAATGACAGGCATGACAATACCAACGCTGCTTTCCTTTACTACAATGACCATACCGAATCGCCTCTCGGGCCCCGCATTTCCGACACCATTTTTTGACCCATGACTAAACCCCTTCAATACCTTTTAACCTAACATTATCTATATCAATAACTTCAAACATAAAAAACAACATAAATTGGCTATTATGCCCGATATGACGTTTGTTCTGTTTATTAACAGGCCCCAAGGGGCTTGGGTCACCCGGCCTTTGTATTGACTTCTGGGCGACTTTCGTGTATCTTAGAGTACCGTTCGATCAAATGTCAGGCTTAACCGATCATCTTTTAAGGCGAGAGGTGCCCCTATGCTGAAAATGCTTGTATGTTCTGCTTTAACTGTCGCATTGCTGGTGGCAACACCGGCGAGTGGCCAAATGTGTGGGGATGCCAATGACGACTCCACCATTAACATCCTGGACCTCATTTACGTCATTGAATACCTGAGAGACGTTCCGCGTGAACCCCCGATCAATCTGGAGAATGCCGATTGTGACGGGATATGGTGGGTGACTATCGGCGACGCCATAGCCATTAGCGACTATTTGTTTCACATGGGAAACCTCAACTGCGAGGACTCCGGGACCTATGCTTTCTACAGCGCTCCCGATGATACGGTCTTTTTCCCGCGGATGCTGGGGATACCGGAGGGTATCAACCAGGTCAGTTTGCCGGTGGTGGCCTCTTTTCAAGATTCCGTGAGTGGTTTCTATCTGCCGTTCCTTCAATATGGGGCCGGTTCCAACGGAGTTTTTGACTATAGCCAGATAAATCCCGCAAATATCTCCATACAGGCTTACGGTGATTTGCCCGGTGATACCTCGGTTTTAATCGGAATCGATATCAGCAACAGCCAGTTCGGCGGTGTCAACGAGTTTTTCTCGATTGTGTATGACCGGGTCGGTTCCGGTGACGGCGATGTCGCTCCGGAACTGGTTGACCGCTCGGCGTTGTGGCGCGTTTGCATTGAGAGAAATGGTGAACTCTGGCTGCCTGTGGTTATGTACTATGATGTTGACCTGCCGCCGGAAACGCTTTTCGTTACGCCGACGGAACTGGTGGGTGAGGTGACTTACCAGCAAACGTTTGCTGATACTTTCCTGGTGGAGTTTACGTCGGCGCTCATGCCGGTTGATTTCGACCTGGTTCCTTCTGAGAGTTGGATCGTCATAGTCGATCCATCACCGAGCGGCTATCAGACACCGGCTTCAGTTGAGGTGACGTTCAACTCGGCTTCCCTGGGAGTCGGTGTTCATAACGGCACGATAGATATTGTAGGCGTGGATCCGGCCGTGGTAGTACCGGTGGATCATATCGACATTACGCTGACAGTCAACTCGCTGCTTTATCCCTGGGGCGATTTGAACTGTAGCGGCCAGACCGACGTCGAGGACCTGATGTTGCTCATTGGCTACTTGTTCATGGGCGGGTCACCGCAACCACCCTGTCCGTAGCGACGCTGCGAACCACAAAGATAGCGAAACGGGCGGCGAACCTCATCTTTGAGGTCCGCCGCCTTTATCTATGGAGTCGGGCAATCCGGTTCGGGTCCGCCCTGGAAAAGGTAGGCGATCAGGTAGGTCAGGTCGCCGACGTTGATGCCGTCATATTCGACCACGTCGGCCATTTCCAGCACTGGAGGCGGTGCTCCACCCTGGAAAATATAGGCTACCAGGTAGGTCAGGTCACTGACATCGGGGCTGATGCCGCTGCCGTCGACATCTCCGCAGATCAGCCCGGTATCCGCTACCGGACCGACACTGTTCATGCGACGGTTGTACTTCCAGAACGGCGCCGGTGATGAGGCGGCATGATACGGAATGCCCTCGTAATTCATGAAGATGACTTCCTGGCTTCCGGTGGCGGTTACGAGATCTACATATCCGTCCTGGTTAATGTCGCCTACCGCCGGAACATTGCGACGGTTTTCGAAGCAGGAGGAGCCGTCGGCTACGGTGACCAGCGGCCATCCGGACAGCACCTCTCCGTTATAATCCCAGGCCACTGTTCTCTCCTGATCATAAGTGCAGAAGATGTCCGGCTCGGCATTGGCGACGATGTCCGGATACCAGTCGCCGTTCATATCAGCCACAACGGGGGTGTAGAGCTTGGCGGGATTGGGCGTCGCGGCCAGCAAGGCGTTGGTTGAGTCACCCAGGTAGCTGGTGCCGTCGATACGCCAGGCGAAGACCTGGCCGGCGCTCAACTCATACACTGTCATGACATACTCCAGACTGCCGTCAAGGTCCAGGTCGACGAAACGGGGAACCGTCGGAATCAGGAACATGTCTATCCCGGTGCTGTGCGGCCAGCCGGGCTTGAGAACCAGGTCCTCATCAAAGGCGTAGGTCCACCACTGCTCCAGCCCGGTGTACATATGGCCAAGAACAATCAACTCCAGTTTGCCGTCGCCATCCATGTCGACTGCCGACAGGTTCTCGGCGCGGAACTCATCAGTCGGCCCCAGATTGAGGTCGGTGCTGTCCAGGACATTCCCTGAAAGATCAGTCTGATAGACCATGCAGAAAGCGCTATCGGCATAGACGTGAGAGGAACGACTGAAATAGAACTCGTCTGTGCCGTTGCCGTCAAGGTCGGCGGAGACAAAATAGCAGTAGCAGCCGGAGTCGGGATGGCTGGCCGGCGGCATGGCCACTCTGAAGGAGCCATCGGAGTTGTAGATAAAGTAAGCATGCGGGTCGGGATTAGCCTGATGCATAGGATAGTAACATATCTCGTCTCGGCCGTCGCCGTCGATGTCCCGCAGAGAGACGTAGGGTCCGTTATAGTCATCACTCCACAAGCTGGTCAGGTTGGACGGGAAGTCGGGCGTCTCAATATCGAAAGCGGGTTCTGTGGATGGGAAACCCATCAGATGGGCGTAGGTACCGCCGCCGATGGGAACACCAACAGCCACCAGGTCGTCCACACCGTCGCCGTCCAGATCACCGACCGCGGGTGGAATCCGAAAATCGTAGTTGGCGACAGCCGGAACGCCGGAGGTCTTGGGCGAACCATCCGGGTTCACGAAACGTAGGGTGTCACTGGTAGCGATCACAATTTCGTTGGCACCGTCATTGTCGAAGTCGCCGTAGTTGATAATCACACTCGGTATATCATCGTACGAAAGCCGCCAGCCGTTGTCGCCGGAAAAGGGTGAGCGTACATAGACGGGCAGCGAATCTGCAGCAACGAGTAAGCCACCCAAGGAATAGACCGAAAGACGCAGAGTGTACCAGCCGTCATCCAGGCCGCCGGTATTCCACTCGATCAACTCACCATTCACGACCGGCAGGCTCACCTGGCAGATCATATTCCATGCGGACGGCGAGGTGCCGGCGCCATACTCGGCCAGGTAGTAGCCGAAATCAGGCGCGCTGGCGGTACCGCTGACAATCGCTGCCATCACCACCGTGTCGCCGGCAGCCGGTGTTGCAATGGCGGCGGTGGTGCTGTTGACGATATAGATAGTTACGGATGATATGTTTGCCGAGCCCACCTGCAGACGGATAGTGTACTGACCGTCGAGAGTGTCGGTAACCCACTGGGCCAGGGTGCCGCCGGTGACCGGGTTTGCGGACGAGTATATCTGCTGCCATTCGGTCGGGGTCGGTCCCCAACCGTACTCAATGACATATCCGGGAAAACTGCTGCCGTCGGCTACACCGGAGATGTCGATAGTACCGGACACCAACTGATTGGGGAGTGGTGACTCGATTTTAGCTCGCACCGCCGGAGCGCTATTGAGAGCCTGGTGGAAGTTGAGACGACCGTGGCCGCTATAGATGTCCCAGCCGGGGTAGTTTTCGCCCAAGCCATACGGATCGATTATGTCGTCAGCCGATGTTTCAAGTATCTCCTGAGCCGAGTCCGGCGTTAAGCCGGGGGAGACGGCTCGCAGCATAGCCGCCACTCCGGCCACGTGCGGACAGGCCATACTGGTCCCGGAGGCCAGATAGTAGTTGTCGGCAACAATGTGTACGCCATTGCCATACATGTCAGTACCGGCGGCGCGCAGGGAGAGAATAGACAATCCCGGCGCGGATATTTCCAGATGGTTACCATAAGTCGAAAACTCGGTCACCTGATCGAGGCTGCTGGTAGCGCCTACGGTGATAACTCCCGGCGAGGCGGCCGGGTAATTGGAAAACTCTATGAAGTCGTTGCCGGATGCCGCACAGAGTATCACTCCCTTCGACCGGGCATAGGCCAGAACATCGTCCAGTAACTGCACCGGCCAGGGATAGCCCCAGCTCATGCTGATGACGTCGGCGCCGTTGTCGGCCGCGTAGACAATCGCCCGGGCGCCCAGCGTGGACAGCATGATCGGCGAAAACTTGAGCGGCATGATGCGAACGTCACTGTTGAGGCCGGCAATACCCTCGGTGTTATCGGCTACGGCGGCCACTATGCCGGCGCAGTGAGTGCCGTGGCCGTGATCGTCAGTGGGGTCATTGTCGTCAACTATATTCCCGGTCGATCCCCCACAAAAGTCCCAGCCGGAAACGTCATCGATGTAACCGTTGTGGTCGTCGTCGATGCCGTTGTCGGCGATTTCACCCGGGTTGACAATGACACGTCCGACCAGATCGGGATGACCCGGGTCGATGCCGGTATCGATAATAGCCACAGTTACCGTGAGGGTGTTGTCGGGAGGGTTGTCAAACACCTCCTGGGCGTCGATATCGGCGTCGGGTGTACCATACTCCAAAACCAGGGTGTCGTAGGTTCCTTCCCGTCGCCAGACGTGATAATAGCCCTGGCCGGTGTTGTTCAGCGCCCACTGATGCGGGTACAACGGGTCATTCGGCGCCTGGTACAGTTGGGCCGGCCAGTCAGGATGGGCGTAGGCCACAGCGTCCAGATCGGCATAGTCGGCCACGAGTTGATCTAAGTCGGACCCATCGGGAAGCTCCACCACCAATACATTGTGCAAAGGATGAGTGGATGGCTGGTCCCGAACAGCCGAATGAAGCCAGGCAAGTTTCCTGACGTCATGTTTGCGGCTGATGGCGTCAAATGAGGCTACGCCGGTGAAGCCGGTCCCGCTGCGGTCGTGGCTGAGCGCTGCTGAAATATCCGGTCGCAGCTTAACAACAAGTTGAGTGACCGGGGCCGATTGATCATCTACCTGGGGTTGGAAATATGCCAGGGCCGCCGTCGGTAACGAAACGGCCAGCATACACGAAAGCAGCAGACCGAGCATCAGGTTTTTCATCATGGTTCTCCCGACTCTGGAATTGGACATTGTTGGTTCAACAGACCGTTGTACAACGGAAACATACGAAGTTTCAGCTCTACCGTCAAGCCTATTCTTATCAACGACTTGCGGAGTATGGCCTGGTTGGATGGCGACCCGTCCCAGCCGTACCGAATCCATGAATTCGATTTTTGTTGTTTGCAGTTCATCGATATAGCGGCTAATTACGACATCATGAACGACAGCATGCTTGAAAATATCAACCTCCGTTTTGACCATGCCGCACTGAAGCCGGACGTCGGTGAGATGACGATTCGCAATCTCTGTGATGAGGCGCGACGGTACCGGTTCTTCTCGGTGGCAGTCAATCCGGCGTGGGTACCGCTGGCTGGAAACGAATTGCGCAGTAGCGACGTCAGGATACTGACGGTGTCAGGTTTTCCCCTGGGAGCCGGCCGAACCGACATCAAAGTTGCCGAGGCGGTCAAAGGCATTGGTGATGGCGCTCATGAAATCGATATGGTGGCCAACATCGGCTGGCTTGTCGAAAACAACTTCGGCCGGGTCGAACAGGAGATTGCCGAGGTACGCTCAGTTCTGCCGCATAATGTGATCCTGAAAGTGATCATTGAAGCCGGTTGTCTGACACAACAACAGCAGGTGGCGGCTACCGCCGCGGTCATTAACGGTGGCGGCCAGTTCGTCAAGACCTGTACCGGCTTCTTCGGCGGCGCCACGGTAGAACAGGTGCAGACACTGTTTGCGGCGGCCGGGGGACAAATCGAAGTCAAGGCCTCGGGTGGCATCCGCACGCTGAAGCAGTGTCTTGAGTTGCTTCGGGCCGGAGCTACTCGGCTGGGAAGCTCAGTTTCGGTGGAAATAATGCAGGAGATCGACCGATAGGTTATCCTCTCAATGACGGCGGCCATAGTTTGATCAAATGCCGATGCCGGGCTGCTTCAGGATTCTGCGGTTGCCTTAACCGGTTCGACAGTGTATTTTCTTCTTGTCCCTATGGTGAATAAAACGACAAAATCACGGCGTCCTTTTTTGGGAATGCACTTCAAGTGCTGCAATGTGTACTCACGCATCTACCTCAACAAAAAAGGGACGGCTTTTGTCGGCTGGTGTCCCCGTTGCGCCGCCGGAGTGGAAGTCAGGGTGTCCCCGGTGGGGTCCGATGCTCGCTTTTTTACCGCCGGACGGTAACTGCTGGTGATATAATATGGCCTTGCTCAAGTCAAAAATTGTCGTGGTGCCGTTAGGCGAGGTTGATTTCATGCTGGTCAATCGGCTGGCTACTGATTTGGGACCGGTTTTTGACCGTTCGGTGGACATTCTTAAGGGTATGAAGCTGCCGGCCGAGGCGCACAACGTTGTCCGCAACCAGTACTACGCCCAGGTAGTGCTGGCTAAACTGGAACGGGCTCGGGCCAATAACCGTGAAAAAGTGATAGCCGTCTGTGAAGACGACCTGTACCTTCCCGAAGACAACTATGTCCTGGGACATGCCGACACACTGTCGGGAACGGCTGTGATCTCGTTATTTCATATTCGGCTGGAGTTCTATGGACTGCCGGAGGATGACAGCAAGATCTACCCGCGATTATTCAAGGAGGCCGTGCACCGGGCGGCGCACCTGTTTGAGTTGTCGGAGTGCCGCAACCCGAGATGTGTCAACTATTACAGCCAGGTTATGCTGGATATCGATAACAAGGGTGAAAAGTTCTGCGACATCTGTAAACGCCGCCTGACAGAGGTTGTTTGATGCCGGAACACGAAAGAAACTGACCTGTGAATCTTGATCAGATTATTGATTTGCTGAAGAACGATGCGGGCATCCGCCGCAATATCGCGCACTGGAAATCATATTCACCCCGCCCGGCCGTCTGGGTAGATTTCCCGCCCGCACTGGATCAGCGGTTGACGGCGGTGATGCATCAGCGCGGTATTACCCGCCTGTATTCGCACCAGGCTGAGGCGGTTGAAGCCGTGTTGGCCAGTCACCACGTAGTAGTCGTCACACCCACGGCATCCGGCAAGACGCTGTGTTACAACCTGCCGGTGCTGGATCGCACGCTGAAAGACCGCAACACCAGGGCCTTATACCTCTTTCCCACCAAGGCTCTGGCCCAGGACCAGTTGAGCGAACTGTACGGCCTGATACAGAAATTAGACGTTGACGTCAAGACGTATACTTTCGATGGTGACACGCCTCACACGGCGCAGCGGCTGATTCGATCAGCCGGGCACATTGTCATCACCAACCCGGACATGCTGCATACCGGTATCCTCCCCCACCACACCAAGTGGATCAAGCTCTTTGAGAACCTCAAGTACGTTGTTATCGATGAGGTGCATCAATATCGCGGTGTGTTCGGTTCGCACCTGGCCAACGTGATCAGGCGGCTGACACGTATCTGCCGCTTCTACGGTTCGGACCCGATTTTCATCTGTTGTTCGGCAACCATCGCCAACCCCGATGAATTGACCCGGAAGATAATCGACCGCCCGGTGAAACTAATCAATACCAATGGCGCGCCATCCGGCGAAAAACATTTTCTCATTTACAACCCGCCGGTTATCAATCAACAACTCGGTATCAGAAAGTCGGTCATCAACGAAGCCTCGCGGCTGGCGGCCGGATTTCTCCGACACCGGATACAGACAATTGTTTTTGCGCACTTTCGTCTCTATGTCGAGGTGCTGCTGACTTACTTGCAGCGTGAATTGAAGGGGGAATACGACCGGGGCATCAACATCGCCGGTTACCGGGGAGGTTATCTACCCAACGAACGTCGGCGTATCGAAGCCGGTCTGCGCGACGGCAGCATTACCGGCGTGGTGTCGACCAACGCCCTGGAGCTGGGTATCGACGTCGGCGGTTTGGACGTGTCGATTATCATGGGTTATCCCGGATCGATTGCATCGTTGTGGCAACAGGCCGGGCGAGCGGGTCGAAACACTTCCACGTCCCTGACGATCCTGATCGCCAGTTCCACTCCCATCAACCAGTTCCTGTGCGCCCAGCCGAAATATATCTTCGAGCGTACCCCCGAGTCCGGCATTATCGATCCGGACAACCTGATTATTCGCACCAACCACATGAAGTGCGCCGCTTTTGAATTGCCGTTCGACGAGACAGAATACGGTTCATCCGACGGCACTCGAGAGATACTGGATTATCTGGAAGATGCCCGGGTGGTGCGCAGGACCAGTGATCGTTACCACTGGTCGTCCGAAATCTATCCGGCCGGACAGATTTCACTGCGGTCGGCATCGCCGAACAATTTTGTCATCCTCAACGAAAGTAAAAATCATGAAGTGATCGGCGAAGTGGACTACTTCTAGGCGCCGATCTTCCTGCATCCGGAAGCCATTTACCTCCACCGGGCCGAGCAGTACCAGGTGACACGGCTGGACTGGGAGGGCAAGAAGGCGTATGTCAAGGAAGTCGATGTCGACTACTACACTGATGCTGAGACCAAGACGGACCTGAAGGTACTTCAGGTAAACCAAAGTACTTCTTACGGTGAGGCTGAGATGGCCTGTGGCGAAGTCTCGACTACCAACGTCACGGTGATGTTCAAGAAAGTGAAGTTCCGCACCCACGAGAACGTCGGTTCGGGTGACCTTACCATGCCGGAAATGGAAATGCACACCAGTGCCTTCTGGTTTTCTTTCCCGGGTGATATTGGTTTTCGGCTCAAGATCGAGGGCGCCCGGTTTGGAGGTTCACTGCGAGGACTGGCCAATATACTGGGCAAGATTGCTCCCCTGTGGGTGATGTGTGACCAGCGTGACCTGCGCTCGATATCACAGGTGCGGGCGCCGTTCACGGAGCGACCGACGGTCTACATCTACGAGAACATCCCCGGCGGTGTGGGACTGTCAGAGAAATTGTTCACCGAGCATATCCCTCTTTTCGAATCCTGCCGGGATCATATCAAAAGTTGTCTTTGTGCCGACGGTTGCCCTACCTGTGTCGGCCCACCTATGGAAGTCGGGCCGGGCGGCAAAGAGGGAGCCCTACAACTGCTGCAATACATGCTGGCCGTAGCGCCGGTTTGACGGAGACGCCGCAGTTGCTTGAAGCTTAAGGGCATGGTACGGGTGGTGGACCACCCTGAAAGTAGAATCCGATTTCGTACACAAGGTCGCCCACGTCAACCGTACCGTCCCCGTTGTCATCGGCTTCGTCAATGCACGGCGGCGGAGGTCCTCCCTGAAACAGCCAGGCGACTTTGTACGTTATATCGCCGATGTCCAGGGTACCGTTGTTGTCGACATCGCCTCTCAAATCACAGCAGCCACCGATAGTGAAACAATGAGGACCATCCCAGGTCGGAGCATAGCGTTCAGTCAGGGTGGTCCACGCCCAGGTCGACCAGGGCCAGTGCACCATCGTATCCGCCACCGAATCCAGACAGATCGTTTTGCCCAGAACAGAATGGTCATCCGGTATTTCAATCGTGATGCTCCAGGCTACATGATCGTAGACAATCCAGAATCCTCCCGCCGAGTCTTCACCATAGAAAGATACTGTGTCAGCGCCGATTCCGTCCGTTCCCGAGTGAGAGATCGACCGGTCCCCGAAAGGCAGCCATCCCGGAAGATACTGTCCGTAGGTTGTATCCCAGTAGGCGCCGTCAGGTGAGTAGAGACGGAAAGCATTGTTGTAGGCAAACAGACCACCGGTATGGCTGGTGTCAATCTGCACTCGCAGACGAAACTCTGCCGGACTGCCGATAGTGATATGGCTGCCGCCCGAAGAGACGACTTCAGACAGAGATATGGCGTTTTCAGCCTTTGCCGTGGTTGCGAACACAACCAGTGACATCGTTAGTACAGTTACAAGCCGCATGATATTCCTCCGATCTCCATGAGTTCAATATCGTTCTAGGGGCGCAGCAGTGCCGGTCCGCCCTGAAACAAATAGGCAACAAGATAGGTCAGGTCACCGACGTCAATGCTGCCCGATCCGTCAATGTCGCCGGCCGCCGGCACCGGCGGTGGAGGACCGCTCTGGAACAGGAAGGCTACCAGATATGTCAGGTCGCCAACGTCTATGGAACCGTTATCGTCCATATCGCCGGTAATGTGGCCGACGATGGTAACGGTCCCGTCGACGGAGAAGCTGCTCTGGTCGTTGTATTCGCCGGACACGTTGTGTATATGGACGGTTGTATCCATCTGCAACCCATAAGTGATAAGGAAATCTTCAACGGGGAAAGTGACCTGGAAGACCTCACCACCGAAATCCGGGTGTGACGGCAACACCTCCCAGTCAGTAGGCACGATGGTCGTGTTGACCAGCACCGACGAGGGATCGATATCACCGGCGACGTATCCGTCCTGGAGATTACCCAGACGCACGGTTGCCATCTCCGTGAACCGCAAACCCTGAAGAGGGAGTTGCATCAAGTCCGGTTCAATAGTGGACATCTCGCCGGAACAACCGACGCCAAAGGCACCGACCAGGGAATCACAGACGTTGTACTCCGGCGCGCAGGGGGAGTTCTCGAAGAGTCGGAAGTCACCGGCGGCAGTGTCGCAGAACCAGGGGTCAGCCGAGAAGTTGCAGTTGGCGCCATACTGATCCGCAATGCAGTCGGCCCAGTCACCACCCGAGTTGCCGTATATATCAGACAACCAAAAGTAAGGGTTGGCATAAGCGGAGAGGCATGCCACCGCTGCGGGTCCTTCGTTAAAGGCGATGAGGCACCGGTCAAAAAACGGTGAGCAGTAGGAGGCGATGGTAACGGTGCCGCCGTAGCTGTTGCTGTGGCCGTAAAAGGTGCAGTTCCTGGCATAGGGAGAGGCATTTGCCATATACAGCGCCCCGCCGTTGCTGCCGGCGTGGTTGTCATCGAAGATGCAGAAGGTCAGGTAGGATGTGTCAGAGCTGTACATAGTGGTGTCGTTGCTGTAGAAATGTATGGCGCCGCCGTTAGCCGTGGCGCTATTGCGTGACACAACGCAGTTGGCAAGAGCAATGGACGAGCTGGTGAAGATGGCTCCGCCGTTGTTGCCGGCCGAGTTGCTGTCGAGCGTACAAGTTTCGAATCGCAGAAGCGAAAGCAGCTCGTCGCAGGCAACGGCGCCGCCCGAGTAGGCGTGGTTGCCTCTAAAAACACAGTTGCGTATGCTGGGGGAGGAGCCGACGCACAAGATCGCACCGCCGTTTTGGGAGTCGGAATATCCGTTGACTACGCTTAAGCCTTCTATGAGGGAGGTCGAGTCCTCCCCCTGGTGCAGATAAAACCCCCGGTGTTCCTCAGAGGCACTGCCCCCACAATCGATGACGGTCTGTTCGGGGCCGGCGACAGAAGTCAGGATGATGCTCTTGCCGCGCAGCTCCATATCACGATTGCCGGTCCCGGAGTAGGTGCCCGGTCCCAGCAGAACCGTATCAAGAGTTGAGCAGGAGTCAATCGCGGCCTGGATGGTGGGCGCATCGCCGGTGCCACCGGCATTCACCAACCACACCCGTGCGGGTGCTCCACAGCCCACCTCCATGGCGCCGATCAGCGTGCCGCAGCCGCTGAGGGCAGGAGAGCACGGTGAAATCTCGTCAATATGATAGTCCCCGACGGCGGTATCGCAGAAGAGAGGATCAGCCCAGATATTGTCGTTGCCGTTGTCTTGACCGGCGATGCAATCAATCCAGTCGCCGCCGGCGTTGCCATAGACGTTACAGCAAGTGAGTGTCGGGTAGCATGGCTCGCCGGAGTAATATAAGCACTTGACGGCTTGCCCCGGGCTGAAGGCGATGATGCAATTATCCAGAGTGGGTGAGGAAGCGCGTCCGCAGTAGATACCTCCTCCGAAAAAAGTGCAGTTGGTCAGAACAGATGAGCATGAGCGATACAGCGACAGGCCGTGACTGTTATGACCGGTGTTGCTGATGAAGAGACAGTCATCAAATGTCGGAGAGCAGTCCACCAGGCAGTAGATGCCCCCGGTACCGCCCCAACTGAAGTTGGTCTCGAAACGGCAATCGGTTATGGCTGGGGAAGAGTTGTCCTGCATGTAAATAGCACCGCCGGAGTGTCGGGAGGTGTCATTCTGAAAAAGACAGCCCGACAGAACCGGCGATGATTGACTACATTGCATGCCACCGCCCCACAGGTAGCAATAGTTGGCCCTGATGATGCAGTCAACCAGCCTTGGTGAGGCGCCGTTACAGGAGATGCCGCCGCCCATCATAGCCCAGCAGTCTTCGATGATACAGTCGACGATGGTGGGGGAGGTCGAGTCGCAGCGTATGCCACCGCCATAGGTGATGGTGGTGTCGTCGAAGTACATGTGCCCGTCGCGAATCGTAAAGCCCTGGACCACCGTCATGAAATCCTCACCGGTATCGAAGATAAACCCACGGTGCGGATTCGTGGAGTCGCCCTCGCAATCAATAATGGTCGACTCCGGACCGTTCTGGGACTTAAGCACGACGGCCCTGCCGCCGAAATCGATGTCGCGGTTACCCTCGCCGGTATATACGCCGTCCGCAACGAGGACGGTATCAAAGTGCTCTACGGCGGAGTCTATCCCGGCCTGGATGGTCGGCAGGTCGGCGGGGACGTGGATGATGGCGGCACCTATACTCGATACCATTAGCATGCAGGCAAGAAAAAAGCCAAACCGTTTCATCATACTACCTTTGTCTATGTGTTTCACTGACTGTCACTCACACACCCCACCTTCGGGGCCGGGCAGTCCTCGCTCAATTGGCTGACTCATCGATCAGCGCCTGTTTGGCCTCCTCCACGCTGTCGTAGCAGTCAAATACTTGTATAAGGCGCGTCATGGTCAGCAACTTCTTAACATTGTCCATCCTTGCCAGAACCACTCGACCTCCTGCCTTCTTGACAGAAACGTAGCACCCTATCAACATACCGAGACCTTGCGAGTTTGTCCACTCTACGTTCCCCATATCCATCACGAAGTGCTTCCTGCCTGAATTGAGATGCTCGTGTACTCGGCTATGGCATACGGCAGTCTCCTCTCCACCGAGAATCTTGCCGTACAGGTTAACAATAACCAGGTCGCCTTCAACGGTATCCTTGAACTTCATTCCGACGTTCCCTCCACATTAAGCCCAATACCCATTACCCTATTATATATTACTGTCAGACCTACCCGGCACACACCCCACCTTCGGCGCCGGGCCGGATTGGAACAGGTACGCCACCAGGTAGGTGAGATCACCCACATCAACCGTGCAGCTACCGTCGACATCGCCGATGAAAAGCGGGTAGATCGCTTGTCCACCCTGGAACAGGAACGCTACCAGGTATGTCAGGTCGCCAACTGAAACGTCATGCGAATGGTCCACGTCACCGAGCGTCCAGGTCCAGAAGTCAGGTGTGTTCGGTGATAGCGTGGATAGGCCGGTTTTATCGAAGGCCGTCACGCGCCACCAGTAACGAGTGCCGAACGAAAGCGAATCGTCGAGTGTGAAGGGCACGGATTCGATTGAGTCGATGGTGTTGACAAATATAAATGTCGAATCAACCGCTATCTCCAGCTTGTACCTGACCGTGTCCAGCGGGTCGGGATCGGTAGACGGCGCCCAGTAGAAATATGTCAGCATGTCCCAGACCGGTGTTCCGCCAGTGTCCGGTGGGAATTGGGCTTGTGGAGCGGTCGGTGGTTCCGGGGTGCCGTTGACGAAGAAGGTGTACTCATAGCCTCCTGTCCAGTCGGAGTACTCGTAGCTGTCGAATGCGCGCACAATCCACACGTAACGCTTGTTTTCGTCCAGCGTCTCTGTTACCTGCCATCCGGTCGAATCTTCACCTTCCGGGATACCATAGCCCAAGACCGGATCAGGTTCTCCATACAGCGTATCTACATCCACAAGGAAGTCGTATATCAAAGCGTCACCCTCGGCATCGGCGGAGTTCTCGGCCCAGAGGGTGGGTGTTGTGCCGACGATGACGTCATCGATGGGGTTCAGTGGGGCAGGGACGGAGGGGATGGAGTTCATGCGGAAGGATGTCTCGTACCACTCAGACCAGAAAAACCCATTCCGTACCCTCAACCTCAGATAGTATGTTTCTCCGTCGAGTAGCGGAAGTCCGGAATAGACTACTGAAGTGTCTGAGACAGCAAAAGGTGAGGGGTCCCACGTCTCACTGACCGTCCAATTCGTGTCCGTTCCCACGTCAATCTCAAAGCTGTCTTGTGGATACAGGTCTATGTCGAGAAAGTGCCACGAGATTACTGGATTGTGATTAGTCAGATTGTAGTAGGACATGTCACTGTCAAATGCAATGCGGTCAACAATTGGGCACCTGTCCCTCACTTTGACCAAAAGGACGTCTTGCCTGTTGCCAGACAATGGGTCGACAACGCCAGCAACAACGCACTCAGTGGGTGATGTTCTTTCTATGGAGTAGGCAAGTTGGTAAGCCTCCTCATTAATACGTGCTGACCATACGGTGTCGCCAGTACTGCGTAAACGGGCTACATACACATCAAATGTGTCCGCGTGCAACCGGTGGATACCAGTCAAGATTGCACCACCGTCGAGCGTGGAAAGTATTGAGTTTCCTTGACCGCTAAATGCTCCCCCGAATGTCCATGTCCATTCTACATTGCCGTCATAGTCGAGTCGTGCCACAATTCCCTGACCACCGGTCTCCCCGGTAACGTAGTAACCCGGTCGCCCAGCAACCTCACATACTGAGAACCCACCACCACTCCCAACTCCGATAGTAGTGGTCCAAACACTGTCTCCCAATGAATCGGTCTTGATAATCCAAATGTGATTGCCAAATGATTGAGTTAAGCCCACAACTATGTAGCCACGGTCAGATGTTCCCTCTACAGCATATCCGGCATCATGGTCTTGTCCACCATAAGTCCTTGACCATTGCAGATTACCGCCAGAATCAGTCTTGGTGAGGAAAACATTACCCTGACCCGAGCTTGAAGTGCATCCCGTCAGTATGTACCCACTATCGGACGTCTGCTGCACCGACCAGCTCACGTACCCGGAGAAAGAGCTACTCCACTCCGTGTTGCCCAGCGAGTCTGTTTTTAGAAGATAAGGGCTTCCAAATAACGCGCTCCGACCAGTGATGACAAATCCGCCATCATAGGTGGTAGCAATGCCATATGCAGCATCCTCCTCGCCGCTGACGCCAAAGCAACGAGTCCAGAGCGTGTCTCCGAGGGAGTCAGTTTTCACCAACCAAATGTCATTTGGACCAGAGGGCAATTCTTCGGTAAGTGCACCTATGACAAGGCCGTGGTCAGTTGTTTGTCGAACAGTCCTGTCCCACCATATTATCTCCTGTCCCGCACGCCCAAACGAATTCGTCCAGACGATCTCCTGGGCAGCGCAGGCTGAGCCGCAGAGGACATAAAGAACAATATAGAAAAGCACTGAGAGGAATCTTTTGCTCAGTATTTTCATCAGACTCTACACATTTTGTTTCGCTTTCCAGGGTTTCCCCCCACATCAATACCCGCCTGAATCGTCGGTTGATCGGCAGGGACGTGAATTGTGGCGGCATTTACCGTGACAACGCTAAGAATACAAGCACAGCTAAAAACCAAAACTCTCATGAAACCAGCCATTTCATTTCATATACCCTACCATCTCAATATACCGAAAACGGGCCTGGGAGTCAATAGATTTGGCAAGTCTCAACCCCAAACAAGTTTGTGGTTGCCACCCGTCGATTTACGCGGCGCACCCTTCGACAAGCTCAGGACAGGCAGGGGGTTTTCGGTCTACAGTGCTGTCGGGTGACTCTGCCCGACAGCTTTAATTCGCTATGTGCAGTCCCCATATGAAAAATGCGTCAGGCAGGGTCACCTGACGCCACATAGAAAAGGGGGGACCAGCTTTGGCTTATTAGTGTCTTGATAACAATTACCGGTAAGGCCCCGCCGGTCGGAAGTACTGGCCGCAGGTCCGGTTTTTTTGGCCTGCGCCCTGATTGTCCTTGCCTTAAACGGCGGCAGTGTATATCTTGCTAAATAAGCTGTTTGAATGGTTGGGATAATGCGCAATCGAGTTCTTGAGATAGTTGTTTTTCTAATTGAGCACATTCAGGGAGATGCCTCCCGACTCTCAGAGACGGATGACCTCTGGGCGACACTGGAAGCCCGCGGTTATTCCGATGATGAGATATCGTCGGCTTATTCCTGGTTAATGCGACGGTTTGAGAATACTCCCCAGCGCTTCTTTTCAGAATTCCCTGCCACCGACGTTTCTCACCGCATTCTGACCCAGTCCGAACGCAATCGGCTGACTATCGAGTCTCACGGGTTCCTCCTCAAATTGATCAATGCCCGAGTGCTCAGCCATGAGCAGTTTGAGATCATTATGGACCGTCTCTCCTCTGCGGACAGCAGACCGGCAGTTCTCGAGGAGGTCAGTTCGCTGGCTTCATCGGTGGTTTTTTCCGATGTGGATGAGCTTGAAGCCCAGATGCTGCTGGAGCCGGGCGAGGACGGCGCCGTCTCTGTAAACTGATACAGCATGTCCCTCCAAGGCAAGAAGATACTGATCGGCCTTACCGGCGGCATCGCCTGCTATAAGGTCGTCAGCCTTATCAGGTTGCTGCGCAGAGAGCGGGCTGATACCAGGGTTGTGATGACCCGCGCTGCCGGCAGGTTTGTAACACCGCTCACATTGGAAACGATCTCCGGTAATCCGGTTGCAGTAGAAATGTTTCCTGACAATCAATACGTGGGACCCCAACACATTGATTTGGCCGAGTGGGCCGACCTGATGGTGGTCGCTCCGGCCACGGCCAATTTTCTCGGCAAAGCGGCCGCCGGTATTGCCGATGATCTGCTGACCGCAATCATTCTGGCCGGCCCGTCGACGGTACTGGTGGCTCCGGCTATGAACCCGCGCATGTGGGGGAACAGGATCACACAGAGGAATTGCGCTACTCTGCAGAAACATGGTTTTTTCTTTGTCGGGCCGGGCGAGGGCGAGATGGCTTGTGAGCAGTCGGGAGTCGGTCGGATGGCCGAACCCCAGCAGATATTCGACGGTATCGATGGCCTTCTCGGTGGCGTCGCGGGTGAACGGTTTCTGGCCGGCAAGAAGATACTGGTTACGGCCGGTCCGACCCGCGAACGGCTGGACCCGGTGCGTTATCTGTCCAATTTCTCTTCCGGTCGAATGGGTTTTGCCCTGGCCCAGGCGGCGGTGCTGCTTGGCGCTGAAACAACGCTGATTGCAGGCCCATCCAGTCTTCAACCGCCGGCCGGTGTCGGTTATATAGGCATTGAGTCTGCCGCCCAGTTGCGGACCGCCGTCAAGCGGGCTTTCAAGCAGGCCGACTGCCTTCTCATGGCGGCGGTTCCGGCCGACTTTGCTCCCACCAAGGTGGCTCCGCAAAAGCGCAAGAAATCCAACTGGGATGGCCGACTGTCAATGCGGCCGACCGTTGATATTTTGCAGGAAGTTGCCTCCGGCAGGCAGTCATCTCAAGTCGTCGTCGGGTTTGCCCTTGAAACCGAGAATGCTCTGGCTAATGCCCGCCGGAAGCTCAAAGATAAACAACTGGACCTGCTGGTCCTGAACCGCCCCGGCAAAGTCACCGGCTTTGAATCACCAACCAACCGGGTGACTGTCCTGATACCCGGGAAAAGCCCCGATGCCTGGCCGCTGATGAGCAAGAACAGAATTGCGGTCAAACTGCTTGAAAAGATCGCCCCTATGCTGTAGCTTGGAGCTTCAGGCCGGGTTGGATGTCATGGAAGAGATACCTGTCAGTCTACATGAAATGCTGCGTCGGGCTCTTACCGCCCAGGTTGAATTGGGCATGGGGGAGATGATTGTTGATGGTGACCGGCCGCCTTCAGAGGTAACGTTGGCTGACGAGATGGAGACTTGTGTGAGAAAAACAACGTCAACAGCGGACCTGTTCGAGACCGATGAGAACGTGCAGCGAATGGCCCAGTACGATTCTGTCGATGCCCATTTTCAGGCTATCCGCGACTGCCGGCTCTGTTCGCTGGCGGAGACGCGCACCAATTTCGTTTACGGAGTGGGTAATACCGCCGCCGACCTGATGTTTATCGGCGAAGCGCCGGGACGTGATGAGGACCTCCAGGGCGAACCGTTTGTCGGCCGGGCCGGGAAGCTGCTGGACCGTATCCTGGAGGCGATCAAGCTGTCGCGACAGGAAATCTATATCGCCAACATCCTCAAATGCCGCCCGCCCAATAACCGCGATCCCCAGCCTGATGAAGCCGCCAACTGCCTGCCTCACCTGCTGGAACAGATAGCGCTGATAAAACCAAAGCTTATCTGTGCCCTGGGACGGATCGCCGCCCAGATATTGCTTCAGACCAGTTCACCGTTGGGTAAAATGCGCGGGCAATGGCATGAGTTTGAAGGCGTGCCGATGATGGTTACTTATCACCCGGCGGCGCTGCTGCGCTTCCCGGCCTACAAGAAAGACACCTGGGCCGACATGCAGAAGCTGAAAAAGCGATACGACAAGTTTGTCGCTTCGCCTTGACCCGGTAATTAACGGAAGCACTATGACCTACAAGACAACAAGAGAACGAACGGACGAACACAGTAGAGAACCGCAGTCTATAGATGTTGAACGTGATGTCATCGGATCAATCCTCAAGGACGCCGAGGCGCTTCACCAGACAATAGAGGTTCTCGATGATGAAGCGGCGTTCTACCACCCTAAGCACAGGCTGATCTATGGGGCGATACTGAAGCTCTACCAACGATCGGAACCATGCGATATAACGACAGTTACCAATGCTTTGTTGGATTCGGGCAACCTTGAGCAGGCCGGCGGCCGTGTGCATCTGGTCGAGTTGGTTGAGAACGTTGCCTCTACCGCGAATACTCCGAGACATGCAGAGATTGTTAAGGAGAAATACCTGCTGAGGCGTTTGATCCAGACTTCCAACGAGATTGTCAGAAGTTGCTACTCTACCGACGAGACAGTGGAGAGCCTTCTCGACCATGCCGAGCAGCACATATTCTCAATCTCCGAGCAACGTCTCCACAAGGGATTCACATCTATAAAGGAACTGATCCCATCAACTTTTGAAGAGATCGAAGACCTGCAGTCAGAGGATAGCTCTCTGCTGGGTGTCAAGACCGGTTTTGAGAAACTGGATGAGATGACAAATGGCCTTCACAAGGGTGATTTCGTCATTATCGCCGGTCGACCGTCAATGGGAAAATCAGCCCTGGCGGTCAACATTGCGGAACATGTTGGAGTGATAGGGAAGAAAGTGGTCGGCATTTTTTCTTTAGAGATGTCGATGGAGCAGTTGGCGCTGCGGATGTTGTGCGGACGCGCCCGGATTTCACAACAGCGGTTGCGAGCTCGAAAGCTCCGAGACGAAGAATGGCAGAAGCTTACTATCGCCGGGGGGCCATTGTCTGAAGCGCCCATATTCATTGATGATTCGGCCATTCTGACGTCGCTGGAGATAAGAGCCAAGGCCAGAAGACTGAAAGCACAACACGGTCTTGATCTCATAATTGTGGACTATATCCAGATGGTCAGCGCTTCCGGGCGGTATGAAAACCGACAGCAGGAGATGGCCGGCATCTCGCGTAATCTCAAGGCGCTGGCCAAAGAACTGGAAATACCGGTCATCGGATGCTCGCAGCTTTCGCGCCAGGTGGAGCAGCGTGGCGGTGAAAAACGTCCCCAGTTGTCTGACTTGCGGGAATCAGGCGCTATTGAGCAGGATGCCGACGTGGTCATGTTTATCTACCGGCCGGAACACTATATGTTGCATTTAGAGAGAAACGACCCGAAGTTTAAGGAGGTCGAGAGAAAAGCAGAGATCATCATGGCCAAACAGCGCAACGGTCCCACCGGAATGGTCATTCTCACTTTCCTAAGGGAGTTTGCGCGGTTTGAGAACATGGCTCCGTCAGGATACAGGGAGATACCGGCGGGAGTGGAGCCGGTCGAGGGCGGGGATATGCCCTTTTAGGTAAGAGCATGGATTACGGACTACAGGTCATCGGTCGCCGTGGTGTTGGGTTTGTCACCCGACTGGGCGGCCTTTCTATTATGCTGGGCAGGTTCCTGGTATCACTCAGGGATGTTCCCCGATCATGGCGTCTGATCTTTGAGCAACTTTACGCTCTGGGTGTTCGATCACTACCCCTGATAATCATCATCTCCATCTTTGTGGGAGCCGTTTCGGCCTGGCAGGCGGCTTATCAGTTCAAGTTTATCGGGGCGCCGCTGCGCTACCTCGGCCAGGCGGTGGGCAAAGCGGTGGTCATCGAACTGGCGCCGGTGCTGTCGGCGATTGTGTTTGCCGGGCGGGTCGGTGCCGGGGTGGCGGCCGAGCTGGGGACGATGCGCGTTACCGAACAGATTGACGCCCTGGAATCGATGGGTATCAACCCCATCCGTTACCTGGTCATGCCGCGGGTGCTGGCCTGTCTTATCATGGTGCCTTTCCTGGTCATATTTGCCAATTTCGTGGCTATCATGGGGGCGTTGGTGGTATCTATTATAGGTGTCGACGTATCATCGGAAACTTTCCTCAACGGCTTTCGCGACTCCTTCAAGCTTGGTGATTTTGTCGATGGTTTAATCAAAGCGGCTGTTTTCGGACTCACTATCGGTGTCGTGGGTTGCTACGAGGGATTTAATGCCCGTGGGGGAGCCCAGGGAGTGGGACAGGCGACCACCACATCGGTGGTTATCTCATCGGTACTGATCCTGGTGTTCAATTTCATCTTTGCCGTCTTGCTGTTCAGGATATGATCGTGGAATTGCCGCTGGTAAAAACCGAGGATTTGCACAAGAGCTTTCAGTCTCTGGAAGTCCTGCGGGGGGTTTCAGTGACTGTCGACCGTGGTGAGTCAATCGTGGTAATCGGGCAGTCCGGGTGCGGCAAGTCGGTGCTGCTGAAACACGTTATTCGCTTACTGCAACCGGACAGCGGGCGCGTTCTTTTTGATGGGCAGGACCTCTCCCGGCTCAATACCAGAGACATTACGGCGGTCCGAAGACGGGTGGGTATGCTGTTTCAATCGGCGGCGTTGTTTGACTCTCTCACTGTTGCTGAGAATGTCGGTCTGGGGCTGACCGAGTCCCGACTCTACTCCAATGACCAGGTAGCTGAAATCGTGCGCGAGAAACTCAAGATGGTTGCTCTGACCGACGCCGCGGACAAGAATCCGGCTGAGCTTTCCGGCGGGATGCGCAAACGAGTCGGCCTGGCCCGCGCCATAGCTGATGATCCGGAAATGCTCCTTTATGACGAACCAACCACCGGTCTGGATCCGGTAACCGCCGACATGATCAATGGCCTGATAGTTGACCTCAATCAACAGCTCAACGTGACCTCAATAGCCGTTACCCACGATATGAAATCGGCTTACCGAATAGCATCCCGTATCATCGTGCTCTACCGGGGGCGAGTGGAGTTTGACGGCAGCCCCGAGGAAATCAGGGACAGCGACAACGAAGTTGTCCGGCAGTTCATCAGCGGCAGTTCTATCGGCCCTATCCAGGTCAGATGATTACCGGCAAAAAAACCAAAACGGCTTTCTTCTGTTCCCACTGCGGGACTCAGCACGCCAAGTGGCAGGGGCAGTGTCGCGGTTGCGCCCAGTGGAACTGTCTGGTGGAAGAAAAAGTACCTGCGGCCGGTAAAAGTTCTGCCGGAGTTGCACCAGTCGAAAAAATGAAATTAGCGCAGATCAGCCTGGAGCAGACATCGGGTTACACCTGCGGAATAGCCGAGTTCGACCGTGTGCTGGGTGGTCGGTTTCTTCCCGGAATGACCGTCCTGTTGGGAGGCGAACCGGGGATCGGCAAATCAACGTTATTGCTGCAGGTGGCTGCGGCATATTCCGAGCAGGGTATCTCGGTGGCCTATATCAGCGGTGAGGAGTCGTTGCAGCAGATTAAACTGCGGGCTGAACGCCTGGATATTGACGGCGGGGAGATCATGATCGTTAACTCCAGTTCGCTGGAGGAAGTGACGGCGATGCTTGGCTCCGACAGGCCGGAGATTGTTTTCATAGACTCCATCCAGACGATGGCCTCCGACCAGTTGGACTCACCGCCGGGGACGGTAGCCCAGGTCCGTCAGGCTGCCGCCCGATTGACGAGCCTGGCCCACTCGCAGAATGTGGCTCTGTGCCTGGTCGGTCACGTCACCAAAGACGGTATGGTGGCCGGTCCCAAACTGCTGGAACACATGGTCGACACGGTCATATACTTTGAAGGTGACAGCACCCACCTGTATCGGGTGTTGCGGGCGGCCAAGAATCGATTTGGCTCAGTCAGTGAAGTCGGCCTGTTTGAGATGCTTCCCGGGGGACTTTCGGAAGTGGCCAATGCCTCGTCCTTTTTTCTGGCGGACCATCAGAATCAGCCGCGAACCGGATCGGTGGTGACTGCTATCAGCGAAGGCAGCCGCACCATTTTAGTGGAAACGCAGGCGTTGGTAGCGCCGGCCGGCTACGGCGGCAACCCCCAGCGGGTGGCCGGGGGTATCGACCACCGCCGCCTGTCGCTGCTGCTGGCCATATTGGAAAAGCGTTGCGGTCATTCGATGTCGACTCACGACGTTTTTGTCTCGGTGGCGGGAGGACTGAGGCTCTCGGAACCGTCGCTGGACCTGCCGGTAATGATGGCGATTGCTTCATCGCTGTTGAACCGGGCAGTCGATTTCCGCACTATTGTGGTTGGTGAGGTCGGTCTGTCCGGCGAGGTGCGCGGCGTTACCATGATCGACCAACGCCTCAAGGAAGCCGTCAAAATGGGGTTTGAGACCATGGTTCTGCCGCAGGCCAACCTGTCTCAGATCGGCGAAAGACCGATTGAGTTGACGCCGGTCACGGACATCCAGTCAGCGCTGGAACTGGTGCTGGCATGAACGACGGCGACGCGACCCGGTTTTTCCATCTCATACAAACGGACGGTCCGGCCCGACGTGGTGAAGTGTCGACCTTGCACGGGACTTTTCAGACCCCGGCTTTCATGCCGGTGGGAACATCGGGTGCCGTGAAAGGGCTGACAGCAGAGCATCTGGAGCAGTGTAGCGCCGAGATAATTCTGGGTAACACCTATCATCTCTACCTTCGACCCGGACAAAACATCGTCCGTTCTCTTGGCGGACTGGCCCGGTTCAGCGGCTGGAACCGACCAACTCTGACCGACAGCGGCGGTTACCAGATATTCTCCATGCGGGATATATCGAAGGTATCTGATGAAGGTGTGGAATTTCGATCACACCTGGACGGGTCGAGCCACTTCTTTACGCCGGAGAAGGTGATCGAGATTGAACACGACCTCGGCGCCGACATAATCATGCCTCTCGACCAGTGTGTCCCCTACCCGGTGGAGGAACCGGCGGCGGCAGTGGCGGTCAGGAGAACATCGGACTGGGCGCGACGCTGCCGGTCGGTTCATGCGGCTCGATCTCGGCAGGACTCATCCGGTATACGCTTGTTCGGGATTGTCCAGGGATCGGTCTATCAACAATTGCGGACACAGTCGGCCGAGGAAATCGTGGCAATGGATTTTGACGGCTATGCTATCGGCGGTCTGTCCGTGGGTGAGAGCAAGCAGGAGATGGAGGATACCCTGGCCCATACGGTCGAGTTTTTGCCGTCCGATAAACCCCGTTACCTGATGGGGGTCGGTTATCCGGAGGATATCCTGATGGCTGTCGGTTACGGAGTCGACATGTTTGACTGTGTGCTGCCGACCCGTAACGCCCGCACCGGCAACGTGTTTACATCACAGGGGCAGTTGACTTACCGCAATGCCGACTGCGCCGACGATGAGCATCCGCTCGATCCCAACTGTGACTGCCTGGTGTGCCGACGCTACAGCCGAGCCTACCTGCGGCACCTGTACAACCAGTCGGAAATCACCGGCATGGTACTGGCTACCTTTCACTCGACATATTTTTACCAGCAGATGATGCGCAATATCCGGCAGGCTATCCAGCAGCAGCGGCTTTCGCAGTTTCGCCGCGATTTCCTGGCCAACTACACAACCTCCTGATCAGGCTCGGCTGTCGGTTGATTTTTGGTCGTTCTGATGATACCTTGACCCTGATCGTAAGAACACGGTGGAAACCTATGAATCGCTTCTTTGACTTCAGTTCCGGACAACTAAGATTCCTGGCTGTTTTGACGGCCGGAGCCGTGGTGATGGCGGGTTATCTCTTTATCCGTTCGCGCGCCGACACTGCCGACAGCCTACCGCCATTGCAAGTGTTCGTCGGCGAGGACGAACAGGTTTTTACGGGAGTTTTTGTCCTCGACCCCAATACCGCACCGGCTGACTCGCTGGAGTTGCTGCCCGGTATCGGTCCGGTCCTGGCCAACCGCATCGTGGCCTACCGCCGGCAGCAGAGCTTCAGCCGAGAGATTGATATCACCGAGGTTAAGGGTATCGGACCCAAACTATACGAACGGCTGAGGCCGTACCTGAGGGTGAAGCAGCCATGACCGACCCGCGCCTCAGTGTTGGTGTCGACTTAAGGCGGGATGGCTGTTACCTGGCCCGGGTCCAACACGATGGAAACGGGTACTCAGTGGTTTCCCTTGATAAGTGCAAAGAATCAGAGTTAGAAGCACACCTCGGTCATGGAATTGAAGTTGTCGTCCTGTCGGTTCCTGATGAGCAGGTGCTGGTCAGGAGTTTTCGTCTGGACCGGACCAGCCGATGGGATTCCGACCTGCTGACCAGGTTTGAACTCTCGCGGTCGCTGCTTGATGATGACAATGAGTTCTCTCTGGTCGGTCAACCGGCCGGAAACGGACGACATCTGGGCCTGGCCGTTCGTTGCCGGCAGCTACAGCAACTGGCCGACCTTTTCCCGTTTCTGTCCGATTCCCATGTGGACTCTCTGAGATTTGAGATGCGGGCGGTTGCTCTGGCCCGAGCCTACCGCTGCTTCTGCCGGGTGACACCGGGAGAACTGGTCGGTCTGGCTGATTTCGGCCGCGAGACCGTCTCTCTCTGTTTCCTCAGGGGTGAGGATATCATAGATGTGACCGGTATTCGGGCCGGCCCGTCACATTGTGACGGCGACCGGGAGCTCCGGAAAATGGCGGCTGAGTTCAAAACGGTCGTCAATTTCCGGCTGGCAACACTTCAGGATAACGACCGAAGCCCGCTCCTGTCATCTCTATTGATCACCGGTGTGGCGACGGATTCGCCGGTAGTGTCGATATTGGAGGATCATTTTTCAAAGGCAGTCCGCCGACCGCAGATCAATCCCGCCTTCCTGAAGGAGACATCCTTACCGGAAGGGGGGGCTGCCGATTTTCTGATTGCTATGGGTCTTGCCGTCAGCTAATTGATCTTGCCAGACGCTAACCGGCAGTGTATTTTTCAGCCACACGGACCGTATGTAATCAGAAATGGTGAGGACCGGTTGTGACGAAAAAACACCACATCACTCGGGCCATCTACCCGGGTACTTTCGATCCGATAACTAACGGACATCTGTCGTTGATAGAAAGGGCCTGCCACCTCTTTGGAAAACTGGTTGTGGCCGTTGCCGTCAACACCGACAAGAATCCCTTCTTTGATTGCGATGAGCGCATCCGGCTGATCGAAGAGTCGATTAAGGACAGGGCTTTTGCCGACGGGATTAGTGTTATTGCTTTTGACGGACTGCTGGCGGACCTGGCGATTGAGCAGCAGGCCAACGCCATCGTTCGGGGTTTGCGGGCCGTCTCTGATTTCGAGTTCGAATTCCAGATGGCTCTGATGAATCGCAAACTGGCCCGAAGCGTTGAAACGGTCTTTTTGATGCCTTCTCTGTCGTGGGTTTATCTATCTTCGACGATTGTCAAGGATGTGGCGCGGCACGGAGGGGATGTGTCCGGACTGGTGCCGGCGGCGGTAGGAGTGGCTCTTAAAGAGAAGTTGTCGCAATCCGACGATCAGGCCGCGGACTGACTTGACAAAAGATGACACCGCAGCGACTGAAGTAGTCACTGCTAAAACAGGATGAATATGAGTAAGAAGAACCAGGGCAAGACAGAATCTCACCCGAACGAATCCGGCGAAACCGGCACCCAGATTCCGCTGGCGGAACTGATCAGGATTCGTCACCAGAAGGCGAAGGATTTAAGCGGCAACGGCGTCAACCCCTACCCTTACCGCTACGAGCGGACCTGCCTGGTACGTAATGTACTGGATAACTTTGACCAACTGGTAACTGCTGAGACGGAGGTGCGGCTGGCCGGACGTGTCATTCTCAAGCGCAAAATGGGCAAAGTGTACTTTGCCGACATCCGCGACTTCTCCGGACGCATTCAAATTTACGTCCGTCTGGACAACGTCGGTAAAGAGCAGTTTGAACTGTTTAACATGGTTGACCTGGGCGATATCATCGGCTGCGAGGGGACTTTGTTTGTCACAAAGAAGGGCGAGCGAACTCTCAGCGTGACCATTTTCGAGATGCTGTGCAAGGCGCTGCATCCGCTTCCGGATAAACACTCCGGCCTGACCGACAAAGAGACCCGCTACCGGCGGCGCTACGTTGACTTGATCGTCAACCCGGAAGTGAAGGAGACCTTTATCCAGCGCACGAACATCATCCGGTCGATCCGCGAGTTTCTCAACAACCATGATTTTCTGGAAGTGGAAACACCGATTCTGCAACCTCTGTATGGTGGCGGCAATGCCCGTCCATTTAAGACTCATCACGACAAGCTGGACAGGCCGATGTATCTGCGTATCGCCGATGAACTGTACCTCAAGCGGCTTATCGTGGGTGGTTTCGCCAGGGTCTGGGAGTTGTGCAAGGATTTCCGCAACGAAGGCCTGGATCGCCTGCACAACCCGGAGTTCAGCATGGTCGAGTTGTACTGGGCGTATGCCGACTACCGTGATATCGCCGCCCTGTTTGAGGAACTGTTGCGCTACGTTGTCTGTAGCCTGCACGACAGCTATAAGATCACTTACGAGGAACACCAGATCGATTTCGAGCCGCGCTTCCGGTGGGTGACGATGCTCGGTTCCGTCAAGGACGAAACCGGTATCGATTTTTCCGATATGTCCTTCGATGACGCCCGGACAGCAGCAGTGCAACTCGGCGTCGAGGATACGGACAAACTGATTAACTGGGGTAAAGTGGTCGAGGCGGTATGGGCATCCAAAGTGGAACCGACATTGATCCAGCCTACGTTCGTGGCTGACTTCCCGGCCGACATCTCGCCCCTGGCCAAGAAACACCGCGACAACGACCGCCTTACCGAGCGTTTCGAACTTTTTGTAGCGGGCTTGGAGATGGGCAACGCTTTCAGCGAGTTAAACGATCCGATGGATCAGCTCCAGCGTTTCCTGCAACAGGGCAAAGCACTGAAAGCGGGAGACGAAGAAGCCCAGCCGCTGGATGACGATTTTGTTACCGCCCTGGCCTACGGTATGCCGCCCACCGGCGGACTCGGCTTCGGCGTTGACCGCCTGGTCATGCTGTTGACCAACCAGCACTCGATCCGCGACGTTATTTTCTTCCCCCAGATGAAGGAGATGCGCGAGGGAAGCGTACCGGTCTCACAGATACTCTCGGAGATACTCAAGGAGGAGAAGGAGTAGTATGCGGCAATGCCCATCGTCATTGCAGGTGCTTCATCCTTTGAGGTGGGTTCGTTTCAAATGCGGGGAATCGTCTGAACCCAAAGCGAGGGGGATTGTCTCATAAGTTAGTTTCGGTCGGATCACACCTCGCCCGGAGGCGAGCCAAGACCCAACCGAACAGTGGATTTGTGACCGGCAGATGTCCACATCTGCCGGTAGATCGCGGCGCATGTGGACATACGCCGCGCACTATAGTGGAAGACAGTGAATGTCGTCACCCTGAGCGGAGTCGAAGGGTTAGTGGCAACGCCATCGGCGGACACAAGGCCCGCCTCTACGCGGCTGGGTGGCAACCACAAACTTGTTTGGGGTTGAAACAGGAAACATTAGTTTAACAAAGGATAAAATACTAACATGCAGAAATCAATCTCACGCCGGATAGCTGAATTTGCCGTCAATCTCAAATACGACGACCTGCCCGACGATGTCGTCAACGAAGTCAAACGCTACCTGTACGACTCCATCGGCTGTGCTTACGGCGGCTACCACACCAAAGATGTCAATATCCTGCGCGACATCTACGCCGGCATGGGCGGCCGGGGTGAAGCGACACTGATAGCTTTCGGTGACAAGATGCCCGCCGTCAACGCCACTCTCGTCAATTCCCTGATGGTACGCGCTCTTGATTTCAACGACATCTACTGGAAGGAAGACCCCTCGCATCCGTCCGACCTGATTCCAGCGGCGCTGGCGACAGGTGAACTGGTTGACGCTTCGATGAGAGAGGTGATCGTAGCTATCGTACTGGCCTACGAGTTTGAACAGCGCCTGTGCGAATTCGCCGTGCCCGGCGTGCGCGAACGCAAGTGGCACCACGCCACCCTGACGCAGTTCGTTTCACCGATCGTGGCCGGCAAGCTGCTGGGTTTGACGGTTGACCAGATGGTTCATGCCATCGGCATCAGCGGCTCCCACAACCACACTATCGGTTGCCCCACCGCCGGTAAGCTGACGATGATGAAAAACACCGTCGATCCGATGGCGGTGCAAAGCGGTGTCCTGGCCGCCCTGATGGCGCAAAAGGGTTACACCGGCACCGAGGCGGTGTTTGAAGGCAAGGAAGGTCTGATGGACGTGTTCGGTCCCGAGTGGGACAATGACAAACTGATCGGCAACCTGGGCGGCAAGTTCAAGATACTCGAGTGCAGCATGAAGGCCTTCCCCACCGAAGCCTTGACCCACACCCACCTGTCGACCACGTTGAAGGTCGTTCGCGACAACGATATAACGTATGACCGGATCGAGCAGGTGACGATCACCACTATCGCCCGCGCCTGTGATATTCTTTTCGATTCGCACAAGTACCGCCCGGAGTCACGCGAAACGGCCGATCACTCGTTGCCTTATTGTGTGGCCGCCGCCCTGGTCGATCATCAGGTGACCACCCAGTCATTCTCTGATGAAAAACTCAAGGACAAACGCATCTGGGAAGTGATCGACAAGATCAAGGGCGAGGCCTCGCAGGAGTTCGAGAAGATGTTCCCGGCCAAGCAACCGTCGAAAGTCGTCGTAAAAACCAAAGACGGTCAGAGTTTTTCCGAATATCTTGAGTACCCCAAAGGCGACCCGCGCGAGCCGATGACGATGGATGACCTCACGGCCAAGTTCAACGCCCTGGCATCGGGCTTGCTCTCGGATGATCGCCGACAGGAGACCAAAGAGGTGATCTTTGCCTGCGAGAAGATGTCGGTCCGGGAGTTGATGCAGAAGCTGGTGGTCTGAACCTCCGCCTCTCGTCGGCTGCGGTATGCGGAGCATACGATGAAAATCGTCGTTAGCGGTTCTACCGGATTGATCGGTCGAGCCATAGTTGCAGATTTGTCCTCGCAGGGCCACGATGTAATCCCGCTCGTTCGCAGCGGAGACTCACCGACCGGCAAACAGGTCCGATGGGATCCGGATGGGGGGATGATTAACAGAGATGGTCTGAAAGGCATAGACGCCGTGGTGCACCTGGCTGGAGAGAACATCGCTTCCGGCAGATGGACGACATCGAAAAAAGCACGCATCCGAGACAGCCGCATCATCGGAACCCGCCTGTTGTCCGAAGCACTGGCGAGATTAAAGCCACCCCCGGCGGTGTTGCTGTCGGCTTCGGCCTGCGGATTTTACGGCGATCGTGGTGACGATGAAGTTGATGAAAACGACGGACCCGGCAACGGTTTCCTGGCTGATCTCTGCCGCGAATGGGAGGCGGCCACCAAGCCGGCTACCGAGGCTGGGATTCGGGTAGTACATCTTCGGTTCGGAGTCATACTCAGCGCTGACGGTGGCGCTCTGGCAAAGATGCTGCCGTCGTTTCGATTCGGTCTGGGGGGACGGTTGGGCAGCGGACGGCAGTACATGAGTTGGATATCTCTCGAAGATATAGTAGCTGCTATATATCATTGTCTGAATACCGGGTCACTCAGGGGCGCCGTCAACCTGGTATCGCCGAATGCGGTGACAAACCGGGAGTTCACTCAGGCCCTGGGGAAGGTACTCTGCCGACCTACAATGATGACTGTTCCGGCCGGGGTTTTGCGGTTTCTCTTCGGTGAGATGGCCCGTGAAATGCTGTTGACAAGCACCCGGGTGAAGCCAACCCGTCTGGTCGAATCCGGTTTCCGATTCCGCCGGCCGCATCTGGAGATAATCCTGCGACACGAACTGAAACGGACATGAAGACTTTCCCCATCAAGTTCGAAGCTGCCAAGAAGGTTCTTTTCTACCCGGAGGAACCGGACACCTGTGTTGGCGATATTCTCGAAGTTGGTCCCGGACGGGGCGATTTGTTGTTGTCGCTGGCGACATTGTTCCCTGAGAAGCGATTTGTAGCCATAGAACTGGGCAAGAAACGCTACTACAAACTGCCCTCCCGAATCGAGAAAAAACAACTGGATAATATTCTCCTGATCCAGGGCGACGCCCGCATTGTGTTGCCGAAGTATTTCAAGAAATCAGCGTTTGAAAAGATATACGTCCTTTTTCCCGATCCCTGGCCCAAGATACGCCACGCCCCGAAACGACTGCTGAACGCTCAATTTCTAACCCTGCTGGCGCAATTTCTCCGACCGGGCGGTGATCTGTTTATGGCCACCGATGTTACTGCCTATGCTGAGTGGGTGGTGGAAAACGCCGCCGGTATGCCGATTCTGCAGAACCTGGGTCGGCCGTTCGTGGACGGTTGTGACCTGGCCGATTACGAACCGACTTTCTTCGAGATGAAATGGCGCTCGGAAGGGCGGCCGATCTTCTACCTCTGGTACCGACGAGAATCGAAGTGACAGCCTCAGAGATGTTTCACGGACAGACGATCCCCCTTGGGCAGAACGCTCTGTACTGCCTTGTCTTTCAGCAGACCGCATCCCAGTGGTTCGCCACGGAAGCTGAGCATCACCCAGCCGGGTTGTGCCTGGTCAAACTGCTCGCTTAACAACATGACCTGGTTGCCTTTCATATAGGCCACCGCCTGCTGGCGTATAAGGCTGACAGTGTTGCGACTCACCGACCGACCGAACACCTGGAACAGATGACTGGTCGGTTTGATACCTTTCTGAACCCGGGCGATGAGTATTCCGATCGATTTAGCCAACGACAGATCAGACGCTGTCGGTGGTCCCAGGTATACCCGGCCATTGGTTCCCTCATAGAAAGCAAAGCCGTCAAAGACGGACGGCTCAATCCCGAAACGCTTCATCAGATAAGTCAGCACCTGGTCCTGAATTTGAGTATTACAAACAGTGATCACTTGCTCACCCTGGCAAGAAAGAACGCCCCGGTGTCGTTGTGATGCGGCCACACCCTGACCGCAGCGGCACACCTGTTGTCAAATGTCGTGCCCAGCCACTCCGGCAGCGCCGGTGAGAAGGTGAACCCGTTCATCTCAATCGGCTCGGTCTTTGCCGGTCGGTTTTGCAGCAGCCAGTCAATGACCGTCTCATTTTCTTCCGGCGCTATCGTGCAGGTGGAATACAACAGGGTTCCCCCGGACGCCAGCAAGTCGAAAGCTTTCAGTATGAGTTGTTTTTGCAGCCCGGACCAGGTGCGGATGCGGTGCTCGGACCAGCGCTTCCACAGCAGCGGATTCTTGCGCATCATTCCCTCCGAGGAGCAGGGAGCGTCCAGCAGGACGACATCGAATTCGCTCTGGGGAAAAGTTCGCAGGTCTTCTTCCGTGATGACGGAGTTGAGAACTCCCGCCCGGTTGAGATTGAACTTCAGCGCCCTGATCCGGTCGTAGTTGCTGTCGTTGGCCACCAATAAACCCCGGTTGTTCATCAGTGCCGCCATCTGGGTCGTCTTGGAACCGGGCGCAGCGCAACCGTCGAGCACTCGTTTGGCTGTCCCTAACTTGTCGGCTATCACCAGCGGTGGCAGCATCGAGGCCAACTCCTGCAGACAGACTTTCCCCAGGAATCTTTCCAGTGTGACGCTGACGACCTCGGAAGTGGTCGTGAAGGCTTCATCATACCAGCTAACCGCCTGAGTCATAATCCCATATTCTTCAAAACGCGGCAACACCTCAGCGCTGGTAGCCTTGAGCCTGTTGATACGAAACGAGTTCGTCAATGGCCGTTGCATAGCCGCCAGAAAAGCTTCCGGGTCGTCAACCAGTGGCTGGTAGCGGCGGCGGAAACCGTCAGGGATATTGGGAGTATTGCGAGTCATCTTGAGAGCAAGTAACATGATGAGAGCTTACGGCACAAGCCGGAACAGCGAAGGGTGGCTCATCGCCCGGAGGCGAGCCAGGACCCAACCGAACAGCGTAATCGTCACCCTGAGCGGAGTCGAAGGGTGGCAGGTGTGGTTTTTCTTGCGCCGTCACGAATCCTTTCGTGACGGCTACATTTGGTATGGTCAGGAAAGAAGAGGTTGTCCCAAAAGTTCATTGTTCTGTCAGTTCTTGCGTTTGGTTTGCCAAACGTGTGAACTGACAGTTTAGCGATTTTATTGTCTATTCAGCACTTCCAGAGTTACCGCCAGGTCACACCTCCGACTTCGTCGTCGGCAAGACCTGCCGGAACTACCTTATGGGATAACCTCAGAATTCCTGACCGCGAGTGGAAATAGAGGTGACTTGTCACTGGCGATGCCAATAAATGTGGCGATGCCACTCACGACACAGCCAATAATCACTCACTGTTAATGAGGGCTGCCGGTAGAACCGAAAAAAAACTTTTAGTCCCCATGCAACTTTTTTGTTTGACATCCGATAGATAAAGGATATATTGTCTGATATTAAAGCAGAATAAGTGTGTAAGAAATGTTGATCTAAATCTCATTCGCAGCGGAGGCTTGATAAGTATGATCAGGATTCGAGTAGCCAAGTTTGTGATGCTGCCTAATGGCATCCGCGGCGGGAGAGGTGTAGCTGGTTCTCAGTAGGCCTAAGAGAGAAAAGTTATTACCCGCCGCGACCAGTTCGGTTCGGCGGTTTTTTTTATTGCCGTTCGAACCGCAAGCGAAATGATACGTTAACAAATTGACTAAAGAGCGGTACGATGACAGGCGAATTATACGAAAACGAACAGACTACAGAGCAGGAAAAGACCATCAGGAGCCGAACGGCATTTGCCAGACTGATGCCATTGCTGAAGCCGCATCGGGGACCGTTACTGGTTTGCCTGCTGCTGCTGGCGGTGGCCACGCTCCTGTCACTATGGTGGCCGATTCTGCTCAAGCGGGCACTGGATATAGATATCAGGGCCGGCGATTTCCGGGGATTGTTATGGACGGCGCTGGCAATCGGCCTGCTGCAGGCGATTACGCTGGTGCTGCAGTATGTACAGCGGGTGAAGCTGGAGACGATCGGACAGGATGTCATGGTCGATCTCAAACGCCGGCTGTTTGACCATATTCTGTCGCTGGACATCTCCTTTTTTGATCGTAACCCGGTCGGGCGATTGATGGCTCGCATCGAATCGGATACCGAGGCGTTGCGGATGCTGTTTACCAACACAGTGGTCCTGCTGGTGGGAGATATGCTGCTGATGGTCGGCATTTATGCCGTTATGTTCTACTACAGTTGGCGGCTGACGCTGATACTGCTGCTGGCGGTGCCATGCATAGCGTTGCTGGTTTATATCTTTGAGCGCAAGACGACCTCCCGCTTTCTGGACGTTCGCAAGAAGATGGCTGAGATTACGGCCAACGTGACGGAATTTCTGCACGGCATGGTGATCGTTCAAATCTTCCACCGCGGTGCCTGGGTCCGTCGGCGGGTCGATGAAGCCAACCGGTTGAAATTCGTCGATGATCGCTACGTCAATATCGGCGTGGTACTCTTTTTCAACATGGTTTTCTTCTTCCAGCCGGTCCTTATCGGTTTGGTGCTGTTTTTCGGCATGTACTGGGTGCAAACGGGCGCTCTCACGGTCGGGACGATCAGTCTGTTTGTCATCCTGATCTGGCGGTCGTTTGAACCGATCTGGCGAGTCTCGGAGCAGTTGTCGACTATCCAGAAGGCGATTGCCGGCGCCAAAAGGATTTTCGCACTCCTGGCCGAAGAGCAGAAGCTGCCCGATCCGGTTCGGCCGGTGACATGGAACAAGCTGCGCCGGGGGATTCGTTTTGAAGATGTCTGGTTCTCTTATACCGGGGACGGCAACTGGGCGCTGAAGGATGCCAACTTTGAGATTCCGGTCGGTCGACGGGTGGCCCTGGCCGGAGTGACCGGTGGCGGCAAGTCAACAGTTATTTCACTGATGTTGCGGTTGTACGACCCCCAGCGGGGACGCATTACGGTGGATGGTATAGATATTCGCGATCTTCGCAAAGCCGACCTGCGCCGCCGCTTTGCCCTGGTCCTGCAGGATATCCTGCTGTTTCCCGGAGACGTACAGGCCAACCTCGGCCTGGAGGCCGAGACAGCCACCGAGGAAAAGATTGTTGCCGCCGCGAAAGTCGTCGAGGCCGACAGGTTTATTCGGAATCTGCCGAAGGGATATGCCACTGAAGTTTCGGAGAAAGGTGCCAACTTCAGTCGTGGTGAACGGCAGCTATTGTCGTTTGCCCGGGCGCTGGTGATCGATCCGGATATGCTCATTCTGGATGAAGCCACCAGTTCGGTCGATCCCGAAACGGAACGAACCATTCAGGCCTCACTGAAACGATTGATGGCCAAACGGACGTCGTTGATTATCGCGCATCGTCTGTCGACGATTCTCGATGTCGACCATATCCTGGTCATCCGCAACGGTGAGATAATTGAGCGCGGCACTCACACGGAACTGATCTTGAAGGACGGTTACTATTCAAAGCTGTTCCATCTGCAGTTCAAGACAGAATCGGGAGTAACAACCCATGCGTAAGAAAATAAAATGGATATGGAGATACTATCGCCGTTACCCGTACGTCCTGGCCTTGCTTTTAATGTTAACGCCGGTGCAGACGTTGTTCCAGGTATCGGTGCCGCGGCTCATCCAGTTTGCCGTGGACTATGTCGAGTCGGGTCAGGTGGCGGACAACGCCGTGGCTCGCTGGCTGGATCTGCTGGGGTGGACTATGGGGCTTTCCAGCCCGGCTACGCTGATGATGGCCCTATTTGCGGTCGGCCTGGCGGCCGCGATCCTGTATGCCGTGGTGCAGTCGCACCGGGCCTGGATGAACCTGCGCCTGGAGTGGTTGTTTCGGCAGGATGCTTTCGACGGCATCACGCTTAAGGGACCGGATTTCTTCAACCGTTTCCATACCGGCGACCTGGTAACGCGCATGACCGACGACGTGGCCGAAAAATTGTCCTGGTTCGCATGTTCGGGCATCTTTCGCCTGTACGAAGCGCTGGTGATGGTGACTTTTACGATCATCATGATGGCCATGATTAATCCGATGCTGACCCTGTGGACGGCCGGGTCACTGCCGGTTCTGATCCTGGTGTTCTTTAAGAGTTCTTCTCTGTTGGACAAGCGTTTTGACCACCTGCAAAAACGCATTTCTGCGTTTAACGACGTTATGGAAGCCTGCTTCTCGGGTATTCGGGTTGTCAAGGCGTACGTGAAAGAAAAGGCCCAGAAAGGCAAGTTCATGAAGGCCGTCAATGATCGCCGCGACGCCGAGATATCGGCCATCAAGATCCATACCGTGGTCGACTCGATGTACATGTACATCTGGCAGGTCGGCGTCATCATCGTGCTGGTGGCCGGTGGCTACATGGCCATCAACGCCAACCTGTCGATGGGCAAGCTGGTGGCTTTCATCTTCTATGTCGTCTACCTGGTCTTTCCGATGTTCGACATCGGTCAGTTCCTGGTGAAGTCGCGTCAGTCGGCGGTCTCAATTGATCGTCTGGTTGAGCTGGAAGAAGTGCCCCCGATGGTGGCCGGTGGTAACGGCAGTAACGGTAGTGGTCAAACCGGGGTCAACCTCAAATTTGAACAGGTCGACTTCAGCTTTCCCGATTCGGACCGCAAGATCATCGATGGTGTCTCGTTCACTGTTGAAGCCGGTCAGACGGTGGCCCTGGTGGGCAAAGTCGGCTCCGGCAAAACCTGGCTGGTGAACATGATTCCCCGTCTGGTTGACCCCACCGACGGCACTATCAGTCTCGATGGACACGATCTGCGCTGGTACTCTCTGGCCGATCTGCGGCGCAACATCGGTTTCGTGCCGCAGGAACCGACATTGTTCAGCGACACAGTGCGCAACAACATTGTCTTTGGACGGGAGGATATCAGCGATGACGTTCTGGAGTGGGCGATTGATGTCTCGCAACTCAAAGACGAGATTGCCGATTTTCCCCAGGGCATCGATACGCCGATCGGCACCCGCGGTATGACTATCTCCGGCGGCCAGAAACAGCGGTTGGCGCTGGCCCGGGCGCTGGTGAAAAAGCCAAGGATTCTTATTCTCGATGACTGCACCTCGGCGCTCGATTCTCGTACCGAGGTGGCTCTCTGGGCGCGATTGCAGGAGGTGGTGCCGGACATGACGGCCATCCTGATCACGCACCGTCCCGATGCTCTGGAACGGGCCGACGCCATCTATGTTCTGGACAAGGGTCGCATCATCGAGTCGGGCACGCATTTCGAACTGATGGCTGCCGGTGGCCACTACGCCCGTATCTACAAACGCTACCGCTTGGAGGAAGAGGTAAGTTGAGCGTGCTGTTGGCGGGAATCAGGTTTGAGCGCGGCGTACGTCCTCGTGCGCCGCGTCGTTTGTAACCTGGTCAAAGTAGGTCGGAACCCCTGTGGTTCCGACTTTATTTCTTAACTCCGCGTAGAGGCGGGCCTTGCGTCCGCCGACCATTGGCAGTCCAGGGACTTATTGTAGGTCACGCCGACTCGCGGCGTGACAAAATGAACGTCAAGCCCCAAGTAGGCTTGACCTGCCGAACTATTATCGGATTTCTCATTCCGTCCGCCTGCGGCAGTCTCCCTTCGGAACCCGACCCACTGTTTCTGACTTGCCTCCGGCAGAGACAAGCCCTGCCGCTACGCGATTAATGGCGGCTTGCTGCTTGGAACCACCCTTCGACTTGCTAAGGAGAGGCAGGGGGCGAACTTACCAGAGTCCTAAACGAGGCTGTCTGTAGTATCGCCAGATTTGTAGCTTAAGGTTGACTCGGAGGAAAATCGCAACTATATATTCAGGTATGCGCAACGCCCTGCTACTATTGATAGGCATCATTCTGCTGTACCTGGCGACGTCACTAATGCTCCATGCCGTTTACGGCCCTTCCTATGGCTTTCTGCAGGGAGAGGATTGCTGGGTGCCCGACGGCAACGAAGGGTGGGTCAAACACGGCAATCCGGAGGGACCACCGCCGGACGTACCGAGCGTCAATGTCCCGATCCTGGCGCGCTACTTGCCGATATTCCTGCCCGGCCTGTTGCTGGCGCTGTTTTTGTTTACGCCGCTGAGGAAATATGTGGATTCCCGGCCAATCTCCGAAGAAGAAGCGGCCGAGGATACCCCTGGTGAAGACACGGACCCCACCGACAGCAACCAACCCCCGGCCTGAAGCAGCCGGTAGTTCCTTTGGAGTAAGCGACCACTCCTATCTGGTCGGCCTCAGCGGGTGTAAGATACTTCTTGCCTGAAAAGAGCAGGTGGTTATATTATTTGCTTCGGGTTTCCGATAAGAATCGGGGGAACCCGGTTTGTTTTGGAACTGTTGAAAAAGATACTCATTAGTTGAGGTTACCGACGTGAAGGCTGATATTCACCCCAAGTACCAAGAGATAGTGGTCAAGTGCGCCTGTGGCGCGACCTACCCGACGCGATCAACCAGGAAATCGATCAGTGTTGAAATATGCTCTGCCTGCCATCCGTTCTTTACCGGCAAACAGAAGCTGATCGATACGGCCGGTCGCGTTGACCGATTCCGCCGCAAGTACAAGATAGATAAGCCCAAGGACGAGTCGTAATCAGGGGCATCATTTCACTGCCGACAGGCTTTGATTTTGGACCGGTCTCGGTCAAAACCGGACCGATCGCCACCAGAAAATTTTCCGGTCAGCAGTTCATTACATGCGGATAATATAATGCCGGACATGAACATAGGCGGCCAGGCCGTTATCGAGGGCGTCATGATGCGCGGTAAGGACAGGATCGCTACCGCAGTGCGTGTCCCCGACGGTCGGATAGTGGTCAAAACCGAGGAATACCGATCCCTGACGACTCGCAACCGTATATTGCGTCTGCCGATATTACGTGGCGCCATTGTCTTTGTGGAGATGCTGATAATCGGCATCCGGACTCTCAATTTCTCTGCCGATGTCGCCATGAAAGAGATTGAAAAGCAGGAAGCGGTCAAAGAAGGCCGAGACGAGAAAACTTCTGCTACTCGTTCCAATACGTTATGGCTGGCCCTGACGGCGGTCGCTGCTATTGGTCTGGGAGTATTTATTTTCTTTTTTCTGCCGCTGGCCATTTCAAATCTGATCAATGTTGAAAAGACCGCCGTTGGTTTTAATCTGCTGGCCGGTGCTATCAGACTGACCATGTTCGTCCTGTACGTTTACCTGATCTCACTGTTTGGAGAATTCAGGCGGATTTTTGAGTATCATGGAGCCGAACACAAGTCCATATACGCTTATGAAATGAACGACGATCTGACCCCGCAAGCTGCCTCCAATCACACCCGCTTTCACCCTCGGTGTGGGACATCTTTTATTCTAATCGTAGCCCTGTTCGCGATATTGACGTACGCTATCTCAGATACGATCTATGCGCTTAAAACGGGCCACCCGCCGACTCTGCTGACCCGTTTCGGGATTCATTTCTCACTGCTGCCCCTGGTGGCCGGAGGCTCTTACGAATTGCTGAAACTGTCGGGACGCACCCGCGACAGCCGTATCACTCGCTTTCTTATTCAACCCGGTCTGTGGTTGCAGAGAATTACTACCCGGGAGCCGTCTCCTCAGCAGTTGGAAGTAGCAATTGTCGCCCTGGAGTCAGCTCTGGATCTGACGGAATCGAAACTGACCGTGGAGCGGGCGGCTGCTTCTTAGCTGTCTCGGTTGCTCATATCTGCTTGCCGATCACTCCTGTTTCGTTTACCATGGAGTCTTGAATGTAAGGAACTCTGCCATGCTGGGTATCGTTGACAAACTTGAACAAAAACTGACTGAGATCGACCGCCGGATGACCGATCCGGCCGTTCTCTCCGACCGGAAAGCGATGATCGAAATCAGTCGCGAGCGTCGCCATATTGAGGACGTTCTCCAGGTGGGTCGCGAGTATCGCCGGATGCGACTCGGCATAGATGAAGCCCGGGATGTGATCAAAAGCAGCCAGGATGAGGAACTGGTCGCTATGGCTCGGGAAGAACTGGCGTTGTACGAGGACGAGATCGAGACTGTGGAAACGGAACTGAAGCTGAAGCTGTTGCCGCGCGACCCCGAGGATGACAAGGCCGCCATTATCGAGATTCGTGCCGGCACCGGCGGCGACGAAGCCGGCCTGTTTGCAGCCGATATCTACCGCATGTATGAACGCTACGCCGACTTCAGAAACTGGAAACTGGAGGTGCTCAATTCGCATCCCTCGGAGATCGGCGGTTTCAAGGAGATCATATTCTCACTTCAGGGAGATCAGGCCTTCGGTACCATGAAGTTCGAATCGGGTGTGCACCGCGTGCAGAGGGTTCCGACCACCGAAACCCAGGGACGAATCCACACTTCCGCTGTGTCCGTGGCGGTTCTGCCCGAAGTCGAAGAGGTCGATGTCAACATCAGCGAGAACGAAGTGAAAGTCGATGTCTACCGATCTTCCGGCCCGGGTGGGCAGTCGGTCAATACCACTGACTCGGCGGTGCGGATTACCCATCTGCCGACTGGAATCGTGGTTACCTGTCAGGACGAAAAGTCTCAGCTAAAGAACAAGAACAAAGCCCTGCGAGTGTTGCGAGCGCGTCTTTACGATATGAAGAGAGCCGAACAACAGGCCAAAATTGCCGCTGAACGGCGCTCGATGATCTCCACCGGTGATCGTTCCGCCAAGATTCGCACCTACAACTATCCCCAGTCCCGGGTGACCGATCATCGCATCGGACTCACTCTGTACAAACTGGATGTAATACTCAACGGAAATCTTGATCTGCTGGTCGATGCCCTGCAGGCGCACGAACAGGAAAAGCAATTGAAACTCCAGGAAGAGGTGGAGTCACAGCCATGAAAATCATACGCGTTATCACTGCCCTGGTTCTGGCCGTCGGTTTGTTGTACCTGGCCAGTATTAGTTCCGAGGGCCGTCCCCGGTTTGTCTCTCACAGCGAGAACGGTTTTACGTTTGAGATGACCACCGTGCCCAAAGCTCTCGAAGACAGTACAGCCAGGATAACGATCACTGTTAAAGGCGATATGCAGCCCGATCTGCGTCTGTATTTCAGACCCTCAAAATCCACTCAGGACGCTGATACGGAACTGAGGCATTACAGCCAGGTACCGATGGTGCTTGAAGATTCCGCGGCCGGACACTACTATGCTGTCGCTAATGCCGGTGCTCGGGGCGGTCGCATGTATTACTACTTTGAAATCCGTGACAATACCGGCGGTCTCCGAGCCGGATTCAGGCAACCCGACGGCAGTCCGTTTGTACTGAAGTACATCGGACACGTGCCGGGATCGATCATCGCTGGTCACGTTGCCATGATGTTACTGACGGTTGTCTTCCTGATGATGGGTTTCCTGTATGCCGTCACGGTGGTGAGGAAAAATACCGATACTCGGCCGATGGCTGTCTATTTTTCCCTGGCGACCCTGTGCGCTTTCCTTGGATGTTACCCTTTAGGGATGGCTATGAACTACTATGCCTTTGGCACTACCTGGGAAGGAGTGCCTTTCGGTACCGATGCCACCGACAACAAGACGCAGCTCCTGTTTGCCTATCTGTTGTACCTGGTGCTGGTCGGAATTGGCTCGCTGACCGGGAACAAGCTGGAACGTAATATCTATTCCGAGCGTGTGCTGGGCTGGTTGGGAGTGGGTGCGCTGCCGCTGGTGCTGTTTATATACCTGATTCCGCATTCGATTCAGTTCTCACCGGCATTAACTTACGCAGTCTGCTACAGCTTCATTGGACTGCTGGCCTTACTGTATGCTGTCGGTCTGGTGCGGCAGCAGTTGACGGTCCGCAGATCCGGGGTGCGTTCACCACGCACGCAGTGAAAGTGGCCGACCGACTTGCCGCCGTCATCTCACGCGCCGCTGCGGTCCTGGTTGACGCCGGGATCGACCGGGCAAAAAGTGAAGTTGAACTCATTCTGTGCCACATTCTCGGTGTTGATCGACTCGACCTGTATTTACGCGGCGAGGCAGCGCTGACCGAGGACATCCTCGGACAACTCCAGGGAATTATCAAACGACGGGCCGAACGATACCCCCTGCAATACATCCTGGGCGAATCATGGTTCTACGGCCGGAAATTTCACGTGAGCCCGGCGGTAATGGTCCCCACCCCCGAAACAGAACTTCTGTGTGAAACTGCCATTGGTTTCGTCCACGAGAAAGGGCTGCCCCAACCGCGGGTGCTGGATGTCGGTGTTGGCTCGGGAGTGATTGCCGTTACGGTGGCGGCGGAACTGGATGAGTGTGAGGTGCTGGCAATCGACTGTTCGCCGGATGCTATCGATATCACCCATCACAACGCCGAGGAACTGGGCGTAGGGGATAAGATCGAGTTTCGCCAGTCTGATTTCTTCGCAGAAATCCACCCCGACGAAAAGTTCAACCTGATACTGTCCAATCCCCCGTACATCTCCGACAGCGAATACGAATCCCTGCCGCCGGAAGTGCTGGCTGACCCGAAAACAGCTCTATTGGCCGGGGAAGACGGACTGGACGCCATTCGCGTAATCCTGCGCGACGCTCCCGATTATCTGGCTGAAGATGGACTTATCATGTTCGAGATCGGCTACCGGCAGGCCGACCGAGTTGTGAAGCTGACTGAGACGGATGATCGTTACCGGTCAATCGTCATTCTCAGAGACCTCAATGATATCGACCGGGTAGTTGCCCTGGGCTGTAACGGACGTGACTGAGGCAATGCCATCGCCGGCAGCGCGAGCCAGGAGAGCTATCCGTCTGTTGAAACGGCATTATCCTGACGCCAAATGTACTCTTGATTTCCGAACCGTACACCAGCTTATGGTGGCTACAATCCTGTCGGCGCAGTGCACCGATGAGCGCGTTAACCGGGTGACGAAATCACTCTTCAGGAAGTACCGTTCGTTACGGGCCTTTGCCGATGCCAATCTGAAAGAGCTCGGCCGCGACATTTTCGCCACCGGTTTTCACAACAATAAAGCGAAAGCTATCAAAAACTCCGCTCGACAGTTGCGTGACGATTATGGTGGTCGCATCCCTCGACGGTTGGACGAACTGGTGAAGCTGCCGGGAGTCGGGCGCAAGACGGCGTCCGTGATTCTGGGCGCCGGATTTGATATTGCCGAGGGGATCGTGGTTGATACTCATGTCGGCCGTATCAGTCGGCGGTTGGAACTCACGAAAGAGAACGACCCGGTCAAGATCGAACGGGAGTTGATACAGCTAATCCCGAAAGATGACTGGATAGCCTGGTCACACCTGCTGATTTGTCACGGACGAGCTATCTGCACCGCCCGCCGGCCGCAATGCGGCAGATGTTTTTTGGCGAAGTTATGCCCGTCGGCGGAGGTTTATCCAAAGTAGGTCGGAAACCCTGCGGTTCCGACAAGACTACGTACACCGTTTCCTTCTTGTGTATCCAAGCCAGTTAGGCCATGAAATCCACCCATCATTCCTGTATACTCTCGAGGCTTGAACAGGGATGTCTTCGGGAAGCAATGGCAGACTTGGGATCTTGCCTTGACAATACTTAGCCCATTCTTTGTATGATCGGAGACCGAGCAGTCGTGCAAACTCGCGTGCATTAGTGAAGTCTCGCCAGCCTGACCAGGGTCTGCCACGAACCTGATTTCCCAACCAATCAGACCATCCCTTCCAACCTTTCCCTCTGTAAACCTGAGCTGGGCTTGTCGGAATATCGTGTGGTTTTGAAGGTACTTCTGGTAGCTCGCCCTTGCAGAAAGATCGCCAGTCATCTACTGAACCTAGTTTCAACTCTCTGGAGAACACTCTGGCCTCTTCGTATTCCCTCCATCTAACGTGCCCTAGCCAATCTGAAATTCCGATCCAGCCGGACTTCCTATAAACAACACTAGGGGCCTTTGGGACGTCCTCAGGAAGTTCTGGCAAACTCGGATGATCGCCCCTGCAGTATTCCCTCCAATCACGCCAAGTTTTCAAACCCAAAGAGCGTGCAAACTCGCGGGCTTTGTCAAAAGAACGCCATTGCCTCCAACGCTGCTCAGAACCTGATAAACCCAGCCAATCACGATAGCCAATCCAGTCGTCCATCCGGTATGTACGATGTGGGCTTGAAGGAATGTTCTCAGGGAGGTGACCCAAATGTGGTCTTTGCCCCCCGCAGAACAGATTCCACTCATGGCTTGATTTAAGACCCAAGCTTCTTACATAATTACGCGCCTCATCGAATGGGAGATACTCTGATTTACGTTTCCAAGCTTTTCCTGCACGCTTGACGCGTTTCTTTAGTCCTCTAATGTCAGTGCCAAGCCAATCGGCCCAGCCCTTCCAACCCTTACCTTCATAAACGGTGTCAGGCGACCTTGGAATACTTTCTGGACGAGGCAATAAACCAGGTCGCTTATCAAGAGTGTAGTCCAGCCAATCCTCTTGCCTCTTGAGTCCCAAACTTCTCACAAATTCTCTGGCCTCGGAGTATTCTTTCCATTTAGCTCCCAACCAATCTCGCGGTCCCAGCCAGCCATCATCTTCGTAGACGCTTCGGGGAGTCTTAGGTATATCAGATGGCAGATGCGGGAGATCTTGACGCTTACCATCAACATAGTCTTTCCAATCCTGCCAATGCCTCAAGTTCAAAGCATGTACAAATGTCCTTGCTTTCTCATATGGACGCCATGAGGAACCCAGCCAATCTCGCGTTCCCAGCCAGCCATCATCTTTGTAGGCGCTTCGGGGAGTCTTAGGTATATCGGATGGCAGATGCGGGAGATCATGACGCTTACCATCAACATAGTCTTTCCAATCCTGCCAATGTCTTAAGTTCAAAGCATGTACAAATGTCCTTGCTTTCTCATATGGTCGCCATGCCCCCCCAAGCCAGTCTCGCATTCCCTGCCAATCACTTTTTCTATAGGCATGGTACGGGTGCAGAGGTATATCAGCAGGAAGCGGTGGCAGATCGGGAAAACCTCCATTGCAGTATTTATGCCAGTCCCTGGTTCTCCGGAGACCTAATCCTCTCGCAAAGACACGAGCCTCACTGAAAGTGCGCCATGACATCAAAAACACCTCCTCAGGTCAATCTCATACGACCTTCGTTAAGTGTCCACTTTATTGGGGCAAGGTCAATTCCGACCTGTCAGACTACGCCAGTTTTTCCAGCAGGGCCTCGTCGATATCGAAATTGGCGTAGATTTTCTGGACGTCGTCGCACTCTTCCAGCAACTCGTACATTTTCAGCATTGAGTTGGCCTGCGATTCCTTCTCCAGCTTGACCGAGTTCTGGGGTTGCATAGTTACCTCGGCGGAAACCATCGAAATCCCCTTGCCTTCGATAGCCATGCGCACCGTGTCGATGTCTTCCGGCAGCGTGATAACCTCGTAGGAACCTGCCTCGGTGGTAATATCCTCCGCGCCCGCCTCGGTGGCGACTTCCATCAGGGTGTCTTCGTCTACGGCGTCGAGTTCAATAGTGATTACCCCCTTCTTGTCAAACATCCAGGCGACACAGCCGTTGGACCCCAGGTTGCCGCCGTACTTGGTGAGGATATGGCGTATTGTGGCCACGATACGATTCCTGTTGTCGGTCAGCACTTCCATATACAGCGCCACCCCGGCCGGGCCATAGCCCTCGTAGACCACTGACTCGTAGGTAACACCCGGCAGGTCCCCGGTCCCTTTCTGGATCGCCCGCTTGATGTTGTCGGCCGGCATATTGGCCGCTTTGGCCGCCGCGACAGCGGTCCGCAGACGCGGGTTGCCGTCCGGGTCGCCGCCGCCCTCACGGGCGGCTATCGTTATTTCCTTGATATGCCGGGTAAACTGCCGACCGCGCTCGGCATCGGCCTTACCCTTCTTCCTCTTGATTGTCGCCCATTTTGAATGACCCGACATGAGGCAAGTCTCCTCTATTTTCTAATAGATATTATTGTTCAACCAACTCCGTCCCTTAAGCTAAGAAAAACGGGACGGATTGGCAAGGGGGACGGGAGAGCGAAATCAATTTGTCCGGCCTTCCGGAGTTTGTTATACTCTCTCCATGCCGACCATTTTTGAGCGCATAATCAGCCGGGAGTTGCCGGCTAAGATATTCTTCGAGGATGACAATGTCATAGTCATTGCCGACCACTATCCCCGCGCTCAGGTGCATTTGCTGATAATCCCCAAGGTGGTCACCAGAAACTATTACGAGACACCGCCGGAGACGCTGGCGATGCTGGACCGTTATGTCAGATTGATTGCCGAGAAACTGGGGATCACCGATCATTTTCGGGTCATTATCAATAATGGCTATTGCCAGGAGATCGACCATCTTCATTATCATTTTCTCTCGGATCGGGGTGCGGACAGGCTGCGGTATATCAAGGAATAAGAGCGGCTTGCTGCCAAACAAGTTTGAAGGGGCCACCCGGCGCGGGGCGGACCGTTCTTGATTTTCAGTCGTGGGTGAGGGCTTTGGCGAAATCACCAAAAACGGTTCGTGCAACCCAGGTGAAGCTTGGGGTTTCGGGGTACTCATATTTTTCAGGTTCGCCGTCACTAAGGAACACATCAAGCAAATCCGTTAATAGACTGCCGCCATCGTCATCCGTAACGGGAGCCTGATCGTAGCTGTTGGTTGCCGTTGCTTTGCCGGTTATTCGGCCGCTCCAAACCAATTTGCGCGCTGCCACATCCCAGACTTTGAAGCTGGCACAGACCTTCCGATGTGCGAGGTAATAAACGTTGATGACGGCCCCAGTGCTGTCTTTGTTCTTCCCCTTGCTCGTGTCACGAGCGTCTGTTTCCAGACGGCACATGACAAGATATGGTCGTGGCTCTTCAAACGCACCCCCCAGCTTTTCCAGAACTTCGCTGTTTAGGTCACCGATGTTGTTAAATGACACCAGCATTTCCCCATATTGATCCTCGCGGAGAGTTGACTTGGTATAATTGAGTGGAACAACGTTGACACCCTCGAGCTTCTCAACAAGTTGCTCCCTGAGCAGGTTGGCCCATACATTACACAAGGTATCGATTTCTTCGTTGCCAAGAGCAGAGGTAACGCCACCAATGATTATCGACCTGTTTCTGATAGCGTCTGCAGTGAACTCCGGCTCTCTGAAAAGACCTTCAACTCTTGGGCCGCCACAATTGCAAAGACAAACCACCGAGACCAGCAGAAAGAACCTCGTTATTGGTTGAATTGTGTTCTGCATACTGATACCTCAATATCTTTTGGCTTATCGTGGGAATGAGTACGTAGATTTAACCGAGATTTCCCCTATGAAGGTTCAAAAACACGGTTTATCCCTTTCAGTATTTTGATTATGCAAGAATCTCCTCGGTTTGTCAATAATTCTCACGTTTTTCTTAGTGAGCGGTTTACAGCTACCGATATCTATTGACAAGCGGCCGATTAATGGGTATAATTGGAGTAATATGAGTAGTGTGTCCAAAACAGATCAGGCGTTGAAGGGGGGTGTGACAGGTTGACAGGGGTAAGAGTACGTGACGATGAATCGTTTGAAAAAGCCCTGCGCCGTTTTAATAAGTTTTGCGAAAAGACGGGGATCCTGACGGATATCAAGAAGCATCAGCATTTTGAAAAACCGTCCGACTCTCGCAAACGCAAACTGGCCGCCGCCCGACGGAAAGAACGGCGCTTGAAGGACAAATTCGGTGATGATTGATATCGCTCTTTGAGAAGATCAATCAGGATATGATAAAGGCCCTGAAGGCCGGAGAGAAAGTGAAAACCTCCGTGCTTCGGGGCCTTTAGTCTGATCTGAAATACAAGCAGATTGACAAGGGGGTGGAGTTGACTGTTGAGGATGCTATCAGCGAGACCGGGGCCGATTCGCCTCGGAAGATCGGTATGGTGATGAAGGCCGTAATGCCCAAAATCAAGGGTCAGGCCGACGGCAAACCGGTTAATAAACTGGCCATGGAAATACTTGCCAAAGAAGTTTGAAACTTTCTATATTTCACCAGTTAAACCACTACCGAACGGGAGTAAGATGGTATGAATTGGATTGATGGTGTTTTGCTGGTACTGCTCCTCGCCTCGGTGATTGTCGGATCGAAGAAGGGACTGATCCGGGAACTGATGGCGTTTGTGGTTTTCTTTGTAGCCATAATCTTCTCTGTTACCTACATAGATAATTTTGCCGTCTGGGTCCATGAGCAGCTGGGCGGCTCGCCGCTGGTTTCGGCTTTTCTGTCCTTTGTGATTTTGCTGGCCATCAGTTATGCCGGGTTCAAACTGATCGGCTTACTCTTCTACAAGGTGGCGGATCTGAAACGTACCGGCCGAAAGGACCAGTTGGGAGGAGCGCTGATCGGTTTTCTGCGAGGCTGGATGGCAATCGGCTTCCTGGCGTTTTTGGTATTTCTCCTGCCGTTACCCAACCAGTTTTATGTTTCTTTCGAGTCGTCATTCTTTGGCCCGGCGGTGGCCAAGACAGTGCCGCTGATGTTTGAGGGAACCGCCACCGTCCATCCCAAGAGTCCCGATTTCATGAACAAGATCGAACGTGCCCTGTTGGTAGCTCAGGGCAGTTCCGGTGGTGTCGCCGATGAGGACCGTATCGAGGTTTACCAGGTGCTGCAGCAGATGCGACAGTTCTTTAACACCGGGCTGGGCGACTAAATTCGTTTTGAATAAGGCTCGTTATGTGTATATTTGAGCCGACTTCGGTCGGCTTTTTTAATGCCGAACCAGCAAGCCTGACACTGCCATGATTGATAAACACACTATCAAGACATTGGAATTCCCCAAGATCATGTCACTAATCGACGGGAAGTGCCGTACTCCTTATGGGCACGCTGAGGTCGACCGAATCCAGCCCCTCTTTGATCGAGCTGAGATCGAAAGGCGGCTGACTGAAATCTCCCAGATGAAAGATATCATCAAATTCGGATTGGCCTTTCCCTTGTGTCGCCTTGAGGATTGCCGGGAGTTGCTTGAAAAGACACAGGTGGCCGGGATATTCCTGGAGCCCACCGAGATTCTTTTAATCCTGGAACTGGTTGAGGTTTCTATCGACCTCAGCGGCTACGATCGTGAGGGGCGGGAGAAGTTCCCCACTATTACAGAATACCTGACGCAGGTGCGGGCGTATCCGGAGTTGAAAAAAGAGATCCGCCGGATTATCGACGAGGAAGGTGAGATCAAAGACAGCGCTTCCTCCAAACTGAGGAGCATCAGGCTGGAATTGGCCGAAAGCCGACGCAAGATAACCGCCCGCCTGGAGCGAATCATGGCCGATCAAAACAAACAGGCCGGTTGGCAGGACGACGTTATCACCATGCGCAACGGTCGTTATGTAATACCCATCCCGACCAGCCAGTACCGCAGCGGCAGCGGCATTTTGCACGATCGCAGCCAGTCCGGGGCAACCCTCTATGTCGAACCGGAACAGACGGTCGAGCTTAACAACCGGGTCAACCTGCTGATGCAGGAGCAGCGGCTGGAGTTGGACCGTATCCTGCGAGCATTAACTGCTGAGATCGCCGATTGCCGTCAAGCCCTGCTGGAAAACACCCGCCTGATCGGTTGTCTTGACGCTATCTATGCCTGTGCCGCCTTCTCCAACCAGGTCGGCGGGCAACAGCCGGCTATTATCGATCAGCCGGCTTTCGATTTGGTCGATGCTTACCACCCCCTGCTGGTGATTCAGTTTGGGAGTGTTGAGAAAGTAGTTCCCACCAGTATCGGTCTGAGTGACGAGCAGCGGGCAGTACTGGTGACCGGCCCCAACACCGGGGGTAAAACGATCACTCTCAAGACGGTCGGTTTATCAGTCCTGATGGCGCAATCCGGCCTGCATATCGCCGCCAGTGACAAGTCAACCGTGGGTATTTTCAACAACCTGTTTGCCGATATTGGCGATGAACAATCGATTGAACTGTCTTTGTCGACATTCTCTTCGCACATGGGAAACATAGTTCGGGGCCTCAAGGGAGCCTCCGAGAGATCGCTGTTACTCTTCGATGAGATCGGCGCCGGTACCGACCCCAAAGAGGGTGCCGCTCTGGCCGAGTCGATCATTCTCTACGGTGTCGAGCAGGGAGCCCGGCTGCTGGCTACAACCCACTACTCACAACTGAAGACGCTGGCCACCGAACATGCCGAGATCGAGAATGCATCCCTGGAGTTTGACCGACAAACCCTGGCTCCCACTTACCGCCTTCACCTGGGCATCCCCGGTTCCTCGTATGCTGTTGAGGTCGCCAGTCGTCTGGGGTTGCCGTCGGAAATCTGTAAACGGGCGTCGTCCCTGGTCGGCAGTGGTGAGAAAGAGCTGGAGCAGTTGATTGCCTCGCTGGAAACGGAGCTGGCTAAACTCAAAGAAGACCGTACGGAATTATCCGACCGGCTGGCCGAGACCCGACGACTGGAAACCGACTACCGCCTCAGGTCGGAACAATTGGACAAAGAGATCAACCAGGAAAAGAAATCTGCCCTGGCCGAGACGCGGGAATTTCTCGATCAGACTCGACGGGAAATGGAGAAACTGGTAGCCGATATTCGGAAATCACAGGCCACACAGAAGTCGGTCAAAGATTTCCATCGTCATCTACAGCAGCGGCACAACCAGACGAAGCACAGGCAGGCCTCAATGGACCGACAGGCAGCCGATCAAGCCGCGTTTAATCCCGGCGACTCAGTCGAGATCCTCAGCCTGAGTCAGCGGGGAGAGATCGAAGAACTGCTCGGCAGTGATCGGGTTCGTGTCAGGGTCGGTAGTGTCCTGATGGTGGTGGAATTGCGCAACCTGCGCAAGATATCGGTTTCTTCCCCAAAACCCGGTGCCCGGAATGCCGGAAGTTTCTCAGTTACCGAACCGGTCCGGCCGGAAATCCACCTGCGTGGCATGACCGGTGATGAGGCGCTGGAGAGTCTCGATAAGTTTCTCGATAACGCCGTGATGGCGGGGTTGTCACAGGTCTATATTGTGCATGGAAAGGGGACGGGAGCTCTGCGACGGACAGTCACCGACTATCTGAAGAACCACCCGGAGGTAGCGTCTCTGCGGTTGGGAGACTGGAACGAGGGTGGCGCCGGAGTGACTATCGCCAGGCTGAAGGAATGAGATGATAGCTCCCGATGTTATCGAGCAGGTACGGCAGGCCACCGATATTGTCCAGGTCATCGGTGAGTTTGTCCGGTTGAAGAAGAGAGGGAGGCGTTTCCTGGCGGTCTGTCCTTTTCACACCGAGAAGACACCGTCGTTTTCGGTATCTCCCGACAAGCAATTGTTCTATTGCTTCGGCTGCGGCAAGGGAGGTACGGTTTTTACGTTCCTGATAGAACATGAGAAGATGTCTTTTGTCGAGGCGGTGAAGCACCTGGCCCAGCGAGCCAATATCGTTATCCGCGAAGACAAGGGTTCCGAAGCTCGACGTGAGTGGCGTGAAAAGATAGCCTACTGCAACCAGGTGGCGCTGGACTATTTCCACGACCTGCTCTATCAACCCAAGTACCGGGAGGTGCTCCAGAGTTACCTCAAAGGCAAACGGCAGATAGAGGAAGAAACGATCACTCACTTCCAGCTCGGTCTGGCCGGGGAGCAGTGGGATGGCCTGACAGGATATGCCGCCGGCAAAGGACTCAGTCCGCAGGATTTGGAGAAAGCCGGTTTGGCGCTGCGCTCTGAAAAGAGGGGCAATTACTTCGACCGCTTCCGACACCGGCTGATGATACCGATTTTCAACCTCAGTCAAAAGCCGATCGCATTCGGGGGCCGCACACTCAAGAAAGGTGAGGTGGCCAAATATGTCAATTCTCCCGAAACGGCACTTTATGTGAAGGGTAACGTTCTGTACGGACTCAACCTCTCGCGGGATCATATCAGGCAGGCCTCGCCTGCCTCGGTGCTGGTGGTGGAGGGATATTTCGACGTTATATCACTCTGGCAAGCCGGGATCAAAAACGTCGTGGCCTCCTCCGGTACCGCCTTCACGCTGCAACAGGCGCGGCTGCTGGCCCGTTTTGCCCAGGAGGTCTACCTGTTCTTCGATGCCGACAGTGCCGGCCAGAAAGCTGCCCTGCGCTCGGTGGATTCGTTGTTCGAAGCTGGCCTGGAAGTTAAGGTGATGGTGCCGCCGTCAGGTGAGGATCCGGATTCAATTGCCGCCCGGGAGGGAGCGGAAGCTATCGAACAACTCAAACAGGATGCCATCGGATACATCCCCTTTCGTACCCGTGACCTTGACATCGCTCAGACCGGCATAATCGGCAAGGAACTGCTGGTCAAGGAGATGGGTGCTCTGGGCAACCGGATAAGTGACCCTACCCGACGCAATTTGTTTTTAGCCGAAGCGGCCGAAAAGCTCGGAATCGACGTTCAACTTCTCCAGAAAATTCCCTCACCCGATCGGGAGACACCGCCGTCTGATCAAAGCGCCAGGAAGAAACACAACGCCGTCGAGGTCCAGTTACTTTCGCTTTTGTTCAATAATCCCGGTTCTATCGACGCTGTCTTCGACAGTATTACGGTGGAAGATTTTGAGTCCGGCGAGTTATCGCGGCTGTACGCAGCCATGATCGAACAGTACCGATCCCGGAGCATGATAGATGCCAAAGCCCTGATTGACAACGCCCAGGACACTGAGTTTGTCTCATTGGTGACAGAGATTGCCTCGGTTGAATGGGATTCCTCGCAAATTAACGGCGAAACCCGCAAATTAGCCCATATGTTGATCGAACAAAAACAGAAACGGATTATCGCTCGTCTGATGCAGGAGCTGGCTCATGCGGAAGCTGATAGCGACCACCAGCGAGCCGACGAGATTATCCGGCAGATGAAAGAACACGGTCTCGATGTTGACCAGACTGGTCATTGAAAATATCGCCCTGGTCAGGCGAACGGAACTGACGTTGAAACCCGGCCTGTCGGTCCTGACGGGGGAGACGGGCGCCGGGAAATCGGTTATAGTGACGGCGCTGGCGCTGTCGCTGGGCGAGCGCGGTGATCGGGAGTTCGTTCGCCACGGCGCTGACCGCGCAACGGTGACGGCCGGTTTCGAGCCGGAGATGATGGAAATCTGCCGGGAAATTTCATCGACCGGAGCTTCCCGGGCAAGAATCAACGGTCGCACGGCAACGCTGACGCAATTGCGGCAGGCTACCTCGGAGCTGGCCGAGATCGTCGGACAGCACGCCAATCAGATGTTGATGAATGAGGACAACCACCTGCTGTTTCTGGACCGCTTCGCTTCTTTGTTGACGTTGCGCGACGAGTTGACTCAGACATACACACGCTGGCAATGCATTGCCGGGGAGTTGCGTCAAACCCGCAATCAGCGAGAAAAGCTGAAGCGCGACCGTGAATTGCTGCTCTTTCAGAAGGATGAGATTGAAAAGGCGCAACTCCGACCGGGTGAAGAAGAGCAGCTCATCAGGGAGCGGAAAATACTCGACTCGGCCCGCAACCTGATGGCATCGGCGGCGGCCATCGGGCAGACTCTTGACGACGACGACAATTCGGTTACCCAGCTACTGGGACAGGTTCGCCGCGAACTTGAGAGTATGTCAACGATCGATACCTCGTTGCAGGAACAGCTTAACACTTTTACTGAGGTCGAATTCCAGATAGAGGAGATGCGGCGTTTCATGCAGCAGTATGGTTCATCGCTTGAGGACGATCCCCATCGTCTGGAGGAAATCAACCTGCGCCTGGACGAGATATACAACCTGAAAAAGAAGTACGGCGGATCCGAAGAAGCCATATTGACAACGCTCGATCAGATAAACGAAAGACTCCGGGATCGACCGGACATTGATAGTGTGATTGGCAGTCTCGAACAGGAACACGAGACCTTGTACCGGTCCTATTGTGAGCAAGCGGCGGAGCTGTCGCAGGCTCGTCGGAAAGCCGCCCGGCAGTTGCAGCGGTTGGTCGTCGGGGAGCTGGGGGAACTGGCCATCGACAATTGTGGTTTTGAAATCGAGTTTATCTACGAAGATGGTGAGACTGACGGGGTTACCTTCGAGGGGCGGTCGGTCAAACCGTTTCCGCACGGTCTGGAAAACGGCTGCTTCCTGTTTTCGGCCAATCCCGGGGCACCTCTGAAATCGCTGGTGAAAACCGCATCGGGTGGGGAAATTTCTCGTGTCCTGCTGGCGCTGAAGTCAGCCGAGCGACAACACCAACGATTGTCTCAGTCGCTTCTGGTTTTCGACGAAGTCGATGCCGGTATCGGTGGAAAGACAGCTACCCGGGTTGCCCGCAAACTCAAGAAGCTCTCTCGCGATTGCCAGGTGCTGGTTATCACTCACCTGCACCAGATCGCACGTCTGGCCGATAATCACTATGTAGCCGAGAAGACTACTACCCGGGGCGATGAAACGACTATCTCAGTACGACAACTCGGACAGGACGAGGTTCCGCAGGAACTGGAGCGAATGATCGCTTTGCCTGAACGGGTGTGACCGTGGTCGGTGCTGGTACTACCGTTACTGCTGGTTACTCAGTCCTAAAATCTCCCACATCAGGATCGGTGGTATCGTGCCTTCGGCCAATAACGCGTCATGGAAGGCTTTGGGAAAGAACCGGTCGCCGTCACGTTTTTCCGCCGCCAGGCGCAGCGCCATGATCTCACTCTTGCCCATCAGGTAGGACATCTGGTAAGTGGGGCTGATAGTGTAGCGGCGTACTTCCTTACGGATATATTCCCGACCCGATTCACTGGAGATTTCCAGCACGTCGTTCATCCAGGCGACGCACTCATCGTATGTAAACTGTCCGGTGTGCAGCTTGACGTCGGCCACGATACGGGCCGCCCGGAAACGAATGCCTCCGAGTATCGCCAGCCACTGCGGTGGGTTTTCATCACCGTACAGGCCGACGTGGTACATCATCTCTTCGCAGTACAAGGCCCAGCCTTCGATCATCATGTTGTTGAGTTGCCACTTGCGCACCGGATCATCGTTCATACCGGCGATCTGAAACTGCAGGTGGTGCCCCGGGTAAGCCTCATGGACTACCGAGCCCCGGAAACCCCGTCGGTGAATATAACGGTAGCGGGCTTCCAGTTGCCTGCGTTCAAGGTCATCCGGAATGGGCCGGACATAGAAATAGCCCTGCTGCAGGCTGTCGAACGGCCCGGCCGGTTGATAGGCTATACCACTGACCATACCGCTCAGGAAGGAGGGTGTCTCTATTACCGTCACCGGCGCCATATCTTCAGGAACCGTCAGGATATCATTCTCCTGAAGAAATATCTTCACCTGCCCGGTTTCCCAGTTGTAGTAGTCGATGATGTCGTTTTTGGTAAAGGCGGCGGGGACAAAAACAGAGTCGCGACCGTTCTGGTGGCTGGTTTCAATATAGGTCTCGTAATCGTGATACGCTCGTTGAGCTTCAGCCAGCAGCGCCTCACCGATTCTCAGCAGAGAGTCGGCATCTATTGTCAGGAAGTACTCGTGGGACAGTTTGTAGTCGAAATTGTTTTTGCCGATGGCAAAAGCGGCCTGCGGTCCGGTTGGTAACTGCGACAGCCAGGTCGCGAAGTCATTCATTGCTTCCCTGGCCTGAGTGGACACCGCCAGAATCTCATCGGCACGATCGGGAAGCTGATTCATCAGTTCGCCGGCCACCTGTTGGTAAAACTGCATACCTGATTCCAGTGACTCAAGCGCCGCCTCGATGTAGATGGGTGGTGGTTCCTTAAGGTTTTGCCGGGCAGTCTCAAACAGTTGGGGGACTGCTCGCATTCGAGCGACAAGCGGCACCACCTTCTCCGACAAAGGTGCGTGCCGGGAAAGCATCAGGAAGTAGATTCCGTCGACCGCTTCACGCACGTACAACTGGGGCGATTTCCGGTGCCAGGCAATGCCTTTGAGATCCAGAAGAGCAATATCGGTATTGGACTTGATGAGCCGATAGTTGATGCGGTTATAGTCTGACAGGTCGGACGATTTATAGCGGTGAAGCTGTTTTTCGTGGTCCTGCATCTTCTTGATCATTTTCTTCACGGATGCCGATGAGTAGTCTGCCAGCCGATGATCATAGGCGTGAATACCCATTTCGGTTGATCGGACGGGATAGAAGGACTGAATATCTTCCAGAATCTGAAGACTGAGATCGCCAAAGTTTTTCTTTTTGGCAGCCGAAACGCTGGCGGCGGTCAGCACTGCCAGTAACAGGATAAGGAGGCCTGTTAGTCGTTTGCGAATCATTGTTATTCCTCCCCGGGTCATCCGGTAGTTGGTTTTTCGCCTGAGGGCGGTAACCGGCCCGCTAATCAGCATAAAAAACCCCCACCAGTTCGATGTGCATGGTGTGTGGAAACATGTCAATCGGTCTTACGTCCGGTAACCGATAGCCCTGGTTGACAAGCGACCGCGCGTCGCGGGCGAAAGTTGCCGGATTGCAGGAAATGTACAGTATCTTTTTCGGTTTCAATTTCAGAATACGTGGCAGCGCCTTGGGGTGCAGGCCGGCTCGCGGTGGATCGACAATGACGATGTCAAAGCTATCGGGTCCGGCCGGCAGGTTCTTCAGGAAATCCCTGACGGTACTCTGTTCGAAAGTGATGTTGGTTATCTTGTTCAGGGCGGCGTTTTCGCGGGCCGTCTCAACCGCTTCGCCCACCAGTTCGACTCCCACCACCTGCTGGACATACGGTGCGATAAGAATACCGATAGAGCCGGTGCCGCAATAGAGGTCCAGTACGCGGTCCCTGGGGTCAGGGTTGAGAACGTCAAACGCGGTACGATACAGAGTTTCGGTTTGGATGGAGTTGGTTTGAAAAAAGGAATTGGCCCGGATGCGAAATATGCTGCTGAACATCTTTTCCTCAATGTAACCGCTTCCCAGCAGAACGGATTCGATTTCCCCGGTGGCGATATTCGCCCGCTTTCCGTTCTGGTTGTGGACAATGGTAGTAACCTCAGGACAGGCTGCTGTCAGACCCCGCACCAGTTCATCGCGAGCCGGTATCTCACCATAGTTGGTGACGATATTGACCAGCAGATGCGGTTGTCTTTTGGCCTGACGGATCATCAGAAACCGCATGTAACCGGTGTGCTGCCTGACGTCATATACTGATATCTTTTTGCATGCGACAAATTCCCGTAGCCATCGTACTATCTCATTACATTCCGGTGACTGCAGGTAACATTGTTTCAGATCAAAGATGTCGTCATAGCGGCCGCGCGAATGCAGACCCAGGTGAAAATGATCGGGGTCGACGGTGTGGAACGAAAACTCCATCTTGTTGCGGTAATAAAACAACTCCACCGAGCCGACCACGTCATGAACCGTGACGTCTTCCAGTTTACCGATACGCTTCAGGCAGTCGACTACCTGCTTTTTCTTGAACCCCAGTTGATCCGGATAGGCCAGGTCCTGCCAGGTGCAGCCGCCGCACTGCCGGAAATGTGAACACACTGCCTCAACCCGGCATGGCGAAGGTTTGAGAATCTGTCGCACGATGCCGTCACTGTAACGGGAACGGGAGCGGGTGATTTCAGCCAGCACCGTTTCACCGGGCAGGCCGCCTCGCAAAAAGACAACTTTCCCGTCCAGGTGGGCGACCGCTTTGCCGTCAAAAGCCAGATCGACAATCTCCAGTTCGATCAGTTTGCCGTCCACACTCACTCCCATCGATGATCCTTGTATCGACACAGCAGGTCCGGTCGATTGCAGTCATGGTGCTCGATCTGTATCGTGGGATGCCCGATATGAAACCGCTCCTTCAACATTTGGTTAATAGCTACGATAATGGCGGGTCCCGTGTCAAAATCTTTCTGTTCGATAGCAACGTGACAGGATAGTGCTATCTCATTAGATGACAGCGACCAGATATGCAGGTCATGCACGTCGTGCACCTTCGGCACTTCCATGATGGCTCCCAGGACGGCATCGAAATCAACACCCCGTGGTACCGCCTCCAGGAAGATCATCACCGCTTCCTTAATCACCAGATAGGAGGACCAGAAAATCATCAGGGCGATGGCAGCCGACAGAATGACGTCTATAGTGTACCAGCCGGTGAAAAGAATGACCAGCCCGCCCAGGATGACTATTACCGAGGAGGTGGCATCATAGGCCATGTGGAGGAAAGCCGTCTTCATGTTAAGCGACTTACCTTTCTCGGAGTACAGGAACACGATTGACAGGATGTTGCCCAACAGACCGATTACGGCCACCGACAAAAACAGGACCGGCGCGGTGATGGGAACGGGATTCCGCAACCGATGGTAGGCTTCAATGAGGATAAAAATAGCTATCACAACCAGGGCTACGGCTGATATTAGGGCCGTCATCACTTCGACCCGTTTGAAGCCGTAGGTGGATTTCTTGGTGGCCGGTTTCTCGGAACCCTTTACTCCCAGCCAGGCTAGCCCTAAAGCGGCTACATCGGCTAAATTGTGAATCGCGTCGGCCAGCAGGGCCAGGTATCCGGAAAGCAGGCCGCCGATCACCTCGGCCGCAGTGATTCCGAGGTTGAACAGGATCACCCAGAACAGGCGACGACCGGAAACTCTGTTGTATTTGTGAGCATCAGCCATAGTTGTTAACACCAAATTCTGTTTCCGCGCATATCTACATAACAGTGATTCTCGGAACAAAGATTCGTCAACTGTACGGTAATCTTCTGCATTTGCAGGGTCAAGTTTGTCCTCAGTGTCACTTGATTTGACCGATTGTCCAGAATCCGGCCAGCAGCAGGATCACAAAGGCTACGGCAAGAATGTTGAAATAGCGGTCGATGGTTTCCTGTATCCTGTCTCCGAACCGCTTGTAGAGCAAACCGATCAGCCCGGCCACCAGGAAAAAACGAAGTGAACGGCTTATGGCAGAGGCTGCCAGGAAGACGGCAAAACTCATATGGAAAAAACCGGCCGCGATTGTAAATACCTTGTACGGAATTGGTGTGAAGCCGGCGATACCGACCGCCCAGGCGCCGATCTTCATTCCCCACACCTGCTTGTCGTTGAACCAGTACTCGGCCTGGGCCAGCAGTTGCTGGGGATCACTGCCGGATAGTGAAGCAATCAGGGAGAGGATTTTCTCGCCGACCAGGTCGAAAGCCCAGTGACCGATCAGGTAACCCAGTACACCGCCCACAATCGATCCCAGCGAACAGACCAGGGCGAAGCGGAACCACTTCCGCCAGGCACCCATACAAAGAGCGATCAACAGCGCGTCCGGCGGCACCGGGAAAAAGGATGCTTCAGCCATTGAGAGAAAAAACAAAGCCGTGGCACCGTGGCGCGATTCTCCCCATTTGAGTACCCAGTCGTAAAGTTGACGGGTCCAGCCCAGGGGTGTCTCGACTACCTGCCGGATGAATGACAGTATCTGCAAAACCTTGTCCTTTATCCTGAAACGTCGGCAAGACCGGTCAATGCTGATGGTCCTCGCGAGTGATTTTCTCAAGCTTCAGTCGCGTTATCCGGTGGTGTTGGCGTTCCAGTATTCTTATCTGCATATCGGCTATGACCACCGTTTCATTCTTTTCCGGTAGACGGCCGAGTTGGTCAATTACCAGACCCGCCAGAGTTTCGGCCCTGTTTTCCGGCAGTTGGCTGTCCATCAGTTCGTTTACCGCTCCCGGCCACACGGTGCCGTCGGCAAAGGCAATCGTTTCGGAGTGTTTCACCAGTGGAGTCAACCCGGCTTCGTCTTCATCCTGGATTTCTCCCACCAGTTCCTCCAGTATATCCTCCAGAGTCACGATACCTTCCGTGCCGCCGAATTCGTCGAGTACTATCGCCAACTGGTTTTTCTTGCGCTGGAAATCACGCAACAGTCGGGCCAGCGGCATCGAGTCCGGTACGAACACCGCCGGCCGCAGAATATCCTTCAGAATAATCTGTTGTGGATTCAACTTCTGGTGGATGATAAGGTCCTTGGTGAACAGCACGCCACTGACGTAGTCGATACTCTCGGTATATACCGGGTACCGGCCATGGCCGTGCTCGATGATAATGTCGATGATTTTATCCGGGGGCGTATCCATACGGATACCGATAATGTCTGTTCGAGGAGTCATGGCGCGACGCACCGTGGAGTCGGCAAAGTCAAAGACGGATTTGATCAGTTTCTCCTCGATATCATCAAAAACCCCTTTCTTGCGGCCGTCATCGATCATCAGGTTGATCTCTTCTTCCGTGATCAGTGATTGGGCGGAAGAACGAGCGACACCGAAGAACCTCAGCACCAGACGTGCGGCACCACTGAGCAACCAGGTGATCGAAGATGTCAGCCGGATGAAGACTGTGATGGGCACGGCTGTTAGCCGGGCAAATTTCTCCGGGTTCGACAAGGCCAGGTATTTTGGAACCAGTTCACCGATAATTACCGCGACTATAGTGATCACCACGGCTACCAGCGCGACGGCCAACAGCGAGGCTACGCGGGACATAAATTCAAGAGGGACCCGCTCAATAATCGGCGTCAGCCGGTCGACAATTGTAGCGCCGCCCAGTACTCCCGCCACGGTACCGAACAGGGTGATTCCTACCTGGATCGTGGCCAGAAACTTGTCTGGTTGATCATGCAACTTTGCGGCTCGGGCCGCGCCCAGTTTTCCCTGAGACACCTTCTGTCGCAGGCGGCTCTTGCGGCTGGCAATAACAGAGAATTCACTCAGAGCGAAAAATCCATTGGCGATAATCAGCAACAGAATCGCCAGCAGTTCCAGCAGTAGTCGCGAGTCCATATACTATGGCATCTCTGACGGCATCATGGTGAGATCGATCGTCGGTCGAGACTGTTATTGATCATAATCGCCATAGATGGATTGTTGGGCCAGTCGGTGCAGATTCTTGATCCGTTTTTCCACCGGTGGGTGGGTTGAAAACAGCGATGACAAGCCTCTACCCGACAGCGGATTGGCTATCATCAAGTGGGCCGTGGCCGGTTTTCTGTCAAGGTTGAGACGAACCGGGGATCGGTGAAGTTTTGTCAGTGCCGATGCCAGTTGGTGATATTTGCCAGTCAAACGCCCTCCTTCGGCGTCAGCTTTGTACTCACGTTGTCGGGATATAGCCGTCTGGATGACAATTGCCACCAATGGTGCGACTATAGCCGCCACCAACAACCCGATCCCACCGCCGCGGCTGTTATCGCGACCGTATCCGCCCAGGAGCGCGCCCCAGCGGGCGATGGCGGCCAGGATTCCGATGGCTCCGGCGAGGGTCGCCGCCACTGTGCCGATCAACATGTCCTTGTTCAGGATGTGGGCTATTTCATGTCCGATAACGCCCTCCAGTTCTTCCTCGGTAAGTATCTCCAGAAGTCCTTCGGTGACGGCCACCGCGGCATGTTCCACATTGCGACCGGTGGCAAAAGCGTTGGGGGCTTTATTCGGTACGATATACACACCGGGCATGGGGATCATTGCCTGTGAGGTAATCCGACTTACAACCCGGTACAGCCGGGGATGATCGCTCTCGCTAATTTTACGGGCGCGATACATCTTCAGTACTAATCTGTCCGAAAACCAGTAGGAGAAGAAATTCATCACGCAGGCCAGCACCAGGGCCGTCACCATGCCGTTTTGCCCGGCAAAAGCATAGCCGACCCAGGCGAAAACAAGCATCAGGGCCAGCATCAGACCGAAAACTTTGAAACTGTTCATTCTTTCATCCGCCTCAATACTATCATTCAGTTGCTGACGGTGCGTCCAGCTGTCAGGTGAAGCAACATTTCCCGCTCAGCCTAAGCACAGGAAAGTTAAGGCGCGGTCCGTTGATCGGTCAACAGTTTTTGTCTGCATATATAGTGTATATCGTAACGCCCGATGGAAAGTTCCCTCATGGAAGTTGTCCGGTGCCCCATGCGACCGGATGAGTAGGTGGGGGCCGGTTACAAAACGATATGCCTGATTGGCCTACCGTGTCCGCTTTTTCTTCTGGCGTCCGAATGTTATGTCTTCAGAAGAAAATTCTTCCCGGACTCCATTGTCAGAGCTGCTGTCCTCAGAAGTGGTCGTGGGGTCGGAGGAATTCTTAACCGCCCGGCCACGGCGCGCTTTGAGACGCCCGAACTTCGGAGTTGGCGATTCTGCAGGACTATCAGCCTCCTTATCGACAGACATCGCGACCGGTTCCTGAGTGGCTGTTGTATCCGGGGCGTGGTCGTCAACCTTCGAGTTGCGGTCCCGGGTGTCCGAGTGGTTGTTGGGGCTGATATCGGCCGGCAATCCGGTTACCTCCGACGAAGAGAACCGTGGAGGTTGTTCGGCGACGGCCGGACTCGGCTGATGATTGCCGGCAATTGGTGTCGGCGATGTCTTTTTGTCTCTGTCCGACGTACTTCCTGCAGCCGCGCCGTTTCGGACAGGAGCCGATGGCCTCTGTTCTCTTTTAGCGGGAGACTGTGGCCGCGATCCACCCGGCCGGCGCTGTTCGCCGCGGTCTGATGGTCTTTGATGCCGAGACCTTTCACTATCCCTGGTATCCGAACTGCGCCCGCGCGGAGGGCGGTCCCTTCTGTCGAATGATCCGGAGTGACTTCTCTGCGGTGTCGGTTGAGTTCTCCTGGTATCGGAGCGAGCAGCCGGAGCTTTGCGTGATGGTGAACGCACCGGGCTTTTCCGGACGGCTTTCGGTGGTGCCATGATTGATGCCGTCACGGCGGCTCCGACGGCGTCACCCCAGACGTTGATAACGGCGCGAAACCGGCTCAACAGCCAGTCGACAAGCACTATCAGTCCGATTGCGGTGTACGCCTCCGGCGGAAAACCGGCGGCACGCAGCACTACTACCAATAACAAAATACCGGCGTGTGGAATCGAGGCCGAACCGAACGAAACCAAAACCGCCGTAGCGGCGACAATCAATATCTGGACGGCTGACAGGCTCATCCCAAAGACCTGAGCCACAAAAAAGGCGCCCACTACAAGTCCCAGAGCCATGCCGTTGAGGTTGAGTACCATGCCCAGCGGCAGGGCTATCGCACCGGCCCGGCTGTCAACCTTGTTTTTTTCAACTACTCCGGTGTAGGTCGCCGGGAAAGCCGCCACCGAAGAACCGGTAGCCAGGGCGGTACCGAGCGCCGGCACCAGGTTGACAAAGTACGTCAGCGGTGATCGTTTGGTTACCAGCCACAACACCAACGGCAACACGATCACCAGGAGTAACAGCATGCCACCGCCCACAGCCAGAACGTAGTAGGCCAGGTCGCCTGAAAGTCGGGGCAGAGATTGCGGGTTCAGCGCTATGGCGACACCCACCACCGACAGGAGTCCGATCGGCGCGGCATAAAGCAGCAAATAGACCAACCGGATGAGAATATCTCTGACAACGATGACAATGTCCTGTACTACTTTTCCCTGCCTGCCCAGAGTGGCCAGAATGCCCCCGAATAAGAATGAAAAAATGATAATGCCCAGGTAATGTCCCTCGACAAAAGCTCCTGGGAAGCTGGTCGGCACCAGTGGCATCAGAAAATCCGAGATACCTACGCCCGTCATGTCGAAGACCGCCCTGGGTGTCACGGCGTTGGCGGCGTTGGCCCCCCAGCCGGGCTGTAATACGAGCGACAGCACTATTCCGATACCGGCCGCAATGACTGAAGTACCCAGAAAGTATATGAATGCCGCTGCCAGAGGACGACCTACCTGACGGACCTGGCTCATCGAGCCGATAGCGGCGATGATGGCTGCCGCCGCCAGAGGAATAGCGACTAATTGCAGAGCGCTCAAAAAGAGCCCACCAATAAAGGCTGTAGCTAACATCACACCAGGTAGAAAGTACCCTAACGCTACGCCGACTATGATCCCGGCCAAAATCAATAAAAGAACTACATTTGATGATTTGTCTGTCATGTTACTCAATCTGGTTGTCTGAGGTTACAGTGAAAATCGGAGATGCCGTCTGAGTTGAGGGGTGCCCCGACGGCTATTGCCTGCTTGATTACGTTGTATTTTACACATCCTGCTAATAAAAATAGGATGATTTGATACCATTTACAAGTCTTTTCTGCGGGGGGGGGCAGAACGGATTTCAGATTACGAGGTCACTTCGCCAGGTACCTGGCCAGCTTCTCCTTGAACTCCGATGGGGGGATATCCGAATCAAGAACACCTTCATAGGCGATTGAAATTTTGCCGGTTTCTTCAGAAATCACCACCACTACCGCGTCGGATACCTCCGAAACGCCTATGGCCGCTTTGTGGCGCATACCGTAGAGCTTGCGGTAACGCAGATTGGTCGTCAGCGGTAACGACGCCGCTGCGGCGGTGATAAAGTCTCCGGAAATAATGGCGGCGCCATCATGGAGCGGTGTGTAGGGTGTAAAAAGGGTGACGAGTACTTCCCAGGAAAGTTCGGAGTTCATTTCCTTGCCGGACTCAGTGAAATTACGCAGTCCGGTACGGCCCTCAATTACGATCAGACCTCCATAACTCAACTCCGCCAGCCGTATTGTAGCCCGGGAAACCTCCTCCAGCGACTTGCGGTGTTCCAGCCTGACGAACCGTCTCAACAGCCGGCTCTGGCCAAGTTGAGCCAGAACCCCCCGAAGTTCCGGCTGGAAAACCACTACCAGGACAATCAACCCGAAAGTAGCCAGGTTGGAAAACAGCCAGGTCAGGCCTTCCAGTTGAAACCAGTAGGCAATAAACGCGACGCCGAATATGAGAAACAGGCCGATAATAATCTGCGCCGATCGGGTGCCTTTCATCAGTTTGAGTACCTGGTAGATGATAAATGAAACCAGCAGTACATCGAGCAGATCCTTTAGCCCGAAGTGGATAAAATCGTACTGAAAAAGAGTCATACCGTTTTCCTGATAGCCTGGATCACTTTAATGGCCTCGACCGTCTCAGCCAGGTCATGTACCCGGACGATATTAGCTCCGTTGATTACCGCAACCACCGCCGCCGCCAGCGAACCGCCCAGCCGTTGGTCGGCGGGGCTGTCGATGGCGTTAATCATGCCAATGAATGACTTGCGCGACGTGCCCACCAGCAGGGGCAGAGAAAACCGCTTGAATTCGCCCAAACTCGACAGGATCAGGAGGTTGTCGCCCAGTCGCTTGCCGAAGCCGATGCCCGGATCCAGAATCAGTTTCGACTTATCGATACCGTTCTGACGACAAAAGCTGATGCGTTCCTCAAAGAATTGGACAATCTCGTCAACACAGTTGTCGTAATGGGGATCGTTCTGCATATCACGCGGTGTGCCTAACATGTGCATCAGCACCAGGGGTACTTTTCGCTCGGCCACCAGGGGGGCCATTTGTGTGTCAAAACGCAGCGCCGAGATGTCGTTGACGATATCAGCCCCGGTATCAAGAGCCGCCTCGGCTGTCGCAGCGTGGTAGGTATCAATGGATATCGGCAGGTCGGTTTCCCGGCGCAGGTTCTCGATTACCGGCAAAACGCGCCGCTGTTCTTCTTTGGCAGTGACCGGTTGGGCGCCCGGTCGGCTGGATTCACCGCCGATATCAATGATATCCGCACCCTCGGCGGCCATTTGCAGACCTCGATTCACGGCATCGGATACGGAAAGAAAACGGCCGCCATCGGAAAAAGAATCGGGCGTCACATTAAGCACGCCCATTATAAGTGGCCGTGACAGCGGTAGTTGACGCGAACCCATCAGCTTAATCACTCGCTTGATCTCATCCGGCCTGGTGATTGTTTGTTCTGTCATCGGAACCTCATTACATAATGATGATTGGCGACCCAAAAGGCAAGGAGTAAAAGGACTTGGTGGCTTCACCACAACAACAGGCATCGCCACAACTATAGGCTGGGTGGCGCACCTCTTGAGGTGCGTTTACAGTTCCTCTTCAACCAGTGTATAAGAAGGAATAGAAACTCACCGCAAGCGGTGAGCCACCCGCCATCTTAGCTGAGCGCGTGGGTGACGATTCAAGATACCACTTGGAAAACTAAGCATAGTGCTTATATTACAGGGGAGCGACAATCCCTGGCCGCATGATTTGGGCTTTGCCACCCGCCTTTGCTTCAGTCATGAATTGGGTAACAGTAATGGATGACGCATTCAGAGTGCAGCGAGGCTGGAACAGCGGGAAAGGACGAGGAGAACAGGACCTTGACCAAGTTAACGACCCGAACAATCCAGACGTTTACGTCGATGAGGGTGGCGTTCCGTATATTAAGGTGAAATCGTTACCTGAAGACGGTGATGCGTGGAGCTTGTGGGGTAAGGCTTCTGAGTATAGTGATGTGAAGAAGTTCAAGATTCCCAAGTTACTGGCAGAGCACCCAGAAAAAATTATCGATTTTCGAACGTTGTGGGGACATTACAAGCAGGGTACCCGGCGATTCACTGCCAAGGAATACGATGACCACTCCACCTTTGAATACTACTACTTTGGTGCACGGTACTTCGATCCCCGGATCGGCACCTTCACGTCGATCGACAAAGCCGCCCAATTCCCCAGCGGCTACAATTACGGCTGGAATAACCCCATCATCGGCGTTGATCCGGATGGGAACTTCTTCTGGATTCCTATCATCATCGGAGCCTATATGGGTGCTGCTGCCGGAATCCTGTATGCCCAAGAAACCGGGAACAATGTTTTTCTGTGCATGCTTGGCGGCGCCATGATCGGCGGTTTCAGCGGATATTTTGGTGCAGTAGCCGGCACGGGTTCTGCGGTGGCAGGTCTGGCGGCCGGGTCGTATGCAAATTCGTGGGGCTGGAAGATGATGACAATGGGCAAAAGCGATTTCACTATCAACCTTGGATTTGCACAGTGGAATGTTGATAATAGTAGCTTGGACATGGCTGATTTCAGCGGGAACACATTGGAGGATATCAATACCGTTACCGGCTGGATGGCCTTTTCGGAGGACTATTCCAAAGTTATGGCCCCTGTTGACAGATTTGTGTGGGGTGACCCAGAACCGATGATGGAAGGAGGTCCGACCTATGACGAGATTATGGAACAACTGGAGGGAGCCAAGCCCGGTGCGCCAACTGTGCACGCGATGTATGAGCATACACTGAAGCGCCAGTGGTGGAAGCACACAAATCCAGCTGACATACTCTGGCATGGACCTTTGACTCTTTTGGATCGGTGGTTTAATGCTCGCACGCATGGACGACAACAGTTCAGATACTACGGCGGCCTGCACTGGGGAGGAGAGAAAATCGGTAAGCTCACAGGTTGGTATCACTATGACCTCTACGACTCTGTTTATGGACCCTTGAACTGTCTGAGCCACAACGCCTGGGAGGTGCTCTTCCCGGGATTACGTGACCCGCTGTATGCCATGGGAAGGAGCTATTATTCACCATACACATACTAACATACTTATCCGCTCCAAGGTTGTGATCCCTGTTCTGACGATTGTGGTTTTTCCTCTGGCTCTGCTAGCTTGTTTTGCACCGCGCCATACGTGGAACTACTGGCTGCCAGACAAGTCAAACCCAAGTGTGGAGTTCGGAGGATACAGGATTGAGTTGGAGATGAGAGATTACAACTGGGACCGGGCGACAGGCCCCAAGCTACTGTATAAGGTTACGGTCGGGTTTGACACTTTCTACCAGCAACCGGTCCCGGATACACTGATGTTGGACTCCATCCCACTGATCTCGATCGATTCTTTCTGTATACAGTTATACAACTCTGCCCGGACAACTTGTCCTGCCTTCGGACTGGGTTCTCGGGCAGATCGATTGTCGTACTATGGTGGTAAGTGGCATGGTCCACACTTCGGGACCGAAAACGATGTTAGAATCTACCGTGAGGATGAAGACATAGGCGTAAGCTTTGTTGTGGTTCTCCATGATAGAATTACTGGTACTGCATTGCAACGACAGGAATTCATCTTCGTGCTGAAACGATATCACGACAGGTACTGGATTTTCGCTGACTAAAGACAAGACAGGTTTGGTGCACATGTGAGGTGTACAGCAGTGTTGTGGACATCTTCTTGGCTGAGTACACTGGTACCGAGTCAAGATACCGCTTGGAAAACTACGCATAGTGCTTATATTACAGGGGAGCGACAATCCCTGGCTACCTGATTGGAGCTTTGGCACCATCATTGGCCAGGAATTGTCAGTTACGAGGATGTCGGGGCACTGTCGGAGGCACCATTTGTGCGACAGTTAGTTATTACAGTTCTGCTGATACTATTGGCACCGGCCTTGTGGGCTGATGACCAGCCGATAGACTCGATCCGGGTTTCTGCCCCACTAGAGGACACAAGGCTCCCATCCTTCGTGTTCGAATCACAGGACTGGATTTGCGACACTACTGTTCTCAATGGGGGGACGTACATCCGATGGGTCTCACCACAGACCGCAAGCAGAGTCTCTGCCAGCGAGGGCTTGGCTGACTGGCCGATGTTTCAATGCAATGCTCAGCATATCGGTTATAATGAGAAAGACTGGCTAGCGCCGCCGCTGATCTACAGCTGGTCACAACAGTTGTGCGACGGACCACTGTATCAGGTCACCATTGTGGGAGGACGAGTTATGGCGGCAGCATGGAAAGTCGGCTATTACGGCATTCAGGCCGAAATATGGTGTCTCGAATCTGCAAGCGGGAGCGTTCTTTGGTATGGTTTTTTCCCTGAGGTTTCAGGGATGTCACCGTGCAGCTATGCCAACAGCTTGGTGTATGTTCAGCTGGTCGGTGATCCCTCTCCAGACCTGCTTTGGGCGCTGGATCTCGAGACGGGTGAGGCGGTTTGGGCTTCCGAATACCGTGTTCAGGGTATTGAGGCATTGGCACCGACGGTATACCAAGGGAGAGCCTTTATCTGCGGCAATTACTATGGCGGCGCACATACATTTGACGGGATTACGGGTGAGTTTCTGTGGAAATGCGGAGGTGCCATGAAATACGAATGGACACCTGCCGTTTACCAGGATGTTGTATACATGTACTTCGGTGGGTATTTGTTCTTTCGTGATGTGTCGACGGGCGAGATGCTTTGGTCATACCGCCCGGAGGATGATACAGTCACCGGCGGTAAGCATTTTGGCGACCAGGGCAATGCCCCTGTTCTGGACACAACTACTGGAATACTGTACCTCACTCAGGACGCCGCCATATACGCGGTTGATATAAAAACGCGCGAAATGATCTGGTCTCGCCGAAACAGCTACTACCGCGTAACACCGGCTCTCTATGACGGCAAGCTGCTAGCCCGCTACAGACCGTTTTGTGTACAGGTGCTGGACGCCCTGACCGGTGAAGAGTTGTGGCGGTTTGATGGGAATTGCCGGTTCACAGTAGACTATCCTCCGGTAGTGTCAAATGAGCACTTCTATATCAGTTCTTCTGAGAGAGTCTATGCTGTAAATATGGCTACACAGAAATCGGACTGGAGTTACCCCATATCAGGTTTTGTCACTGTCGGCAACGGCCAGCTCTACGTTTCCACTCATGAGGGCAAACTATACGCGTTCAAAAACTTCTATCTGGCGGCAAACGATGATGCCGACTCCGAACTTCCGCAGGATTTCGAGTTGCACCAGAACTATCCCAACCCGTTCAACCCGGTTACTCAGATCGAGTATAGCCTGCCGATCCGCTCGCATGTCAAACTGGTGGTCCACAACCTGCTGGGACAGACAGTCAGAACGCTTGTGAATGAGCCAAGACAGGCAGGAACTCACACCGCCACCTGGAATGGTACTGACGAGCACGGCCACCCGGTCTCAAGCGGAGTATACCTCTATAGACTCAAAGCCGACAACTTCACCACCAGCAAGAAGATGCTGCTACTCAAATGAGCAACGGGGCTTGAAAGCAGCTTGTACCCCACCCGACCTGCCCCCGGCAGAGACAAGCCCTGCCGTTACACGATTAAAGGTGGCTTGCCACTCGAAACCACCCTTCGTCAAGCCCAGGGCAGGTAGGGTCTTCGACCTACCGGATTTTGCCATCATGAATATGTGATCGCTTTTGGTGAATATGACGTTATAATAATAAGAGAGGTTATTGGGGCCGCTCCGGCGGCTCGGTACCGAAGAAGTGTATCCGATGAGTATTCGCAAGGAAGTCAAAATCTCCGACAACGCGCTGGTGGTATTGCGGCGGCGCTACCTGGCCAGGGATGAGGCGGGACACGTTGTCGAAAACCCTGACCAGATGTTTCTGCGGGTGGCTCACTTCGTCGCCGAGGCCGATCGCAACTATGGCGCCGGCGATGAGGAAGTGACGGCTACCGGTGAGCGATTCTTTGACATCATGGCCGGTCTGGAGTTTCTCCCCAACTCACCGACCCTGATGAATGCCGGACGTCCCCTGGGGCAGTTGTCGGCCTGTTTTGTTCTTCCGGTGGGCGATTCCATGGAGGAAATCTTCCAGGCCAACAAATATGCCGCGTTGATTCACAAGTCCGGGGGCGGGACAGGATTTTCTTTTTCCAGATTGCGACCGCGCAATTCCATAGTGGCCTCCACTCAGGGCATCGCCTCGGGACCGATCTCATTTATGAAGGTTTTTAATGCCGCTACCGAAGCGGTCAGGCAGGGCGGTACCCGGCGGGGAGCCAACATGGCCGTGCTGAGAGTGGATCACCCTGACATCATGGAGTTCATCGCCTGCAAGGACGAACCCGGTGAGATCACGAACTTCAACATTTCGGTGGCCGTGACCGACAACTTTATGACGGCTGTCGAGAAAGGTGCTTCCTATCCGCTGCATAACCCGCATACCGGTCGCACACATCAGGTGGATGGGCGGGATGTCTGTCTTGACGCCGGGGAAGTGTTTGACGCCATTGTTGAACATGCCTGGCGCAGTGGTGAACCGGGAGTGGTTTTCATCGACCGTATGAATCGGCTTAATCCAACCAGCCCGTCGGAGAATATCGAGTCTACCAATCCCTGCGGCGAGCAGCCGCTGCCGGCCTATGACTCATGCAATCTCGGCTCGATCAACCTGTGTAAGATGGTTCTCGACCCTTTACCGGCGGACTACATTATCACCGACGCCGAGCGTGGTGTTGACTGGGAACGCCTGGGGACAGTGGTGCGCCGGGCGGTACATTTCCTGGACAATGTCATCGACTGTAACCACTATCCCATCAAAGCCATCGAGACTCAGACCAGGAGAAATCGTCGTATCGGTCTGGGTGTCATGGGCTGGGCGGATATGCTGGTGAAGCTGGGTCTGCCCTATAACTGCGAGGAGGCACTGGGGCTGGCTGACAGGGTTATGGCTTTTATCGAGAATGAAGCCCACAAGCATTCCTCGGAATTGGCAAAAAGTCGCGGAAGATTCCCCAATTGGGAAGGCTCCGTCTACCGGCAACAAAATATCGTTATGCATAACGCTGCCCTGACGACTATTGCACCCACCGGGTCGATATCGATCATTGCCGGCTGCAGTTGTGGTATTGAACCGTATTTTGCCGTCATGTTTGAGCGTAACGTGCTTGATGGCACCAGGCTGGTTGAGTTGAACCCATTGTTTGAACAGATTGCCCGGCGTGAAGGATTTTTCAGTGAGAAGCTGACAGAGCAGTTGGCCGGTAAGCGATCACTTCGCGAAATAGAGGGAATCCCCGAGTCGGTTAGGGAGCTGTTTCGTACGGCCGTCGATATTTCTCCGGAAGATCATATCCGTATGCAGGCGGCTTTTCAAAAACACTGCGATGCTTCCGTTTCCAAAACGGTAAACTTCCCGGAATCGGCTGACCGGAAGGAGATCAGCCGGGCGTTTGAGTTAGCTTACCGGCTGGGCTGCAAAGGAGTTACTGTCTACCGAGACAACTCACGGCCGACTCAGGTTCTTTCGGCGGGGTATCGCTCAACTGCCGGAGACCGGGCGACTCACATCAAGCGACGGCCCGATCGGCTAAACGGCTTTACCGAGAAAGTCCGTACCGGGTATGGAAACCTGTATGTCACCGTCAATTCCCAGGGCGGGCAACCGTTTGAGGTGTTTGCCCAGATCGGTAAGTCCGGTTATACCACTATGGCCGATACCGAGGCTATCTGCCGATTAATATCACTGGCCTTGCGGGCGGGAGTGCCGGTCACCGATATTATTCGCCAGTTGCGCGGGATTGGCGGCTCCAGCCAGGTGTTTTCCGGCGGGGCCAGGGTGTTTTCAATTCCTGACGCCATAGTCCAGGTGCTGCACCGACATTTCGGGTTACCCGGGGAAGAAGAATCCCCGGCAGTGAATGCCGGTGAAATCTGTCCTGAATGTTCCGGAGCTATGATCTTTGATAGTGGCTGTTTCACCTGCCCTGCCTGTGGTTATTCAAACTGCTGATCTGTCCGATATATTGGTAATGAAGACAATTTATGCCCGATGAGGATATCCGGAGCCTATCGGTTATCTTCATTCCGATCGCTGCCGTCACGCAATCTGTTGATCCGGCGAGACTACGGCGACCGGCAGAACAGATGATGTAGAAATATGACAGACGATACGTTCATACCAGTTGGTCGGACCTCCCTGGTCAAGAAGGGGACTGTCGCTATGCAGGTGCAAACCGAATATGCGTCACGACCATATCCACGTCTGACGACTACAGTCCTCAATAACGGCCAGGTGGTTCACAAGATTGATCGTAAGCTCAAGCAGGTGGTGACTTCGTTGACGGCCCAGCAGGAGGTGGAGGCCGCAATTGCCCGGCAGCATCAGGAAACCCTGAACCTGATACAGGCTGTGTCCACTGCCGAGACGGTGCCGGATCGTCAACATCAGGATCAGTCAGTCTATGACAAGCTGGCATCGATCCCGGGATTCAAGCATGTTTATCGCCTGACTGTCGAGGGTATCTTTGCCGGCACCAACACCACCGAGCAGTTCAAACGGGAGTTTGGTACCGTCTACGCCAACCTGTCGGATATTGTCGACATATTTCCCATTACACCCGGGCAGACAGATACCCGGCAGGAGGGAGTCTGCGAAATAGAAACCGGCCGACTATATTTTGTCTCGACAGGCAAAGATTGCTGTTTCGTTTCTTTTGCTCCGACCGGGGAGAGTACCGATTACGAAAAGATACTCAAGCACCTGCTGATTGAACCGGATCCGTTCTTCGATTCCAGAACGGGGCAGAGGTCTGATTTACCAGAGAATGCCGGTTCCTGATCGATTCCGAGGGCATTTCAAGGCTGAAAAAAAGAGCCTGTCCCGATGGACAGGCTCCTGGTCATTTTAGGAGAGAGACGTGTAATTTGAAAGAGCTCACCTCTTAAGTACGGTAAAGGGTTTTTACAGCCACCTCCCGCATTTCGTATTCGCTACCATCTCCATGACGGATCACGGCGTTTACTCAACGGTGAAGAGACAACCTTCATTAGTCAGGTGTAAGAGAATTTCAAATGACCACCTCTCTCCGTATTTCTTGTTATAAAGATATACCAAATCAATAATTACGCAACAATTATTTACATTCTGTTGCTGCATCAGGCAGCGTTTGTTATCATATGCCCGTATACATTCTTACGAAGGGGAGACACCTTTGATTCGTTCGGTTGGACTGGATATCGTCGATATTTCGAGAATCGAACGGGATATTACCCGTTTCGGTGATCGCTTTGTCCACCGCCTCCTCGGAGCGCAGGAGCAATCCCTGTTCGACCGGCGCCGGGATAAGGAGGCGTTTCTGGCCGGGCGACTGGCTGCCAAGGAAGCGGTAATCAAGGGACTGGCTCCGTTTCTTGAGACCCGTCCACCGTTTCGGGCCATTGAGATTGTCGGAGGTTCCACCGGCGTCCCTGAGCTTTGTCTGCCGTTGAGTATTCAACAGCAGCTTGGACCGGTGACCTGTCTCCTGTCGTTGTCTCATGAAAAAAACTATGCCGTGGCGGTTGCCATTTTTACGGAGGGAGAATGAACCAGGGCGAACTAATCAGGATGTTTAAGGATTCCGGCGCCCTGCTGGATGGCCATTTCAAACTCAGTTCCGGGCGCCACAGCGATGTTTACTATGAGAAATTCACGCTGCTGAAGCAACCGGATACCTGCACGCTGATTTGTCGGGAAATGGCTACCCGGCTGGAACCTTATCACGCCGATACCATCGTCGGCCCGACAACCGGCGGTATTATAATCGCCTATGATGTCGCTCGATACCTGGGTGTACAGGCACTCTATGCCGAACCGGGCCAGGATGGTCGGGTGTTCAAACGTGGTTTCTCTCTGGATCGCAACCAAAAAGTGATAATTGTCGATGACGTGCTTACCACCGGCCGGTCAGTGCGGGAAGTGGTCACGCTGGTCGAATCGTATGGAGCCGAAATCGTTTGTATCTGCGAAATGCTGGAACGCTCCAACGGCACGGTCAGCTTTGACTATCCCTTCATAGCCCTGGCCTCGGTACGGGCCGACAGTTGGGAACCTGATGAATGTCCGCTATGCGCCCGCGGAATGGAGCTTACTAAACGAGGCAGCCGCAGGTTCTGATGCTGTGATTGAAGGGTTCGCGCCAACACCGGCGTTATCCCGATGCAGGCTTCGAGTAGGCCAGTAAAAAAAGACAGGGTGGTCACACCCTGTCTGGTAGTGTCTTAAAAGAAGATGGCGAACGGATTCTCCAGAGGAGACAGATGGTCAGACTGTCACGACCGGGAGGCACGTCCTGTCATTATCTCTTTGGCAACAGCAGTAACCTCATAAACAGGTCCGGATCTAAATCGGTGTTTGTCCGGGTTAGTTCGACCGTGTCTCCGGGTGTTCTTAGAGCGAATGCACCCTGAGGACTCCAATCCTGCAAACAGGTCATGCATTTTCCTTCCCTCGCCCAGTGCCCAACAGCACCGGACTGAGTCAACTCAACCCGGTTTTTCAACTTCCAGGTACCATAGGAGTGGCAGATACAAAGGGAACTGTCGACCTCCTCATGTGTGGAGTCGATCCATAAATTGTAGTCCGTTTCGCCAAACCGGAAGATAATCCTCTGGCTGTCTACCACTTGTGGTTCGGACAACACAGTGATGATATACCAGCCGTCGTAGTTGCCTTTGAGCGAAAAAGGGTCTTCTAGATAAATGTCCGAAGCACAACTGAGAGCTATAACTACCAGCACCCCAGAAATAAGAAGCAATGCCAATCTTTTCATCCTCAAATCTCCTCTTGGGACCTTTGCCAAATCATACCAATAAATATATATACACTGGCTGTTATACACAACCCCAAATAACTTATCCCAACCTATTATTTAGACGCGCCGGCGGTAGTTTCCGTTTAATCGATTATGGAATGGCTATGTAAGACAACGCCAATCAGCAGCGACAGTTCTGAGACCGGGGTTTCTCCGTTATTCGTTCTATCCGGTAACCTGTGGTCACAAACGAAAAAATATGCTGAACGGGCGGGTCTCACAGGTTATCTGCGCAACGCGCCGCCGCCGATGAAACGCCTTAAGCGCATGTTGTACAGCGACATACTTTGTTCAATAGAGAGAGGTCCCGGCCCCACGTCAAAATCAGAAATGACGACAAGTTTATCCAGAAGGTCTCACTATCACGGGTCGTATTGGTCCGTTTTTGATTGACATTTTCAGGACAAAACCTATATTGCTGACGGCGAGAAGTTTGCCGATGGCAATTCAGTCAGAGGTTCCCCCCTCTGCCTCTGGCAGAAACCGTAGGTGAGCTTCTCTTTTTTTGTATATGGTTATCCGTAATAGCTTTCTGTCAACTGCCGTATTGCACCGGTCGTCAGTTTTTCTTACCGCAAGTGCACCAGTCAGGCTATAGCAGTTGTCAGAATAACTTTCCGATTAAAGTCTGCAAGAGCTGTCGCCCACGGCGGCTACACCAGCGAAAGCTGGGGTCCGGTAGGTCGGCGTTCCGGTGGCATCGCCACTCTTGTGAGAAACCCGACATCTTCCCGGTGGGGTGGGTTTTATCAGGCAATTGTCGGGTATCGCGGTCTGTGAAAGTGGCTTCGCCACCTCCCTGGGAACACCGACCTACAGGAACTCGATCAAATACACTCTTGACGTGTGCTCTCAGAAATGACACAGTGTGTGCATAGTTTGTTGTAGAGTATCAGCCCGACCGCACCCCGCCAACAGTGGGTTGGATGACGAATTCAGCTTCACGCCCAAACAGACAATATCTATGACAATAGCTATTGCTGTTTAAGGATTGTTTCCGGTGGAGGGTGAGCGCTCGGGCATTCTGGCCAGGTTCAATGGCTGCTGCGTACTGTTTTGAAGCTATATATTTTCCACTTGCCGTTGACGACATGCACACCGAATTTGGTCCGGTACCCCTGGGACTTGTCCTGGTCGACGAAGGTGACCTCAACCGTGGCCGTTTCGCCTGAGATATCGACCTTATTGATGATTCTCTGCAGTGAGAACCAGCGGCGTTTAGTTTCGCCTTCTCCCGTCAGGTCGTAGAGGATTTCTTCGGGGTTGTGGAAAACGCGGGGGGTGTTTGTCTGAAGCGCGTAGTCTTCATTATAAAAGCGCATCAACTCCGGCAGGTCAAGAAGATGCACCAGGGCCGGCTTATCATCCTTTTCCATGGCGCCAAACATAGCAATCACCACCGACCTGGGGTCGGAAAGGCTGGATGAGGAACATGCCGTCAGCAACGGTAGGCAGGCCACCACCAGCAGGGGCCGCCAGGTTCTTAATATCCGGCTTTTCATGTCATCTGCTCCATGTCACAGTTGCCCGGTGGCTGGCACCCAAATCAGCGGCCGGGGAGTAGGCATAGGCTATGTGCAGTTGATTGTGATCGAATCCCACCCCCATTGAGAAACCGGCCCAGACGTCGTCGGAATCAGCACCACGATAATTAGAGCCAAAACTGTTCCATCCCATCCTGGCGTAGAACGGTTGGAACTCGAAATACTCGATTCCCAGTGCGACAACCGGGTTGTTGTCCACCATGAAGATACCATCGGCGGCGACCACAACGGGAATCGACCGGGGCCGCATGGCGCCGCCGGCTCTCACCATCAGTGGCAGTCGGTATTTTTCTGTTCCCAGGGCTGAAAGCTGCCGGCCCAGGTTCTGTACCATCAAACCGGCGCTGTAACGATCTCGATCACTGGAATACTTGACGGCCAGATCAACTGCGATCCCGGAGGCAGAGAAATCGTGAACTTTTTCGTAGATAGCCTTGACAGTGCCGCCGTAACTGAAACTGCGGTTATGTTTTAAGGCTACCGTAAAAGCTGTCATCAGGTCGCCGCCGGAGAAGTTATCAATTATGTCACCGCTTATATTAGTTTCGATGAACTCGCCGAAATTGAGGTAACTTGCCCAGGCCCCGATGTACAGGCGTTCGGTCACGGGTGTGGTGTAGGCTACAAAACCGGACTGAATATCCACGAAGTAATTATGATAACCGGCTACAAATTGTTTGTCCGAGTAAGAAGCGATGCCGGCCGGATTGTAATAAAGAGCCGAGGCATCGTCGGCCAGCCCGGTAAAGGCGCCACCCATACCAACGGCCCTGGCACTGACATTGATTTTCAGGAAGGGAAAGGAACTGGTTCCGACTCGGGAGTTGGTTTCCCGAGCCGATATAGGCAGGCACAGAGCCAGTAGTGCCAGTAGGACGGTGCTGTGAATATAATGTCTCATCTTCAGTTACTGCCGGTTGGATGATAGCAACCCGGGTGTTGTCTGTCAATGTCAATCATTTACCGTTCCTGGTTCGCCGGAGCATTTGTTAACTCGTACCGTAGTTGATTTGCCTACCAGCTTTTGGTAGTTTTGTTGATGATGGCTTCAACCAGCAGTTCGATCGCTTTCTGCCGACCGTCCTCTTCCGTTTCAGTCGCCACCTGGTATATTCCTCGCTGACTCATCTTCTCTTTCCAGATTTCGGACTCAGCACGCGGATTCTTCAGAGCTATTTCAAACTCCATTTCGATATAGTAGCTTTCGACGACGTCATTCTGGTCATACTCGTACGGTTTTCGTTCGTATTGGACCAGCACTCCGGTCAGAACGGCGTCGGCGTTGTCGGAGGAAACCACCTTCAGGTTCCCATCGGCAATAAGGGCGTCGATCACGACATCAGTCATCTGGTCGGCCAGGCCGAATTCCGTAGTCCGGTTCTCGAACCTCTCGATTGCAATGTTGCTGACGGTAGATTTACCTTTCGGATTGAAGGTATAGACGCCACAGGCACCGACCAACAGCAACAACAGACTCAGCGGTGGTAGCAGGTATCGCGCCGGCATAATTATTATCCTCTTCTTAAACGTCCGACATGGTCAGTTGTTCGCAACCACTTTACCTCTTTTGATGACCGTCAGCGCCAGGTTGACCGCGTAATGGTAGGGCAATTCGCGGTAGTCGGCCATATCCCAGATTACCAGGTCGCTCGGCAGACCCTCCACCAATTGACCGACAGCACCACCCCGGTCAATGGCGCAGGCGGCATTGACCGTTACGGCTGTCAATGCTTCGGCGGCAGTGAGTTTCATCTGAACAGCTGCCAGGGACAGAATAAATGGCAGCGATTCGGTGAAACTGGAGCCGGGATTGCAGTCGGTAGAAAGAGCCACCACAACTCCGGCTTCAATTAACTTGCGAGCCGGAGCATACCGCCTGCCGCCCAGAGAGAAAGTGGTACCCGGCAGCAAAACCGCCACCGTACCTGATTGGGCCAGAGCGCTGATACCGTTATCCGAAATGTGCACCAGGTGGTCGGCCGAAACGGCATTGAGAGAAGCCGCCAGTTCGGCTCCTCCGGTCGATTTCAGTTCATCAGCGTGGAACTTGAGTTTCAGACCGGCTCTGGCAGCAGCCTGCTGGATGCGGTGCGATTGCTCGATGTCGAAAACACCTTCTTCGCAAAAAACATCCGAGAATTCCGCCAGACCCTCCAGAACAACTGCCGGAATCATTTCGTTCACTACCAGGTCAACATAGTCCTGGCGCCGGTCGCGATACTCATCCGGCACCTCGTGTGCTCCCAGGAAGGTGGGTACCAGGTCAAGTGGATGTGAACGGTTCATCTCACGGATGATTTCGAGCTGTTTGATCTCAGATTCCGTGGACAAGCCATAGCCGGACTTGGCCTCAATGGTGGTAACACCGTGGCGAAGCAGGCGGTCGAGGTGTTTCCTGGTTTGCTCCCGGAGAACTGTGGTCGATGTAGTTCTTAAGTCGCGTACCGATGAGCGGATGCCGCCGCCGGATTGGGCGATCTCCATGTAAGATTTCCCCTGGGTCCGCATCTCGAATTCTTTCTCGCGGGTCATGGAGAAGACGGGGTGGGTGTGCGGATCAATCAGACCGGGTGTTACAACGGCTCCGGCGGCATCGATAACCGTGCAGCCCTCGGCCAGAGGCACGCGGCCCTCCACATCATCGGACCTGCCCACCGCGAGGATTTCTTCCCCGGCGAGAGCCACTCCGCCATTTTCGATCAGACCAAGGTCTTGCATCTGGTCGCCGCGGCGAGGAACGGGACCAGCCATGGTAATCAACTGACCTATGTTTTTGACTAACAGTGTAGCGCGTTTTTCCGGTAACATTATATCAATATAGTTGTTGGGTTGGACCGATCAACGCAATTTTAACCCCGGTGTACAGCGGTCCCGCTGGAATTGCGTTTGTATCCGGGATATGCGGCTGGTGTCGGATGTGATCTTCTCCGGTGTCGATCGTTGGTCCCTCACTTCATTGTGGGGATCTTGATCTTGTGCTTCCGGGCAAAACCGGTTGCATCTTTGTAACCGGCATCGACATGCCGCATGACTCCGGTGCCGGGATCATTGGTCAAAACCCGGTTAAGGCGAACCGCCATCTCTTTGGTTCCGTCGGCGACAATCACCAGTCCGGCGTGGATGGCATTGCCGATCCCCACCCCGCCGCCATGGTGGATAGAAACCCAACTGGCTCCGGAGACGGCATTGAGCAGACCATTAAGCAGCGGCCAGTCGGCAATGGCATCGGAACCATCGAGCATGGCTTCCGTTTCACGATTGGGGGAGGCGACACTGCCGCCGTCGAGATGATCGCGACCGATGACGATTGGTGCCGAGATTCGGCCCTTTTTAATCAGGTCATTGATGATATCGCCGAACTTGGCTCGCTCGCCGTAACCCAGCCAGCAGATGCGTGCCGGCAGACCCTGGAAGGGAATCTTTTCCCGTGCCATTTCAATCCAGCGCACCAGCGACTTGTTGTGTGCGAAATGCTTCAGGATAATCTGATCGGTGACGTCAATATCCCTGGGGTCACCTGACAGCGCCACCCAACGGAAGGGGCCCTTACCTTCACAGAAAAGTGGACGGACATAGGCCGGCACAAAACCGGGATAGTCGAAGGCGTTTTTCAGACCGGCCGATTTGGCCTGCCCACGCAGGTTGTTACCGTAGTCAAAAACGATAGAACCGGCTTTCTGAAATTTCAGCATCGCCGCACAATGCTTGACCATCGATTCATAGGACCGTTCGATATAGCTGCGCGGGTCCTTTTTGCGCAGGCGGTCGGACTCGGTGACGGTCAGGCCCTCGGGAATATATCCGTTCAGTTCGTCATGGGCCGAGGTCTGGTCGGTGACCATGTCGGGGACGATGCCGCGTCTGAAGATTTCCGGGAAAATCTCGGCGCAGTTGCCGACCAGTCCGATCGATATCGGCTCTTTGGATTTCTGGTGTTCCTTGATAAGGCTCAGGGCTTTGTCCAGCCGCTTGACCTTGACGTCACAGAAAACGGTCTTGATACGGCGGTTTATACGGGCTTCATCGACCTCAACCACCAACACCGAGGCACCGGCCATCGTGGCCGCCAGCGGTTGAGCGCCGCCCATGCCGCCCATGCCGCCGGTGAGAATCCACCGGCCGGCCAGGTCGCCGCCAAAATGCTGAACACCGGCAGCGGCAAACGTCTCGTAGGTCCCCTGGATAATCCCCTGGGTGCCGATATAAATCCAGCTTCCGGCCGTCATCTGGCCGTACATGATCAGGCCCAGCTTTTCCAGTTGCCTGAACTTTTCCCAGGTAGCCCAGGCCGGTACCAGGTGGGAATTGGCGATCAGTACCCGTGGGGCATAGTCGTGAGTTTGGAATATCCCGACCGGTTTACCTGATTGTACTAAAAGAGTTTCATCGTTCTTCAGCGACTTGAGCGCTTTGACGATGGCCTGGTAGGCGTCCCAGTTGCGGGCCGCTTTACCGGAGCCGCCGTAGACGATCAACTCCTCTGGTTTCTCGGCCACTTCCTGGTCGAGGTTGTTGTTGAGCATTCGCAGGGCGGCTTCCTGGTGCCATCCCTTACAAGATAATTTCGTGCCGTGGGCGGCCTTGACACTCTTCGGTTTCATTGCCCTACTCCTTAAGCATGGAACCGAATATACGCAGCAACCGGGGGATAGTCAAATGCTCGTTGGTGCCTCGTCTAAAACTCGAATTCCATTCCCAGAACCGGCAGCAGGCTCCACTGGTAAAGGGCGTCCTGTTTCTGCTCAATCTCATTCCAGTAGTAGGTCGAGACGTTCCGGCGGTTGTAGATGTTCCAGACCGAGAAATAAAGTATCAGGTTGGAGCCGCTGAAATGGAAACGGCGGTCGGTCCGAAGGTTCATCGAATGGTAGTCGGGATACCGTTCCTGGTTGACCCGGGTGCTATCCAGAATAGAGCGGTTGATGACGCTGGAAGCAACGAGATCAAGAGGCGTATACGGGGGACCGCCGGCCAGTATCCAGCGTACGCTGAACTCCCAGCGGTTGTTCGGTTTATAACCGCCCTCGACACCGAACACAAAGCGATTGTCGATCACCCGATCACGCCAGATTCCATCCAGGTCGCGGTAACGAGATTTGAAATACGAACCGCTGACCATTCCGTACATCCCCCGCACCAGCTTCTTCTGGAGAGTCACTTCAATGCCCCAGGCTCGCGCCCGGCCTTCGTCGACCAGCCCGTCATAGGTGCCAAAAAAGCCACGGTAGAAAACTTCGTCGGCTATGAACAGCTCCGACTGATTGGTGTCGAGCGGGAAGTTATCGTACTCCTTATAATAACCCTCCAGGGTGAGCTTGGTATCTTCGGTCAGCAAATGGGTGACGCCCAGAATGTAATGCCGGGCAATCGGGTCTTTCAGTTGCCGGTTTCGTTCTCGTAGTACCAGCAGGCTGGTCGGCAGGTTCTGATTATAAATGCCACTGGCACCATTTAATGACCAGCGCGGGGAAACTTGATATGAAAAAGAAAACCGGGGCGAAATGTGGGTGCGGTTATTGTACTCAAAATAATCGTAGCGCAGTCCCAGGCTGGTGCTGAGCCGGTTCATCGGCTGCAACGTGTAACTGGCAAACAGTCCGGCCTTGGGCGACTCCACCCGCTCGTGGAGGATCAGAGCCGATACAGTATCGCCGAAAGCGTTGGTGTATTTACCAACCAGGAGATCGTAGTCGTTTGTAATAATCTTACCCTCGGCGCCAAATTCCAGGTAGTTGGTTTCGTTAATCTGATAGACATTGACGTTTCTGAGTTGAACGGATTGTTCGACGGCGTCTTCGCCGGTCAATATCTGATCGGACTTGGTCTCGAAAATCATTCCCTTATAGGTTGTGGATAGAAACGACAGCGACGTACTGGAGTATCCCTGAGAGCCCCAGAGATAACGCCAGTTCATGCCGGCCGCCCACTCGTTGCCGTCCCACTTGCCGTAGATTATGTTGCCGTCTTCTTCGGACTGCTCTTTCTCAAACTCAATGAAGTCAACGCCCAGGACGCCCAGCACCGTAATCTTGTTCTGAGGGGAAATATCATACACCAGCTTGCCCTGGTAGTCGCTGTAGCGCGGAGCAACGCCGGTGCCGATAGCATCCACCAGCAAATCCAGAAAACTACGTCGGGCCGAAAACAGCCAAGAACCTCGCCCTCCTGCGATCGGCGCCTCGGCGGCCAGACCGAAACCGGCAAAGTGGATATCCAACTGACCGTCAAACTCGTCGCGGTTGCCTTCGCGGAACTTCAGGTCCATGATGGATGACAGTCGGTCGCCGTAGATGGCCGAGAAACCACCGGCGGAGAAAGTAACATCCTGGATAAAGTCCACATTCAGCAACCCGATCGGACCGCCGGATGATCCCTGTACGGGATAATGATTGATATTGGGTATCTCGATATTGTCCAGGTAGAAGCCGTTCTCTACCGGACTGCCGCCTCTGATTACAAGGCTGTTGAGTTGGTCGTTGACTTTGGCGGCGCAGGGCAGGATGCGAATAATCCGGCTGACATCACCGGCCGAGCCGGGTGAGCGTCGCACTTCCTCCGCTGAAAACCCGGTCACGCCGGTCGGTTGCGATGGCGACTCGGTGAAATAACCGCCACGCACCTCGACTCCTTCCACTTCCAACGTAGTGTGCTGAAGTTCCGCCGTCACGAAAGCGGTTCTCCTGGGCCTGACGATAATGTCCGTTTTGGTAAGTGGATGATAGGCCAGGCTGCGCACGGTCAGTGAGTAGCTGCCGACAGGCACCCGGGAAATAGTAAACGCACCCTGTTCGTCGGTGGCGGCGCCCCGCTGGCTGCCGACCACCAGCACACTGGCCCCGATGATCGGTGATTTCGTCACGGCATCGATGACGCTGCCTTTGATCGTTCCGCGCAGAGTGTCTTTGGCCGGTGTCTGCGAGAGCGCTGCGCCGGGCGTGAGCAGCAGGAGTGCGGTGATAATGACCGGCCACTTTTTCATTCATTCCTCGGTGTCAGGGTCTATCGGTTGTGTCTTGGTACGCAAAGAAAACGGCAGAGATGCGTTTAATCAAGGGATAAGTGGCGGGCGTTGTAGTTACTATGGTATATCCGGTAGATTCGTAGATCGGGATCCCTGCAGTTCCGAGCGGCAAGCCGCCTTAATCGCGTAGCGGGTGCCGAGGGCACATCTATTGTCTCTGCCGGGTGTAAGTCTTGTAGGTCCGCGGTCGCGCGCAGCGGGACAAGAAACCCGACAAATCAGGTGACGCACCTCTTGAGGTGCGTTTACAGTTCCTACTATAACCTGAGTATAAAATGGAACAGAAACTCACCGCGAGCCACCCGTCACCCGTCCATTTTAGTGTGCTCCAGGAACATCGGGGTTTAATTGTCGCACTTTACGTTCATGACTCTGTGAAAGTTGAAGGTATTTTGAATCTTCAGTATCTCTGTAAAGTCGGTAGTAAAATCCTTTGCAGAAGCCATGGAGCATGTAGTTATTAGGATGCCTGTCTATCAACTCATTGAGAATTACAATAGCTTTATCCGTAGAATCACTTACATAGAGAGCCATAGTCAAGTGCATATTCCCCAGCAAATTCTCAGGGTATTTTTCACTGAAGCGCTCAAAATAGACAAGTGATGATTCCGGATATTCACCTTCCAGCAAAATCACCCCTTGCTCAAAATCAGTCAAAGGGACATCCGTATGGGGTAATCGATATAGGTCTATTGCATCATTCTTGACCACCATCTGAGCGATTTTCGTAGCAGTTTTCAAAAATGGGAAATCCTTCAATGCTCGAGTCCAGTTGGAACGATCGCTGACTACGTGCGATATCGGGAATCGTTCAAACAATCCGTACTCGACATTTGAAAAGCCGAACATATAGATAATCCCCTGTAATCGATTGTCTATTGTGAGGGCCGGGGTAAAAGGTCCGGTGATAACAGCGTTCTTACTCACGATCTGGCTAAGCTCTGTATTGTACCGTTCTAAGTATCTCCCAGGTTTTGTAAGACCATCAAAAAGATAGATCCCTTGATTGACAATGACCCAAAGAAATATCACACCAAACGGTATCTGCAAAAAACGATTAGAAATCACTTTATGGTCTTTTCGAAGCCATATCAGCGTTAGTAACGTGATCACAATAGCGATTATCATCATAGCTAGAATGTACTCAGTTCCCGCATAGAACTTACGGCCTCTCGAGCATAACAATATGGTGATTTGAAAAGTTGTATACCAACACACGAGAAATACGGATGTCAGAGAAATCCATTTAGAATGAAGTCCAAGCTTCATTCTCTTTTCCATAATTAACCGCATGCCGAATGCACAAATTGCAGAAATCGGCAGATAGAGAAACAATGTGTATCGCAAGGGTCTATAATTAAACGGCATAAGACCGAGAATTCCGCTGGCAAGCCACGCAGCACAGAAAATCACCGGCAGGTATTCGATCTTGGGCTTTCCGGTATACGGAATAACCATAGTTACTAATATAAAACTTACCGCGGTCAAGAAGAGCAGGAACGGCATGTGCTGCCAGATGCCGGATTCACTACCATATGTAACCAGCATTACAAAGAAATTCTCAATTGATGAAAATCCAGGAGGCAGACCATACGTCCCCACCGATTGTTGATTGTAATAGCTCACCAGTGCCGATACATGTCTACCGTAGAAAGCTAGAATGTAAGTAGCCGTACCGATCAACAAACCACCCACTGTAACCACGACCGGAACAACTACTCGCTTACGGTACATATAAAACAAAGAGATGAGCACAGGTCCGAGCAAGATAAAGCCAAAAAGCTTACCGCTTAAAGCTGCCAGTGCGATAAGTACTCCCGACAGGAATTGACCCCAGTATCGGTTATGATATCTGACAAAAATAAGAAACGTCAAACCGCTAATAAAAATCAGTCCATTTTCCAGGAATGGCAGACGCCCATAAAAAAAGAGCGAGCTGTTGATAAGCAGGAGTAACGCAGCCAGACCAACTTCACGCAAACCGCGGAATCGATAGATTCCAAGGATGAAAAAAAGAAATCCTCCACACTGCAGTATCACTGCCGCCAAATTAGCTGTCACTCTTGACACGTTAAAACCTAAGAAGAACAGGTATGAAACACCTGAAATAAGGGAGTTTATTTTGTAGTCCCAACGATGCGAGTCGAAAGGATTCCAGTCGCCATAGAGAACGGCGTTTCTTGCGAAGAACGTCAGATGATATGGGTCAGTGAGTAGTGCGTTACTATATCCTAAGTGGAACAAAGGAGGGTCTTTGTCGAGTTGTACAAACTTCAGAATCAACAGTAGCAGTAAAACAGCTGCGACTACATGTCCCTTTGATATTTTCTGCATTACACTGGTTTTTGTGTCACACATTTCTGACGGTTTATCTACACTCAATCAATGAACCATGACCTGGCTTCAAATCAAGTGTTGCATTAACCTTTGAAAAGTATTCTCCCTGCAGATATGTCTTCAGATTCGCAGGTCGGCCCCCCCTGTGGTTCCGACGTCTTTTACTGACCTATTTCCCCTTCACCGACTGGAGCAAATCCCGTGCAATCACCAACCGCTGAATCTCGGATGTGCCTTCACCGATTTCGCAGAGCTTGACGTCGCGCCAGATGCGTTCGGCCGGGTAAGCACCGGTCAGACAGCCGACACCGCCTAAAACACCGATTGCTTTGAAGGCGCAGCGAGTGCCGACCTCGGAGGCAAACAGCTTGCACATCGCCGAGTGGCGGCTGAAACGTCCGCCCATATCTTTCATCCGCGATGCCTCGTAGACAATCAGCCGGGCGGCTTCGATCTCGGTAGCCATGTCGGCCAGAGTGTGACCGACAGCCTGATGATACCCGATCGGTTTACCGAACTGCACTCGCTGGGAGGCGTACTTAAGAGCGCAGTCAAGCGCTCCCTGTGCCAGGCCCACAGCCATAGCGCCGATAGAAATGCGCCCGCCATCGAGCGTGTTGAGCATCTGCTTGAACCCGTGCCCGACTTCACCCAACTGGTTCTCCACCGGGACCTTGACATCATCGAAGTGCATCGAGGCCGTATCCGAGGCGCGCAGGCCGAGTTTGTTTTCTTTCTTACCAATACTGTAGCCGTCCCAGTCCTTCTCCATAATGAAGGAAGTGATGGCGGTGTCTTTGGGGTCATCGGTGGTCTTGGCGGTGTTGACGGAAGCGAAGGAGTGCGAAGCCGACGTGATAAAGCACTTGGTGCCATTGATAATCCAGTGATCGCCCTCCTTGCGGGCGTAGGAGCGGGTGCCGCCGGCATCGGAACCGGCATCCGGCTCGGTCAAACCGAATGCCATCAGTCCGCCCGCAGCGGCGCGCGGCAGGTACTTCTTTTTCTGTTCTTCGGTTCCGAAAGCGATCACCGGGTAGGTTCCCAGCGAGTTGTGGGCGGCGATGGTGATGCCGGTCGAACCACAGACACGCGACAGTTCTTCCACGGCGATCGAATAACAGATAGTGTCAACCTTTGCTCCGCCGTACTCTTCGGGGATGAGCATACTCATCAGGCCAAGGTCGGCCATCGGCTGAATATGTTCGGCCAGGAATTTCTGTTCGAGGTCCAGCCGGGTCGCAGCCGGTTCGATCTGCTCAAGCGCAAAGGCGCGAACTTTCTCCCGGAACTCGAGGTGTTTCTTCTCCAGCACAGCCTACTCCTTCAGCAGGTCACGGGAGATGACCATCTTCTGGGCCTCGGTGGTGCCTTCGTAAATCTCGGTAACGCGGGCGTCGCGGAAATAACGCTCGACGGCGTACTCTTTCATGTAGCCGTAACCGCCGTGAATCTGTACCGCTTCGTTGCATACGAAGTTGGCCGTCTGCGAGCAGAACAGCTTGGCCATCGACGATTCCCGATGGCACGGGACACCGGCGTCTTTGAGCATGGCTGCCCGGTAACCCAGCAGTCGTCCGGCGTCGATACGGGTAGCCATGTCGGCCAGCTTAAACTGAATGGCCTGGAAATTGGCAATCGGCTGACCGAACTGTTTGCGTTCCTTGGAATACTTGATGGACTCAGTCAGTGCCGAGCGCGCCATACCGGTTGCCTGAAACGAAACTCCGATGCGACCGGAATTGAGAATGGTAACGGCCATGCGGAACCCGTCGCCGAGATTGCCCAGCAGGTTGTCTTTGGGTACCCTGACATCGGCAAAACTGATCTCACGCAGATCGGATGCTTTAAGGCCGCATTTGTGCTCATTCTTGCCCAGCGTGATGCCGTCGCTGTCTTTGTCCACGACAAAGCAACTGAGTCCCTTGTGGCCGGCATCGGGATCGGTCTTGACGAAGACGATCAGGACACCGGCATGGGCGGCATTGGTGACAAAGGTTTTGGTACCGTCAAGCAGGTAGTGGTCTCCTTTATCGGTGGCGGAGCAGGAGATAGAAGCGAGGTCGGTACCGGCGTTCGGTTCGGTGACACAGTAGGCGCCGATTTTCTCACCGGCCGCCATCGCCGGCAGGTACTTTTTCTTTAGCGCGTCAGTACCGAAACATTTGACGATTTCACAGCAGAGTGAATTGTGCACTGACAGCAGGATGCCAAAACCGGCGCAGGCGGCACTGATTTCCTCCAGGACACCCATAAAGGTGACCGTGCTCAGTCCGGCACCGCCGTACTCTTCGGGGACCATGAAGCCAAAATAACCGAGCTCGGCGCATTCTTTGATAAGTTCCGGTGGTGTTGCTGCCTTTTCATCGAACTCTTCGGCGTGGGGGTAGAGGCGTTTTTCCGCGAAATCGCGCGCCATATCTTTCAGATCAAGGTCCTCTTCGGATAACTTAAAATCCATCTCATCTCTCTCTAAGAACTGTAGTCATAAAAGCCGCGACCGGACTTGCGACCAAGATAACCGGCCTGCACCATCTTCCTCAACAACGGGCAGGGCCGATACTTGGGATCGCCCAGTCCCTCATGCATAACTTCCAGTATCGCCAGGCAGACATCAAGACCGATGAAATCGGCCAGCGTCAGCGGACCCATCGGGTGCGCCATGCCCAGTTTCATAACGGAGTCGATAGCTTCAACCGTAGCCACGCCCTCCATGTGGGCGTAGATGGCCTCGTTGATCATCGGCAGCAGAATGCGGTTGGCGACGAAACCGGGGAAGTCGTTTACTTCCACCGGGATCTTGCCCAGTTTCTTGGAGACGTCGCTCACCAGGTTGTAGGTGTCGTCCGAAGTTGCGATGCCGCGAATGACCTCGATCAGTTTCATCATCGGTACCGGGTTCATGAAGTGCATACCGATGAACTTCTCCGGCCGTTTGGTTGCTGCCGCCAACTGAGTGATGGGCAGCGACGAGGTGTTGGAGGCGAAGATCGTATCCGGCCCACAGACATTTTCCAGTTTGGTGAAGATGTCGAGCTTGACAGCCAGATCTTCATTGACCGCTTCGATGACCAGTTGCGCATCTTTGGCAGCCGGTAGTTCGGTAGTGGTGCTGATGTGTCCCAGGGCGGCCTTTTTGTCGTCCTCGGTAATCTTCTCTTTCTTGAGCAGGCGATCGAAGCTCTTGGTGATTGTCTTAACAGCCCGGTCAAGAAACTCCTGCTTGATGTCGATCAAAGTGACGTCATAGCCGGTCATGGCGCACACCTGGGCGATACCGTTGCCCATAGTGCCGCTACCGATAACCGCAATTTGTTTGATATCATCCGCTTTCATTTTCAATCTCCCTGAGTTGCTCAACAGATTTCAATAGCCATCGCCACGGCGTTGCCGCCGCCGAGGCACAATGTCGCCAGGCCGGTCTTGAGTCCCCGGTCCTTAAGCGCGTATATTAATGTTACCAGCACCCGCGTGCCGGAAGCTCCAATGGGGTGCCCCAGCGCCACAGCACCACCGTGAACGTTGACACGATCCCAGTCCCACTTGAGTTCCTTGCCGTCAGCCAATGCCTGCGCCGAAAAAGCCTCGTTGGCTTCGATAAGGTCGAAGTGGTTGATATCGACTTTCATCTTCTCCATCAGCTTGCGCACGGCGTAGATGGGTGAGAAAAACAGGTCAACCGGAGCGGTTCCGGCTACTGCGTACTCGACCACTCTGGCCAGGGGCTTGAGGCCCTTTTCTTTCAAATACTTCTCCGAAACGACCACCGTGGCGGCGCTGCCGTCATTGAGGCCGGGTGAGTTGCCGGCGGTGACGGTGCCGTCCTTGACAAAAGCCGGGCGCAGTCGGGCCAGTTTCTCAACCGAAAGACCTGGCCGCGGGCCTTCATCCTTGTTGAAGATAACGGGATCGCCCTTGCGCTGCGGGATGCTGACGTCAAAGATTTCCTCTTTGAACTTGCCGGCTTCCTGGGCCGCTACAGCCTTTTTGTGCGAGTTGCAGGCAAACTCGTCCTGCTCCTCGCGGGTGATACCGACTTTTTCCCGGGTCAGTTCGGCGGCGTTGCCCATGTGGAAATTGTTGAAGCTGTCCCACAAACCGTCGCTGATCATCAGGTCGATCAGCTTCTGGTGGCCGAATTTGTAACCGGTCTTGGCGCCGTGCAGGGCCAGTGGCGTCTTTGACATCGACTCCATGCCACCGGCGATAAACACATCCTGGTCCCCGGCCCGGATTGACTGAGCCGCCAGCATAACTGCTTTCAGCCCCGAACCACATACCTTGTTGATCGTCATAGCACCGGCTTCCGGCGGCACTCCGCCGTGTATGGCCGCCTGGCGGGCGGGAGCCTGCCCCGATCCACCCTGGACCACCTGGCCCATGATCACTTCTTCCACGTCAGCCGGGTCGATACCGGCCCGTTTGACTGCCTCTTTTACCGCTAGTGCGCCCAGTTGGGGGGCGGTCAATGTGCCCAATCCGCCGTGCAGCACCCCGATAGCGCTGCGACAGGCTGAGACAATGTAGGCGTTAGGTCTGTCTGCCATATCGTTTTCCTCCTGAATTATAGCCAAATTGTTGTCAATGAGACTATATATACAAAAGGGTGGGGCGAAGCAAGTGAAGGTGCTCACAAATGTCCCGGCGGGCGAACGCGGGAGTTACTTGTAATCCAATCTTATTCCCTCCTGATTCATAAGCAGCACCGGAGTCACATAGCTTTTTCTGGTTGGAGTAAGCTGCCGGGGATTTTTCCCTTGACTCAGTTTCCCCGTTGTTCGTAAATTGTTGATTGAAGGGCTTGTATTTGGATGAGAAGTGTACACGACAATCAGGGCCAATTGCAACTAATCTGAAGGAGGAACGGGATGAGCAAATCACTACTGCAGAAGGCTGCTCGCACAACACTGGTGGTCGGTATTGTGATCTGTCTGGCGGCAACAGGGTCAGCAATGGAGCAGGTGCCAGCCAAATCGACCGCTGTCTACATTGGTGCCGGTGCATCAATACCGGTATCCCCTGACGAGTTCCAGGACTTCTGGTCGGTCGGCTTTCACGGAACGATCGGAGTCGGTCTAAAGGTGACTCGCACCCTCTACATCGTCGGCAAGACCGAATATCACAGTATGCCGTTTAGCTGGGGTACATTCGGAGTGACCGGAGTGAGTGGTGCGGCGTTGAGGGCGTTCATGGTGGGTGGCGACGCGCGGTTTGTATTCGGCTCCTCTTCAGCATCCGCCAACGGCGTGTTCTTTGCCGGACTCGGAGTAGCTAACCTCTCGTTTTCTGATATCAGCGCTCCGGGCATACATATTCCGCTGGGGTTTGAGGAAACTAAGCTGTACATCAATCTCGGTGGGGGAGTGGAGATTAAGACCGGATCGACAATGAAGGTTTTCATTCAGGGTACTGTTGTAAGCGTTGCTACTTCCGGTGAGTCAACAGGTTTCATGCCGTTGACGGTCGGACTCAGGTTCTGATAACAGACCGAAACAGCACTAAGGCCGGGATTCAAACTCCGGCCTTTTTTCTTGGTGTTAAGAAAGGTCGATGTACGGAGTCGGTCGCGGGTAAAGGCCGTCTCGCCAACCAAGTGACTGGTACGCTAATGAAATGGGAAGGGAAACAAAATTAGTCTTGTTAAGCTAAAGACCGGAGATGCTCCAACCGACAATAGAGTGACAGACAAACCTTATTGGAGGAGCTGCAAATGAAGAAGTTGTTATTGACGGCGGTATGCGTGATCGCACTGGCGCTCGGCGTATCCGCCCAGGTGCCGACGCCGTTCAGTCTGTATGCCGGTGGGGCGCTCAGTCTACCCACTGCCCCCGATGGCTTCAAAGACGGCTACAAGACCGGTTACCATGGTCTGGCCGGACTGGGCTACAAATTCGGACCCGCTTTCCAAGTGGTCGGTAAGGCTGAGTACCACAAGTTCGCCTTCGATTTTGGCGGTATCACCGGTCTTGACGGCGGCGACAGCCGGATGCTGATGTTTGGTGGCGACGGCCGCTTTGCATTTGGTCTGCCGACGGCCTCGATTAAGCCGTTCGCTTTCGCCGGAGCCGGGTTAGCCAATATCCAGCAGTCGTCCTTTGGCGGCAATCTGCTTTTGGCGGCCGGTTTTACACCGACATCCACAGAAAGCCTGAACAAGATGTATTACAACTTTGGTGCCGGTGTGGAAATGAAGGTCGGACCGACAATGAATCTGTTCGTCCAGGGCCGGTATGTCAACGTTGCCACCGAAGGCGAGGGTACCGCCTTTATCCCGATTACACTCGGATTGAAATTCTTCTAAGAAACAGCACAGCAGATAAAAGCCGGAGCTTTGGTTCCGGCTTTTTTTATGCCGGGAATGAGCAATCAGGGTCGGTATTCCTGTTTGAGCAGGCCGTAGTAAAGCAGATCAAGTCTGCGGCCACTACGCAGCAAATGCTTGCGGAGGCAACCTTCCCGTGTGAAACCGGCCCTTTCCAGCATGCGCGCCGAGGCATGGTTGGGGTGCATCACGTGAGCATAGACACGGACCAGCTTCAGTTCCCGGAAGGCAAAGTGTAGCATCAGGTGCAGAGCGTCACCGGCCAGGCCCTGCCCCCAGTAACTTTTGCTCAGCCAGTAGCCGATCTCGGCGTTACGGTTTCGGAGATCGACCCGCATCAGGCCGATCATACCGATAATCCGCTCACTGCTCTTCAGTTCGATACCTAAATGATATTCCAGTCCCTTTTTCATCTGTAGCTGTGCAAAGCGTATAAAGTGCAGGGCATCCCGGAGCCGGTAAGGATGAGGTATGAACGTGTAGCGGCTGATTTCACGGTCACGGACGTTTTCGAATATGGTTTGAGCATCCGCTCTTGTTACCTTGCGCAGGACGATGCGGTCACCATTGACTATGATGTCCGTCGATTTGGCAGGTACACTCATGGCGCTATAGCCCGGCCGTCACTGTGTGCCGGCATACTCATTCACCGGGAATGAATAGGTCTCACCCAAAGCGGCTTTTTCTTTCAGATAAGCGGATACGTACTGACCGCAGTTGCTGCCGATGTTGTTCTCGGTAAGTTCGCCGATGCTGACGATCACTTCGTAGTCAGCGTTACGCAAAGCCTGCACCACCGGGTAACTGTCGTCCGGGCGGTCTGGAACCACGTAGGAGTCCAGCCCATTGGCTATTGTCCGACAGGTCGGATTCAGCGGCGTAATCTTGATCAGAAAACGGTTCGGATCGAACTGGTCAAGCAATACCGCCGGATCAACCGGTGTACCGGCGACCAATGCAAAATTCAGCGTGATTTTACGATCACCGGTCCGGTGGAAACGTTCCCCGTAGCGGGCGATAGCTGCCAGGTCCCATTTCTCTATCGGTATCAGTCGGTCTCGGGCTGCCTGGTCGGTCGTGTGGATAGAGAATTGCAGTTGAAAGCGACCGGGGTAGCAGCGATTCCTGATGTCAAGCAGTCGCTCGAAGAATTGTTCGCATCCGGCCGGGGCTACCGTCGACAGGCACGGCATCAGTCCCGGCGCCCGGTAGCGTCGGGAGAGAGCCTCAAGGGCGTCCGGGACGGCGCCGTTAAGAGCCGGGTCACCCATCCGGGCGAACTGAATCTTGAACTTCTCCACAGGGACATGGCCGTCGGCGAACCGGCGGTAGACCAGAAAGTCGGTTTGGGCCAGGATTTCGTCAACCGACAGCTTTCCCCGGTAATCACCGCCGGCATCGCAGATGGGACACCGCACCGGACAGCCGAAGAGGGAGGAAATAATCAATACCCATTTCTTCTCGCGGGGTAGAGGCGGCTGCACCGATTCGAGAAACTCCACAACTTTGCCTCCGGACATTTCCGCGATGTAGACAGTAGCGATATCATCCCGGCCCGCACATGCCCGGACTTTCATGGTGCTTCTCTCCCGACCTTACGAGCTATTTTCATAGCCGACATTATTCCGTCGCCGACAGCGATTCCGGTTTGGCGGAAAGTACCGTTTTTCACATCTCCGGCAAAGTAAAGAAGTCCCTCCCGGATCAACTCTTCCTGACACCCCGTCAATTGCGGGGCGAGAAAACCGAGTTGGGGCTTTCGACCCACAGCCGGCAACAGGTAGTCAACGACAAGGGTCTCGACCTCACCCCGATTTCGGCACTCCAGGCGCAGCTTTTCGGACCCCTCGCTCTTGATTTCGGTCAGGCGAGTATCGGGACGGTAAGTGGCATAGGCTGATTGTTGGACACGATCCTTAAGCAGAGGCAGACATCGTGTAACGACACTGCGATTGAGGATCGTCACTCGATTGCGGGGTACCAGGCTGAGGGCGTAGTCAAAGGCGGCATCCCCGGAACCCACAATGGCGATATCCTTGCCCTCAACTTCTCGAATGGGCCAGACTTCGTACAAAATGCGATTCCGGCACTCGGCGGGGACCTTTATATCGGTAAACAATCGAGCGCTGGTGCCGGAAGCGACCAGCAGGGTGCGCGACAGAATCGTCTGCCGGGGTGTCGAGACGGCGAACCGGCTATTGTCGAAGTTGACTGACCAGACTTCCTCGAAAACGAGACGGGGCTTGTATTGAGTTAACTGCTTTTCGAGTTGGACAACCAGGTTTGGGCCGGTGATGCTGTCGGGAAAGCCCGGGTAGTTTTCCACGAGACCGGCATTATGCAGCAGCCCTCCAATTTTGTTTTTCTCAATGATGACCGGATCGAGACCCTGACGACGTAACTGGATGGCAGCAGCGATACCGGCCGGTCCGGCGCCGACTATGATGACGTCTTCAATCGGCATGATTCCTCAGGACCGCCAACAGTTGTGGCACTGATACCATCGTGGCGAAACCGTGGGCCAGGTTTTGCAGGGATGCCCGGTGGAACTGTTCGTTGTACGTGGCGGTTCCGTCAACTGTGAAAAAGACCTCGAATCCGCGGCAAAACGCCGAACGGGCCGTTGTCTCACAGCATAGATGGGTCATTAAACCGCCGATAACGATCTGGGTGACCTGCCGTGTCCGCAACGTTTCCTCCAGCCGGGTTCCATGAAAGGCATCGTACTGATTCTTTTCCAAAATGACCCCACCGACCGCTGTCAATTCATTGTTTAGTTCACTCAGCGGATCATCCGGACAGATCAACTCCTGCCACCAGTCGGCCATGCGTCCGGCATTGGCGGCAGTGTTGGTATGCCGTGTCAGAAAGACCGGCAGGGACCGCTGGTGGTATTCCCGGAGGAGTTCCGTCAGGCCGGGGAGAATGGCTCCGGCGCTGGGGATAAAGGCGTGGGAATCGGGCTTAAGGAAATACTTCTGCATGTCCATGATCAGCAGTGCCGACCGGCGTGGCCGGAGATTGTCAATACTGCCGCGACTGATATGTTGCGTCCGGCGCAGCAGTTCGGTTGCTTTCCGTTCGATGGACTCAGTTGTGAAGTAAGTTTCTTTCATCGGTAGTGTTACGGGTCCTCGGCAACATTTGCATATAAGAGGAAGCGGCAGCCGCTTGTCAAGCGATCGACCGATTGTAAACAGCCCGGTTCTGCTGTCGAGGAGAAAATTGTTTCAGGTCTCGCGAAGGACAACTACAGGCCCAACCGGCGCCACCGGGAAACAACCTGCTCGGTAAAATCACCGACGGCCGTTATCACCCGGTCGAAGTACTCCCGGGAGCGGGCCTCGTCAAATTCCGGATAACCTTCGTCCTCCTGATAGAGGAGAACACAACCGGGGACCGGGTAAATATCGGCGCCGCTGCGGAACTGGTAGACCTGGTCGCGGGAATAGCTCGATTCGTCCACTAGGTCGGTATCGATAGCCTGCACCATGGCGGTTTCGTCGGTGCCGCCGTGTCCTCCGGCATGACCGAAGAACTCGGCCGTCAACTCACGACACAATTCAAACCAGTGAATGACGGCGATATTGACCCGGTGCCGACGGTGGAAATCATGGGCGACATCTTTGAGGACGGCGTTGTTGCCGCCATGGCCGTTCATGACAATAATATTTTTGAAACGGGTGTCGACCAGGGAATTGAGGATGTCGTGCAGGAACAGGCCAAACGTTTCCGGCTTGATACTGATGCCGCCCGGATAACGGTAGAGCGATTTCGTTATGCCGTAGTTGAGAGTCGGCGCCACCAGTGCCTCCAGCCGGTCGGCAATGGCCGTGGCGATCGCTTCCGGAATGAAATTGTCGGTTCCTAAACAGGTGGGACCGTGGGCCTCCACCGTTCCCACCGGCAGAATAACCGTGTCTGATTTTGAAGGAACCAACTCCCTGACAGTAAGCCAGTTCAGTCTCTGTAGTTGCCGCTCCATAACTTATCCCAGCTTGGACAGGATGCGTTCCATGACCAGTTCCGTCTCACGGGATGAGGTTTCGTCACCTTCATAACGGAACTGATTGATATCGCGCACCATGATCTCCAGTTCCTCCGATGTTTCCACAGCGTACCATATCTCCAGTTCCGACCAGGCCAGCGACTTGTCGGTAAATGCCTCGGCTACCTCAGAGTATATGGACGGTGACTTCCAGTCGAAATCCGCCAGGTTGATCTGGTAAGCTCCCGACATGCCGATCACGTAGTATCTGCCCTCTGGTGTGGGACCGAAAACGGCATCACCCTCCACCAACTGATTGAGAGCTCGCTCGATCATGGATGCCCGGATAGTGGGAGTGCGGCTGCCGATGACCAGAACATGCTTGTAGCCGGCCGCAAAACATTCGCGGAAGACCTTGTCGATACGAACACCCCAGCGATCGTGCTGCAGTTCCGTCGAGTGGAACTGGCAGGCAAAAGCTTTTGCCAGGCCGCCGGTGAGTTTCTTCTTAAGATAGTCGGTGATGATCTTCACCAGGTGTTTGCGCTCCGGATTGTCGATATAGTAAAGTCGTACGTCGACCTTATTGATACTGAGCGAATGAGTAATCGTGTCGGTTATGAAGGCCTGATGCAGGAATCGCAGGCTGTCGCCCTGGATGAGGCCGAAGTCCATACTGGATCCATCTTCGAACGGTTCCTGAATGCAAATGGCAATGACGGCTTTGTTCTGTCGTTTCGGCGGCATACTCTCTTCATGCGAGATGTGGTTATTTCGAAGACAATATAGGATTGCACTTCGGGGCAGTCAAGCGAGGGCAAGGACAAAATTGCCAAAATTGCCGTCGGAGCCTATGACACCCGGCGCATCTCGGCGATCATCTCCCGAGGTCCGATGACGCCCTTGATGGTGCGATGCACCCGCCCCTGCGAATCGAGTAACAGTGTCGTCGGCAGCGAGTAATGTTTAAGACCGAAGCGAGCCATGAATTTTTTTGATATTGGTGTGTCGGCTTTTTCCAATTGGACCTTGATACAGATGAATCGGGTTGCCTCTCCGGCAACGTCGGGATTACCGAAGGTTTTGGTGTCCAGCACGCGGCAGTTGACACACCAGGTGGCCCAGGTGTCGATCATTACCGGTTTGCCTTCAGCCATGGCACGGGCCAGCCCGGCCTCAAGGTCAGTTTCCCACTCGATCAGTTCCGTCCGGGCGCCGGAGTTCTCGCCGACCGCCAACCATTGAGATGCCGGTGGCAGAATCACACCCTGACGGATCAGCGTACCCGTCAGCAGGTAAACCCCCATCAACAGGGCCAGCAAACCCAGGAGCTTCTTCAGCCGCAGGAAGAAGCCGGATTCCGGTGTCAATCGATCAAGGCCGCCGCCAAAGACACCGAAGGCGACCAGCAGCAAGCCTGCCAGAACCGCGACCATGTTGGGTGGAATGATGGTGCGGATGAAATAGAGGGCCATCAGCAATAGGACAAACCCAAAGAACTTCTTGATGGATTCCATCCACCCGCCGGCTCCGGGCAGATTGCTGATCGCAGACGAAAACGTTCCAATGATTAGATATAACGTCCCCAGACCGATGGCGAAAACAAACAGAACCAAAAAACCGACCAGCGGTGATCCGCTGGTGGCTACGTACAACAGAATACCGGCCACAAATGGTCCCACGCAGGGCGAGACCACCAGTGCCGCCACGAACCCCAGGACTATCGAACTCATCACGCCGCCGCCCCGGGACACCGTGCCCAGCTTCTGGCGAATGGAGGACGGCACCTGCAGTTCGTACAGACCAAACATCGATAGTGCAAAGATAACAAAGATAATGGAAATACCGATGACCACCGGGGTGCTGGCCAGCCAGGCGCCAAAGACCCCTCCCACCAGCGAGACAATCAATCCCATGATGCCGTACACCACCGCCATAGTACCGACATACAGCAGGGACAACATGAAGCCGCGACCGATGCCGCGTTTCTGTCCGGCGAAGATACTGACCGTGATGGGAATCATCGGGTAAGTGCACGGCGAGAAGGACAACAGCAGCCCCGAAAGAAAGGCGATCCCCAGGGCAATCAGGTAACCCAGGAAACCGTGCTCGGTAATCAACCTCTGCAGGTAGTTTTCTTCGGTGGTGCCCGATTCCGCGACGACATCTCCAGGCAGGCTTTCGACGGTAGCGTCGAAAACGTCGCCGTGGACCGGAGCGCCCTCAGTTCCTACCGTAACGGATAACTGCATCTCGATTGTTTCCGGCGGTCGACACTCGCGGTCATTGCAGGCCTGGTATGTGAATCGGATCGGCAGCTGGTAGGTGCCGGGTTGTGCATCGGCAGCGACAGTTACCGAAAAACGGATTACGCTTCGCCCGCCATAAACTGAAAAAGTCTCTCCGGTCAACAGGGCATCATAGCTGTCGGGGAAAATAATACTGTCGATTATCAATTCGGTAATCGGATCAAAAGCCAGATCGGCCGGGATCAGCCAGTCCTGGTATGGTTCGACCGAATTGATATGCCATCCGGATTTCACGGAGACAACCACGGCGGCATCGTAGGTTTTGCCCATTTGTGCCGACGAGCGGGAGAACAGCGCCGTTACTTCGACTATCGTCACTTCCGGTGTTTCACCGGGCGAAGGTAATTCAATCTGAGCGCAGGCGGTTGGGACAACCAGCGCCGCCGGCAGGCAGACCAGCAGTGCCAAAAAAGCTGCCGGAGCCAGAGTCGTCAGCAACCGCCGGTACGAGTATGAGTCGTTTATTTGCATAGACATCAGGGTTTATACATTCACAACAGTTTTACGATGACCAAGAATAACTTTTAGGGACAGGGTGGGCAAGAGTAATTGAGTCTGTCTCAAAAGGTGATTATTCTGACGCGCGCAGGGAGGGGGCTTGTCTCCCGCCAATAAAAGTGGCGATGCCGGCGGCGGACATAAAGCCCGCCGCTACGCGGGTTTAGCGAATGATGATCTGTTAGATGCAATGTTCAATATACCCAATGTTGACTTTTGGGACAACCTCTAATTATCAGGACCTGGAAGCTTCTTCCGGTGAGTTGTGCTTGATGCAGGAGAGAATCTCCTCCTTCAGTGAGTCGGCCAACGCAACCGGATCTATACGGGCCACTATCTTTTCAGCGATCTTTTCGGCCAGTTCACGGCACAGTTGTTGTGTAAACACTGCCACCTGTTCCGGCTCTAAAGTCAGGACGCGATCAGGCTGCCGGTGCGAGATCGGTGCCGGTTCGGTCTTCAGAGGTTCAGATGCCGGGACGTTGACAGCGGGCGGATTCTCTTCCTGGATTTTCTCAACCTCTTTCTTGAAATCGTCGATGAACTTGTCGACACCACCATCCGTGATCGAAGAGGCTGTTTCTTTCACCGGAGTCTCCGGCGGCGGTGTTACCGGATCGACCATAGCGGACGGTTCTGAAAAGTTCAAATCCGGCGAAGTATCCGGTTTTTTCTCGGCGGGTGAGGTTTCAGAAGAACCACTCACTTCCTTGCGCATCTCGTCGATAAACCATTCGTAGTCGTGTGACCGGTCTTCCGACGACCGGTCGACGGCATTGGGGTCAGTTATCATAAACTGATCCGAAAGTATGTCCAGCTTTCCGCTGGCCGACGGAGCGAGTATTTTCTTATCCGGCCGGGAGTTGCTGCGTATATCGGTAGCCTCGGCATCGCGTATCATCAGCGACTCGACTTTTCCGCTATCTTTAACATCTCCGTACTGACCCTCGGTGTGTTCCAGGCCCACAAACTTGTGGGCCGGTTTCGGCTCTTTTCTTTTGGTTCCGGTTGTCTTGTCCATTACTTCCGATGCCGTAACGTCAATCTGGTCAATGCCGAGGGCAGCATCGAGAAGATCATCATCGAGATTGGCTTCTTCCAGCGGGTTAGTGATCACCGGCTTATCCGTGGTATTTGGTGCCTGGCTGGCGAGCAACATCACTTTCTGAAGGAATTGTGTCGCATCAAAGGGTCTCGATATGATTGACTCCGGCGGGAACGGCAGACTCCCCGAGTCGTCAAACAGCAGCATAGAAATCTGCCCGGCCCGCGGATTGGTGCGAATCTTTTCATACAACGGTTTCTGATCGGCGGTCTGCAACTCACCGCCCAGAATCATCAGGTCAGGTCGGGAGAACTTCAATACCTCCAGAGCCTTTTCTGCGGTGGCCACCGAAATCACCTCAAAGCCACTTTGTCGTAATGCCGTCTCAGCCACACCACGTATGGCGTCCGATTGTTCTGCCAGCAATACCCTCTTACGCATAGCCTTCTACCTGCCTTTAGCTGAATCTTTTCTGGACAGTTCGGATGAAGCTTCCTCCAGGAATTTTCGATCGCTCTTACTGATGTTCTCTATGCCGACTTCGTTGATCTTGTCCAGAATGGAGTCAATCCGTTTCATAATGTCTTCTGCCTGTTGCCGATTGCGGTCCAGTTTGACCTCCTGCCGCCGGTGATGTCGCCGGTTGAACCACCCCGAAAGAAAATTCCAGCGCCGGTCGGTTTTGATATAGGCAAGTCCGAACAGAGCACCCCCCAAGTGCGCGAAGTGGGCAATGTTGCCGGCGGAAAACAAGAAACCCAGCAACATCATGCCCGGGATGGCCCATTTTACTTTCACCGGGAACAGGAAGTAGAGATAGAGTTTGCGATTGGGAAACATCACCCAGTAGGCAGCCAGAATCCCGTATATGGCGGCCGAGGCGCCGATGATGGGATAAGGCTGTGAGGCATTAAATATCAGACACAAGAGTGCTCCGGCCAACCCGGCCAGAAGATAGAAACGGCCAAAAACCCGGGCACCCCAGCCATGTTCGATCTCGGAACCGAACATCCACAGGGCAAACATATTAAAGAAGATATGTCCCAGGCTGCCGTGCAGGAACATGTAGGTCAGCGGTTGATAGATGAGATTGGGGAACTCAGCGAAGAATCTGGCCGGGACCAGTCCCAGGTGCAGCATCAATGGTGGGTAGAATTTCTGTATTATGAAGATGATGACATTGGCGATTATCATCACCTTAATAAAAGGCGGTAATATACCCGGGCCGAAAGTGACGCCACCTCTGGCTGGCTCGCGGTTGGAGCGAAAATACCTCATCGGTAGTATTATCGGTTGTTGGCCCAAATCATTTAAGTACAACCATCTAACGGCAGTTATTCACCTTTGGCCGGGCCGTCATTGTTTTTGATCGGTCTGTCTTCCTCCAGAAGATCACATGGTTTCGACAGTCAGGTGCCGATTCCGAAACGCGGCAGCACTTTCCTCAGCAGCAGGTACCAGACCGCCAGAAACACCAACAGCCAAATCAGACTATACTCACCCATACATAATCCCAGGTTTTCGTCTTAAAATCAAGCCATTTGAACCGTATGCCGGTGTCTGCTGAAACAGGTCTGAGGTCTGCCATACCGACCGTACCCGGTAAAAAAAGGTAGAGTACCACCGATTCTGCGGCCGCCATTTCGTCCGACCCCGCGACATAACAGTCTCCGGTTTGTGATCACCCCGAACTTCCGAAGCCGGTTATGGTGACTTCCGGTACGGATTCAACCCAGGACTTTTTCCAGCCGAGAGGTCAGTTGCGCCTTGGGTATGGCGCCGATGACCCGGTCAACTTCCTCACCGTTCTTGAAGAACAGCAACGAAGGGATCGACATAATGCCGAACTTGCCGGCCACGACACTATTAGCGTCCACATCCACCTTGGTAACCTTCACGCGGTCACCGTATTCACCGGCCACTTCTTCCAGGATGGGTGCAATCATTTTACAGGGGCCACACCAGGCGGCCCAGAAATCGACTATGACAGTTTTGTCCGATTGTACCACTTCGGCTTCGAAGGTATCATCAGTGACATGAATCGGCTTGCTCATTTGTTCCTCCGCTTGGTATCTCAATCTTTCCTTTACCTTGTAACAGCACATTTCTGTGCCGGTTCCAAAGATAACAATTACCGCTCGTTATTACAAGGATGAAGCTTTCAAATTGTCTGCGGAGGGTAAGCTGTCAGTGTCACCGGGTGACCTTCGAGCGTGCCCCTTCCTGTCGGGCAAACGCCCTTACCTGTTCGGCAAACGCTTCCAGCCGCGTGTCCTCGCCGGAATCGCGTAAACCCTCATAGCTGATGTTCAGCCATGGCACTCCATTGAGGTCGTCAGAGATTTTCTTTGACAGGGAGCAGACCACCGTGCCGGGCATGCAATTGAAAGGCATGGCGTTGACGATTCCGGAAGAACCCTGCTGAGTCATTTCGATAGCTTTGCCCACCGACAGTATCGCCTCACCCTTGAAATCAATCGGCAGGTAGGGGTTAGCCAGACGAATCATCTTCTCAACCGGGTAGTCGTGGACGAGATCAATATGTCGCTCAAAACCATGGACGATCTTGTGCTCCTGACGCTTCTGGGAAAATACCTGGATCGTGCTTTCCAGCAACTCCGACCAGTTCCGCTTCAGAAAAGCATCACGGCGATAATCCAGGGAAGTGTACATGGGCCATTCGCAGAACGTGGCCAGCCAAACTTCCAGGCCCAGTTTCTCGAGTTTCTCAATCAAGTGGTTGTTGGAATAGCGGTTATGTCGCAGGAATATCTCGCCCACCACACCTACCAGGGGGAAGCGTTCCGGCCGGGTCGGTATCTTCGCAAAGGTAGTGGCAGCTTGCTCCGCCAGGGTTTTCAGGGACTCATCTTTGACTAATGTCCGATCCAGCCTCTGCAGAAAATGCAGGTAGGCTTTTTCCGTCTCACCGATGTTGATCTCGTAAGGTCGGACCCGGTGCAGCAGTTTGGCCAGGCAGTCCAGGAAGACCATTCCCTGCCATGCCAGTTTTCTGAAGGCTGTTCCCTCCAGACCGAATCCGGAATAGCCATCTTTTGAGTTAGGCGAGAAGATCGGTGTCTGTTGGTAGCCGAGATCATCCAGGATAATGCGGTGGAACTGACTGTACAGGCCGAATCGACAGGGACCGTCGGCGCCGGGCATGAAGAAAACCGTCTGAGAGGGATCACAGTCGGATGAGCGAATTTTCTTGATCATGTCGCCGGTTGTTATAACGCAGGGGAAACATTCCTTACCGGAGGTGAATTTCTTGCCGATATCCAGCGTTGTTTCATCCGGTTCGTCGAGGACCCTGGCCGTCAGTCCGAATCGCTCAAAGGCCGCTCGCAGCACATAGGCATGATCGCACATATTGGGGATGTAGATAGTCTTCTCAAAAGGCCTGAAATCGTCGCAACTTATGTTGAAGCTGCTGACGGGCGGCTGGTAACGATAGAAGCGCAGGGAATCGAAAAACGCCTCACATCTGGTTATCAGCCCGGCATCGGCCGAATGCTCATCAAGTTCCAGTTGCAGATATGGTTTGCCCGCCATCCGTTTACGGAAGAAGTGGGTGATAAACGAATCCGGTCCACAACCAAAAGATGTGATATAGACGGCAAACAAGTTGGGATGCGTGCGGATATAGTCGCCGGCCGTTAGAATCGTTTTGCCGTAGCGCCAGTACATATAGGAGAAATCACCGTTGCAATTGTCCAGCGGCAGAAAGTCAAGCGGGATTGCCTTGAACCCCAGTCGGCGTATTTTGGCCGGCAGTTCCAGAGACAGTCGGCGGTCGTAGCCGTTGTAAGGTCGGCTGATGATTACAACTGCTTTCTCGTCGGGACCCAGGTCATCAAGAATCCGCTGTCCTTCTTCCCGCAGGCTGGTCTTGTAGGCCTCAAACGCCTTCTGACCGGCCTCGACAGCTCGATTCAATTCCCGATCGGACAGTCCGAAATGGGGTGCCAGTTGCTTGAGTTTGTGCTTAATATCCGCTACGCTGCCCCCCAGGGATACCGGGGGATTGATGAATTTCACTCCTGCTTTCTCAAAATCAAAAGCGGTTTTTATTGCCGACCCGACGCTCTGCACGTAGGGACAGATGTAGGTGCCGTCCTCGTTGTCATCCGATTCTTCACTCACCTTGATAAGAGCCGGCAGGAATATAGCATCCACTTTTTTGCGCAGCAGGTTGGCGATATGGCCGTAGGTTATTTTGATAGGGAAGCAGGTCTCGGCGACAAACAATTCCAGCGCTTCCTCGACAATCCGCTGATTGGAGACAGAGGAATTGACTACCTGGTAATCAAGCGACTCCAGGAATGCCCGCCAGAACGGGTAGTGATCCAGGAAATGCAGAGCCAGCGGGATACCGATACGTCCCCTGACCTTTTTCGGACGAGGGAATTTTATATATCTTCTAAACAGCAGTTTTTGACGCAGTTTAACATAGTCGGGCGGCAGGGTTTTATCGGAGTGCCGCTCCACATCGTATTTCTCACACCGGGAGCCATAGTACAGCGGCTCTTCACCTTCAACATCCACCTTGTGTATTTCACAATGGTTGGTGCAATCCTCGCAGGTAAAGGTGTCGATATGGTAGCGCCGCTTATACAGATCGAATCCCCTGAAGGTTGTCTCAAAGTTCGTCTGAGCCGTCGCTTCCTGAGCCAGGATAGCTGCTCCGATAGCGCCGGTCACATCGTGATGCGGCGGTACGGTTACGGTTTTGCCGATGAGCTTTTCAAAGGCTGCGACCACGGCCTTGTTCCAGGCGACGCCACCCTGAAAAAAGATGTGCTTTCCGATCCGACGGTCGCCGACCACTTTAGTCAGGTAGTTGCTGACGATGGAGTAGGCCAGCCCGGCAACCAGGTCATCTTTGCCGGCGCCGCTGCGCTGGTGGGCGACCAAGTCCGATTCCATGAAGACGGTGCAGCGTTCCCCGCACCCTACCGGGCACTGGGCTCGCAGCGCTTTTTCACCGAATTCGGTTTCTATCCTGATGCTTAATTTCTCGGCCTGTTCCTGCAGGAATGAGCCGGTGCCGGCGGCGCAGGCTTTGTTCATCTCGAAATCAACGACTGCTCGCTTATCGATCGAGATGTACTTGGAATCCTGGCCACCGATTTCGAAGATGGTGTCAACTTCGGGGTCGATGTCGATAGCTGCCGTGGCCTGGGCTGTAATCTCGTTACGGACAATGTCGGCGCCCACGAAGTCACCGGTCAGGTACCGGCCGGAACCGGTAGTACCGGTTGCCATTACCACAACACGATCACCGACTTCATCGCCAATTTCTTTGAGACCCCGGCGAACGGCTTCAATCGGCCGACCTTCGGTCATCAGGTAGCGACGGGCGATCACTCGATGGTCGGCATCGATCAGCACCACATTGGTCGACAGCGAGCCGACGTCGATACCCAGGTATACTTCAAGGCCGTCGATGTCGCCGGGACGTTGTGACAAAGTGGTGCTGTAATGCTTGGAGTCGGGGTGATCGAATGACAGAGCATCCCGACCGGAGGCAGCGACGGTCAGGTATTTGAGATAGCTGGTGATCTTCTCAGGATCGAAGTTCTCAATCAGAGTTTTTTCTTCTTCTGCCAGCAGGGCGGCCCCCAGCGCTCCCATGACGTTATAGTGACGGGGGATTATCAACTCGCCCGGTTGCAGATTCAGTAGTTCGGTAAAGGCGCGTGTCATGCCGGGATTGGCGGCCACGCCACCTTCAAAAGCGATTGGCTGCTGGAAATTCTTGCCGCGTGCGATGGCGCTCTTGAAATTACGTGCCACTGCAAAACAAAGACCGGCCACGATATCATAGTCCGGAGTCGCAATCTGCTGCAGATGGATCATATCTGACTTGGCGAATACGGAACAACGCCCGGCTATGCGTGGCGGGTTCTTCGATTTCAGGGCCATGCGCCCGAATTCATCTTCAATGGAGATTTTGAGGCGACCGGCCTGTTGATCGAGAAACGAGCCGGTGCCGGCGGCGCACTGGGCGTTCATGGCGAAATCATTGACGATTCGCCGTTCACCATCCAGAAGGAGCAGTTTGGAGTCCTCACCGCCCATCTCGATGACCGTCCTGACCTGTGGTACGGTGTGGAAGTTGCCCCGCGCCAGGGCGGCGATCTCACCATAGAACCGGCCGCCCAGGACGGATTGTGCCGTCCGTCCGCCGATCCCGGTGGTACCGAGGAGCAGCGGCTGCCGTGCTAACTCCGCATATTCAGTGGTCAACAGTTGGTGAAGCGTTTCAAAAGGCCCGCTTTGAAACCGTCGGTAGGTTTCCCTGACAACCTGCTGACCTTCGACAAGGACCAGTTTTACCGAAACGGAGCCGATATCGATTCCAAGCGATCTGTGGCTATTACTCATGGGAGACAAATCAAGAGATCGCCACCAGTATTAGCAAGTAAATTTCTCGGTTGTTGGCAGCCATCGGCTGATTTATAGATCCCCCGGTCCACCTCAGTCTCACATTCATTGCGCGAAATAAAAGTGTGGCGATTCCGGCGGACATAAAGCCCGCCGCTACGCGAAGGAAAATTGAGGTAGCTTGCCACTGGCGATGCCACTCGCCCTTCGACTCCACTCAGGGTGACGATATTCGCTGTCTTGTGAAATATGCTTATAGAACAGCCTCTCCACATCTGCCGGTCACATAATCGGCAGGTGTCTTCGAGACCTTCTATACGTACTTTCCGTCGTCAAACGCCCCAGAGATGTCGTTCGAGAAAGCGAGCCATATCAGCGGTGGAAGGATACATGTCGCTTCCGGTTTTGCGAGGTTGCCGCCGCTGATCTCTCAGAGTGCGGCCATTGACGACAAGTGTAGGAGAATTAACCGGTTGCTCTGACTCGACTACTCTGGCCAGCACCCCGCGGTCGCGGATAAACTGCTCAACGAAATCCCTTGCCTGTGTCTGGCGCGGATCCTTACTCGAAAAAATAAGGCCAATTTCCATTCTGACCTACCCCTTCTTATCTTGCCTTCAAGATAACATGCCGGTCGGCTCAGTCAACAATAATTTTAGACTCCGCTGCCGGCAACATTCGTCACTGATAAATAATACGAATCAGATCGGGCGGGGATGCATTTAATCCATCGATTTTATATGTGTTTCCCGTCTCTGCCGATTGCACAAACGTTGTCGCCCGACGTCCATTATTAACTTTGACAGCAGAAGGACGGTTTGTATATTCCACTGTGCGTCATCTTGTGAGACATCTTCGCCCCGGTTTCTTAACGTTTATCCTGCTGAGCCTGCTTTTTGACTACCAGGTAGCTGCGGCACAGAGTTCCGACGACCTTTTCCGCGTCGACCGGATTAACGCCCTGATTACACTCAGTCTGTTTTCCATTGCTATTCTGCTTTACACACGGTGGGCCAGGCAGGGCAAGGAACTGTTTGTTCGCAAGATAGCTGGACTCGACGCTGTTGAAGAGGCGGTAGGGCGGGCTACTGAGATGGGACGCCCGGTCCTGTTTGTTCCCGGGTTGCAGGAAATCGACGAGATTGAGACAATCGCCGCCATTTCAATCCTGGGCCGAGTGGCCAAAATCACCGCTCAATACGAGACTCCGCTGGTGGTGCCGGTGCGCTATCCGATGGTGCTGGCAGCTGGTCAGGAAGTGGTGGAACAGGCCTATATTGAGATGGGTAAGCGGGACTCATACAACAAGGATATCGTCCGCTACGTAGCCGGTGAGCAGTTTGCCTTTACGGCTACTATCAACGGCATGATGATGCGCGACCGCCCGGCCGCCAACCTCTATATGGGCGCTTTCTTTGCAGAATCGTTGCTGCTGGCTGAGACCGGCAACGCCGCCGGGTCCATTCAGATAGCCGGTACGGCCCGGCCGGAGCAGTTGCCTTTTTTCATCGCGGCCTGCGACTATACCCTGATGGGCGAAGAGCTTTACGCCGCCTCGGCTTACCTGTCCCACGAACCGTTGATGCTGGGCGGGCTGAAAGGGCAGGACCTGATGAAGATTATCATCATAGGGATGATAATCATCGGCGTCATTCTGGCCTCGTTTGGTATTGGTGATTCTTTCAAGGCTCTCTTCAAGGCAGTGTAGATGAGAACGATACTTCCGGTCATAATTGCTTTCCTGTCCGGTTTCATAATGATAATCTCATTCTTTTTCAACCCGGAGCGGACTTTTCTAGGCTGGCTGGAATCACAGGTGCTGGTCTGGGTGACGATTATCGGGGGATTCACGATGCTGCTGGGCGGGGTGTCGATCACCCGTATCAACTGGCAGGCGGTTCGGACCCGGAAGGAAGGCTGGGTATACAACGTCTTTACCCTGTTGGGGGTGTTTGGGATGGCTATCCCCGCCATGCTGCCTTCGTCCTGGTCATCGCTGCTTGGCCGTGATGAGGGCTCCATCTATGACTGGCTGTTTTTCCATATCGACTACCCGATGATGGCCACTATGTTTGCCATGCTGGCTTTCTACATCGCATCAGCGGCATATCGCGCCTTTCGCGCCCGCAATCCGGAAGCGACCCTGTTGCTGCTCACGGCCACCCTGGTAATGCTGTGGCGGATACCGATGGGGGAGGCGTTCCTGTGCCAGTTTAGCGAGGACCTGCCCAGCCTGATCAACACCTACGTCATGGGTGGCGCCAACCTGGCGGTGCAGCGTGGAATCCTGATCGGCGCCGCCCTGGGAGCAGCCTCGATGTCGCTGAGAATCCTGCTGGGCATTGAGCGCACCTACATGGGGAAAGGGTAGACGCGTGAAGCTGCTGGAAAAAATCGGTATCCTGGATCGCCGCTGGATTTATCTGCTGGTGTGTATTTCGGTGGTTTTCCCGCTCATTGTGCCCATGTCATTCAAGATCAGTATTACGCCCGAGGCGCGGCAATTATATGACGCTGTCGAGGCGCTGCCTGACTCCTCGGTAGTATTGCTTACTTTCGACTACTACCCCTCGACCGTGGCCGAAACCGGACCGATGACCACCGCCGCGCTGCATCATCTGTTCCGCAAGCACTGCCGGGTGGTTACGCTGAGCACTATTCCGCTGGGGGGACCATCGATGGCCGAACGGGTCACGCGCACCCTTGCCCGGCAATACGGCAAGGAATATGGCACCGATTTTGTCAACCTCGGCTACAAGGCCAACTACGTGGCGGTTCTGAAGGGACTGGGGACCTCTATTGAAGCGATTTACCCGACGGACAACTCCGGCACGCCGCTGGCGGAACTGCCGTTGATGGATAGCGTCAAGAATTATGACGATATCCGGTTCATTTTCGTTGTCGCCGACAACGATATTGTCACCTACTGGATTTCAATCGTTAACGCCCAGTACGGTACACCGGTCGGGGCCGGGGTCACTGCGGTCTCCGCACCCAAGTACTACGCTTTTGTAGGTTCCGGGCAGATGACCGGTTTGCTGGGCGGCATGAAGGGCGCCGCCGAGTATGAAATACTGGCCGATGCCCGCGGATTGGCGGAAAGAGGTATGGGTATGCAGTCGTTGGTGCACCTGGCGATCATCCTGTTGGTAATCCTGGGCAATGCCGCCTTCTTCGCCGGTCGGTGGGCACAGAGGAGGAAGGTGACATGAGTTTCTCTGAGCTCATCCCGATCTGGGTGGCCGCCTTCTTTACGCTGGCGATTTTCTCTTTCCTGTACAAGGACAACCCCTTTTATCGACTGGCCGAGCACATCTTCGCCGGTCTCTCGGCCGGCTATTACATCGGGCTGATCTGGGAGTCGGTCATTATTCAGCAATTATGGGATCCGATGCTTGGCGGGAGCTGGTGGCTGGTTATTCCGGGACTGCTGGGGGTGATGATGTTTGCCCGCTTGTGGCCGAAAATCTCGTGGGTGTCACGCATCGCCCTGGCTTTTGTAATGGGCAACACCGCCGGGATTTTCCTGGTTACCCAGTTGCATGGTATCGTGCTGCCGCAGATGCAGGATACGATGCTGCCGTTGGGGGGCGTGGATGGTTTCGCTTCAGCGTTGCTGGCGGTGGTGATCGTAGTGGGCACAATCTCGACCCTGATATACTTCTACTTCTCCAAGGAACACAAAGGTGTTTTCGGTATCACCGCCAAGGTCGGTATCTGGTTCATCATGGTTTCGTTTGGGGCACATTTCGGCTACACCGTAATGGGGCGCATATCGCTACTGATTGGTCGCGTCTATTTCCTTGCCAACGAGTGGCTGCCTTCTTTCGCACAGATCTTCTGAGATAGAATCCAATCTATTGTCGTATGATAGCCAGGATCTCCGGCAGTAACACGTCACGGTTACTTCGGGTGATTTCAAAAAGCACAATATCCCGGCGTTGTCTGACGTCAGCGATCAAACCGCTCCCCCGAGCGGCGACGGTGGCTATCAGCAGTTTATCGGATTCAAGGATTCGATTAACGAGAAAGTGGAACTTCTGAGACATACATTCCATTTTCCCGATCTCATCAATGATTGCCAGGTGGCTGGAGGGATCACGGTATGGAATGTTTTCGATTACTTCCTCGAAAGCAGCTACATCGACGCGGTACTTGCCTACCCGGTACCGGCTGCGAATGTCGACCGCGGCCAGGACCTGCCTTTGGCCATCAAGCGTCACCAGTTCAAATCCCCGGCGAACGCCTCCCTGTCTGATCTCCCGGGTGTAGAAACCCACCGGGTGCAACGTCGCCAGTTCGGCGACCAGTTTCTTGATAAGAGTAGTTTTGCCCACTCCCGGCATCCCCGTGATAAGCAGGTTACTCGTTTTCATTCGCGCGTTCATATAGTGTCTCGCCGGTTGCCGGACTACTTGTGGTAGTCGGTGCCGTGGAGAATCGAAAAGGCACGATAAAGCTGTTCCAGCAGAACCAGCCGTACCAGTTGATGCGAGAAAGTCAGCGGCGACAACGACAGGACATGATCGGATTGCTTCAGGACAGCTTCATCAAGTCCGTGCGGTCCGCCGATGATGAACGTTATCCCCCCGCCGCCGGTGACCTGTAGTTTCTCGATCATTTTGGCGAAGGCCCGGCTGTCGGCGGTTCGACCGCCGTCGGTTAAGGCTATGTGCACTCCTTTGCCCAGCGCCTTCTCTATCAGCCGCCCTTCTTTTTTCTTGATTTCATTTGCCGTCAGCGAGGACGTTTCCTTGACGGGCACGACTATCTTCCAGGTGACACCGGCATAACGCGAAAGGAGCTTTTCAAAATGAGTGCAGCCTTCATCGACCCAGCGATCCTTGTTTTTGCCGACGGCAATGATGCTTATCCTAAGCAAAACTGCCAACCCTGACTATCAGTCGCCGGCGTCGGGGGCCATCGAACTCGCAAAAGTACAGACCCTGCCAGCGTCCCAGGACCAGTTGCTGCTGTTCAAACGCCACCAGTTCCGAGCAGCCGATCAGCGAGGATTTTACGTGCGCGTCGGAGTTACCTTCGCCGTGATGGTAGTTATCCGACTGGGGAATTTCCTTTTCCAGTTTGTACAGCAGGTCGCGTTTGACGGCGGGATCGGCGTCCTCGTTGATGGTTACGGCCGCCGTCGTATGTGGGACAAAACAGAAAACCAGGCCTGACTCAAGTCCGCTATCGGTCACCGCCTGCTGCACCAGCGAAGTGATATTGATCATTTCCTGGCGGGTTCGGGACTGAACGGAATACTCGTAATTCATGACAACAGCGCCCGGGCGAACTGGTCGGGGTCAAACGGTTGCAGATCGTCGATACCTTCGCCAAGACCGATGAAATCGACCGGCAAGCCCAGTTCCTCGGCAATGGCAATAATGACGCCGCCTTTGGCGGTGCCGTCGAGTTTGGTCACGATGATGCCGTCGCAGCCAATAGCCTCCGAAAAGACCTGGGCCTGGGTGACAGCATTCTGTCCGGTGGAACCGTCGATGATCAGTTTACAGGAAATAGTGCTATCAGGCAGCGCCTTGCCGACTACACGTCGGATTTTTTTCAATTCTTCCATCAGGTTGGACTTGGTGTGAAGACGACCGGCCGTATCTACCAGCAGGATATCGGCCGATCGTGCGGCGGCTGCCTGGGCGGCATCGAAAGCGACTGCGGCCGGATCGGAACCTTCCGCTGACTTGACGATATCGACCCGGCTGCGCTCGGCCCAGATGGCGATCTGGTCGACGGCAGCCGCTCGGAACGTATCACAGGCCGCTATCATCACTTTTTTACCGGCTGATGAAAACCGGGTCGCCAGCTTGCCGATAGTTGTGGTCTTGCCGCCGCCGTTAACGCCAACGATCAACCAGACGGCCGGTTGCCGGGAGTCATCAACCGTAGTGGATCGAGCCGGGCGCGTCACAATAGCCGTAATCTCCTCACGCAGCAGGGCAATAACTTCGTCACCTTCGGAAGTCCCCATTTCTTTGGCTCTCTCACGAAGGTGCGCGATAAGTCTCATGGTTGCCTTGACGCCGACGTCCGCCTCAATCAGTATCTGCTCGATTTCGTCCAGCAACTCATCATCGATCCTGCGGCGAGCCACAACTCGACTGAGTTTGCCGAGAAGATTCTCCTTGGTCCTGACCAGGGACTGCCTGAGTTTCTCAAACGGATTGGTCATGGCGTGCGGTTACCTCAGCCCTGCTCGTCCGGCGCCAGGTCCGGTGCCGGGGCTGATTGCAAGCGCTCGGCGACGGCCGGCGGCAGTTCGTCGCTGTTGTCAATCGCCGAACCGACGGCAGTATCCGATTCCTCTTCAGCCCGGTCGATGGCAGCCTCGATTCTAACGGCGCCGGTGACTTTATCCTCGTCGATGTCGGCGAATTTTACCGCCACCAGCTTGGATATACCCGGTTGTTCCATGGTAACGCCGTAAAGGTTGTCGGCAGCCGCCATAGTGATTTTGTTGTGCGTGATGTTGACAAACTGCGTGTTGTCCGAGAAGGAAGCAATTAATTTAAGGAAGCGGCGGCAGTTGGTATCGTCGAGGGGAGCATCGATCTCGTCCAGGATACAAAAAGGAGAGGGCTTGACCAGGTAAAGTGCGAACAACAGCGAGATGGCCGTCAGGGCTCGTTCGCCTCCGGACATCTGGTTTATCGATATCAGCTTCTTGCGCCCCGGCCGGGCGATGATTTCGATATCGGACTCAAGGGGATCGTCGGGGTCTTTCAGGAAGATGTCCGCCTCGCCGCCGTCAAACAGTTCCAGGAAGAGCTTCTTGAAGTTCTCGCGTACCTGACCGAAAGTTTCGTTAAAGAGGTTCCTGGCCGTCTGGTTGATACGGGTGATGGTCGTCTGGAGATCATTCTTGGCGTTGGTGAGGTCAGCCAGTTGTTCTTGTAAGAATTGCTTTCGCTCGGCGGCAGTCTGATATTCCTGAAGGGCCAGGAGATTAACAGCACCGAATTTCTTCAAAGTTTCTTTCTGTTGGATCAGATGCCGGCGAGTATTCTCGTCGTCAAGCTCCTCGTTCGGTTTGACCGGTTCCAGCGTCATAATTTCGACTTCGAATTCATCTCGCATCCTGTCACAGACGGCTTTGGACTCAGACGCCAGGGTATGGAGATCCATTTCCAGTCGGTGCATCTCATCGCCCAGAGCCTCTCGTTTTTGCCGGATCTCTTTAAGTTGTTTTTCTTTGACGGTTACCTGCTCGAGCACCTCTGCCTGAAGGCTGCGCAGTTCGCTCTGGCGCGTCGTTACTTCCGAGCGTTCCCGGAAGGCAATTTTCAGTTGATCTTCCCGCTCAGAGATAGTGTGCGTGGAGGTTTCGATTTCCTGCTCAGCCTGGCCGATTTCAAGGCTTTTGTCGGCAGTGGTTTTGTCGATTTCCTGCTGCAGTTCCAGCAGATGGGTGCGCTTGCTTTCGGCTTGCTCAATTTTGCTTCTTGTCTCCACCGCTGCCACCTGCAACCTCGAGACCTGCTCCACCGCCTCGGCAGCCGCGCTTTCATATTCGCTGAGTTGTCCGCCGATTTCCGACACGCTGCGATTCAGGTTCTCTTTCCGACCGGCCAACTGATTGCAATCAAGTCCCAGTTCCTGCTGGCGTGAGTGGATTTTATCCAGCCGATCGCCACCGGTCTCCTGTTCCTTCAACAGGCGATCCAGTTCGGTGTCAACAGAGCGCAGCTCAAACTCGATTTCATTAAGGCCGGTTCGGGTCGAATCAATCTCATCCGTTAGTGTCTCCAGTTTCTGAGACAGGTCTGAGGACTCAGCTCGATGGGCGGCAATTTCAGCCGTGAGTCGGTTCTTTTTCTGCCGGGTGTCATCCATTTGCTGCTGCAACCGGTCAATCATCTGTTGTTGTTCGTTGACCTTTTCCTGGCGGCGAAACAGCGGGAATCGATCATCGGAGCCACCCGTCAGAACGTTTTTGCCGTAAACCACGCCGTCGCTTGATACAGCCTTGAATCCAAACGGCAGCAATCGCAGAATTTCCCGGGGATCGGCTCCCGCCTTGAAGACGGCCGTGCGGGCCACCACAGCTTCCATCAGAGGGCGCAGATCAGAGTCGGTGGAGATGAAACTGTCGAGCCAGCCGATAAATTCGGGTCGATCCAGATGGGGACGTTTCACCACCGGGTTGAGAGTACCGGTATCGGGCACCAGGATGCCGATCTTGCCGCTCTTTTCTTTTTTGAGGTGTTCGATGACCGTCTCGCCTACCGATCGATCCCGGCAGATAACAAAGCCGGCCATTTCCCCCAGAGCCGCTTCCACGACGGTCTCCATTCCTTCCACGGGAACGAACTTGTCCGCAACGGTGCCCACCAGGCCATCGCCAAAACGCTCCCGGGTGGCCATAGCTTCGACCACGCCGGATTCATAACCTTCATAGTGGACAATCATATCCGTCAGAAGCTTCTTGCGAGCCCGGCAGGCTTCCAGTGAGGCGCCCAGGTGGGAAATCTCATTGGCCAGTTCCTCGCCTTCCTCCAGAAGTTGTTCCAGTCGCTGTCCCAGTTGCCGGTGAGCTTGTTCAGTCTCGGTCTTGTGAGCATCAATTCCGGCCATAGTTTCCCGGAGGGCTGCAATCTGCCGACGAAGCTGCTCCTGCTGTTCGGTTTGCTGCCTGATGCGCTTGCCGATATTGGTTTCGAGCAGCTTGAGTTCCTCTTCCTGACCGCGAAGGGATTCGCTCTCAGTTCGTCCCGAGGACAGTTTTCCCTCCAGATCGATCAGTTTCGCGTTTTCCCGTTCTTTGGCGGTGCGCGCCTCCAACAACTGCCGGTCGGCCCGGGTTTGTTTTTCCTCGGCGTCACGGAGCCGGTCCGTCAGAGACTGTGATTCCTGTCGAATCTGCTGTTGTTCGTCGTCGGTTTCAGCAATTTGTCGGCCGAGCAATTCGTGCCTGGCTTGCAGCGAGTCAATCTCCTGCCGATTGCGTTCGATCAAGGACCTGGCGTGGGAACGCTTTTCAGTCAATACAGAGATTTCCGTCTCGTAGCCGTGAGCTTTTTCCGATGCCTGATAGACAATGTTGCCGACCCGGGTGAGTTCGTGTTCCAGGTCAACCTGCTTTTTGCGGTCCGCTTCCAACTCGGCGGAGGTAGTGTCCAGTGACGTCTCCCGGATGAGTCGCTGGTCCTCAAGCGAGGTATTCTGCGACAGTAGTTTTTGCCTTTCAGCCTCAATACTTTTCAGACGGTCGGCCGACAGATACAGTTCCCAGTCCCGTATGTCCTGCACCACTTTCTGATAACGGTCCGCTTTGCGTTGCTGACGTTTGAGCGAGTTGACCTGGGTTTTCACTTCGGCGAAGATATCGTTTAAGCGCAGGAAATCATGCTCGGTGGCCTCGAGCTTGCGCAACGCCGCTTTCTTGCGCTGTTTGTACTTGGTAATTCCCGCCGCCTCTTCAAAAAGAAATCGGCGTTCTTCGGCGCGATCGGAAATCACCGACTCGATCATCTCCTGCTGAATCACCGAGTACGAATGAGCTCCGACGCCGGTGTCGAAGAACAACTCGGAAATATCTCTCCGCCGACAGGGGACTTTGTTGAGCAGGTACTCGGACTCACCGCTGCGAAACAGCCGCCGGGTCACCTGGACTTCGTTGTACTCGATCGGCAGTATACCGCGATTATTGACGAGAGTGAGAGTCACTTCGGACATGCCCAACGGTTTGACGTCGCGGGTGCCGTTGAAAATGATCTCCTCCATCTTGCTGCCCCTCAACAGCGATATTCTTTGTTCTCCGAGCACCCAGCGGATGGCATCCAGGATGTTGGTTTTGCCGCAACCATTGGGTCCCACGATGGCTGTGATGCCTTCGGAAAAATGAACGGTTAACTTGTTGGCGAAAGATTTGAATCCGAGCAGTTCGAGTTGTTTCAGGTACACAATTCCTCCGAAGCTGATTCGCTATCCGGCACCGGGCGGCTGCTGCGACCGCTTTTCAGCTGGCTGAGCGTTTCGATTAGTGAGCGGTAGATGTTGCGTTCGTCCCGCAGGTACTTGGTCTTGATTTCAAGGTTGTAGAAAGGCTGACCCAGATGATTGCCGCGACCGATCCGCAGCGCTTCGGGGAAACCCAGCAGAATACTCGAAACAAAGTTGGATGATTCAAGATTAAGGTCCAGCACCAGGTCAAACCGGGTTTCCTGAAGCAGTTTGAGGTAATTCTTTCTGGCCAGACCGGACCAGGTGGTCTGATCAGACGTCGGTGTCAGAATTCGAAACCCTTTGCGGGGGAAAATGTCAGTGATTCTGATGCCGGGCATCGACAGCAGGGTGATCTCGGCTGGCTTAAACAACTTGACCAGACCCGGCAGAAACTGTTTGACCAGCGTCAACTGGCGCAGATTGCCGGGTAGACATACCAGCACCTGCTTCGGTTTTGACAGGACGGCTGGGAAATCGAAAGGTGTCAAATCCAATTGTCCACGGCGGCGGTTGAGGGCTATACCGGAAACCAGGTTCTTAACGCTCATGGTTATCACTCGCATTAATATTGTTGGTGACGGTTTCGCCGCTGGTAGAGTCGACTGTCGATGACTCAGTTGCTGTGACCGGGGTCTTGACTGTCGCCTGCCGGCTGCTTGAGCTGCTGCCGGTAGCAGTGTCGGAGGTAATCTCAGGCGGATTGAGAACCGAATCCAAATTCTTCTGGTTGATGGCTACTCTTGAAATGCGCAGCGTTGAGGGATTACGCAGGTTGACCGGAGTGCCGTTGAGTGTCACCGCTACCCGCGAAGGCCAGGCAATGGATACGACATAACGATAGTCAGCCGGTACGGTGTATACTTTGCCCGGTACCAGCGTCCGGTAAATGGCCGTGTCACCATCAGCCAGCACCGTAGCCCAGCTTTCCCCACTTGCGATCAGTTGCAACTGCATCTCCTGTGGCTCCGGGTACGGGGGCACGTTCCAGTCATAACTGGCATACAGCGAATCCGGCCCCGATCGATTGTCACCGGCAGCTTCGACCGGATCTGCCGGTGCCGGGTTGTTTGAAATGGCTGCTTCTTGATCATCTTCGAGGAACAACCAGTTTACAACCATAAAGACAAGAAACGCCCCGACCACAACCGCCAGCAGAATTATGAAGGTACGCAGGAATCGGTTGCCCCTCATTGTCTCCGCTGCGGTTGCCGGCTGGTCTTTATCGGATTCCGCCGGGGCCGATTGAGAATCAGCGTCGCCTTTTCCGGTAGCCCGATCAGACGATTCCAGGGGTTGCCCGATATCCTCTTTGATGGCTTCAACAGTGGCGATGTAGTCTATTTCGAGTGCCTCGGCGTACGACTTGGCAAACAGATCGAAGTACAATTCGGCCGGCAGGGCATCCGGTCGACCGTTTTCGATAGACTCCAGGTTGTTTATAGAGATCTTGAGACGCACCGACAACTCCTCAAGAGTCAGAGAACGCCGTCGGCGTTCCATCCTGAGCAGCTTTCCTATCTTCAGGTGTAACTCGCTCATTGTCTTACCTTCATTGTTTTTCCAACTCGACAATTGCCTGCCGGGCCAGTCGGTCCAGGAGTGTCACCGGCAAACCTATGACATTATCCAGGTTCCCCCGGATACTGTCAACCAAAAACACTCCCATTCCCTGGATGCCATAGGCGCCGGCCTTGTCCATCGGCTCGCCGGTGTCAATATAAGTTCGTATCTGTTCCGGTGTAACCCGGTTAAAGGTTACCTCCGTCAGCTCGTAGCCGTCGGCCAGCACCTGTTGATCCTCGGCCAGCGCCAGCGCCGTGCAGACCACGTGCGTTCGGCCGGAGAGGAAAGAGAGAATCTCAAAAGCATCGTCAGGATCAATCGGCTTCGGCCAGATCCTGTTCTCGTAAACAACGACGGTGTCACAACCCAGGACCAGGCAGTCGGTTGCCTGCCGGGACAGAGACAATGCTTTTTCGCGGGCCAGTCGGCAGGCAAACTGATAAGGCAACTCACTGTCCCGGAGACTCTCATCCAGTTTTGAAATCATCTGAGTAAAGGGAATACCAAGCTCTTTCAGGATGGTCACTCGCCGGGGAGAACGTGATCCCAGAACCACTCGCCGCCGCCGAGCCAGCTTGCGCAGATGTTCACACTTCATGTTCGAGGAGGACAGTAACCGGGCCATGATTGACAAATTTGAGGTCCATTTCAGCGCCGAATACGCCGGTCGCAACATTCAGGCCGGACGCTTGCACCAGTTCGACAAAGCGGTCATAGAATTGTTGCGCTTCGAGGGGTTTCATCGCGTCCGTGAACGACGGTCGTCGGCCTTTGCGAGTGTCGGCGTACAGCGTAAACTGCGAAACTATCATGATTTCTCCACCGATTTCAAGCACCGACCGGTTCATTTTGCCCTGGCCATCTTCGAATATCCGCAGATTGACGACCTTGTCGGCCAGGAATGCACATGATTCCCGGCTGTCGCCGATCCTGGTGCCCACCAAAAGCAACAGTCCGGCCCCGGTTCGGCTGTGTAAGGCGCCATCTATAAAGACTTCCGCACCCGTTGTTCTCTGTACCAGTACGCGCATGTTGTTATCTTTTTATCAACTTATGAATATACGCTCAGGTTCCTTCAATACCAACCAAAAAGCCTTGCCCGGCAGCGGCAGTGAACGGATTTTCTGTTCAGGTCGAGATTGATTTTGATTGATTATTGGTGTAGTTTGCCTCCGAAAGCTGATGACTCTGGAGAAACTAATGACGGGGAGATTCAACAAAGGAGAGTTTCTTACGTTATCATTCAGTAGCATTAAACTTCAAACGTGGATGAAGATATGAAAGCAAGATGGTTTTTATTGGCGGCAGTTCTGGTAGTCCTGCCGGTCGTGATGGCTCACGGCGAATCGGATTTTTTCAAGCAGTTCAAATTCGACTATGCCGCACTGGACATGGACTTGCTCAACAACATGGGCGAACGGGCTGAAATCAAGGACTTTGTTTACCGAAAAGACCTGGCTACCTTCACGTTTCACGAAGGCTACATACACCTGTTGCGATATGTCGACGGTCGGCCGACAACAGCTATATTCACCGGCAAGGGCAACGCCACTATCAGCATCTCCTCGCATCTCGAGCGGCAGGCTCTGGCCGGGGTGGCGAACGACAGTATTGTAGATGAGGACTTCGAAGTTGCCTTTATCCGTATGGCTGACGACTTTGACCTGCTGCTGAAGGAGAAGTTCGCCTTTGAGCAAAAGGAACTCAAGTGGAAAACCTTCACTATCGCCAAACAAGCCCAGGGTGAACAATTTTTTCGGCCGATTATACTGCACACCTACGACAACTATTTCCAGTTGCTGCGATCGTTGTATGAAAGAACCGACGACGGGTATTTCTGGATCGATTTCAACCGCTACGTGTTCTCCTTCGATCCCAACCGCCCGGAACAGGTGGCTATAGACTACGAACTGGGCGTGAGCGATCTGATAGCGGCGCCGGGCGCCTCCTTTCAGGGCCAGGAAATTGGCATCAATGACGATGACCGGATGTCGGTCATTGAATATCCCACGACGATCGTCAGCAAGAGCGGTCAGCTGGAAATGGGCGGTATTGACGGATTCGCTCTGGATCACGCCGAGATAACCATTGATGTCATCCTGAACGCCGACAGCCTGAAGTTCGTTTCGTTGTTTCTGCCGGCGCAACTCAAAGAGGATTCCATCCACTTCAACGGACAACCGGTGGAATATCATCGCCGCAAGGACTTCGACTTCATAGGCATTATCCTGCCGCAGTACCACCACCGGGGCGATACGCTGGTGTTCACGTTCTGGTATAAGGGCAAAAAATACGACCGCTGCCTGCCCTACGTTGAAGACCCCGCCGCTTGTCCCCATGAATTCACGTTTACCGTACCTCACAATTATAACTACTATGTTTCGGGAATGAGCGCCGTGGAGCAACTGGACGGCAAACGGGACCGGTTTACGGTAACGTCATCAAATCCGTACAACGATTTCTATTTTCATGTTTACACGTCCGACATCGACACTATCGCGGTTGCGTCCGATGTCGGCATCGTGCTCAACGTTCTCAAACTGCGCAACCTCTCCAAGCGGTTGTTGACATGTTTTGTGTCTGATGAGATGTTTCAGGGTTCTATAAAGGACGCCTTCAATTATTTGACCACTTACCTGGGGTCGCCGCCGGGTACATTTGTCGAATACGTAGTTCCGGAACGTGCGGCCAGCATGCCGGGTCTGATCATGACGTCTCAGATGGCCTGTGCCACCGAGACGCCGATGGAGGTGGTCGGCGGGTTTGATGTGCTGGCCGGTGAGGCTGTCGCCCGCCAGTGGTTCGGGACGCTGCTGCGCCCGGCTTCCGACCGAGAAGCCTGGATTGCCGATGCTCTGCCGCGCTATCTGGGCCTGATGTTTCTGCACAACAAACAGGGTGTCACCTATCAAACCAACCTGCGCAGCCGCCGCGATTCCATCTTCACCGACGTGGAACGAAAAAGAGACATGCCGCTGGCGGCCGGTCGACGTACCGACGCCGGTATACGCGCCAACAAAGGTGTCTGGTTGATGCACATGCTGCGCTTCCTGATGTATGACCTGAACACCGGCAGTGAACAGAATTTCCTGCGGTTCGTGCAGGAGTTCGCCCTGGCCGGTCTGTCGGGTGAGTATACCAATCACGATTTTATCACTCTGGCTGAAAAACACTACGGGCAACCGCTCGACTGGTTCTCTAAGCAATGGCTGTACGGACGAAACTTCCCCCACTTCCAGGCGGAGTACAAGATCGACCAGACCGACAAAGATTACTATATCGACGTCAAAGTGACCATCGAAGGTGTCGATCCCGATTTCACTATGCCGGTAGTTATGGGGGTGACTGACGGCGGCGGTCACAATACTTATTTCAGGGAAACGATAAGCAGCCCCAAAACGGAATTCAAGCTGGGGCCGTTTACCGACCGGCCGCAGGACTTTGTCTTCAACGAATTTCACAGTGTTTTGTCAAAGGACAAGGTCAAGAAGAAATGATGCCAACGGGGTGATCCCCGGCGGCGTGTCGGCACCGGTCGGTCTTAACCGGGTTGGATAGTGAAGTCATTAGCGGGCAATCGCCATCCCGCTTGACTATAAGTAATGATTAGTTTTAGAAAGTCGTTATCGGCGGTTCGAAACTTCGGCCGTTACTACCTGGGTGGGCTGTGGCGGCGCGCCGATGAGGATCACGTCTTTCTGTCGGCGGCCGGTCTGGCCTTCTCGTTTCTGGTATGCACCATTCCATTTGTGCTCATCGTCTTTGCCGTGCTGGTGCATTTCCTGCAGGCCTTTCCACTGGAATCGCTGGAACGGGAGGTCAGCTCTTACATCGATCGTTTCGTGCCGTACGAACAGTACGCCGCGTTCGCCAGAGAAATTATCCTGTCGCGTCTGGAAACTTTCCTGATCGAGTTGCAGGGTTACAAGGGGCCGGCCGTTATGTTGGGAGTGATCGGGTTGTTGTTTGCCGCCAGTGGACTTTTCAGTTCCATGCGGACAATCCTCAACCGTATCTACCGCGGCGCCGCCGACAAACCGGCCGTGGTCGCCAAAGCTCGCGACCTGGGCATGATATTGCTGGTGTTGATCTCTTTTGTGGTGTCGACCATGTCACTGCCGGTGGTGGAGATTCTCAAGGATGTCGCCCATCAGATCAGACTGCTGGGATTTCTCAGAATGGATATGGTTGAGAACATCTTGTATCGGGCCGTGTCGTTGCTGTTAACCCTGGTGTTTTTCTTTACTCTTTACCATCTGGTACCCTACGCCAGGCTCGAAAAAAGAGTCAGTCTGGTCAGCGCGCTCTGGGCCACCATACTCTGGGAACTGGCCCGGCAGGCATTTGGCTACTACATATTCAACTTTGCCTCCCTGAAACGCATCTACGGCACCTACGTGTTGCTGGTGGTGGTTGTGTTCTGGACATACTACTCGGCGGTCATTTTCATCATCGGTGCCGAGATCGGACAGTTGTTTCGCGAGCGACGGCAACGCACCTCGGTGCCGTCAACTGACTAACCTTCACTGCACATTCAGGGGTGTTTTACTGAAACCGGTGCTGTTCGGCTGTCGGTCATTCCATGGCGCGGATAGTGCGGATCAGTTCACCGGGAGAGGACGCCTCCATCAGTTCCCGGCGAAACGTATCATAACGCAGCATCTCCGCCATCGTCTTAAACACTTTCAGATACAGGTTGTCATCGTAGGGAGGCGCGGCCATGATAAAGAAAAGATGAGTGGGTTCTCCGTCGGGTGAATCAAAATCGTAACCCTGGCTGGACCGACCGAAACCGATCATAAACTCTGAAGCATGTTTAGACCGGATATGCGGGAGGGCTATGCCGTTGCCGATGGCGGTGCTGGCTTTCTTTTCACGGTTGACAAAATCCAACAGCAGTTTATTGCGGTTGCCGACACGAGCGTTCTCGTCCAGCAGATCAACCAGTTCAAACAGTATTCGCGCTTTGGCCTGCTGACGCCACTTCTCAACCGAGACACCTTCTTCGGGCGGGTCGATGGTTGTCTCCAATTGAAGTTTGACCATTTGCTCGTTCATGTAGCGCGAGATATTCATATCACCGTTATCGTCGACATCACTTCACAACTTTACAGGAATATAGACTCGTTTGAAGGCTGCTGTCAACATCGTAGCCATGTGATGCGGTGTGATCCTAAGGCGGGAGACGCGAGTCGGCGCCGCGGCCGAACGGGTACCGGTGTCGCTCGGTTGTCTACCAGATGCCGAGAACGTCCTTGGCGGCGTCGGAGCACATCTCCTTCGGGTCCCAGGGCGGGTCCCAGACCAGGAGAATACGAGCCTGGTGCACGCCGTCTATTTCCGCGACAGCGCGCTGGGCCTGCGTAACGAGCATTTCGCCATAGGGACAGGCTGGAGTGGTCAGGGTCATTTTGATCTGAACGTCGTTCTCAGGAGTTATGTCGATATCATAGACCAGCCCCAGGTCAACGATACTCAGACCCATCTCCGGGTCCAGCACCGATTTCAGGGCGATGTTTACGTCTTCTTTAGTTGGCGTTGCCATTGGTTTCAGCTTGTAAATCGAATGTATTATTCGTCATCTTCGGTCGACACGTGGGTACGCCCGTCGCGCCGACCATTCTCGTGGTCTTTTATTCCCTGCATGAAGGTCACCCAGGCCAGCAGGGCGCACTTGATGCGTACCGGGAAATTGCGCACCCCCTGCAGGGCGTCCAGGTCTTCCAGGTCGTCGGGAACCTCGACCTCTTCACCTTTGAGCATCCTGCGGACGATTTCGGCGATCCGTTTGGCGTCGGCAATCGATCTGCCTTTGACGATCTCGGCCAGCATGGAGCCGGATGCAACCGAGATGGCGCAGCCCCGGCAGTCAACGTGAACGTCCTTGACGGTGCCGTTGTCAAGCTGCACCTCGAGAGTTATCTCGTCTCCACAGGAGGGATTGGTGCCGTCGGAGGTGATATCAACCCGGGGCAGCGGTTTCCTTCCCCGTGGCGACCGGTAGTGATCCAGGATTATGTCTCGGTACATGTCATCAAGTGATTCGTTCATACTCCGAAATATCTCCTCATTTCTTTGAGAGCTGCGACCAGGGCATCGATATCACTCTGGTCGTTATAAATGTATAGTGACGCTCGGGCGGTGGCGACCGTTCCCAGGATGCGCATCAACGGCTGGGCACAGTGGTGTCCGGCTCTGATGGCGATTCCCCGGCTGTCGAGAAAAGTGCCGATGTCGTGAGGATGAATCTCACTGTCGGTAAACGATATCACTCCGCTGCGCTGGGTAGACTCCTGCGGACCCTGGATTTTGATTCCCGGCAGTTCCGAGATCCGTTCGATGGCGTAACGCATGAGGTTTATCTCGTGCTGACGCACGTTGTTCATACCGAGAGTCTCCAGGTAGGTCAGGGCGGCATCAAATGCGACCACGTCGGCGATATTGGGCGTGCCGGCCTCAAACTTGTACGGCAAATCAGCCCAGGTAACACGGTCAAAACGAACCTCGCGGATCATCTCGCCACCCATGTTAAACGGCGGCATGGCTTCAAGCAGTTCCCGTCGACCCCAGAGAACGCCGACACCAGTCGGCCCCAGCATCTTGTGCGAAGAAAAGGCATAGAAGTCGACCCCCAGAGTTGTCAGATCAATCGGCAGGTGCGGCACTGCCTGAGCGCCGTCGGCGATCACTACGGCACCCTGTTTCCGGGCCAGTTCGGCCAATTCGGTGACCGGGTTGATCGTTCCCAGCACGTTGGACATATGGGTCAAGCTCAACAGCTTGGTCCGGGGAGTGATGATGCTGTCGATTTCACTAAGGTCCAGGTGCCCGCACAGTGTGATCGGTATGCGCTTGAGAACCGCCTGCTTCTTTTGGGCCAGGATGACCCAGGGCACCAGGTTGGCGTGATGTTCCATCTCGGTGATGACAATTTCGTCGCCTGCTTTGATATTGGCTTCGCCCCAACTGTAGGCAAGGAGATTCATTGCTTCGGTGGTACCACGGGTGAAGATTATCTCGCGGGGATCGACACCGCCGATAAATTGCGCTACGTGGCGACGCGTCTGCTCATAGGCATCGGTAGCCCGTTCCGCCAGGGTGTGCAGGCCGCGGTGGATGTTGGCGTTGGTTTTACGGTAATACTCGATCAAAGCGTTGATAACCGCACGCGGTTTCTGCGTTGTCGCCGCGTTGTCGAGATAAACCAGCGGGTGATCGTTTACCATTTGATTGAGAATGGGAAAATCAGCCTTGATGTTCTCGTGGTCGAGCTGGCAGTCGGTTATGTCCGCCGCAATCTGATCGTGGGCGGTCGCCGGTGGCGTCTGGATTCGTTTCATCAATATATTCCTTCAAGTTCAGTCGAGCATTACCAGGATGTCGGTACCCTCCAGCCGAAGCTGATACGTTTGCAGCGGCGCCACGGCCGGTGGCGCTTTCACACTTCCATCTATGACGCTGAAGCGGGCTCCGTGTCGGGGGCAGATGATCTCGTCACCGTGCAGGGTGCCGTCACCGATCGGAGCCCAATCGTGTGAACATTCATCGGCCATGGCATAGAAGCCGTCGTCGGTATGAGCGATGACCAACCGATGGTGGCCGACCTCAAAAGCTTTGACACTCCCACGGGGGATTTCTGTGGTTTTAGCAACTTTAGTATACTCAGCCATAACTATAGATTCTCCAGACGCTCGGCAACGTAGCCGCGAATTCGTGCCTGTAGATCCTCCGGGATCCGTTGGAGGGTGGTTTCAACAAAACCGGAAACAATCATCCGCATCGCCTCTGTCGGAGGGATACCGCGCGAGTTCAGATAGAACCTCATCATCTCGTCGATGGAGCCGGTGGTGGCGCCGTGGGAGCACTGGACGTCCTCATTGAGAATCTCCAGTTCCGGAATGGTCTCGACGCGAGTGCCGTCGTTGAGCATCAGGTTGCGGTTTTCCTGGTAGGCTTCACAACTCGGCGAGGTCTGGTCGATTCGAATCAGCCCGGTGTAGGCCGACACCGCCCGGTCCCTGAGAACCACTTTGAAATCAATGTGAGAGTTCGTTCGGGCGGCAGCATGATGTTGTCGGGTATGGTTGTCCAGATGCTGATGTCCGCTTCCGAACAACAACCCGAAGATATCGCTCTGAGCCGTTTCGCCATCGAGAATAACGTCAAAATTCTGCTTGGCCAGCGAGGATCCGAATACTAGCGGGACCGTAAGTATGTCTGCGCCGCGCTCGACTCGTGCCCGACAGGTCATATAGGTCACATTGCCCGACAGATGGCGTTGCAGCGAAACATAGCGAATGCGGCTTTGCTCAAGACCGAATATCTCCACGGCAGAGTTAACATGACTGATGCCGTCGGTGATATCGGGCGAACCACCGTCATATTCATCAACCAGTGTAAGTTCGGCATTGCGCCCGACCACTACCAGCAGGCGTGGAAAATGCACCGACCCGGCTTGTCCGGCCAGACGCAGCAAATGCAGCGGTTTTTCGACGGTGACGCCGTCCGGCACGTAGATCAGAATGCCGTCATTAAAGAGAGCACTATTGAGCGCTTCAAACTTGGCCGTCTGGCCGTTTACAAGCCGGTACAGATAGCTCTCGACCAGGTCGCTATGTCGATCGACGGCGTCGGACAGGGAACTGACAATCATCCCCGGTGGCATTTCCTCGGCCAGGCCGTGCAACTTGATCTCCCGGCCGCCGGTGTCGGTTACGACTCCGCAAAGGTTGGCCGGCTCCAGACCGGCCAGAGCAGCCCGTTCGATTGCCGCCGGTTCGGTCGATGGCGTTTTCTTGCTGAGCATGTCACCGCTTATCAGAAACTTGCCGGGGTCGCTGTAGCGCCAGAAGTGCAAGCCGCGACGGGGGAGAGGCAGGTTGTTGAATGCCTCTCGAAATATCCGCCGTTGCTTTTGCAGCCACTGCGGACCTTGCTGCAGCACGGGAACATGCTCGTCAATATAGCAGGCGGAGTCGGTTGAGCCGGTGGTTGTAGAAAGCTGGTTCATAATTACCCCACCGATCCTTCCATCTCGAGCTCAATCAACCGATTCAACTCCACCGCGTATTCCATCGGCAGCTCTTTGGTGAACGGTTCCATAAAGCCGTTGACGATCAGAAGCCGGGCCTCGTCTTCGCTCAGTCCCCTGCTGGTCAGATAAAACAGTTGTTCTTCGGCTACCTTCGAGACCCGCGCTTCGTGTTCCACGCGAGCGCCGTCATTGTCGATTTCCATGGTCGGGTAAGTGTCGGACCGGGCTTTTTCACCGATGAGCAGGGCGTCGCACTCGACCGATACCCGACAATCCCGGGCATTCTTGTACACTTTCACCAGCCCCCGATAAGAAGCGCGCCCGTTGTCCTTTGAAATCGACTTGGAGGTGATACGCGATGAAGTTCGCGGTGCGGCATGGATGACCTTGGCGCCGGTATCCTGATGCTGGTCGATTCCGGCAAAGGCGACCGACAGTATCTCCCCCCGGGCGCCTTCTCCCAGAAGCTGTATACAGGGATACTTCATGGTCAGGCGGGAACCGAGGTTGCCGTCAACCCACTCCACGGTGGCGTTTGCGTACACGGAAGCGCGTTTGGTTACCAGGTTGAAAATATTGCGAGACCAGTTTTGAATAGTCGTGTAACGAATGTAGGCACCTTCCAGGGCGATAACTTCCACCACCGCCGCATGCAGCGAGTCGGAAGAATAAACCGGCGCCGTGCAACCCTCGATATAGTGTACGCGGGAACCCTTATCGGCAATAATCAGCGTGCGTTCGAACTGGCCCATATTTTCGGCGTTGATTCGGAAATAAGCCTGTAGCGGGACTTTCACATCCAGACCGGGCGGTACGTATATGAACGACCCTCCCGACCAGGCGGCTGAGTTCAGGGCGGCGAACTTGTTGTCGGTAGCCGGGATGACGGAGCCGAAGTACTTGCGCACTATGTCCTCGCGTTCCCGCAGACTGCTGTCCATATCGAGAAAGACCACGCCTAATTTCTTGAGGTCATCCCGCATCGAATGATAGACCACTTCCGATTCGTACTGCGCCGACAGGCCGCCGAGGAACTTCTGCTCCGCCTCCGGAACACCCAGGCGATCGAATGTCTTCTTGATGTAATCAGGCACGTCGGCCCAGTCCTTGCTTTGCTCGGCCACCGGTTTCATGAAGTAGTAGATATTATCGAAGTCGATTTCGCCCAGCAGGTCGGTGTTGCCCCACTGTGGCATCGGCTTTGACAGGAAAATATCGAGAGCCTCGTGGCGCTTGGCGGTCATCCACGACGGTTCCTTTTTCATCCGTGAGATCATCTCGACTACTTCGTGGTTGATTCCCCGGGCGCCTTTGTGGAAGTAATTCACCGGGTCCTTAAACCCATAGCGGACGGCGTAGTCCGCATTGAGCGAAGCCAGCTTATCGTGATTATGCCCGGTTGAGTCCGACATCGTCACACCTGCACCCGTTTGGCCAGCTCCTGCTCGATCCAGTCATAGCCCTTTTCTTCCAATTGCAGGGCCAGCTCCGGTCCGCCGGACTTGACCAGTTGTCCGTGCATCATCACGTGCACGTGCTGCGGTTTGACATAATTGAGCAGCCGCTGGTAGTGGGTCACCAGCAGGATAGAGTTCCGGTCGTTGTGAAAACGGTTGATTCCATCCGATACGATCTTGAGCGCATCAATATCGAGACCTGAATCGGTTTCGTCCAGCAGGGCCATTTTGGGGTTGAGCATCGACATCTGCAGTATTTCCACGCGCTTCTTCTCACCACCGGAGAAGCCGTCGTTGAGATACCGGGTGGCAAATGAGCGGTCAATCGACAGCGCTGCCATCTCCTTAAGGAACAACTTGCGGAAATCCGACATTTCGGCATCCTTGCCGCGATGAGCCTTGACAGCGGCTCTCATGAAATTGGCCACTGACACGCCGGGGATCGCCAGCGGATACTGAAATGCCAGGAACAGACCGGCGCGCGAGCGCTGGTCAGCACTCATTTCGAGCAGATTCTCACCCTCGAGGGTGACTTCCCCCTGGCTGATGCGGTAATCAGGGTGACCCATCAGGGCGTGCGACAACGATGACTTGCCCGAGCCGTTGGGGCCCATGATGGCGTGAATCTGTCCCGGGAATATCTTGAGCGAAACCCCGCGAACAATATCTTTGCCCGCCACTTCCACGTGCAGGTTATTAAACTCAAACAGTGGTTTGTTCTCTGCCATTATTCTTTGGTCCTATTCCTTAATCTTCTCCGCTTCGTCAACTGCGATGACTGTCAACGTCCGTCGGCCCAATCCCGTCCACTGTGACCGGTATCGGTGTCAGTCCCTCGCGTTGGTCAGGACGGGAGCTGTCGGGTCGTTTGTGTTTTATCAAATCCTGCAAGGTGGTGCCAGCCAGCCATTCGCTCAGGTTGCCGGCCAGACTATCGAGAATCTCGTGAACGGAACAATTGCCCGTATGCACGCATTGATTCATCTGTCCCGTGAAACGCGAGCAATGATCGGGAGATATCAGCGGACCTCCCAGAGCGGTGATAACCTCCAGCAAAGTCACCTGGTCAGGCTGGCGGGCGATGCAAAAGCCACCATGCCGACCACGAACTGCCCGCACCAGCCTGGCCCGCCGCAAGATCGACAGCAGCTTGGCCACGTAAGCCGTAGAAAGACCCTCGGCCTCGGCGATATCCGATATTGATATCTGGCCGGCAATTCCCTGTCGCGCCAGCGCCACCAGGCATCTCAATCCGTATTCTTCAACTGACGATATTCTCATTGTCTTTCTCCACCCAGCGGCAATCAACCGGTTGCCACTGAGCATATAATCGAATGATCATACATAATCATTACGATTTTGTAAACTATTATTTTAACTGCGGAGCCAAGATTTTTGTTCCCGTTATTCAAAAAAAGCAGGGCCGGAGTCCTACTCCTGCCACCGGCGGCAAGTCTCGGCGAGTCACCTGACGCCACCCTCAAAACTGCACGATTCGGACTTATGGCACAGCCTGCGCCGAGGCTTGCTCTACAAGAACTGGTCGCTGTGGGGTTGTTTTCCCCTGACCTGCGAGTTATTATCTTTGGTGGTGTTTCGGGGGTGCCCGGAGTTATTGAATCTGTGAAAAAAACAGCGGCCATATTGCTTTCGCGCCAGCCTTTGCGGCCTACCGGCAGGGACGATTGGGTGCGGCAATCAGTAGCCGCCATCCGATGGCTGAAATCCGAGGGGTATGCTATTTGCTCGTCGCTGGGGATGCCGACCTGGGACCTTCTGACGGCGGTGGCATCGTTGGAGAAAATGGAATTGAAGCTGTTTATGCTGACTGACTCCGCCCGGGAATCGGCTGTCGAGCAAGAGCGAGCAATTGCCGAGTTTGAGCTTGATTCGGCGCTGGTAGACTTTATCCCGGTTGGCAAGCACAGGGAGAGCGACGCAATAGAAAGCCACCGGCTATTACGCGATCAGGCAGTAGTTGAAGCTGCGTGTTTGCTGATTCCAGTCTCCGTTCGCGGTAATGGCCACATGGATCGATTTCTGCGAAAGGCGGGTAGTCGTGGAAAGACAGTTGATGAAAGATTTCGGGTATCGCACCAGCCACGCAGACAGCCACTGGCCTACACGATTGACAGCCACCACCTGAACCCGGAACTCCATCAGCTGACTGACAAGTACCTGATTCACTGGACCCGTGCTTCGAACTCAGCCTGGCCGACCGAGTGGCTGATCGATTATTACCTGGCGATAATTCAGTCTGAGGACTACCCTCATAGTGGTTTCTGCACCCTGCTGAACATTCTTGCAACCGGTCGGTTGGTAGCATCCGGCAAGAAGATGCCGGGCGGCATAAAAACAGTTTCTTTTTCGGCGACGACCCCGGCAGATATGGTCTCGCTGATGCGCTGGCGGTCGCGGTATCGGCAAATGTCTTTTGAGCCTTATGGTATTGGAATCGAGCGAGAGCAGGCTGTCCTGTCAGGAATCCGACCTGTTGAGTATTCCACAGTCGATCACAAGCTGAGCGCCGGCGCAGCTACCTGGTTGAGCCAGTCGATCGGTCGTAAAACAGACTGGCGCGCCGAGCAGGAGTATCGCTTTCGTGGTGACCTGGATATGTCGGTGATTCCGACCGAACGGTTGATTGCCGTCTGCCGGACCTCGGACGAAGCGGCTATTATAGAAAAAACCGGAGGTGTCAGGGCGGTCCCATTTCTGTCAGAGCAGGAAACATGATCGGTACGATGCGACCTCACTTGAGCAGGGTCATGCGCTTTGTCGACGTAACCTCATCTGTTTCCAGCCGGTAGAAGTAAACTCCCGATGCCACGGCCCGGCCGGACTGGTCGACTCCGTTCCAGACTACCTGACGGAAACCCCGTCCCACGTGGTCATCCAGCAACACTACCACTTTCTGCCCCAGTATATTGTAGATATCCAGCGTCACGTGGCTTTCCCGGGGCAGGTAGAACTGGATCACGGTGCTGGGATTGAAGGGATTGGGATAGTTCTGGTAGAGTTGGTACGTTTTCGGCAGACCGGCAGACTCATCCTCGGGAGCTGTTTGCAGGATACCGATCAATTCCTGCTTACCGCGACTGTCCGGGCAGGTTTCCAGCGCTGCTCGCAATTGTAAACGACGGTCACCATCAAGCTGCTTCAGGACAACACTCCAGTTATCGCCGGTAGCATGCCGGGCGCCGTTGTGTGTCAGCGACCAGTTACCGGCAACGGCGCAGATATCAAAGGTGTCGACCAGTCCCGATCCGTCGGCGTCGGCAAAGACCGCCGTGGCCGGAGTCCATCGGCGATCCGGCACAAAGGCGTGCGCCGGTTTCATCGTCCACGATATATCGCCGCTGTCGGCTCTGACCGGACCGATTTTGTTCCAGTGCAGTCCTATGGGAAGAATATCGCGCTCGTCGACGACGCCGTCGTTGTTGGCATCACCCGGATAAACGGCGGCTCCGATGAAGAATGTATCGATGAAGCTATGATCCAGAGGGCAGTTGGACCCCGGTACGATCTGAGGGTCAAGGATCAGTTCGATGGTGTCCAGCGACAGCAAATAGTCGGTGGTGTGGTTGAGCGTGACCACGAAATTGAGCGAATCGTAAACCGGGGGAGACCATATATCACCTTTGGCGCTATTCACGAACAAGTGATCCGCCAGCGATCCGGCTGCTATTGCCTGGTTGAATTGAATACTGATCGACCTGTTGGTGACCAGGAGATCCCGGGTTGAATCAGGTGACGGGTAAATACTGTCTATAGCCTCCTGCACACCACTTATTCCCATGACCTCACGGGTATAAGCACATTGCGCGGTTAGAGCTGTCAGAGCAATGTCATCAAACGTGTTGCCCGCCAGCATTGCAAAAGCGACCGTGTCCGGCCGACCGGAGCCTAATGTCAATGGTCCCACAGCCACCAGTTGCAGCAGATCGTTGGCGGCGTTCATATAGGTGGAATCGGATGCGAAACCCTGGGTGAGCGATGAGTACTTTTCCTGTTCCGTGAGTCCTTCCGGATAGTAAGCCAGAATATCGGCTCTGGCCGTGACGGTGGTGGCCGGTTGCCCATGGACAACTTTAACACCCCGGTAATCCACCAGTTCGAAAGCCGTGTTGTAGGCTGTCCAGGCAAACTCGTGGTCATAGTCCCAGCCGCCGGCATTGGCGCCGTAGGAGTTTACATCCCAGTCGACATACAACCCCACGTACACTCCCATCAGGTCGTAGGGATTAGTGTTCGTCAGAATGTAGCGAATGATGATCAGTTGATCGTAGGGAGGATAGTCAAAAGCATAAGTCTGCTGAGCGATTTCTACTCCCAGCGGATTCCCGGTCCGGCTGTCATCAAACCGAGCGAAAGTCTCCTCGGTGGCGACCGCTCCGGGTTGCCGCAGTTGGATGTTGCCGCCCGGCAGCACGGCGAAGTCACCGTCCGGCTCCCCGGCGGCATTGCGCAGTCCGTCGGATACATGGTCGGCATCGGTGGCAATCATTAACCCGCATTCATAAATGTCGTCGGTGCTGCCGTCGAACGTAAAGCCCAGTCCACCGGCCGGGAAAAAGGAATTGGGACCCATACTGTAAGTGCCGAAATTGCCGACGGTGAAACTGACCCGCCCGGCGTTGTGCGTCACAAACAGCCGTTGGCTGACCGGCTCTACCACGAAGTACAACTTGACCGTCTGACTGTACCCATTGCCGGATAGCACCATGTCGAGCGATAGGATAGAACCTTCCGTCACGGTGTCGGAGACGATCACCCGGATACTGTCAGTCGAGCGCACGGTGTCCCCTTCACCGATATTGCCGAAGAAAGCGCTGCCGTTCAGCACTGTCAGTGACGGGTCGGAACCGGTCAATGTAGCCGACACATCGGTCACCGGCTCCCCGATGTTCTGCAGGATCACAGTACCGGCAACGATATCACCCGGTGCTATCGACGGATGATCAAACTCGAAAAGCCTCACGTTCCCCCTGACATTGATTGCCGACAGGGCATTGAGTGCCGCCATGCAGTCGATTATACCCCAGCCGTAGTCGTTGTTGGGCAGGCTGTAGCCGAAGTCCCTGGCGCCGGCGATAATAGCCTGTTTGATCTCATCCACGGTGGCGTTGGAGTTTTTCTGCCGCAAAAGGGCTACCAGCCCAGCCACGTGGGGTGTCGCTGCCGAGGTGCCGCCCAGTGTGGCATAACCATCACCGGGTGTGGAAGTCCTGATGCCGCCACCGGGGGCGGTGACGTTCGGCTTGATGGCGCCGTTGCAGTCGGATGGCCCACGGGAGGAACTGCCTATAACCGTAGGCGGAGTGATCGAGCTGTTAATGTTGCCGACCGCAAAGCAGTCCAGGGAGTCATTGGCCCGGTTGGCCGGATTGCGGACAGTGCCGGGGCACGTATCACAAGGGAGACCATCGTTACCGGCGGCAAAGATGTTGACAATTCCCAAGGCCTCGACATTGTCGATCATGTCATAAAAGATGTTTGCGCAGCCGATATCCGGTACTCCCCAACTATGACTGATAACGTCGGGCAGGTCGTCAATGGAATTGGGGTCGCCGTCCGGATCAGCCGCCCATTCGAAAGCGTCGATGATGGAAGTGCCCGGAATATCAATGACGGCCGCTGCAATCCACATGGCGCCCGGTGCCACGCCGACCGTGTCGCCGGTAACATCATCGTGCCCGACTGTAATGCCGATCGTTTGAGTGCCGTGACTTGTCGACACGCCGGATATTGTATGGGGGAACGACTCCCTGTCGCGCGGGTCAAACCAGGCAGCGGCGGAGTCACCGTCGTGGCCTTTCCAACCATTAAAGAGAGCCGGGTGCAACCCGTCCACACCCGAATCAAAGGAGCAGATCACTCGTCCGGTTCCGGTGTATCCGGCGGCCCAGGCATCATCGGCGTTGATGAACTTCAGGTTGTCCTCCACTCCGGCGGCCATTGATGGTGCCCAATCAACCCGTGTCGGTTTGATAGCAGTGATTTTCGGCACCGCGAAGATTGTCCTAACATCAGGGCGGGCGGCCAGGGCAGCCAGTTCGCTGACTGCTACCTCGGCTTCTACGATATTGGCAATCCAGTGGGGCTTAATCGACGCTGCCAGACCTGCTGCCTGCAGTTGCCGCAGCTTCTGTACCACCGCCTGTTGAGCATCGCTGTGATCACGCCGCAGCCGGTCGACCGCGAGACGGTAACGAGCCGTCCGGGTATTGACCTGAGCGCTTAAAGATGCTTTGAAAGTAGCGACATCGTGTACCGGTGGCAGTGCTACCCAGACCGCAACTAATTCGTCAGACTGACGGTTAAGGATGGTTTCAGCCAGATCCCGGTCCAGTTCTCCCGAATGGACCTCACTCGCCCAGAGAGTGATCAGCAGGACTACCAGGTATCGAGATACGTTTGTCATATTCTTAAATCTCCGGATTTCAAGGCTCCCAGTTGGCTCATTCGAGAACAGAATCTGCTCCCGTTGAAATAATAATGTCGGCCAGCCGGCCGGATATAGAAAAATAGTGTTAAAAACCGGTTTTTGCCAATAGATTTGACCAATCGGCAGATAAGAGAAATGACAAACGTACCAGAGGTGACGGCAGATGCAACAACCGGACAAGTTAAGCCGCGAGCTGATGCAGGGGATGCTGGGTGATTTTGCCCGCAACTGGCTGGCCCATGACGGACTGTGGTTTCAGGCGGTCGAGAAAAAAATCGGTATGGGGGCGGCTATCGAACTCGACCGTGAAGCCTGGGAGAAATTCACCGTAATCGAAGCCAAACGCATTATGGCCCGGCACAATATCTCTCCCGACAGCGGTCTGGAAGGATTGAAGAAGGCGCTGGGATTCCGTCTCTACGCTTTCATCAACGAGCAGGAGATCAGAGACGAAAGCGATAACTCTTTTTGTTTCTACATGGTCAACTGCCGCGTGCAGGCAGCCCGACGGCGCAAGCAGATGCCGCTTTTCCCATGCAAATCAGTAGGGATAGTTGAGTACTCGGGGTTTGCCCGGACTATCGATCCGAGAATCAAGACTGACTGTATTTCCTGTCCACCGGACGAATCAGCCGGTATAGAATTCTATTGCGGCTGGAAGTTCTCGATTTGACCGGGAGGATGTTGGTCCGTAAGTATGCAACGTCAATTACGACGTTTGTGAGCGGAAGAACTCAACTGTCCGGCGCAGTCCTTCCTCGAAATCGACTTTCGGTTTGAAACCGAGCGCTTCCAGTTTGTCGATCGACGCAAAGGAATGCAGGATATCTCCCTGTCGGGGCGGGTCGTATTGGGCGGTGATATCGACGCTGATAATCTTTCGCAGTTTGTCCAGCAGGTCGTTGAGAGTGAACTGGCCGCCACAGGCGACATTAAAGTGAGTGCCCACGATCTTGTCGGATGTGGCCGCCAGGATATTGGCCTGCACGCAGTTGTCAATATAAGTGAAATCGCGTGACTGCTCACCATCGCCATAGACGACAGGCGCCTGGCCCTCCAGAAAACGAGTGATAAACCGGGGTACCACGGCCGCATATTCCGAACCCGGATCCTGATAGGGTCCAAAGATATTGAAATAGCGCAGACAGACGGTAGGAAACCGGTACAATTGCCAGAACACCCGGCAATAATATTCACAGGTCACTTTGGTGACGGCATAGGGTGACAGGGGAGAGGGAGTCATGGCCTCGTGCTTGGGCAGTTCCTCCGATTCTCCGTACACCGACGATGACGAGGCGAACACCAGCTTTTTGACACCGGCGTTTTTGGCCGCTTCCAGCACATTGAGGGTGCCGTCTATATTGACGGCGTTGGAGGTCAGCGGGTCTTTGATCGAACGGGGCACCGATGGCAACGCCGCCTGGTGCAGCACGTAGTCTATACCCTTGACAGCGGTCTCAACGGTCGGGTAGTCGCGGATATCGCCCTCGATAACCTCCACAGAATCGGGCAGGTCGGCTACATTCTCTCGCCGACCTGAAGAGAAATCGTCCAGGATACGAACCTGCTCACCATGACCCGTCAGTTGACGGGCGATATTAGAGCCGATAAACCCGGCTCCGCCGGTAATGAGATATTTCATTGTCTTGTAGGCCTCACTGGTTGTCACCTGTTATGTCACTTGTATCGGCAACGATTGATATTACATTGGACATCAAATCCACCGCAACCGAGACGCCGTGTTGTATCACCCGGCGTATTCGATCAATATAGGCCTGCCGATACCGATCTGTCAAGGTATAGGGGCCAGAAGCAGAATGCTGCCGTATCAATTCCCGGTTTCACTATCGACGCTACTATCCGGCGGAGACTCCTGGGACTTGACATCCTGGGCGGCCTCATTGGCCTTCTTGATCCTCTGCTGCCGCTGATGATCCTTGACGTAGGTCTCCTCAAACAGAAGTTCGATTAACTCTCTGAGTGCGTGAGCTGCCTTGGGGGGAACGTCCACAATCTTGGATACGTCCTTCTCCGAATGTGCACCCACGTTTCCGATTTCTCGTATACTATCCACAGCATCCCATAGGTCCGGTGGTAAAGTCGACTCGAGTGCCTTGATCTCGTCGTATAGAGTGTTCTTTGTTATCCGATAATATCGACGAATTAAACCCTGCAGGCATCGACGGAAAAGAGTGGCCGACGCCTTCGGACTGTCTTGAAGGATTAAGCAGGCCTCGGCGTAGTCTTCTCTCAGAACCTCTGGAATGTAGTCCGGAAAAGGCTTGGCAGACCCTCTTGGACGAATCTGATACTGGAGAATCAGGTCACCGTTTATGTACTTGTGAAGGCCACGTTGGTCCTCAACTCGCTTTCGCTGGAAAAATCTAATTTGGAGGGTATACTCTTTACATTCAGAATTTGGACAAACCACGTACAGAAGCTCATAGTTCAGATTTCCGTCCTTACCTTGGTCAGATGTACATATGAGATTCTGGTGACTCCAGAGGCTCGCTTCCGTTAAAGTTGCGTGGCGTCCACAGAACGGACATTGCCAGTTGTAGCTCATTCTCCCATACTCCCCTTGTTACTTCAGCTGGTGCCGGAGGTCGGACTTGAACCGACATGGTATTGCTACCGGGGGATTTTGAGTCCCCTGCGTCTACCAGTTTCACCACTCCGGCAGGCAAGCCTGTTTTATTAGCCATCGCAAATTAACGTTGTTGGCGGGGGCAACGCAAGGGACTTTTAGAGTGGCTGTTTGTGGCAAATACTTGAGAAGATCATGAGCCCATCCCGAGTGGGTCTGGAATGAACCCCTTTCCTTGGACCGTTTAGGTTAGGACGGTTTGGCGGTTCATGGTTTCGTTTCTCAGCAGAGCCTCGAATTCGTCCGGCGGTCGATAGCCCAGCGAGGAATGCAAACGTTTCCTATTATAAACATCCAG
>JBDRNJ010000003.1:0-3127 GCA_043811375.1 bacterium | reverse complement strand
CGGGGCAGGCGTATATTCCGTTCGCTCAGGGCTATTCTGAGTCGACGGAGAGGTGGCCGAGAGGCTGAAGGCGGCGGATTGCTAATCCGTTATAGGGGTATCACCTCTATCCAGGGTTCGAATCCCTGCCTCTCCGCCATAATTTTCTTCGAACCAACTTCCCTCTGTGACACAATAGGTTATTGGCACGATCCTCTCCGCATCCGCTATTCTATTACATGATTCTAACGGTAAGTTATGGCAAGCATTCACCACAAGAAGGGCAAAGGCGGCAAAAAAGTCTACTATGTGGTCGTTGCTGCCGGTCCCACTCGCAAGTGGCTCAAGGCCGGGGCGCTCAGGGACGCCAGAGTACTCAAGCAGCAGATTGAGGAAATGAAAAACTCTGAGCGTGTCGAAAAACTCGGCCTGGTCTCAAGAAACAGACGAATAGACAGCTTCTTTCAGGATTATGCAGACTACGTCAAACTGCGCAGTGCCCCCAATACCCATAAACGCTATAAAGCTGCAATCAATGCCTTCATAGCATTCTTGACTCTATTTCATCCTCGGCTCAAAAATCTGGCCCAGGTAACACCGGCGGTCATCGAGGACTATCAGCAAAAGCGCCTGGAATCAATTGAGCTTCGAATCAATCCAGCACTGGCGCCCTCCCCAACGCCGACGATCTTATTCGCTTGTAAATGTCTTGGACGGTTGCTACGAGTGAATCGTCCTCGCTGTTCTCTCAGCCCTATTTCAATTGTCGATGGACACGCTGACCACCGATGACAACTCGTTCCAAGTTTCGTGCCCTACGTCACCAGTTACCACGAACCAAGAACCTTTGTGTCTCATCGAGAGAGGCTGAGCACTCTTGCCCCCTGTCTGCGAGACTCCTGCATCGGTGACAATGCGAACCTGTCTGTCTGATTCCAGGGCGGCTCGGATACGAACCTCAGAAAGGAGTTGACTGAGATCACTAAGCGCGGAGATATCCTCCAGCTTGCTGCCAAGCAAGGGCAGCACCTTTTCGAATGACAACGCAGAGCTTGAGACGACCCAGTGGACTAGGTTGTCAACCTCACCTCGGTACGACTCATTCACTCTCGTTCGTAGGTGGACTAAGGCTGTCAAGATACTTGCAGTATCATCCGGTCCAATCAGTGACAGGTTCGGCGTCCCTTCTCGGTATAGCCGATAACCACGCATCCGCTCGTCATAGTGAACCGGAAACCCAGCCTGTGAAATCTGTTGCAATTGTCTGTAGGCTGTGCGTTTTGGTATACCGCATATGTCGCGGATCGTGGACATAGATACAACCTGCCGCGAACACAGCAGGTTGATCAGCCTGATTATTCTCGTCAGATACGCCACTTAATTCTCCAGAGCCAGATCAAATGTCCCGTTTGCTTCATGGGAGAATTTGGAGCGTCATCACTATCAAATCCCACGCGGTCAACTCATGCTCCGGCTCGATACCAATCGAGCCAGGGTCTGTGCCGCCCGGATCTATCGAACTGCCGCTACCGGTCGAATCGCCGGGCGGTGGCGGTGGCGGCAACGTACCACCATTGCCGTCAGCAAGAGTTGCCTGCCAGGTGAAACTGAACAGTGAAATTGATAGCATTGCCAGCAGGACGAGCCGCCTCCAAACACCTTTTCGACTTGATTGCACGCGCATTGTGCTGTCTCCTATGCGTGATCGTTTTTGATTCGGTCCACGCCAATCAACTACACAAGTCACGTGCCACCTCCACGAGGAAGATTCGACAGGAGGTAAGTCATTGATTCTATAGTAGATGCGTCAGCTCTTGGTGTGCTCGAACAAAGTTGCTTAACGTGCGAAACCGACCGGATTAGTGCGGGACTGCCGATCTACTTGTGATTCAGTAAGAAGGGGAGACTAATGATGCGACGAAAGCGGCCGAATGCGAACTGTCGCAAGGATAACAGTGAGGACTCAATTCTCGATGCGGAGTTTTTTCATGCGACGGCGCAATGTTGAGACTGTCAGGCCCAAATCCCGAGCAGCCTGAGCCTTATTCCAACCACATCTGGCCAGGGTTTCGCGGATCCTCAACTCCTCGGCACTGTCAACATCATGCTTGGTGATAGAGTGTGGTCCTCCGCCAGATGTAAACTCTGCGGGCAAATGAGCCTCGGAGACGTCATGCCCTGGATACAACAGGCACAACCGCTCGGCCAGGTTGCGGAGTTCTCTTACGTTCCCGGGCCAGTTGTAGTCCATCAGGATCCGGCGGACGTCACCCGATAGAACCGGCGCGCTCTTGCCTGCAGAAAACAGCCCTATGTAATGCTCAAGCAACAGCTCAATGTCGCCTTTTCGCTTTCGCAAGGGAGGGATTTCGAGGCTGAGAACATTTACCCGATAGTACAGATCCTCACGAAACGTCCCACTTTTTACCATGTTGGCAAGCGACTTATTGGTGGAGTAAACAAATCTAGTATCTACGTGCACGGTGCGGTTACTGCCTACCTTCTGAAACTCACCCTGTTCAATGACACGCAGTAGTTTAACCTGCATCTCCATAGGCATATCGCCGATCTCGTCGAGGAGCAGGCTACCCTCATCGGAAGCAGCAAGTTTGCCATCCCGGGCGTCCACGCCAGTGGCTGTCCCTTTGACGACTCCAAACAACTCACTCTCGACTAACGAGTCTGCAATAGATCCGCAGTTCAGTTTCACAAACGGTCTCTTTGCCCTGGGACTCATGTCGTGCAGCATGTCCGCCAGCAGTTCCTTTCCGGTACCGCTCTCTCCGAGTATGAGAACCGATGTTCCCGACTGGGCTATCTCCGGTATTCTCCGGAGGATATCCATCACCTTTTCATCGCGAGTCAGGAACGGTTGTCGCATTCCTTTCACACGCAATTCCTCGAGTAGTTCACGATGCGCAACGATACCGTCATGTGTTTCCTGGACTAACGACAGCGCGGCGGCAATGAAATTGGCGATGACGGTGACAAATTGCTTGTCGTCATCTGAAAAGAGATGGGGAATACTGTGGTGATCGAGATATAGAGCTCCCAATAACTGCCGACCCCTCCTTACTGGGACACAAACAACCGACTTGATGTTATGTGCTACGACGCTCTTAAATTGACTTGTGCGACCATCTTGTTG
>JBDRNJ010000002.1:0-28450 GCA_043811375.1 bacterium | reverse complement strand
ATTGTATCCGGGGAGTTGTAGGCCTGGGCCGAGGTTAGTATCAGGTAACCGTAGTGATTGCCTGTAGCAAGACCGGAGATTTCAGCATGTACGGTAGTGCTGTCCGGTGTACTGCCGGTTGTATCATCTGCCCCACACCAGGTGATCGACCTGCTGATCGTATAGTTTAGTACCGTCTGCCCGCCGGCTTCGTAGACACGAAGTGTCTCCGGCACCGGATTCGGTCCACCTATCTCGGCCGTGAAGTAGATCGCTTGAGGATCAATGCGGAAGTAGTTGGAGTAAACTATCACACCCCGGTCGGTGAGAGTCGGGATGTGGGAACAGATGGAGGAGTCGCTTAGAGGATTATACTGTATGCCCACATAATCACCTCCAGCCAGTCCCCCGTTTGCAACCAGTGGGCTGATGTCCGTGATATTGTTGCCGGCGAGACCAAGCGTGTCCAGGGCAGTTAGGTGCTGGATACCGCCCAAATCGGAGATATTGCGGCTCGAAGCATCCAGATACGTGATCGTATCCACATCGCTGACATAAATCGGCCCGGTCGGTTTGCTGATATGATCCCGGATAGCGCCCTCCAGGCCGGTGTCGGGGAAGACAAGGCCAGCGTCCGGGCTGCTCACCACCAGACTGCAGTAGACGGACTTGGTTGAGTAATAGGCCTGGGCCGATGTCACCTCAATCGAATCGGAATAGCCGCCCACCGAAAAGCCGGTGATATCAACATACACCATCGTGCTGCCAGGTGTGGTACCAGAAGGATTAGTGAGCCACAGCCAGGAGGTGAATTCCTCCATGGTGTAATCCAATGAGTAGAAGTTGCCCGCCTCGCTGACCAGAACTTGCTGCGCTGCCGGGTTAGTTCCACCTGAATCGGCATAGAAATAAAGCGTGTCAGGGTCGAACACAAGGAATTTGGAGCGAACCACGACGCCCCTGTCCGTGAGCGCAGGAATGTGGATATTGATGGAAGAGTCATTCAGAGGGTTATACCAAACGTGAACTGTATCACCGGCAGCCAGGCCGCTGTTGGCAACCAGCGGGCTGATGTCTTCGACCTGGTTATTGAACAGATTAAGTAGAACCAACGAATCCAATCCCGCCAGCGAAGTGATGACAACGATCTGGTTATCGGCAAGATACAGATAACTCAACGACGTCAATCCAGCCAGTGGAGTGATATCAATGATCTGGTTGACAAAGAGGTTAAGCCAAACCAGCGAATCCATTTCAGCCAGTGACTCGATGTCTGAAGTCTGATTGTAGGAGAGATCAAGATAGCTTAGCGATGTTAGAGCAGCCAGCAGGCCGATATCGGTAATCTGGTTGTCGAAGAGATTAAGCGTGTCCAGCGCAATCAGGTACTGGATACCGCCCAAACCGTAGATACTGCGGCCTGAGGCATCCAGGTTCGTTATCGTGTCCACATCACATAGCCAGACAGTATTGGTCGGCTTGCCAATGTGGTTCCGGACGGCGGCTTCCAGACCGGCGTCGGCTGCGATCCAGACGGTTGTGCAGGAAGGGGTGGTACCGGCCAGTACGATGTAGAGGTTTAGTCGGCCGCAATCAGAGCAGCTACAACCGTCATCAGACTGCCCGCCATGCCATTCCAGGCGGTGTCGATCCGGCGAGACCTGGTACCAGGCGCCGTGGGCTTCTACGCCAATCGACCCAAACACAGTATCAATACTGAGGGAGTCGCGCACTTCCAGCCAGCCGTCGAGCCAGTTCGCCCCCGGATACCCACCGGTGAGATGAATAGTGTCGGCGGCAACACGCGCCAGAGAGTAGGCATCGTACAGGCTGTGGCTGATACAGCAGCCTATCCCGTCACACCAGGGCACATCGTAATCGTCAGGGCTGCCGACTACGGAAACGCCTACGACATCGCCGACCGACACCGTCGAATCGAATATGTACATCTGGCTGCCGGATGAGGCGGTAAAGGACGCTGCAAAATCACCTCCAACAGGTGACAGGTCGAGCTGAATACGGACAGACACCGAGTCCGGGTCCTGCGGCGAGGTTACCCAGATGGTATCGATGTAAGTACCTGCTGCCAGACCTGATATGTCGATAGAGACAGTCAATTGAGCGGGTGTGGTGCCGGTGTCGGGAACAACACTAAACCAACTCGAATCCCAGGAAACTGCAAAGGGACAGTTGCCGCCACCCGCCTCACTGACCGTGAAGAGAGCGTTGGTCGGGTCGGGACCACCTTCGATTGCAGGAAAAGTGATGGCACTGGTGAAACACTGCAATTGGCAGGGTGCCGGCTCTGCAACACAGACGCCACCATGCTGAAAAATGGCGCAGCGGCGCGCATCAGGAAAATCGGTCAGGCAGTCATCGCTGAATCCCAAACCGGCAGGCCGTGAGCCTTCAGGGTAGTTGATATCGTCGTCTTCATCCCAAATGAGAACACTCTCGGCGCTATATATCTGCAGATCAACAAAGTCCTCGCTACCGTCTACATTACTTAGAGTGTTGACACCGCAGTCTACCCAGTAGAAGTCGATCGGCAGATACTGCCCATACAGGTTGCTGTCGAAAGCAACGAAAAACTGCAACAGAACAGCCAGCCCGTTGGGAGTCAGTGACTCCGTAGGTGGGTGGAACGGACCATTGTTTACATCTGCTATTGCCACCAGACGAATCCTGTTGGAGTCTACTATAGAGTCAATGAAGTATTCCCAGGCCTCAATCTCGGTAGTGGCAATGGTAGCCATTTCAAACGACATGGAGGAGGGGTCGTAGTCAATCAACAAATCGAAACCGCCCAATTCCTCAGCGGCGTTCATATACAGCCCCACCCAAACCTCACCGGTTGCGAATGGACTTGAGATATCGATACAACTATCCTCTCCCATCCAGAGGGAGACACAGACCGAACCTGTAGCCGTATCAGTCGTGGTAAAATGCCAGGTATCCGACCAGTCGGAGGTGTCGCATGAAGATAGCGCCCGCACATGCCAGTACACGGTATCGCTGATAGGGATTTGAGGTACCACGGTAGTATCGACAATGTACCCTGACGCCGGTGAATCAGTGAACGTGCTATCGGTGTCAACTTCGACTTCATAGTTGTCGGCACCATCCACGTCATGCCATATGAGTGTCGGTGTATGACTTACACCGGTGTCGCCATTGATCGGCGAGACGAGTCCCGGAGCAGAGAGAATAGTGCAGTCCGTTATACGGATGTCACCCCAGCAACTGAAGTCGCCGGCCTTAACTAGACACCTGTATATACCAGTGTCGAGTTTTACGCCATTGCTGTCCGTGAGATCCCATTCGATAGCCAACATGCCGGCATCTCCGTAACCCGTCAAGCTGTTGACCAAAGCGAAGTCAGCATCAATGTTGTCAAATATATACACCGTATAATCAGACGCTTGAGGCAACCCCAGATTAATCTCCGTAAAGTCACTGGCCGGGTTGGGACAGGCCGGAGGCGAACAGAACTGTGATGGCAGCGGTCCGCCGCCACAATTGTCGCACCAGTCAGAAGTGTCGACTTCTGACGAGTCAACGACGCAGTCCACATCCGTCCTGGTGATACCGGTAAATCCCTCCGGTCCGATGGCTTCAAAGGTCGACCCTTCAGACATCATATATACAGCGTTGTCCGAGTTAATGGCGAACACATTGAAATGGTAATATGTCCCGGCAATCAGTGGTGAATATTCAAGCGGTACGTAAGTCAAGCCACCGGTTTCGCCAAGCTGCATACTGGTGGCGTTGCTCCCATAGATCCACATGACCGGTTCGTCCCCCTCGGAGCCGGTCGGTCTGAGCATCATGGCATACCCCTGGCTACCGGCCACCGGGTCCCAGCTAAATGTGGGGCTGGTGGAACCGAAGAGACCGTCTCTCGGTCGCAGGTTCTCAATCCGTGGGCTACCTTCTCCCATCATTGCCTGCCACAGGACTGACGGCACGAAGCTGATTGTATCGGAAGCTTCGCTCTCTGACCCGGCTGAGTTCACGGTCTTGATATAGTATCTGTGAACAACTGTCGACGACGTGTCGTTACCGTAGTCCACCCATAAACAGTTGGGCCAGGCGGGATTGATGGGGTTCCCCGTAATAAGACTGTCGTTTAATGTGTCGAAAGCGCCGCCACCCACACTCTTGTAAACATTGTAGCCGGCTATATCATGGTAATCGGGCTCAATCCAAAAGATCACGGTCATGATTGTATCACCGTGTTCCGTGTAGCCCATCAGGCCGAGCGGTGATGTGGGCGCCGGCACAGTATCCGAATAATCGAGCACCTGTATGTCGCCATAGGTTTGGAAGTCGTTAATCCGCAGGCAGAAACGGTAGATGTCGGGAACAAGACGAATGCTCTCATCATCGGTCAGGTCCCAGACGAAGTAATGGTGGCCAGCCGGCATGAAAGATGACTGGCCTACTTTCACCGTATCCGACAGACTACTCAATACATACCAATCCAGCGTGCCATCATCCATGTTGCTCAGCCCCACACTGACCGGCATCGACGCCGGGTTGGGGCAGGCGGGTGCTACACCATATCGTGTTGAACCGTGATTCCTCCAATCCCGACTGTCCTCCGCACCCGGCGGTTCGCATTCAGTTATCCCCAGGAACCCTTCCGGGCCGATAGCTTCAAACGTCGCCTCACCCCAGCGGTAGACGGCACGGTCGGAATTGATCGGATAGACCTGGAAGCGGTACAACTGACCGCCGACCAGCGGGGAATGCGCCGTCGCCAGAGGCATATAGGTCATACCCAACTGCTCCCCCAGTTGGAAACTGGTATCGGTGTGGCGGTAGAGCCAGATAGCAGGATCATTGCCCGGTGTGTTCGGAGTCAGCAGAATCATGTAAGACTCAGCTCCCGGCTCGGAGTTCCACGTAAAAGTGGGGACATCGGAGGAGAACCAGCCGTCCATCGGTTGCAGGTTCTGCACCCGCGTCTGGGAGGAATCGCTGATATCGGCCGGGACAAACGTGATGGTATCCGAGTTGCTGCTCTCACAGCCACTGTCACTCACCGCTGTGACATAGTAACGCAATCGCACCTGCGAGGTAGTGTTAAGGTCATAGTCGATATGGAGAAAGTTCCCGAAACTGGGGTCCATCGGGTTTTGGGTGATCAGGTTGTCGTTAATTGTCGTGAAGTCACCATCGCCGGAACTCTTGTATACATTGTAGCCGGCCACATCGGGGCTGCCGCTCTGGAGCCACATGATCAATGTGGCTACCGTGTCACCGTAAAGGTGGCCTATCTGTCCCACCGGCGAGCCCGGCGGCAACGGCGGCGGGCAGTCGCCGATATTAAGTAACACATAAACGAAGGACGTGTCGGTCGCCAGCTGCGATGTTACCCGGATGGAATCGAAGTAGCTCGTCTCATAAGGCATACCTGCTGTATTGATACCGACCGTGCAAACCGCCGGTGTCAGACCAGATTGCGAACTGATCGTGAACCAGTCAACCGATTCGTCAATCTCCAGGCTATATGGGATGTCCCCGTTGCCACAGCTTTCCACCAATGAAAACACACCGTGCAGATACGGTCCCGGAGCGGGTATCTGGAAAGACAGCGTGCCAGGCGTCACGTCCAGTAAGAAGCCGCTGATGCGGGTTGTCATGCCGTCGGTGTAAGGAAGTTCTAACGTCAATGTGTCGGACCGAATGCTCAACACATCCACACCCAGACTGGCGGAATAACTGCAAAAATCCGCTACCAGACAGGAACACTGCAGCGTTGCCAGATCCAGGCACCGGATACCTGCCCCGGTGTCTGGTGGTGATGAGTTTACGAAAATAGCAATGTAAAGACTGTCCCGACCGGCGTTGAAATAGAAAGAGTCCACGTTATCACCGGTTACACCGGTTACATCTAATGCTGACGTGTCAATCACCACTGCCAGATCAGCGTGGCTTAAGTCACCGACATTGCAGGCGCGCACCTCGACAGTGAGCGTATCGGTCGACTGCGCCGAACTGAACTTCGGTGACAAACGCACGATACTGACCACTGGCTCCAATTGTATATTCACCCTGACTGTTTGACCGGCGATAATCGATGTATCCACCGAACCGGCATAGATCACGGTGTCATGGACATCGAGCGCCTCCAACAGGATATTGCGACCGGAACCTTCCGGTACTTCTCTCACCTCGCCGCTGACAATTCCGTTCCGCTCCTCCAGCGTCGCCGTGATTGTTTCCATGTCGGAGGCAGAGATAGTCACCCGGTACTTGACTATCAGGTCAGCCAGCTCGGCGGTGCTGTACTCCACCGCTATTTTGAACTGGATGGCGGTATCGTGGTCGTCGTTGATTATCTTTTTGGCGCAGGTGGTCAGCAGGTATAACGTCGTGACCGACATCAGCACTAAAAATACCCGGTAAACTAATCGCTTGTTCATATTCAATTCCATCCTCATAACATAACCGAAAACCTGACAGCCAACAACAACGCCGCCACGCCAATAATTGGTGACACCAACCCCTGAACCCATACTCGCATAAACCACATTCTCCTGTTTGATTTTTGTATTAAATTTTAAGATAACCTCTTTGGGGAGATTGTCAAGGCCGACGGCCGACTTCGGGTCGCCAGGTCGGACGAACGGCATGTTACACAGCGTGTTACGCCAAACACCATCAACGACACACGGTGTTATCGACCACTTCCCAACGACTGTGATGTTCGGTCAACAATATAAAACAGTCTTAGCAGCGATATTGACATCACCGTACGGTTACCATATTTTCCACCGAGTTGCAGACAGTTCTGAGCGATCGGCACAACCATTGGATTGTATTTGTCCTGGTTCGGACGTGTTGTTGTCGTTTCGGTAATGTCATTAGGGTAAAGGCAGGAGCTATTGTTTCTGATTGAATGTCAACTGACCGGCGAACCGATCTCATCGTGGGGTGTATATGGCGAATCCGTTTAAGGTGTTCATGGACATCCGTCGGCAGGAGCTGCCGCTGTCGTTGTTGATGGCCAGCTATTTCTTCCTGACCATCACAACCTTCTGGATCCTGAAACCTCTCAAGAAGGCGATGTTTATCCAATTCTATAGGGAGTCTGGGTTTGATTTGTTATCGTGGCATTTGACGGCCGTCCAAGCAGAGCAGATTGCCAAAATACTCAACATGGTTGTAGCATTTGCCGCAGTGGTAGTCTTCACGTGGCTGGCGCGACGATTCAGAAGACAGCAGCTCTGTTATATTCTATCCGGTTTTATTATCGCCTGCCTGGCAATCTACTATCCGACCATCAACAACCCTCATGCTCTTACGGTATGGACTTTCTATCTTTTCGGTGATCTCTTTACTACCCTGATGGTCGCCGGCTTTTTTGCGTTTCTCAATGATAGTGTCACTCCCGATGCCGCCAAGCGTCTCTACGGTGTGATTGTCTTTGGCGGTGTAGTGGGTGGTGCTTTTGGAGCCAGCATTCTAAGGCTCTGGGTTGATGCCTTGTCTCCAGCTGCGTGGATGGGAATTTGCGTGGGGCTGGTCACCTTGATATGGATTATTGCCGGAGCATCAGGGCGGATTGTATCTCAAAACCCACCACCGGAGCCTATCAAACCAGCTTCAAGACCATCTGCCGAATCTTCAAAATCTGTCAATCCGGTTCTGGAGGGAGCCAAACTTGTCTTTCGGTCCCGCTACCTGTTGGCAATTGTTGCTGTTGTCGGACTTTATGAGATAGCTTCCCAAGTGTTGGAGTTTCAATTCACTCAGACACTCACACACTATCTCAAGGAGAATGATGATTTCACACGTCATCTGTCCACGTGGTACGCTGTTCAGAATATCGTTTCAATGTTTGTGCAGCTTTTCTTAACCAGTTTCGTGATGACGAGATTCGGGGTCAAGACGGCTCTTCTGATCCTGCCGGTTATCATCCTGGGTGCCTCGGCCGGTTTCCTGGTCTTCCCCATACTATGGGTAGGCAGCTTTCTGACAGTGGCTAACAACAGTTTTCACTACTCCATTAATCAGTCGAGCAAGGAGACTCTTTACGTACCAACCTCCCGCGACGAAAAATACAAAGCCAAAGCTTTTATTGACATGTTCGTGCAACGGTTCGCTAAAGTGCTGGCAGTAGGCGTGAATCTGGCAATGTCCGCGGCCTTCGTTGGTATTTCCGGTGCTCGCTGGTTGTCGGTATTCACCGGTGTGGTAGTAATCCTATGGATTTTTGCCGCCAGATACGCCGGCAGGAAGTTTGACGAAATTACCGCGGAGAGTTGAACTTAAATTATGCTAAGTAATAATCATAACATCGTACACCACCGGAGATATTCCGTGCACTCGCGGTGTTGGGGAAGGAGTCACAATATGGTAGCAAAGACTGGTGTCAGGCAGGTTTTACTGGGAGCCTGCGTTAGCCTGGTTGTCTGGGTCTGTCTGGTCACGCCGATAGCAGCGGCAGACATTCCCGATTCGACTACGGCGCGGGAGCGCAGCCTGCCGAAACCCTCTGTCGGGGACGTACTCCTGAGTATACCCGGCGAGGTGGCCCGACTGCCGATCTACGCCGTCAAACTTACTTCTCAGGGAATTATACTCGGCTCCTATGAAACGCCGCTGAGGAGATTGTTGTACCTGCAAAACCCCATTGAGCCGTTCTATCCGGTGGCCGGCTACAGTTCCCGCACCGGACTCAAGGGCGGTCTGGGTTTGAAGCTAAAGAATATCGGGGGAGGCGTGCTGAAAATGAAAGGCGCCTATTCCAGTAATCAGTACCAGGACTACAAAATCGGCTACCGGATGCGGGGTGAGGTTAATTCCTTTGAAATATTCGCTCGCTATCGCAAGCTCACCCAGGAAAGCTTCTATGGTATCGGCAACGACACCAATATCGACGAGGAGACAAACTTCTCACAGGAGCAAACACTGGTTCACGTGGAGGGTACCAGGCGTCTGCTGGGCAGTCTGAAGGCCACCATCTCAGGGGGATTTAAGGCGACGAACATTTCTGACGGTCTGGCAACTACCAGCGAGGGCAATCTCACTTTGATCAGCCAAAAATTCGGCTTGTTGGAAGATCATTTTGCCCCCACTCGATTCGTTTACACCGGCGGCGCCCTGACCTTTGACTGTCGTGACCACCAGGGTCAGCCGTCGCGCGGCCTGCTGGTTTCAGTTGCCACCGACTATTATCTGGGCACCGGGGTTTCGGATGATATCGACGTGTGGGTGTCTCGCGGTGACGCCAGCGCCTACCTGAACCTGTTTCGCAAACGGATCCTGGCTGTCAGGGTGCAGGCTCAATCGGTGGAGTTTTCGGGCGAACGCACGGTGGTGCCGTTCTATTTGCTCAGTTCTTTAGGGGGAGCGGACGATCTGCGAGGTTATTTCCGATACCGCTTTCTCGGCGAAGACATGGCCATGGGCACGGTGGAGTATCGTTACCCTGTCTGGGATGTCGTCGACGCTTTCCTCTTTGTCGATGCCGGGCAGGTTTATGAAGATATCTTCACTGATTTCTACAAAGATGATTTCAACTACGACTACGGCTGCGGCCTGCGCATCTTCAACGCCGAAGGAATCACCTTTGGAATGCAGGTCGCTTTCAGTGATGAACCGACCCGTTTTTACTTTGAACTCGGCGCTGACTGGTAGAGGAGGCAGAATTCATGAATACATACCGTGACATACCGATTAAGTCAGTGAGACGGCTGCTGGTCTGCTGTCTCCTGTTGCCGCTAATTGTGACCTCCTGTTCCCGACCACCGGCCTACACTCCGGAGGATCCGCACTGGCGTGACAATGACACTAAAAACATCGACGACCCCGGCAAACGCAAACCGTCGCTGATCTGGGAAACGGTGACCCGGACCAGCTTTGAACAGGCGGAACAACTGCTGGATTTCCCTCGGGATGTTCGCAAAATAACCGGCAATCCTCGTCAGTCCCTGAATATCAACAGCTTCGACGAGGTGCCCGACTGTGCCTGGTATACCAACCGTCATGCCCGGCAACCCTTCACCGCCGAGCAGTTCAAGCACGGTGCAGTGATCGGCAGCGGCCCCGACACCTCCGGATCATGGACGGTTGTCCAGGCCAAGGTTCAGGGCGCGACACCCGGCTTCTGGATCGAGGATGCGGCTGGTGACCTGTATATCCTGAAGTTCGATGCTGCCGGCTATCCGGAATTGCAGACCGGTGCCGCCGCCATATCCTCCCGTTACTTCTACGCCATGGGATACAACGTCCCTCAGGAGACCATCGTTTACTGGCGGCCGGAAAACTTGCACGTCAAAGAAGACCTGCGGTTCAAGGACCGTGATGGCGTCAATAAAGAGTTTACGCAACAATCGCTGGAGGAAGTGCTGGCTCGTGTCGATCGGATGCCCGATGGGCGGATTCGTTCGCTGGCATCGAAAGCCCTGCCGAACGTCAGAGGACCGTTCAGCTACCGTGGGACGCGCGATGGAGACCCCAATGACTGGTGTCCCCATCAACACCGAAGGGAATTGCGGGGGCTATATGTCTTTGCTTCCCTGATTAACCACTGGGACATCAAAGATCAGAACACTCTGGATATCTATGTCGAGGAAGATGGCCGCCAGTTTTTGAAACACTACCTGATCGATTTCGGCAACACTTTTGGCGCCCGCGGTAGTACACCCCAGCGGGCCTACGACGGATACCGCAATTCATTTGACCTGCGGGACGCTCTGGTCTCGTTGTTCACCCTGGGATTGAAACAGTGGCCGTGGGAGGATGCCGAGAGTTCCTTCCCGCACCCCTCGATTGGCCCGTACGAGTCGAATATATTCAATCCCGGCAAATGGGACGCCATCTACCCGATACCTTCTTTCGAGATCATGACCGACCGTGACGCCTTCTGGGCCGCCAAGCAAGTCATGTCGCTGCGTGATGACGACCTGCGGGCGCTGATTGAGGCCGCGCAATACAGCGACCCTGAAGCCGCCGCCTACCTGCTGGAAACTATGAAAGCCCGGCGGGACAAAATAGGAAGCTACTGGTTCGGCAAGGTCAATCCCCTGGACCGTTTCAAGCTTACCCGGACCGACGACGCCGTGGAGATCAGCTTTGACGATCTGGCCGTGGCTTACGGGCTGGAACTGTCAGGGACAAGCCGGTACCGCTATCAAGTGAAATACGACGGCAGTACGGTAATCAGCGATCGTCCGTTTGACGGCACTAAAATCAGACTGGATCGGCAGCAACTGGCCGACCTGACGTCCGCGCTGTCAGGTGTCAGTACCGGGGATGATCCAAAAAAACACCTGGTTGAAATTAACATCCAAACCAAGCGATTCGGATCCTGGTCCCAACCAGTGCTACTCTGGCTCTGGTATCACCCCGATAACGCCCGCTTCCAACTGGTTGGGATAGAGCATCTGGATTAAACACAGTCAAAAGAGCTGATGTGGTTGAGAGCACAACGACCGAAAGGTCGGCTCTCGACCATCACCGATCAAAATCGGGAACAAACTCAGAAGATTCACCGGGGACGATTGTCAAGGTCGTCTCCCGTGGCGCGGGATAAGTGGGTAGCGACACTGATATGTTGTACTCACCCTTGAATAAAGTAAATGTATACGGCGTAATGTTGGGCTGAAGTTCACCGTTGATATAAATACTGGCCCCGATAGGGATGGAACTTACTACCAGCCGCCCAGAATCCGGCACCAACTCAAACCTGCAATCCCAACTTACTCGCTCAAAAGCCAATGCCCTGATCGTATCTCTACGTACCCGGTTGCGCGCCGTGGGATTCTCCGCCCGTATTTCATGAATCCCCGGGGCCGTTCTATGGGAAACATGGCTCGTGTTACTGTCGATCAGCTCGCCGTCAAAGTAGACATCCCCCCACGGCTCTACCCGGATGTCCACCGTGCCCGAAGAATCGATCACGAAATCATGGCGCAGGGTGTTTCTCTCTTCGGCAATAATGGCGACAGTCCTGACGAAGTCGCCTCCCTCCGCCCGCTCGTTCACCAAACGCACCCTATGTTCACCGGTATCAAGGGTCAGCACGTAGCGATCAACGGCATTAGCAAGAAGGGTGTCGTCTACCCAAATCTCAGACGGGGCATTTATCTCCACCGACAGGGTGCCCGCCGGAATAGCCGGCACCACCCCTCCTCCCGAGTCAACCGGGCCAACCGTACCCCTTAACGTGTCCGTCTGGGTATTTCCCTCATCTGTTTGATCCCCGAAGTATTTAAGATAACTACCTACCGCTACGGCAATTACGATCACCGCTGCCGTCAGCCAGTACTTCAACTTCTGCCAGGGTTTCGGCTTGTCGGGTACCCGTGGCTGACCAGATGCAATGGGCCGAGTCTTTCCTTCTTCTAAGATTATACCAACCGTCTCCCCGAGGTCTACTGTGTAGTCCAGAGCTGGCAGCCGCACCTTACCAATATCCTCAATCATCTCCATCGCCGATTGATATCGTTGCGATGGATCCCGGTGCAGTGATTTCATAACAATATTATCAACAGCGCTGTCAATCTCGGGGTTGATCTGGCTGGGAGGTGCCGGATCGGTCAGACGCTTCGCCACTACCAGATCCTCGAAGTTCTTTTCCAAATAGGGCACTCGGCGCGTCAGCATGAAATACAGAGTTGATCCAAGCGCGTATAGGTCAACCACTACCCAGTTTTCCACCTTCTGCTCAAAATTGAACTGCTCCGGTGCGGCATACTGCAGCGTACCGAAAAAAGTGCCATCAGCAGTCAAGGAAACATCTCTCTCTCTTTTGGCTATACCGAAATCAATCACCTTAATCTTACCGGAGCAGTTGACCATAATATTGCTTGGTTTGATGTCGCGATGGTAGATACCTTTCTCGTGAGCAAAGCTGAGAACACCCAGAACATCGACAGCTACTCTCAGGTACAGATCGGTCGTTACACGCTCCTCACTGTCGATCATTTCTTTGAGCGTTATACCCTCGATATATTCCATCACTATAAAAGTCCGCTCATCCTTCTTAAAGAAATTGTACAAGGTGCAGATATCGGGATGTGCATTCAGGATCGCCATATTGTTGGCCTCGTCTGCGAAACGATCCAGGTGACGTGGGTTTTTCAGTTCTTTGAGGATCACCTGGTGGGCCGGAATATCTTTGTGGTGAGCCAAGTAGACCTTTCCCATAGCACCTTCTCCCACCGGCTCGACAATCTTGTAGTCGCCCAGGTACTGTTCTTCCATAGCGTTGTAATATACGCTGTCGAACGACAGGTGGCAAGCCGGCATCCCCTCGAGATTTCTATTTACAATACGATCACAGTCACTTACATTGCCGCAGTCGAAGCGCGGGCTTCGGTGACGAGGTCGTTGAATCGGGCTGTCGCATTGCAGGCAGATATCCTGCAACCGGCGTCGCCCCTCAAGCTGGTCCGGTGATATGATAAAGCTACAGAGCGTCGATTCATCCCAGTTCCTGGGCAAGCCCTTTTCCAAAGGCAAACACACTATCGGGCGCAGTCATGCCAATGACTTCGAAATTTCAGCCACGTCGATTTCACGTCGGCATGCCATGCTGGATATTCGTGATAACAACCAGATCTATCTGACCGACCTCAACAGTCGCAACGGCACCAAAGTGAACGGAGACCTGATCAGCGGCACTGTCCAACTGGCCATCGGTGATGAGGTCACTTTTGGGGACGTGATGTTCGAGGTTGTCACGGCCGATACCGGGGGACCGACCAGGGACACTCTCGACAAATTCGATACCGGTGAGACCGAGGAATCCTCCATCGTACTGCCTTTCGATGAAGCTCGTCGCCAGTTGCCCGGTATATTCAATAATCCGCGCACCTCACAGGCACTGTGTGAAATCGGCCGGGTGGTGGTTGATTCTGACAATCTCGACACGGTGCTGATGAAATCGCTTAAGCTGCTGCACCGGGCAGTGGCATCCGAACGGGTGGTAGTGCTGAGTGCCAATCCTGACCAAACGGTGTCGGTGGCAGCCGGCTACCCCGCCAAATCTATGGAGACCGGCAAGTTCTCGGTATCCACCACGATTGTAAACGAAGTCCTGAGTAAACAGGTGGCCATCGTAGTGGTCGACACCCAGTGTGATTCCCGGTTCACCAACAAGTCACCCTCGGTGGAAGTCGGCCTGAGGTCAATCATGGCCGTGCCGCTGATTGAGCAAAACGCGGTGACCGGCATCCTTTATGCGGATTCCACCTTGGACGGTATTAAGTTCACCGAGGACCATCTGCGGGCATTTGCTGCATTCGGAGACATACTGGCAGCCAAACTCGAGAACTGCCGCCTTATCCGCGAAAAGTGTGAGCAAGCTGTACTTGAGGCAAAACTGCATGCTTCTCAACACAAACAGGAAGAACTGGCGGAAGCCAACCGGATGCTTCACGAGACACAGGCGCAGTTGCTACAGTCGGAGAAAATGGCCGCCCTGGGCCGACTGGTGGCAGGCATTGCTCACGAAATCAACACTCCATTGGCGGCCGCCAATAGTATGCATTCGACTCTGATGACGGCAGTGAACCGATTGAAGCATACGAAGGCAACAGACAGTGGTGGCGGAAACGATCTATCGGTCGAGAAGATGCTGAAGCTGATCGCGGACGCCGACAGAGTCATCTGCACAGCTAATGAACGCATTACAACCATCGTCAAGCGTCTGAGAACATTTGCCCGCCTTGATGAAGCCGAACTGAAAGAGGTTGACATACACGAAGGCCTGGATGACACGCTTGGTCTGGCCCGAAGCCAACTGGGAGATCACATCAGCGTCACCACCGATTACGGCCAGATTCCCCCTCTGGTCTGCTACCCCGGAATGCTCAACCAGGTGTTTTTGAACCTGCTGATCAATGCCGCTCAGGCTATCGAAGGAAAAGGAGCAATCAAGATCAGGACGTTCGCCGTCGACGACCTTATTTGTATCCAATTTGAAGATACCGGCTGCGGCATACCAGCCGATCAACTGAGACGTATATTCGAACCCGGCTTCACTACCAAGGGCAGCGGAGTCGGCACCGGTCTGGGACTCTCAATCTGTTACCAGATCATTCAGCAGCACAAGGGTGAGATCAGAGTGAGTTCCGAGCTCGACCGGGGCACCACGATGACCATCGACCTGCCCTGTAACCCTCCCCGTCGGGACGACAAGAAGAAGTAGTCACCATCCCCCACCGAGGTGAGATTGAGATAATGAGCATTGAAGCGCGGAAAATCATCACTTTGTTGCAGCGCGAGATCGCCCGGCAGGACAAACCCGAAAACAGATCCGACTACCAGCGCTTCTTCAAGGAAAAGCTGGACGATCCGATTGGCCTGAAAACCCCCGTGCTGAGAAAGATATCCAATCAATGTTTCCGGGAAATCAGTAGTCATCCTGCACAGGACATTCTCAAGTACTGCGACCAGTTGCTGGCTTCAGGCCACCGGTATATGAGGTTTTTCGCCTTTGAATGTGCCATCAAGATCAAAAAGGATTACCGCCGGCAGGATTTCAGCCATTTTGAATCCTGGCTGAAACGATACGTGAGCAACTGGGGATCGTGCGATCACCTGTGCTGCGGGCCTATCGGCAACGTTGTCGCCATGTTCCCTCAACTGGCACCGAAAGTTCACCGGTGGACCCGGTCGAAAAACAGGTGGCTGCGCCGCGCCTCTGCTGTGAGCCTTATTGTGCCTGTCAGAAGCGGTCAATTGTTGCCGGATCTGTTTCGGACAGCCGATGCGCTGCTGGTCGATAGCGATGATATGGTGCAGAAAGGTTATGGCTGGATGCTCAAGGAAGCCGGTAACGTTTTTCCGGACGAGGTCTTTGCCTATGTCATGAAACACAAGAGCCGGATGCCCCGTACCGCCCTGCGTTACGCGATTGAGAAGTACCCGAAGGCCATGCGCCGGAAGGCTATGTCCCGAGGCCCGGCGTGATAGTTAATCTAAGCGTGACTTCGGTAGTCAGCCACAGATGATTTCGCACAGGCAGAAATGAACATGTTCGTAGTCCGCAATGAACGACCTGAAGACTTTGATGCGGTCCATTATATCAACAATAGCGCTTTCGGCCAACCGGGAGAGGCAAACCTGGTGGATCGGTTACGCAGCAGTTGTCCGGAGGCGATCTCGCTGGTGGCTGTCCTTGAAGATCGGGTTGTCGGTCACATCCTTTTCAGCCCAGTCAAAGTTGAGGGTGACCGCACGCTCACCGAGGGAATGGGGCTGGGACCGATGGCCGTACTACCGGAGTACCAACGCCGTGGGATTGGTTCGAAAATGGTAGAGGCCGGGCTCGACCGACTTAAAGAGCTATCATGCCCTTTCGTGGTTGTCCTCGGGCACTCACACTACTATCCCCGATTCGGATTCAAGCCCGCTTCGGATTACCGTATCCGCTGTGAGTGGGATGTCCCTGATAATGTCTTCATGATCCGGTTTCTGGACCGCACCCTGATGGCGCAGACCTCCGGAGTCGCCAGATACTGCAACGAATTCGGCGACCTGACCTAGGATGCACACACGGTTTTCATTGTCTACCTCCGGTCAGCAGGAGGTCGGACTATTTTGATTTGATCTTGTTAAGATACTCGGCATTGATGTAGGTCTCACAAAATCCACAGGCGGTACAGACATAAGTTGTGCAGGTGCCTGAAGCGAGACGACGTTTCAGGCTGTCTGACTTGTAATAGATCCTTCCGGCGCTCAGAATCCGGCCACTGTCGATTGCCGTGCACGCACATTTTGGACATTTCTTCATGACTTTTTCCTATTCTAACTCATGGTCTTCAGGCTCATCCGACCCGGAACCTGCTGTAAAGTCTCCCCATCGTGCTTTTCCTCCTCTCGGAATGTATACCTGACTGGAGGTCGGTTTATTCGATCCTGCGTCGAATTTCCTGTTCAACGATTGTAGCGATCCCGGTCGAGTCGCTTGCCCTGCCCCTCACCGCGGGAGGGGCGCTAATAGGAGTGCGTTCCGAGCACTACTTCGATACCGAACTTGCTTTCCAGGGTAACCTTGAGATCGTCGAAATCAATCGGGCATTCAGCCGTTTCCATAGCCAGCTTCATGCACGTCCCGAGGTGAAGTATCTCGAACGGCCGGTCGAGATTGCCGGTGATTTCATTCAGTAGTTTAACTCTCGGAATTGTCAGTCCGGGACAGTCCCCGCAATCGGTCATGGCTACCAACTCGATTTCATCGTGGCGAGCAAACTCCCCGTTTTTCTCCGCCATTCCCTTGTAGCACTTGGCACATGCGATGCACGAGTGATCCTTAACCCGTTTACAGTAGAGTACTGCAATCCTTGACATGATTCGCTCCTTTCTATTGCCCCATGGCGCGCTGTCTGACGGCGGTGATCAACCCGGGGCACAAACTTCGGCCGGCGTCGCACGGGCTTTTGGCTAGCCGGCCTAACCGATCAGTTCCTTGACCTTGGCGAGCAGTTCCTGATCGTTTACCGGTTTCTCGAAATATGCCGCCGGTGGGTTTACCTGTTTCCTGGTAGAAATAAACCGTTCGAACTCAGGGGAAACGCCGGTCAGCATAATAACAGGCACCCCTGAAAGCGTCTTCGATTCGTGTAGGTTCCGGTACATCCTGATGCCCGATTCTTTGGGCATAGTGATGTCCAACGTAATCAGATCCGGGCTCTCGGCCTCGGCTTTCTCGAAACCCTCAAAGCCGTCCAGTGCCGATATGACCACATAGCCGTTATTCTCGAACAGAATGGTGAGCCATTTCAGCACATCCGGTTCATCATCAACTACAAGTATTTTCTTCTTTTCGGACATATCGTCAGAACCTCCTTCGAATGATTTTACGGATCCGGTGTTTCCGCCGCCCCTATCCTTTCTCACCACCGAGCATCTCTTGGATCTTTCGGAGAATCTCCGGGTCGGCGTCGTCTATCGCAGTTTTCAGATTACTCTGGAGCTCGACTTTGTCGGCCAGTTCTTTCTCTTCAGCAGTCGTATCCATGCCGAGAATCTGCTTCACTGCCGCCACGTAGTTATCCGGTTTAACCGGCTTTTCAAGATAGATTCCCGGACCTGACATTGTCAACTCCTTCAGGTCAGCCTTGCCAAGATCATCACGAGCGTGGCCGGTGACTATAATGACCGGTATGCGGGACCACTCCTTTTTTCTGTTGAGGTCGCGGTAGAATCTGGCCCCGGATTTTTTGGGCATTACCAAATCCAGCGATATGAGATCAGGAATCCGTTTTTTGACTTCCTCCAACGCCTCGAAGCCGTCTGACGCGGTTACGACCTCGAATCCCGCCTCCAGCAGCGCTGCCTTCAGGAAACTCCGGACATCAGCTTCGTCATCGACTACCAGGACCGTTTTCCCGGACTTATCCGCCATCGCTCCCTCCTCTTCTATTTGCTCCGTTGCCATTCAATTTTACATCTTCCTTATACAGCGTCATCAGTCTCCGGCGTGGGAATTCCATCCGGAAACGGGCGCCCTCACCAGGCTCTGATTCGACTATGATCCGGCCCCCATGTTCATGTACTATCTTGCGGGTAGTCAAAAGACCCAACCCGGTTCCCCCCCCACCTTTGGTGGTGAAGAACGTGGTGAATATCTTCCTTTTGATCTCGTAGTCGATACCGCTGCCATTATCGGATATTTCAAAGATCAGTTTATCGCCCCTTTCTTTCACCCGAATGACGACCTCAGTACCCTTCTGTTCACCCATCTGGCAGGCATCAATCGCATTGGACACCAGGTTCGTCAGGCAGGTATGGATTCCATCAGGATCAAGGGGGGCTCTTTTGACGTTGTCGGATACCTCAGCCTTCAATTCGATTCCGGACCGGGCTGCAATCTCCCGGTACAGGTTCACGATCTCCTGCACAATTCCGGAGGGTTCCACCATCCTCAGTTGCGGCAGCCTGCCCTTAGAGAAGCTCAGGAAATCCTTGACCAGAGAAGTGGTCTTCTCAAAGTTTCTCTCCAGCATCTCCCAGCCTTCGGCGACCATCTCCTTGTCGTCCTTCTGCAGGCCCAGGCTTACAATGTATTTGCCGCCCTCAAGTCCCATCAGGATATTTTTGATACTGTGCGCCAGCCCGGCCACCGTTTGTCCCACCGCTCCCAGCCGTTCTGCATCCAGTACGTCTTGCTCAAGTTTCCTGATCGCCGTGACATCAGTGGAAATTTCAATGACGTGACCCACCCGACCACCATCGCGCGCCAGCGGCGATGTCGTCACGGCATAGTGTATATCCTGGCCTCTCTTACCGGTGCCCACCTGGTTGGAGTGATGCCGCCGGCCATCCCGGAAAGTCCGGGCAGCCGGGCAGTTCGGACATTTGGATTGGCGACGCTTATATATCTCGTAGCAGGGCTGATTGAGTATGTCGCCGAAGCTGTCCCTGAAGGCTTCGTTGGCCCGGACGATACGGTAGTTCCGATCGATAACGGTAATATAGCAGGGAACGCGGTCGAACAGAATCTGGTATTCCTGCTGCCAGCTTTTTGTCCCGGTTACCGTCCTGGTCATCTCGAGAACATACTCGACGGGACCGTCTTTCGTTGTACGAAGAGGAGCCACGTGCCCGACGTAGTGGGTCGGTTTTCCATACTGGTCAACCCCAACAGCGTCGGCCACCACTGCCTTGCCGTCTTCGAAGACCTGAGCCGAGGGGCATTCATCGCAGGGTTGGTGTAGTCTCTTGTATACCGTGTAGCATTTCTTGCCCCGCCAGTCTCCGAAACGTTTTTCGAAAGCTTCGTTAGCCTCGACAATGTTGTGCTCGCGATCGATGACGGCGACGTTGAAGGGCACTTCCTCAAAAAGAGCTTCACGGATCATGTCTGCGAGCCTTCTTGACGGGTTGACTCTGGCGTCAGGCTTCATTTGCCGATCCGCCTTTTCTGCGAAGATCGCGACGTGATAAGCTGTTTAACTGCCGCGGTGAACTCCTCTACATTCACCGGTTTCTCCATGATATAATCAGGAACCGGAATGGACTCATCGGACAGATAGGAGTGGAAGTCGGATTGATCGTCCTGCAATGCGCCGCTTACAACTATCACAGGTATTCGTTTGAGGGTAATGTCCTGTTTCAAATGCGTATATAGAGATACACCGAGTTTCCCGGGCATCATTATGTCAAGGCAGATCAAGTCCGGGTGAAAGTCTTGCAGCACCTCCAGGCTGGATTCCACACTGTCCGCCACAGCAGTAACATAGCCGTTTGTTCGCAGGATCATTGACAGGTAGGTGGCGACATCCGGTTCATCGTCAACTATGAGTACTTTATGGCTCAATCTTTTCCTTTCGCTTCGACGCCGTTTCCAGAGTGGTTTTCGGCATCAGAACGCGACTGGCGACACCAGGTAAGTTCGGCTTTTCCAGCGCCTCAGTCCTGAGGTAGTCCGGGGAAGAACCGGCGTGACAGGTGGGGCACTGCGCCTGGGCGGCCCGGTTGGTGTCTGCGACTACTCGCTCCCGGTGACAGGTGACGCACAAAAGATGCATAGCGTCAACATAAGACACCGCAAGATAGGTGTCCAGTGTATCGGCGGTACTGTCGGCAAAGAGGTCGATATGGCATTTTCGGCATTTTACGGCCGAAGCTTTCTGCCTTTCCTGTGAGGGTTCATGGCACACGTCGCAGGCAATAACCGCGCCGTCAGGGCTGGAGTGCCAATCGTGACGAAACACGTTGACCGCTGTATACATACTGCGGTGGCATTCCCAACATCCGCTCTGTTTATCCAAAGGCACGTTCATGTGGTGGCACTTAACGCATGACTCCTTCTGCCCCAGACTGTCAACGTGCCCGGCGTGGTTAAACAGTGTCCCGAAAGAGTCATGATTGCCGTCGATAAAGAGAGTGTCTCCACCTCGTGCTTTCTGCGCCGAAACCATCTCGACTCCCTTACTCTCAATTTTGTTCTGCGGCATGAACGCGAAACCAAGTGCGAAACTCAGAACGAAAGCGAGGGAGTACCTGGTGCGTGCCGCCACCAACGGAGACCCCAGCCAAACGTTCGAAGAGTAATCGAACTCAGGCTGCGCATGGGGAGCGCTTTCGGGATGTCGGGGTCGTTTTTCCCAGAAATGGAACCTCTCGATTGCAAACAGGAAGACCAGACCGGCTACCGACACCACCCCGAGACTGATGGCTATCTCCATCCAGGAGGGAATATACGAATCTCCGGTAGCGCTAAGAATGGACAAACCGCCCACGTTGATGCGGTTGAAGATCATGCCGAAAACAACCAGCGACGCCCCGACCCATTGCCCACCGGCGCTTGATCGGATACGCGGTATCGAGAACAGCACCATCGGCACAATTACCGATATCAGCAGTTCCAGGAGGAACAGGTTGCTTTCCCAGGCACCTGAGAAAATGAGACCCAGTTCACCGGAGGCAGCGATATCCACCAGTTTTACTGCAAGGTAAACGATCAACACCCAGACAGCAGCTTTAGCCAGGCCCGCGACAAGGTCTGACTCCGCCTTGCGGCGATACAGCCAGTGCGAAACCAGGCTCTCCAGCGAGACCATCATCAAACCCAGGGCTACCGCTGAAATGAAGAATTGCACCGGGAGGATCGAGGAATACCACAATGCGTGAACTTTGTCGGGCATTATCAGAAACAGTGATCCCAGTGATGACTGATGCAGGGTGGAAAGCATAATACCGACCAGAACCAGGGGGAAACGGAACTTCATCAGGAAGTTGCGCACCTTTGCATAACGGCTGAACTCTTCCAGCGGCACCGGACTGAATTCCAGCAGCAGCACGGTGGTGTAAAGCATCACGCACCAGCCGACTTCAAAGAGTGGCGAGTGCAGGTTCCAGTATATCATCATATGCCAGATGTTCCACGGCAAACCAAGATCGAACAACAATCCGAATATCACCGCGAGATAGCCCAGGAAAGCCGTCAGCACTGCCGGCTTAACCAGGCTGTGGTACTTTTCGCATTTAAACACATAGAAGACCGCGGTTATGACGAAACCGCCCCCCGCCAGAGCCACTCCGGCCATAACATCGAAACCGATCCACAACCCCCAGGGGGTAGCGTCGGTGAGATTGGTGGTGGCCCCCAGGCCGAACAGGAACCGAGTCACACCCACCGCAGCCGCCAGGCCGGTAAGAGTCCACAGTACGGTCTTCGTGTTCTGAACTCTATTCATAGGTCAGTCCTTGTCTCCCTCAGGGTTGTCGCTCAGTTTCATGCGGCGTTTGATGATCCAGTTGAGTCCGTACATGGCGCCACCCATGCCGACAAATGCGTACGGCACCGATTTCATGGCCAGATCGGTTGTTTTCGGCAACGGTCGGGAACCCGCCCTGGAACCGTATGTAAGGAAGCTCAGATCAATGTCCGACAGATACAGCACCGAGGTACCACCGAACTCATGCTCGCCCCAGACCCGGTCGATGTACACGCCGGGATTGTCCTTTATCCGGCGGTGAGCCTCCGCAATCAGTTCCTGGCGCTCTCCGAAGATGGTGGCTTTGGTAGGACAGGCGGCCGTGCAGCCGGGCTGCTCCCCTTTGAGAATCTTGTCGTAGCACATAATGCACTTGCGAACATACGGCACCGGTTCGTCCCAGTCATATCGCGGTATACCGTAGGGACAGGCCATCATGCAGTAACGACAACCCAGACACTTACCGCTATCGTAAACCACCACACCCTCATCCGTCTGGTGCAGCGCACCCACCGGACAAACCGAAACACAGGCCGGTTCCAGACAATGGCGACACTGCTTGCGCACGAAATGCTTGTCTGGTTTCAGCAGGATCGATGTCCAGTTTCTGGCCGACAGACCGTCGTTATTATGCCACCTCCGAGGTACATCATCAGCTAACTTATTCGTCACTTTGCAAGCCGCCACGCATTCCAGGCAACCGATGCACCTGGTGACGTCGGTCAGAATAGCGGCGCTCATACCGGTGCTCCTTTCTTGTTCAGGGTCGTGCACACGTCATCATCAGTTTCGGCGGGGAATTTCCAGGCCAGGTTTGAAATCAACTGCGATAACGGCACCAATACACAATGGGCAATCTTCGTAAACGGCAGCAACACGAATATCAACTCTGCCGAGAGCATGTGTATGAGCATTGACAACTGATATACCGTCGGGGTCACACTCAGATTGGCGCAGATATATCCGGTTGTGAAAGGAATCAGGAGAATCAGCGGCCAGAGATAATCCTGCCTGCGGCTCAGAAATCTTGAAGCCCGGCTGGAGATACGGCTGATCACGAGAGCCAGGGCGAAAACAATCGTACTGATCGTGAGCCAGTCCGCCCAGAATTTGGGCAACGCCGGCCAGCCAAAACCCAACACGTCGCGCCATAGTTCGATATGAGCAAAAAGGAGTATCGGCACCAGCAGCAGGCCGACATGGAAGAGGATCGAAAACAGGCTGTACACCGGTCGATTGGTGAAAACCCGGTTGGCCGGGAAAAACCACCGCGCGGTGCGACGGACAATCAACTTCCAGGGTAATGTTTTGTCACCAGCCCGGTTGTAGGCTGCTACTGCCGCAACCAGATCGAGCAGGATAACTCGCAGAAGGCCAAGCAGCATTACCGCCAGACTGAAGCGGAAAAGCGGCCCGCGAGCAAAATCAAGCCAAACTTCCATAATCTATTGCTCCTCCTGATCGTTCTGATTCTCAGATGGAGCAACCTTCAGAGAATCATCAAAGATGATTGCCTTATAGATCAAATCGTGAAGGCCAACCACCTCGCAATCGATTTCCTGGTCTTCCACCAATTCTCTCAGTTGTTTTTTGCAGTTGGCACAGGGAGCCACCAGTATTTTGCATCCCGATTTCCTGATCTGGTCGGCCTTTAGCTTGCCGCCGATGGTCGTGCGGTACGCACGTATTTCATCAATGGATACTGTCCCGCCACCGCCGCCGCAGCAGATGTTGTCCATTCCGGACGGGGTCATTTCGACATAGTCTTTACAGATCGCCTTTAGAAGTTCACGCGGCTTGTCTATGATCCAGCCCTGACGTGCGATATTACATGGATCATGATAGGCAACTCTTTCGGTAATCGCGTTCGGTGTCAGTTTCAAACGACCCTCTTTCCACACTTTATGGGTGTATTCCATGATATTGATAACCGGATAGGCATCTTTGCCGCCACAGTACGTCGGCAGAAAATACTTCGCAGATCTGGAGGCATGGCCGCACTCCCCGATCAACACTTTCCTGCACTTCAGTCTCCTGGCTTCAACGTCGATCTTTTTAACCACCCTTTCCAGAATTCTGTCACTGTAAAACAGACCGTAGTTGATGCCGTCGAAGTAGCCGGTGCCGGTTGTCCAGGAATCGCCGGTGGCGGTAAACACCGCCGCGATGCCCATAAGTGATTCCGCCTCCATCAGGAAATCGCTGACGGCCGGGACAAAAAGAAACTCACTGCCTTCGACATCGAGAGGAAATTTGATATCGACACTTTTTTCTTCCTTCATGTCATCTTCGAGAAACTCCAGCGTATCAAGCAGGGCCGGTACCGGAATGGCTGAAGTGTTGAAGGTCTTCCCTTCAAGTTGCTCGCGGGTACTGACCACCAGCGCCCTGGGAGCAATGCCGATTTCACTCAGGATATATCGACCGAGATGAGTGACCAGCCCGTGGTCGATACCAACCGGGCAGTCGTTGGAACATCTTCTGCAGGCGGTGCAGTTATAGAAGCTCTCCGCCATTTCCTGGATTTTCTCATCAGTCAGATAACCGGAACCTGACACGCGGCCCCGAAGTACACCCCCGAGAGTAAAGTGCCGGCGATATACGCTCAGCAGCAGTTCCGATCGATAGCAGGGGATGTCTTTCAGGTCACCGGTCGCCTGAAATACCTGACAGGTCGTGGCACATCTCGAGCACTTGGTGCTGATCCGCATGTAGTGATCGAGCGCCATCCGGTAGTTGGAATGTTTCAGAATTGCTGCAAACGCCTCGAGAAAACGCCGGGGACGGTCATTGACATCAAAGTCCTCAACATGATAGCGGACGTTGAGTTGCTGCCTCTCGATCACCTCCGGCTTTCTCGCTGTCACAAAAGCCTTCTCGCGTTGTTTGGCACTTATCCGGCTCGTTCTCATCTATGCTCCATTTCTAACCACTATCGTTGCTCGGTTGGATGACATATCAATTCTGTAAAACATTGTCCCTTATCCTCTATCCTCACTGCCCCCCCCGGAAGCTTGCTCATGATCCGCAACAGGTCCCCTTAATAGCGGGATGGCATTGTCGGCCGGACTGTCACCGACAACCTCGGCCTGATCCGGATCTATCAACTCAATGCCGTACTCCCGGCAGTATTTCAAAATCGAAGGTCTGGACTGACAGACCAGAACACGAGCATGGTAGCCGGATGATGTAGCCCGGTGAAACTCGGTTATTTCCAGGTCCATTCGGTAAGTGTGAGCTCCACAACAGATGGCCACCTTCACCGGACGCCCACAAACAGGACAGGATATCTCGGCCACCAGATCAATCAGAAAAGCATCCTCGCCGGGACCGGTGGTCACAACGTATCCGTAAGTCTCAAAAACCGTCCTGGCGCGATTAATCAGTTCCTGGTGAGGAACCGTGCACACCTGCGCCCGATCGTTGAGGTCCTCGCCCTCAGATGCCAGCTCGCCTTTCAGAAACAGCTGAAGGGCATCACCGATAGTCGCACTGACCTTGGATATTACCGTTACTCCCGAAGCCTTCAGCATATCAAGATAGGATGCTTTGATGCCATTGCATATCAGCACGTTGACCCGGTGTATCTGGAGCATTCGTATGCGCCGATAGCCCTCCGGACCGTCACAAAAGATGGTCACCGACGACACAACATCATTGCCGTCTATTGTCCCGATAACAAAAGCGTTGGCAGCCTCAAACCGAGGAGCCACGGAATCGCCGAGCTGAGGAATTGCAACCTTAACCATTCTGCAACAATAATGTTGCATATAGCGTGCCAATCGGATGAGTTGTGCGTAAGCTTGTGTAATTGAAACAGTTAATCGATATCAGAACGCTCGATGTTGCACGGCGTGCAACATATAGTGTTGCATTGGTCGATTGACGACGTTGCATGCAACAACAATGTTTCCGGATTCGATACTTAGCGTGGATTGCTGGGGGTGATCTGGTATCGTTTGAGCTTACGCCATAAGGTTGTACGGTGGATACCAAGTTCTTTAGCAGCCAGGGTCATGTTGCCGCCGTGACGCCGCAGAGTTGAGACAATTCGGCTTCTCTCGTCTATGGATTCGGCGATAGGATTATCTGCCGATATCTTTGGTTTTTCGGGAAATTCACCACCGGATAACATCTCCACCGGCAAGTGTTCTTTCTGGATTATTGATCCGTGGCAGACAACAAAACCATACTCGATGATGTTTTCCAGTTCGCGGATATTGCCGGGGAAATCGTGTTGCATCAGGATGCTCATTACACTCGGGCTGACGCTGATAATTCGTTTTCCTTTTCTGGCGTTGAATTTCTCGATGAAATGGTCGACCAAATAGGGAATATCCTCTCGTCGCCGGCTGAGTGACGGCAGCTCGAACTTGACCACTGCCAAACGGAAGTACAGATCATCACGAAACTTACCCTGGGCCACCAGTTCCTTCAAGTCTCTGTTGGTGGCGGCCATAATTCTGATGTCGGCTCTGATGGATGTATTCCCGCCGACCGGTTCATATTCTCGCTGTTGTAGCAGACGCAGCAATTTGACTTGAGTAGGCAGGGGAAGTTCGCCGATTTCGTCGAAAAACACGGTGCCACCTTCGGCGTTGGCAAGCCGGCCGGGTTTGTCCTTCTTAGCGTCGGTAAAGGCCCCTTTAACGTAGCCGAAAAGCTCAGATTCAAACAGTTGATGCGGCAGGGTGCCGCAGTTGATGATAACGAGCTTGTGAGCCCGACGCGGACTCAGGTCATGAATAGCGTGTGCAAAAAGCTCTTTCCCTGATCCGGATGGACCCTGTATGAGCACTGTGCTCTCGCTCTCGGCGATGTCAGGCATGATGGCGAATAACTTGTGTATCTTCGGGCTCTTGGAGATGATATCTTCGATGGAGTACTTCTGGCTGAGTTCCTTTCTCAGATGTTCAATGGCCGACAGATCGCGGAAAGTCTCAACAGCTCCCAGAACCTCACCATTGTCGTCTCTGAGCACAGCCGTGGAAATGCTGACCGGGACCTTTTCTCCACGACTATCGATAATGCTCACCGGGCGGTCGATGGCCTCGACTCCGGTTCTCAGCGTCTGCTCCAGCAGGCAGTTTTCGCATATATCCGAATGAAAAACATCGGAACAGTGCCTGCCGATAGCCTTGGAGGCGGTAATTCCGGTGATACGCTCAGCGGCAGGATTGAAGCTGGTAATAATGCGTTTGCTGTCGACAGTGAACACACCGTCCGCTATTGAACTCAGTATGACTTTGAAAAACCTGAGGTCTTGTGGTGTATTCTTCGTATTCTTACTCACCGTTGATCACCTGATTTGCTACCGGCTTGTATTATAGCAGATCAGGCCCGCCCAGGGCAACCATTCTATAGTCCCGGTATCCAGACCGATGGACTGGCAGACGACATAAGCAACTGCCTCATCTTCTGTCTCTTTCTGAGTCTTAGACAGCTTTTCACCGGAGTGATGTAAGAACTCATGAGCCAACTCGTGGACTTTCACACTGAAATCTTGAGCCGGTGACAAACCGGAACGGATAGTGATCTTGCCTCCAGACGAACAGCCGTCGGCGTGTAAGGTATCCGAATACTCAAGAGTAATACCGTTAGCGGAAATATAATTACCGAGCATTTCCTGATAACGGGTCGGATCTCCTTGCACCCGAGCGAATTCAGGCAGTTCGTCTCCGTCGGTTTGGCTGATGTCAAAAACGTAAACGGCTTCGAAACCGTTAATCTCAGTGACATTGGGACTGTTATCATTATTTTCAACAGTCTCTTTCTTGTAAACCAATGGAGCGATGATAACGATGCCGTTTTCGCCTTTTTTGACGAATCGGTCAAGTTTCTTCCAAGAGTGAAATCCGGCGACATGAGTCGCATTCGGTTTCTGATGAGCTATGAGAATGATATTTTGTAGACTGTACTGACGAAATTTACCCATAGCCAGAAGATAATTCTTTAGTTCACTAGTGCGGCCATTCTTAAGAGACTCGGTCAATGAAGTGAGAGCGTTGTTAATCAGTTGTTTTGTTGTTTTTCATAGTGTTTTCCTTTCGTTAGTGGATTTTTAGTTACTTCACCCACACACTGTATGTCGTCAAACAAGTCGGACACGTTGCCCCTTAAGCTAAGACACACTTTGCCTCATTGCAATGGCTTTTCGGTATGATTCTCTCCGTTTCCTGATTGTTTCTGTCTTGATTCGTTCCCGCTGCTCCAATATCTCCGCTGCCCGCCCATGATAAACGTCTGCCGGGGTCACGTTGGACAGTGATTCGTGGTACCGCCGA
>JBDRNJ010000001.1:0-27169 GCA_043811375.1 bacterium | reverse complement strand
ATAATCGCTTGAATAACAGCCACTTTGAGTATGTTCGCCATGTATTACCTCCTGGCGAAGGTATATGGCAAACAACGCCTCTCTCAAAATGGCCGGTTTTAACGTGACCCCCACTGGCCGGTTTTGACCGACCGATGACACTACGTCAAATCACATTGCCCAAGCGGTTTCACTAAGTGCCTGTGCCCATTCTGTGCCCACCGATAGCCAAAATAGACACAACTACACAGAACAAGACAAAATGAGACAAAAACACCTAAATCAATCCGGTATAAGCAGTTATGATGCAATCGGTTGATCGGCAACTACTTGCAAAAAGCCCGGTTGGAGAATCCCTGCCTCTCCGCCATAAATTTTCTAACATTGTAACGTGCGGCACTATAAGCACTTGGACGATTTTTGTTCTGCGCCAAGCGTTTACCATGACCGAAAAATGCGTCTAACCAGTAATGATTGTAGCTTTACTCAGTCCAAGATTGCTCTCCTACTGGCCTGCAGTTTGATTTCAGTTGTATCCCACTACAGCTATTTCCCCTGGGTTAGATACGGCGCTTCTCCCAGCATCCCGATGCAACGCCTCCTGAGTTTTGGTTGTCTTTCGTGACTTTCACTCTATCTTTAAATGGGTTAATGGATTAGGTTGCAACACCACCAGTACTTGAGAGGGTTTCTGCCAATGAAGGCAGATGAGTCACATGATGATCGGACACAGTCATTCGTTGCCCCGACCCCGGGCGCCGCAGTCTCGTACTGTAAAATCATCGAGAAGACCGGTGTCGAGAGGGTAAGTGAAGTGTGTATGACTGCAAACTCAGACCTGGATCTCTAAGTAGTCACCTAAGAGCTAGGAGAGTCGTGTTGTGAACCTTCGTAAGCAGATGGAACAAATCTACCGGGATATGCCGCTAGATAACATACCCTGGAACATGTCGGCTCCACCCGCAATGCTGGTTGAAACCATCGAAGCTGGAAAAATAAAACCCTGCAAAGCAGTTGATCTGGGATGTGGTGCCGGCAACTACGCGGTCTGGTTAGCCCAACAGGGTTTCGATGTAACCGGTATCGATATCAGCGAGCATGCTATTGAGCATGCTCGTGACCTGGCAATCCGTATGGGCGTTTCATGTAGTTTCGAAGCTGCCGATTTACTCGGCGACTTGAAGAAATTCCACGAACATTTTGACTTCGCCTATGACTGGGAGGTTCTGCACCACATTTTTCCGGAAGATAGGGAATGTTATTTGAACAACGTGCACAGTATGCTGCATCCGAATGGTGAGTACTTCTCACTCTGCTTTAGTGAGAAAGATTCTGATTTCGGTGGAAAAGGAAAGTATCGAAAGACTCCACTCGGTACAACCCTATATTTCTCTTCCGAGGATGAATTAAGGGACTTGTTCGATCCCCTGTTTCACATCAGTGAGTTGAATACAGTCGAGGTCGCGGGCAAGTACAAACCGCATCAGGTTAACATAGCCTGGTTGAAGCGTTGTTGAGAACAGACATAACAAACAGAACTTACGGTTCAAATACCGTAAGGTGACGAGACTTGGCATTCCGGAAACATTATTCCGTTCACTTAGTGTGGTATGTATTTCCAGCCTTGAATGAACTCTAAACGGGGATGACGTTTCCCACGGAGGTTTTTGTATGTTACTGCAACAGAAAGTAGCGATCGTAACTGGTTCTAGCCGCGGTATCGGTGCCGCAACGGCCAAGCTCCTGGCCGCTAATGGAGCGAAGGTGGTCGTTAATTATGCTCAGAACAAAGAGCAAGGTGAGAAGGTGCTTAACGAAATCGTTGAGGCTAAGGGTAATGCTATCCTGGTTAAGGCTGATGTTACGGTCCGAGAGGAAGTTGAATCGATGGTCAGAAGAACCGAAACAGAACTCGGGCCGGTTGATATTTTGGTTAACAATGCGAACATGAGTTTCCCTATTATGCCTTTTGTTGAGTTCCAATGGGAAGACTTCGAAAGGAAGATTCTGAATGAGATGAAAGCGAGTTTTCACTGTTGTCAGGTAGTATTACCAAGCATGATAGAGCGAAAAAAAGGTAGTATTATCAATGTCAGTAGTGGTCTTTCCCGTATGCCGGGATTCGGTTTTGTGGCACATTCTTCTGCGAAGTCAGCCCTTGATGCCTTCTCAAAATCACTGGCGATGGAACTTGGACCGCATGGGATCACAGTCAATGTCGTTGCTCCCGGACTTACTATTACAGACGCCACGGCTAACCAACCTAAAGAGATGCATGATGCGATAGCGGCACATACTCCGCTTAAAAGACTGGCCGAACCGGAAGATATTGCCGGAGCAGTTCTCTTTTATTGTGTTGATTGGTCTAAATACGTAACCGGAACATACCTGCCTGTCAGCGGCGGTATGCAAATGACCTGAGGTGAAAATGGCGAAGTACTACGATGTTAAAATCACTCTGGTTTCCCAGTTGAAAAAATGCCCTGCCGGGCATCGGATCGGCGACGAGTTCTTAGTCGGCAACAAAACCCCCGCAGGAATTTGTATGGGAGCCTTCAGTTCTTTGCTTCCGTACATTACTACCCTGCGGTTCGGGGGATCATTTTTTTGGGAGAAGAACGACGACGAGGGAACATTTTGCTGTCCTGACCCGCAAGTTGTGAATGTTTTTCACCTCGAACGAGTAAATCAGGATTAGCAAGCGAGGTTGCTGCATCAGATGTCGAAATCTCTGTTCTTGGTCAGATTTGATGCAATTGCGAGATGCATATCTTGTCAGTGAGTTTCGTGCTTCATAATCCCGTAGAACCAATTAACACAGACATAGGTTAAAAAAAACGGGTCACGATTTGTTCACCCGGTCGGATAGCTTCAAATAGAACCCGAACTTCTTTCTCGAATCCAATTCCCTAATTCCCGATTTTGTCTCCGAATTCAGGATGTTCATCCAGAAAACCACCATGGGTGAGCGCGATTTTCTAACTGTGAACTTGCTCGAACTTCAACGAATATTACCTTTGACATGACAGTAAATTACACGTAATTTGTTAGATAACAAGAAGTAACCGGGAACACCGGTCGTTGAATCCCTGCTTCTTAATGTTCCTCAAAATGTGCGACAAGATCTATTGGCTCACTGATCTGAGACCTGAATCAAATCCCTGTAGATACACACTTCGTGTGTCTCGGCGCTATGCGCTTGGCTACGATGAGCCACTTAGACGGTTCTCCCGGTAGGAACTGATTGCACACCGCCATATATAGGAAGTGGAAACTCCGTATCCGGGAGGACTGCTGTAATCACAGTCACACCCGACCATCACGGTACAGGAAAGCACCTTGCCAGCGTGTCGGGAAGAACTTACTGCTGGACAACAGGTGTCTTCGAGAGTATGATATGCATGAGCTTTGTACGCCATGGTCCGCTCAGAAGACCGGCGTCGAACCCTGCCATGATATGAGCCGGGTCGGCCGACCGGATGGACCTGAGGACCAGTCGATAAAAGGAGATCCGGGTGCTGCTGTGTTGTTTGTACTGTTAGACAGTCAGTAGTCCGGAAACGTCCGATTGCAGATAGAGGATATTATGGTAATCATACCCAAACATACACTGACACTAAAGGCATACCAGGCCGGCAAACCGATCAGCGAACTGGCTCGTGAGAAAAACTTGAGCCGCATTGTCAAGCTGGCTTCCAACGAGAACCCGCTGGGGCCGTCACCGAAAGCCATGGCGGCCGTAAGCCGGGCCGTCGCTGAATTGCACCGATATGTTGATCCCCGCTCGACTGAAACGGTGGCGGCTATTGCCGGGAGATTCGGCAGGAAGCCATCGGAGATTATCTGCGCTTCAGGTACTGATACCTTGCTGGCATACATCATCAATGGCTTCACTTCCGAGCAGGATGAGTTATTGACCTCGGAAGGCAGCTTTATCGGAATCTACGTGAACACCAAGAAGCTTGCCCGCAAACTGCGACTGGTGCCCCTGAAAGAGTACGCCTTTGACCTGGAGACACTGGCCGAGTCGATTTCTGAAAACACCAGGATTGTCTACCTGGCCAATCCCAACAACCCGACGGGTACCATGTTCACCGGCGACCGGTTCGAGGCGTTCATGAAACGGGTTCCGCCGGAAGTACTGGTGATACTTGATGAAGCGTACGCTGAATATGCCGCCGAACATGATGGCTACCCGGATAGTCTGCGCTACCACTACGAGAACGTTATCGTTACCCGCTCTTTGTCCAAAGCGTGCGGACTGGCCGGGCTGCGGGTCGGTTTTGCGGTCGGACCGGAGTATCTTATTGACGTCCTGTATAAGGTACGGTTGCCCTTTGAACCGAATCGGCTGGCCCAGGTAGCGATGGTAGCAGCGCTGACCGACGACGAGCATCGAAGCCGTACTATAGAGACCAATCACCGATCACTCACCCGGTTGATAGCCTGTTTTGACAGTCTGCATATCAGGTACGTTAAGACGGTCGCCAACTTCATCCTGTTATTGTTGCCGTCCGAGGAACACGCCGACCGCTTTTTCAGGCGATGTCTGGACCATGGTCTCATCGTCAGGCCGGTCAAGCCGTTCGGAATCACTAACGGCATCCGTATAAGCTCAGGTAGTGACGATGATACCATCTTCGCTGTGAACGTTATCGAGCGGGTATGGGCCGATATCATGAAACCGGTTGAGGTGAAGACATTCAAATGATATTACGGGGGCAGGATCGGCCGAGAGCGCCGGACGGCCCTGTTATCAGCAGTCTCGCGGTCAGCTTCTTTACCGATACCGATCATCATTGTCAGCATATATCGGTGATGGTTCGGTCTTATCACAGCGACATTTGTTAAGCTTGACCTGAGCACTAAATAATGTAGATTCTGCTGTCAAGAGATGAAAACCTCAAGCTGAGAAGCCCAAGGAGGAGAGATTGAGTTCGTTCAGATTAACCGATGAGCAGCTTGAATTCGGTGCCATGGCGCGTGGATTCTGCCAGAAACGCGTATATCCCGTTACCAGGAAACTCGATGACGAGGGGTTGCCTGCTGAGTTACTCTCAGAGATGGCCGATCTGGGATACCTGGGAGCGTCAATTCCGGAAGAGTACGGAGGTATGGGGGTTGATCCCTTTTCCTTAACCTGCATTATCGAGGAATTCGCGCGTGCCAACGCCGGTCTGGCAACATTGATCGCCGCTCATCTGAGCCTGGGTTGCAAAACGCTCGACCTGTTCGGCAACGATCAACAGAAGCGGAAATATATGCCTGAAATGGCCAAGGGCGCCATCACTTCCTTCTGTCTGACGGAACCGAATGCCGGCACCGATGTGTTCTCCATACAGACCAAGGCTGAACCGGATGGGGACAACTACATTCTCAACGGAGAGAAGCAGTTCATTACCTCGGCCGATATCGCGAAGTTCTTCGTAGTATTCTGCAAGACTCCCAAAGGGCCGACTACTTTTGTGGTTGAACGCGAATCTGATGGCCTTACGGTTGGTCCCCCTGAAAAGAAGCTGGGAATAAGATCTTCCAAGACTTGCAGTGTGCACTTCGAAGATGTCATGGTGCCCGCAGACAATATGATCGGAGAACTGGGGAAAGGGCTTCGAGTCGCCCTGAGTGTTCTCGACTATGGGCGATTGGGAGTCACGGCCGGAGCTATTGGTATTGCCGAGCAGGCTTTTGCCGAGGCAGTTGAGTATACCAAGAGCCGGGTGCAGTTCGGCAAGTCGATAGCCAGTTACCAGGCGACTCAGTTCAAGTTTGCCGATATGAGAACCGAGCTCGATGCCGCCCGTTATCTGTTATATCGCGCCACGGCCGTTGCCTGTGAAGGAAAGCGGTTTTCCCTGGAGGCCGCTATGGCCAAGCTGAAGGGTTCCGAAGTAGCCGCTCTGGTAACTGATGAGAACATACAGATGCATGGCGGTTACGGTTATATCCAGGACTATAACGCCGAGCGACTGTGGCGGGATGCCAGGATTTGCCGGATTTACGAAGGCACATCCGAGGCTATGCGTATGATTATTGGCGGCGCTAGCGTCAGGTAGGGAGAAACGAGTGGGGGCGATAGGACGATTACGCCGGCACGAAGAGTATAAGCTGTTCCCCGGGTTACTCACGTGATGTGATTTTGTCGCGCTGATTTGCCGTTTAGTCATGGTGTTTGGGGCTTTGATAGGCTGGTTGTTAGGTTCGTCTTGAGACATGAAAGAGATTGCCGTATATCCGGGGTGCTTCGTCTGCGGGCAGGAAAACCGAATCGGTTTGAAAGCTCGCTTCTTCTGGGATGGGCAGAAGGCTTCCTGCGATGTTACTGCGGATGAAATCTACAGTGGTTACAAGAATATCTTTCATGGTGGCATTGTCGCAACGCTTCTCGACGAAGTAATGATAAAGTCGCTTCTGGCCGAAGGACTCATGGTCGTCACTGCCGAGATTACAGTCCGTTTCAAGCTGCCGGTCAATGTCGGTGACAGGCTGCATCTTGAAGGCTGGAAAACCGGCCAAAAGAAAGTTGTCTATACTACCGAAGGTCGAGTCGTCAATCAGGACGGTCGGATCGTCGCTGAAGCTATGGCCAGGTACGTTAAACCCAGAGGTGGGCTTAGTGACCGACTGCGCGGGTCGCTGGAGGGCGACGGACAATAGACGGGTGGTTGATTACTCAGCCGCTTATGAATCTGCCTGTCGGGGACACCGGGCCGGGATGCTATTATGTCTTTCCACCTGAAGCTGATTGTATTTGTTGTGGCGTCAGGCGCCATCACCTGGGTATCGTGGCGTCCGTTGCGCGACCTGCGTTCCCATGGTTTCTACCGTTTCTTTGCCTTTGAAGCGATCCTGCTGTTGATATTACTGAACCTAGATTACTGGTTTAATGAACCGCTCAGTTATCGGCAGTTGGTGTCCTGGCTCCTGCTGGCAGTTTCTTTGTTCCTGGTTGTTCATAGTGCGCTGTTGTTGCGCCGGTTGGGCAGGCTCAACAGAGAACGCCGGGATCCGTCTTTGATAGGCATTGAAAAGACAACCGAGTTGGTGACAACGGGAGCTTATTGCTACATTCGGCATCCTATGTATAGTTCAGGAGTAGTTGGCATCTGGGGGGTGTTTCTTAAGCATCCTTCCTGGTTGGGTGTTTGTTTGGCTGTACTTACGGTTTTCTTTTTCTACCTGACTGCCCGGATGGAAGAGGCGGAGAACATAAGCTTTTTTGGCGATACCTATCGAGACTATATGAAACGAACGAAGATGTTTGTGCCGTTCTTGTTTTGAAGGGTGAAAACACCATTAACTTGCAATCTAGACCGTACTTTGACTCAGATGGCAGGCCGATTATGGAGCAATCCGTAATTGTATATGCAGATATCGTTGGATTCAAGAATAGGATGAAAGAGGCGCATGACAGAGGTAATGAACAAGAACAACTCGAATGGCTGACTGAAAGGTTACACGAGGCCCATCGTGAGATTCACGACCCAAGTGGTGCAAAATGGAGTGTGAAGGCCTTTACTGATAACGTGATCATTGGATACCGGTACTTAGGGTCGGGGGGCGGATCATTTGAGTTTCTCCAAGCATGTTGCAATATAGGCCATTTCCAATTGGAATTAGCCGTACATGGCTTGTTTATCAGAGGCGGGATCGGCGTAGGAAGTATTCATATCAGCGATAATCTCATCTTTGGTTACATTCTGGAGGAGTTTTCCCAAGCCGAGGAACGGGCAAAGAAACCGCGCGTCATTCTTCTCGAATCTGCGATGAATCACATCAATGCCCACTCGGAAATTGATGCGGATGGGTTACTCACTAGGATATTATGGGACGATACGGATAACAGATCCACATACATTAACTACTTGTATCCACTTCAAGCTCGCGCCGATTCCCTTCTAAAAGAAATGCTACAGAAACACAAACGCATAATTGAATCGAAATTGAAAGAACATCGGGCTGATCCGGATTGCTGCTCAGTGTACAAGAAATTCGTCTGGGCAGCCAAATATCATAACAGATTTTGTCGAGAGTCGTGTTTTTATAATAATGATGCATTTAAGATATTGATATGAACGCCGCAACGCCTTCACAGAACGAGCAGAGAAAACCATTGAAACTTTGAAGTTTTAGACCAACTACTGCTAATAACGTCAGGGGGCAGTTCAACAATGAGTAATTCTGGTCTTAAGGGTCGTCAGCGCTTCGACAACTGCCTCGCCAATTGCGCCGGCCTTGTTTGATATTCGGTAGCAGTGCTCTTTGATCCCGCGCGGGTCCACATCGCCGATTTTCTGCCCCCGGGAAATCATCAAACCATCATGAATCATGCCCCTGACGATGCCGTCTATTTCACTTACAACTTCCACACCGCCCACCTTACCGAGAACCTGGCCCGATTCCACCCTGTCGGTGATCCGGCAGCAGGATGTGAACTCTCCGTCGGCTGGAGATCGTAAGACTCTTTGACTGCTGAAGCCACTGACCGGCGCGGGAACCCCGGTATCGGCCTGGGGACTGCCGCTATAGAATATCCGCCCCAGATCGCTGCCTCGATTGGTCTCTATCGCGGCGTGACAATTCTCTGGAGCAACAAAGCCGGGACCAAGACCGATTACAATCGGCGCCATATTTAGATCAGAGTCGGTCCCCTGTTTGAGCATGCGGCCATCGATAACAGCCAGCGGCGCAAGAACGGGCACCAATTTCGCTTCTGGGTCGATCAGAAGCGGTACTCGTCCGTCACCGGCAATTGCGGTGGCCTTCGCCCCGGTGTTCACAAGAACAGCAGTGACTCCGGCGACTGTTACTTCTTTTATGAAAAACGCTTCGGCAAAACAAACCAGGCGTCTGACGCAAGCAGGAGCGGGTTGCTCCAGAGCTATTACTTCGAAACCGTTCTTGACCAGACGGTGTATGACACCTGAGGCCATCTCTCCGGCGCCACGAACGACCACCCGGTTTTCAGCTACAGACCGAGTCATACGACGTGGGGATCTACTCCGCGTTTTACGGCAATCAACTCGGCCAGAATGGAGACGGCGATTTCATAGGGACCTTCACCTTTGATGTTCAGACCGATCGGTGCGTGTACCTGCTTAAGCAGCGCTCTATCGACTCCCGATGCTTCCAGTGACGAAAGCACTTTGGTTACTTTTGCCTTTGATCCTATCATGCCGACGTATGCGCAACCTTCGTTGATAACCTGCGCCAGGACCGGCTGGTCGTGCTTGTGCGAGCGGGTGACGATAACCACATAGCAGTCACCGTCAAGTGAGGGGAGATTTGCTTGATAGTCTGAGTCTGTCTGCACAACTGTGACCGGGCTATTATACGCGCTTAGAATGTCCGGGCGATCATCGACCACTGTAATCAGGAACTCCGAACCGAGAGCCAGCCGGACCAGGTCCCGGCAAACATGCCCGCCGCCGAAGATTATCAATCTTTTAGGTCTGGCGCTGACTTCCATAAAGACTACCGCCTCACCACCACAGGACATCCCTATGGGAGCCTCGCCCGACTGCGAGAAGTTATACTTTTTCAATAGATGGTCGCCGCCTGATTTCAACAGGTCAAGGCAGTCATCAATTACGGCCTTTTCAAAAATACCGCCACCTATCGTCTCTGAGATCTTCCCGTCAGGGTACACCAGCATTTTCGCTCCCGGTGCTCGTGGTGACGCCCCGGTCGTGCTGACAATAGTGGCCAGAACGAATAACTGGCCGGCTTTTTTCCGGTTATGTATTTCCTCGAATATGTCCATGACCGATCACCTGTATGAATTATGAATTGATCGGTGATTACGAACCACTGACGCATATGCTTATCATCTTTGTTGACTGGTTTCCTTTATCAGTAAGGCTCGGTAATCATCTTCGTTATCGATATCAATTTGTGGAGTTTCGTCTTTTATCTTCACCAGGTCATTGCGGTATTTCGCAACCAGTTCATCACCGACACAATCGCCATTCAGCAACAGCAAATCATCGAACAACGCCCGGGAGAATATGATCGGGTGACCCCGTCCGACCGGAGTTTCGACATAGAGAACCGCCGGCTGATCCTGCCGGTAGCGATCAATGGCCCGGTCTATCAGTTCACTGGTAACTCCCGGTTTGTCGGCTACCATGAATAAAACGGCATCGGTCTTACCCTTGATATGTCGAACGGCACATTTAATGGACTCGGCCCGACCGAGGTGGTAATTGCTGTTATGAACAATGCTGATTCTGTTCGTCAGGTGAGCCGCCACGGCTATTTCGATACGACTCCTTTCAAAGCCGGTAACTATCAGCAGATCGTCAACTCCGGAGTGGGCCAATTGCTGAAGAGTCGCTTCAATGATAGTGTGGTTCCGGTACTTCAGCAGGAGCTTGTTGGTCGACCCCATCCGTGAGGAAGTTCCGGCGGCGAGTATAACTCCGGTGATATTCATTGGCTCCGTCACAGGTTGAAATAAGGCTAATCGTGGCATAATGTCAAGCTGGTCCGGTTTCAGACGCCATTTTGTCGCAAACAACCGTTGCTTTTTCGAGTGTGCGAGATATATTCTCTTCAATCCGTTGGTAGTGACATCCTTAATCGAAGGACAGTCATATATTGGGATATAACGCGCTTCTTCCCGTTTTCGAAGGAGGACGACAGGATGGATCTTGGTCTTGAAGGTAAGGGAGCTATAGTTACCGGTGGCAGCGTCGGTATCGGGACTGCCATAGCTCTGGGTCTGGCACGTGAAGGGTGCAATGTGGCTCTGAACTATCGACGCCACGACACCGAGGCAAATAAGGTGGTTGAAGAAATAACCGCCATGGGCAGGAAGGGCCTGGCTATTAAGGCGGACGTTTCCAGCCATGACGATGCCCAGAACATGGTTCAAACCGTGATCAAGGAGTTTGGGAGACTTGATATCCTGGTGTGCAACGCCGGTATCAACTGGGATGGGGTTATCTGGAAGATGTCCGAAAAGCAGTGGGACCAGGTCATCAACGTCAACCTCAAAGGCTATTTCAACTACAACAAGGCAGCCGCACTTGTGTTCAAGGATCAGAAAGGCGGCAAGATTATCAACATATCGTCAATAAACGGTCTCCGGGGTAAGTTCGCGCAGACTAACTACTCGGCATCCAAGGGCGGGGAGATTGCTATGAGCAAGGCCCTGGCCAAGGAACTGGGCAAGTTTAACGTCAACGTGAATGTTGTTGCGCCGGGCATGGTTTTGACCGACATGGCCAGAAACATACCGGCCGAGTTTCTCAACGTGGCTGTTGACGAGACCGTTCTGGGACGTATCGCCACTCCGGATGACGTAGCTCACCTGGTGACTTTTCTCTGTTCAGACAAAGCTCGCCATATAACGGGAGAGGTTTTCAAAATTGACGGCGGTCAATACATTTAGGAGGAACCGATATGCCCCGAGTGGGAATTATAGGGATAGGACACGGACAATTCGGTCGGCGAAGTGATGCCACCGTTCAGGAGTTGGCATTTGAGGCTTATCGTGAGGCAGTAGAAGATGCACGGATAGACCCTAAAGATATCGACGGCTCAGTTATCGGTTCGGTACCGGAATATCATAAGCAGCGTTCGCTTCCCGGAGTCGTACAGGAATATCTGGGTCTGAATCCGAAGCCGACCTGGCTGACCGAAGTTGCCTGCGCATCCGGCAGCGCCGCTATTCGTACCGCCTGGATGGGCATACAATCCGGGGCTCACAGTCTTATGGCCGTTATCGGCTGCCAGAAAATGACCGAGCTTTCCACCCCGGAAATACTGGCCCTGATGGGACGGGTGGGCGAAGTGCAGTGGGAATCGGTTTTCGGCACCACGTTCCCGGCCTACTACGCCATGTTTGCCCAGAGCCACATGCATGAATACGGCACCACCCGCGAGCAACTGCTCCAGGTAGCGGTCAAGAATCATTACTACGGCGCCAGGAATCCCAACGCGCTGTTTCAAAAAGAGATCACTATCGAAAAGGCGCTGGAGTCGGACCCGGTTTCCGACCCCTTTCAGGTCTATGACTGCTGCGCCAACGCTGATGGAGCCGCCTGTGTGATCTTAGCTTCCGAAGAGATCACCAAACAGAGTTCCAGACCTGTCGTCTGGCTCGATGGTCTCGGGTGTGCCACGGCCAGTATGTCGGTTCTCAGAAGGCCGCACCTGACCGGGTTGCCAAGCGCCGAAGATGCGTCACGCATTGCCTATGAAATGGCGGGAGTTGGACCGAAAGATATCAAGGTCGCCGAAGTGCATGATTGTTTTACGATAGCGGAGATTATGGCCTATGAAGACCTGGGCTTCTGTGATAAAGGGGCCGGTGGACGGTTTATCGAAGAGAAACAATCGTATGCCGACGGCCGAACACCGGTGAATATCGACGGCGGCCTGAAGGCCAAGGGTCACCCGATTGGCGCCACCGGGGTTTCCATGACGGTTGAGATCGTCAAACAGCTCCGGGGCGAGGCGGGGGAACGCCAGGTGAAAAACGCCGATATCGGACTCACTCACAATGTGGGCGGTATCGGACAGTACTGTTTTGTCCAAGTCCTCAGGAGGGACTAAGCTCATGTTCAAGTGGTTTGGAAAAGTCAATTTCTCTCCGTATACCAAAGTCACGGAATTTGCCGATCACCTCAAGGACGGACACCTGATGGGGTCCAGATGCAAAAAGTGCGGGTATGAGTCATTCCCGCCGCGGGCTGATTGCAGCCAGTGTCTCTCAGGTGATTTCGAATTCAAGGAATTTAGCGGGCAGGGAAAGCTCATCACTCACACCAAGATCCACGCCGCCCCGACGGGATTTGAAGACGTCGCGCCCTACAGCATCGGTGTGGTTGACCTGAAAGAAACCGGCCGGTTGCTGGCCTGGTTCGGTGACACTATATCCGAGGATGAGATCAAGATTGGCATGGAGCTACAGGTGGTTCCTCGTATATTCGAGGAACTGGAGGAAATCAAGGTCTACTACTCGCTGGAAAAACCGGGGACAAGCTGGTCGAAAGCTGATTCGGCGACATGAACCTACTTTCTGGTTATTGTGAATCATGCTTCGACTCCGCTCAGCATGACAAAACCTGTTATACACTTGTAGGTCACGCCGACTGGCGGCGTGACATAGGGATGTCAAGCCCCAAGTGGGCTTGACCTACTGGAACTGCCTACGTAGGGATGACGGAAAAGAGCGGGCCACCCGACCTGTCTCGTTACTTATCTTTCCACTCCGGTTTGCGCCGCTCCAGGAATGATTGGATACCTTCGTTGGCGTCGTGGGTGGTCATCAGTTCATCGATGTAGAGCTTTTCCTGTTGGGGTAGTCTCGTCTTGATGACGTTGTTGAACTCAAGGCGTGCGGCTCTGACGGCATGTCGCAAAGATGCCGCGCTCCTGGACAGTATCTGTTTTTTAACCCAGGCATCAACTCCGGTCAGCATCGACTCGTGGTCACTAAAAACCTCAGCAACCAATCCTATTTTCAATGCTTCATCGGCCGAGATTATCCGGCCGGACAGCAGCAGATCGTCCGCTCTCGACTGCCCCACCTTCATAGGCAGTATCACCGAAGCCGGTGGTGCAAATACACCGAGGTTGATTTCCGGCTGCCCCAGTTTGGCCGTCTGATCGGCAAAAATGAAGTTGCACATGAGCACCAGTTCCATGCCGCCACCCAGGCATTGGCCGGAGATCAGCGCCGCCGTGGGAATAGCCAGGTCCGCCATAGTATAGAACAACCGGTGAAACTGTCTTAGCATCGCCGGGGCTTTGTCACGCACGTGCTCCGGCACGCTGGCGCCGAAACAGAAATGATCCCCGGCGCCGATGAATTGCAGCAGCTTTACACCCGGATTCTGACGCAGGTTCTCCAGCGCCTGTTGCAAGTCAGTCATCATCTCGGCATCCAGGACATTGGCTTTGGGTGCGTTGAGCGTCAGCCGGATGACCTGGTTGTCGTGCAGCGATTCTGTCAGGATTTTGTCAGCCATAGCGTCTACTTCGGCAAGATAGCGTTGAGGAGTTCATCATCCCAGGCGTGTCCCTCGGACAACATCTTGCGTAACTTGATGAAATCGACTTCGCGGTTACCTTTGGGACCTTCATTGAAGGCTCTGAAGCCGGCTTTTCCCTCGGTCATCATGTTCAACCCCAGCCAGTCGCGGTTACTCTGCTGGTTTTTATCCCAGTGCTCCAGCTTCTTCTTTCGAAGGCTGTTGAGTGTTTTGTTGATACAGTCCGGCATCAGGTAAAGGAACTTCGTGCAAAGCTCATTTACTTTGTCGTCCAGGGGCGTCAGGTCAACCGTGCCGCCGGCCAGTGTTTCTTTACCGGCTTTGCGATCATCGCCTGTTCTGGCTTTACCGTATACCATCGCACCGGAATCATCCAGCCAGCGATCGGTAATCACCAGCGGGTTGCGCACAAACTTGCCGTTCACTATCAGGACCGGCACCGCCTCCGTTATTAGGCCATAGCTTTTGGCTTCATAGGCGCTCCACATGTCACACAGCGTACAGCTTTGCATCGCCCGTTCAATGCCAACATACAGGTGCAGAAAATCAGTGCTGCCGCCGTCCGGGGCGCTGCCATGTCGGGGTCCCGCCTGGCCAAAAACAGCCAGGTCGCTGGCAATGGCAAAATCGCAAGCCATGCCGATCTCCTGCCCGCCGGCGATGCGCATCCCGTTCACGCGGCAGATAACCGGCTTGTCGCACATAAGAATGGTCGTGATCATGTCATTGAACAGCCGCATGTACTGCTTGTATTCCAGCGGCCGTCCGGAATAATACTCGGCATACTCCTTGGTGTTGCCGCCGGTGCAGAAGGCCTTATCTCCCACAGCCGTAAACACCACCGTTACCACCGATCGGTCATTGGAGGCTTTGCGGAAAGCGAGAATGACTTCCTTGACCGCCGCCGTAGTGTATGAGTTATACTGCTTGGGATTATTCAAAGAAATCCAGGCGTTATACAGGCCGTCCACCGGCTGACCCTTGACATCCAGACAGGGACGCAACTCGTAAAGGATTTCCTTGAACTCTACATCAACCAGATCGTGACTGACAACGTTATTGCCCATTTCCTGCTCTCCTATTTTTACAGACTTTGTTATTTCAGAATCCTGATCTCGTGTGCTACATGCACAAAATGTTCGTTCATCTCAAAAATCCGGAGTCAACACTGATCGCTTCAGTAACTTATGCTCCAATGTCTGTTTGAATATGTCATTAATCTGTGACAGTGGAAACGTTTCGGTGAACGGTTTAAGTTTCAGTTTACCTTCAGCGGTCAGATTGATGACATCGGTATAAAGTTCAGGCTTGCAGCCCCAGGTGCCGATAAGCTGGCCGTCAAAGGCCATGAGATTGCTGAGACGGACCTCCAGTTTGTCGAGAGTGAAACCCACTATGGACACCGAGCCGGCAATACCTAAAAGAGCGAAGGCCAGTTCTTGGCCGGTTTTGGTGCCGGACATCTCGTAGATTTTCCAGCCGAACGGTGACGCACCCAGCTCTTTGCAGATGCCTTTGACTTTCTTTTTTGTCTCCCTGATATCAAGACCCTTGGAATTGATTGTTGCCGACACGCCGATCTCGGCGAGTTGATCGAGTTTCTGTTGGTCAACGTCAATCGCCAGCACCCGGGCGCCGAATATCTTTGCCAATTGAGCGGCATAGATGCCCACGCCGCCGACACCGATGACGACGGCAAAATCACCTTCCTTGAGATCACTCTTGATAATCACCTGGTATGGTGTCGTTACGGCATCGGCGATGACGGAGAGCTCCGCCAGGGTGTGAGCCTTCAGAGCTTTGTCGGGCACCGGTGTCAGGAACCGGGCCGGGGTTACGATATGGCTTGAAAACCCGCCGTTGAAATCGTTACCGGGCATTTTCTGTTTCTGGCAGATATTGCTCCGTCCCGTTTTGCACAATTCACATTCGCCGCAGGGCAACACCGCCGGTACGATTACCGGCTTGCCTTTCAATTCAGACGGTCCCTCAAGAACCATACCGCTGATTTCATGTCCCAGAACAAGCGGCAACTCATGGCGGGTGGGCACACCGTAATGCCAGAAACTCAGGTCGGTGTGGCAGACACCGCAGCCGACAACCTCCACCAAAGCTTCGCCCTCCGCGATCTCCGGCATCGGGAAAGCAACCTGTTGGAAAGGCTTATCTTTGGCGGTCATTTGATAGGCATGTATTTCCTTCATTATTTCCTCCTGATAGTACTATTCATCTGTTTTCGCTGATTGTCAAGCCTGACTCATTACCGGCTTCATGGTTCATTTCGATGAGCTTTCCAGCATACGAACGAAAGCCGTAATTGTCCGGTTAACTGGCGCGTCCAGACCGTGACGTTGCCCGTATTCCGCGATTCTCCCGTTTAAGTAATCGATCTCTGTCGGCAGACCGTTGTCCAGGTCCACCAGCATGGAGGGACGGTGGTAACCGGCAGCCTGCAGGTATTTGATACATGACTGCCGAAAATCCTTGTCTAACTTGATCCCTTCTGCCTGAGCCACGATGACGGATTCATCGATAATCGCTTTGACCAGCCGAAGACCTTCGGGGTGATCCATGACAGCTTTCATGGTCATCCCGGTGACGGCGCAGACGGGCGACAGGGCGGCGTTTAAGATCGTTTTTATCCAGGTGTGGTTACGAATGTTGTCGGAGACTTCTGTCTGGAGATCGACCGAACTGAGCAACCGGGCGATATCGTCCGCAATTGCTTTTCCCCGAGTTGTCAGAGCTGCAACGTAGTTGGGCGGGTTGAAAAATGTGACATCCACAGTGTTGGGCGTACTCATGCCACCGGCACAATTGACCGCCATGCGTAACGTTCTGTCCTCGCCGAAAGTTTCGGCGAGGTCCTGTTCGTTGTCCAGTCCATTCTGAGCGCACATGACGAACATACGCTCTGAAGCTGCCTCTGAAAGCAGGGGGACCACTTTCTTCAGGCTGGGTGCCTTCACTGAGATAATCGCCAGATCAAGATCGTACTCCTGCAGTTCCTGGATTGAATAGCAGGCTTCACTCACCCTGACTTCTTTCTCAATAGTGTGTTCCAGGCGAATGCCTTCTTTTTTGATCGTGTCGATCTTTTCATGATCGACGTCACAGGGGATCACGAAGGCTCCGGCTTCGATGAGATGAGCCGCCAGTGTACATCCTATGGGACCCATACCGATTATTCCAACGCGCAACGGAGTATTGTTGTTACTGGTTTTGATGGTTACCTCCCGAGTTCACCGGCGCACGGTTATCTTTCTCTTGTCAAATACTGCCACGGCAAAAAACGTCACCAGACTCACCATCCAGCAGAAGAAGACTGGATGGGGTAGTCCTATACTCTGAAAGAACGAAGGAAACTGGGGGAAAACAAGCCAAAGTATAAGAGCCGCCATCCCCATCAGCAAAGTCCAGGTGGCGTGGGACCGCCGACACACCCCGGGCCAGAAGATAGTCATCAACGTCACCAGGGTGTAAGCCGTGGTCAACGTCAAGCCGATGAGCAGGGTTTTGAGAATGCCTGAGACCGAAACAGCCATGATATAAGTGAGTATGCTCAACACCAGGATCGACAGGCGTGAAATCAGTCGCTCTTGTTTTTCTTTCATATCGGGCACCCAGAATCTTTTAATTAAGTCGCCCACCACCAGGGTGGCGCTGCCAACCAGAAGGGCGGAGGCGGTGGAGACATCAGCCGCCCAGAGTCCCGCCAGAATGATACCGGCCACCACCGGGCTCAGGCTCAGGACCGTGCGGGGTAACGCTTCGGTGGCTATGATCCCCGGATGAAGAATAGTCGCCGCGATGCCGATAACGGCGCTGATGAAACCGATCGGCAGAATGATCAATCCGCCCAGGATGAAACCGTTTCTGGCCGACCGCGAATCCTTAGCCGCAAAGCTGATCTGGGCTACCGATTGCACCGAAAAGATCGTGGTGCACATGACCACAAACCAGGCGATAATAAGCCCCCAGCCGATTGCTGAAAGATCAAAACCGGGATGTCCGGAGGGAAGTCCGGCGACGATCTCACCCCAGCCTCCGACTTTTCCCACCGCCATGACAGCTCCCAGAACGACTCCCACATAGATAAGAACCACGTTGATGATATTCGTCAGGCCGGCGGCCCAGAAACCTCCTATCAACGTTATCCCCACAAACACCACCGCCGTGACCAGCATCCCGGTCTGGAAACTGAACACGCCGGGAAGCAGGGACGAAAGGATAGCGCCACCGGCAACATACTGAAGTGAAGTAATCACCAACTGCAGGACGAGTTGTCCGATTACTCCAATGACTCTGCCGGAGGTGCTGTAATGTCTCTCGAAAAGCTCAGGAAGAGTACTAACCTCCAGTTTACGGTAGCGACTGGCGGCAACCAGACCCACCAGCAGCGCCCCGGCGGCCCAGGCGGCGTTGTACCATCCGGCTGATATACCGACGCTGTAGGCGCGTTCGGCGACGCCAATGGTGGAAGCGCCACCGACGGCGAGGCCTGCCAACAACGGAGCGACTACCCAGAACGGAAGACTTCGCCCGGCCAGAAGGTAACCTACCATTCCTCCTCGACTAAGGCGACGGGTCAGCCAGGTAATCGCATAGAGAAGGATGATATACGAAGCGACAATGCTCAGGGGAATCCAGTTCATGATAAGTTCCGGTTTTCCGGTTCGGAGCAGCCTTCAATCAGACTAACGAGTGTCTCTTGTCCTGAGCCGGACATCGACAACCGACACGCCATGACCGGCCTCCAATGCGAATACGGGATTGAGGTCCATCTCGTCGATTTCCGGGAAGTCACAACACAGTTGAGACAGCCGCGACAGAACATCGGCCAGCTTGTCAATGTCCGCCGGTTTCGTTCCTCTGACACCCTCCAGGATCGGGTAACCCTTGATGGAACGAATCATTTCCAGAGCTTCTGACTGCGCCAGCGGCGCCAGCCGGAACTGGACGTCCTTCAAAACCTCAACAAAAACACCACCGAGGCCAAACATCATGGTCGGCTGCATTCCGTCATTACCCTTGGCCCCCATGATGACTTCCCTGCCGGCGGCCAGATGTTCCTGCACGATAAAGCCGGGTTTCTGTTTCTCGAACTTACGAGACATGTCGTCATAGGCAGCTAAAAGAGATGCTTCATCTTTCAGGTCGAGGCAGACGCCACCGGCGTCAGTCTTGTGGACAACCTCTTCAGTATCGACTTTCAGCACCAGCGGGAACCGAAGTTTCGCAGCCTCTTTCCGGAGTTCATCCCGGCTGGTGACCCGTACGGTTATCACGGTCGGTATCTGGTAGCATTGCAGGAGTTCGAAAACGTCAGCCTGCGACATAAACTTCTCCTGTCCCCGGTAACGGGCGATGATCTTCTCAGCCGCGTTCTTGTCTCTTTGGGGTTCCTTATACTCAACAATTTCTCGCTGAAGGAACTGGCCGTATCTGATCATGGCCGTAAGTGCCCGGGATGCGGCCTCGGGGAAATCGAACACGGGGATACCGCTCTCGCGAGTCAGGCGGACAACTTCCCCGAATTTCTCTTCGATAGTCAGGATAATACAGATGATTGGTTTCTCGGCAGTGGCACCTATCTCGGCCAGTTTGCGAGCCACCTCTTCACAGTCGACAAAAGGAGGGGTGACAAAATTGAGAATGAGGGCGTCGATGTTGGGGTCTTTAAGAAGAATGTCCACCGTCCCACCATACTCCTTAGCGCCGGCTGTGGCTATCACATCGACCGGATTGGAGACGATAGCCTCCGAAAACAGCAACTCACCGAGTGCTTTTCCCGTTTGGGGACTCAACTCGGCCAGCTTCAGGCCGGCCGAGACACATTCGTCAACGGCAATAATAGCCGGTCCCCCGGTGTTGGTGACGATGACGATATTCTCCGATTTCGGTATCGGCTGAGTCGAGAAGGCAATGGCGGCTTCGATCATCTCCTGCTGTGAATAGAAGCGCAGCACCCCGCTCTTCTTGAAAATGGCATCGGCCAGCGTATCCTGCTCAATCATGGAACCGGTATGCGAGGCGACGGCGCTGACACCTTCCTTTGTCCGGCCCGTTTTGAGGGCCAGTATCGGTTTTTTCCGGCACACCCGACCGGCTACCTCGAGGAAACCGGCGGGGTTTTTCAGCGTCTCGATATGAGTCATGATGACTTTTGTTTCATCATCCTGACCGAAGTAGTCGATAATTTCATTCATGCTCACATCGGCCTCGTTGCCGAAACTGGAGTACATCCTGATGCCCATACCGACGCGGTGCAGTTGCAGTTTCAGTGTCTCGCCCACGCCGCCGCTCTGGGCCACTATGGAAATACTCCCGGGTTTCATGGGCACAAACGTGAAATTGGCGTAGACCGACACTTCCGGGTCGGAGTTCTGAATACCCTGAGAGTTGGGTCCGTAGATTCGCATCCCATACTTGTGGGCGATTTCCACAATCTGCTTTTCGAGTTTGAGTCCTTCTTCGCCGACTTCCTTGAACCCGGCCGTATGCACAATGGCAAACTTCACGCCCTTCTTGCCGCAGTCTTCAAGAACAGTGGGCACCAGGCTGTTCTTGATGGAGATGTTCACCAAGTCAACGTCATCCGGCACGTCGCCGATTGAGGGGTAAGTCCTGAAGCTTTTGATCACTTTCGATTTGGGATTGATGGGGTAGATAGGTCCCCGGAAATTGTGATCGACAAGATTCCGAATAACGATATGGCCGATGCTGAATGGGTTATTGGAAGCGCCAATGATTGCCACCGATCTGGGCTTGAACAAACCGTCAAGCATTTAGACCTCCTTAGTCTTTACATTCCAGAGAATATAGAGCCGCGCCGAAAGCCCCGGTAAACTGGGGGTGGGGGGGCACGAATATCTTCTTACCGATCCTTTTTTCAAACATCGTGACCAGAAAAGGATTATGTGCCACCACGCCTCCGCTCATGGCGACGTCTCCCTCCATAGAATCCATTTCAAGAGCTCTCTTTACCACCGAGTTGAATACGCCCTTGATGATATCCGTTACGTCAACACCTTCTCTTATCCTGGCCAGGATTTCCGTTGCGGAAAAGACGGTGCAGTAACTGCCTATCTGAATATCATTTGTCGCCTTCTCCGCCAGTCCGTTAAGTTTCGGCAGTTCAATTTTCAGACGATTGGCCATCTCCTCCAGGAAAGCGCCGGTGCCGGCGGCGCACTTGCGATTCATCTTGAAGCCGGTTCTCTTTCCGGAGTCATCAATCTTGATAATCTTGCTGTCCTGCCCGCCGATGTCTATCAGCGTATGTGCCCGGGGAAGAAAGTGATAACTCCCGGCGGCATGACAACTGATCTCGGTCCTGGTGTCGACGGCATAAGGAACATTGCGTCTCCCGTAGCCGGTCGCTACGACACGAAACGTGTCGACACCTTCGCAACCGGCACTGTCGCGGGCTTTCTCATGGGCACGGTCGGCCGCAGCTTCAAAATCAGCCCCCCGAGTTGGTCACCGAGAAGCCGAGGATATCCCTGTCTTCATTTATGATAATCGCCTTGGTGGCAGAGGCGCCGATGTCAATTCCTGCAAAGTAGTGTGTCACGTTCCTTTTTACCCGTTTCAAACGTAGGAATTGTCTATCTTGTCTCCAGTTGCTCGATGAAGGCTTCGATGTTGGTCTTGGCCTGCTCCTCCGAGTAACAGCGCAGGTCGTTTAGATCGCCATTGATTGTGAGCGTGGGAATCCCCAGCCGCTTCTGAAGTCTTTCCGGCATACCGTATCTGTTATTGGAGTTGTTGGGGCAGGTCTTACAATCATGGAACAGGATCCCATCCAGTTTGAACTTGCGGATGATTTCCTCGATGTACTTCTCTTTGAAATCTTCATCTCTCACGATAAAAATTTCCGTATAAGCGCGAGCCATACTCAGGAATGGATCGGCCGGGTCGAAAGCCTCGAATATCCAGCTATTGCAGTATGTCGAAGCAGTAACTGTCGTGTTAAACCCGATAAAAAGTTCGGACAAGTCTCTCAGCTTACCCCAGATGGGCATACCTTCCCAGTACAGGCGAAACTTTTCTCCTTCAACGGCTCCTACGCCGTCGGCAATCCTTTCTTTAAGTTCCTTCAACAACATTTCATAGTAGTCTATGGCAATCTGCGAACCTCTCAAAACGACCGCCGGACCCATATGAATGGTGGCGTCGAAGAAACTCATGGGAGCCGGAACTGCCACGTTGGTATGCAGTACACTTTTCCACAATTCGGTGCACTTTTTGGATTGGGCCATGATTTCCCGAAACTTGTCGATATCGAATTTGTTGCCGGAAATCTTCTCCAGTGTGGGGATCAGGTCCCTGATCTGTTGAACAATACCCTGCAGGACATCGTCGGTGATCTTGCCGATATTGTTGTAAGTGGAGATTCCCATTATGGGAACCTGCAACTCCCGGGAATACCAGGAGAGCCAGTCCTGAACATCGCGGCACTGGTTGGTATTGAAGACCAGCACGTCGGGACGGGGGAGTCCTTCAATCCCCTTATAAGCCCGAGACAGCGGAGTCTCTTTCTTGATGAAGGCGCCGATATCACTGGTCAGATATGAACAGATGTCCGGTGAATAGCCGATGGCATTAGCTACCGGAATCAGGTTGGTGGCCATGCGAGTGGCTCCCAGCATAGCGCCGTGATTCTCCGGATAGTAGACTTTGAATCCCAGACTCAGCAACAGTTCAGCCGGACCGACACTGGTGCACCAGGCAACTTTCTGTGATTCGTCACGCGCAGCATCATCCAACTCATAGAAGTAGTCAGCCATTATCTTTCTCATCTGGCCGGTGGCCTGGATCTTCCTGATAACGGCTTTTTTCTCTTCACTCATCGTTCTCTCCTAAGACAATTGTATCCTTTTATGAGTCCGGCAGGGTGTTGATGGAACCTGTGCCCGGCAGATATCCACATCTGCCGGGTGACGCGGCACAAGTGGACGTGTGTCGCGCACAAGAAACGCCATATGAAATTGTGATTTGTTGACTCCGCGTAGCGGTGGGTCTTGTGTCCGCCGACATCGACGCTTTTATTGGTGGGAGACAAGCCCCCACCCTACGCGGAATGGAAATATCACCATTTGAGATAACTTCTTCAGACCCAATTGAAAAAACGTTATCATGCACGATTATCTGAAGATCGCCCCGCCACAGAATAGGGAGGTCATTTCGCAGGTTATTCATGGGACGACACACATAGTTGAGACGTAGTGCCTGTACCATAATACTCAACGGGCAGGATCTCTATCGACGGCACAGGTGTTCTCCCTAAACGTTCATGACCTTGGCACATTCCGATCCAATGGCACCTTTCTGACAGAAGCGGGAACTCATGAAACGAGCCGAATGCTTCGCCTGCACTGTGAGAGCTTCCGACAGGGGAGAGCCACATGATTCCCGGATGCAATCAAATATTGCTTTTCGAGCCGCCTCGATAGCCGGGTTGCCGGAATCCGGGAGGCCGCTCGCGGCTGGTATCGTCGGTAGTGCTTTCTCTTCCGTTTTTCTCAGGGGAAGTGGACCCTGTTCGCCGTTTAACGCTACTTTCCAGGCTGTTTGCAACGACTCTTCCAATGATCCGGCATAATCTATCAACCAGCCGACTGCTTGTCGGCCATTAACCGGTTTCCCGGTCAGCAGCAGATTAAGAAGTTTCGGCCAGTCCTCCGTGCGAGCCTTTCTGAACGGCCAATGACATCCTTCCATACCGGGGACAACCGGCAACGTCACTTCCGGCATACCCAGAGCGGTATCATCGATGGCGATAAGATAATGACAGTGCACCATCAGTTCCAGAAATCCGCCTAAGCAGCGCTTGCCGTTTACAAAACCAACTGAAACATTGAATTCATTGTTTAATCGTCTGGCCGTTTGTGACCAGGAACAGGAAATCTCCCGACCCTTCTCCTCTTCCTTCAGGGCAGGGAAGAACTCGCTGGTGTCGGCACCGACCATTTGTGTGGCCAGGTGAAAATCTCCGGTTACTATTACCCGTTCGATTTTCTCGGTCTTGAGCCAGTCGATAGCCCGGTTGATTTCGGCGTCCACATCACTGTTGTAGCTTTCACGACCGATGGAAATTACACCCACAGTGCCGTCATGCTCCGCGTTGACATATAGCTGCTGCCATTCCTGCTCATTGATCCTGCTGAAAATATCAGGATACCAACCACACCCGGCAGCCTCCGGATGCAACCGGTGATAAGACTCCACTCTCCTGATAGCAGCGTCGGCTCCCAGATGGCGGATTACGGCCGGTGTTCCTCGACGGAACTGGGCACACAGTTCACCGATGGCGTTAATGTGGGCCAGGTGCGCCCTGTTCTCGTGAAGCAACAGGCTGGTCATCTGGATCATGGGACCCAGAATCCAACTCTGGAAATTATCCTCGTCTTCGTCTGTCATTGCCCAGTCAACCAGTGGTCGGGCATGGTCCAGCGGATACCAGTTTTGTCCGCTTTCTTTGCGCTCGTCGAGTTCGGGAGTCGGTGTAAACAAGGCTCCGTACTTATCACTCAGATCGTGCAGGCAGGACCAGGTCAGGTAGTTGGCTCCTTTGGCGCCAATAGCGTCATGGGCACGGAAAGGGTTTGGCCCCATAAGTTTCCGGACGAATTTGTCTATTTTCCAGTAGGGCATGTTGGAGGCTCGATGATACCGTGTTCCGGCCAGCGTCAAACCGCAGAAAAGCACATCCAAAACAAAAGACCAGTTATCACTGACAGGCATGGGAATCAGTCCCAGCGCCCAGAGGAGTTGAGTGATGGGTGATGCTTCGTTTTCCACGATTTCCCAAACCTTGTTGATCTGGTGAGGGAAAGCCGGGTGGGCGATGCCGACACCCAGTTCAGAGCTGGGGAATCCGGAAGTGACCGAACGGATTTCAATTGTAGGGAAGGCTTCTCTGAAGACTTCGTAGTGAGCCTTCTTGATTTCAAGGATTTCCGGTATCGCTTCCAGAAGGAAACGGGGATTGAGTCCCTTCAGTTGTGCCGGCAGGCGTTGACCGTCGTAGTTGAGCCTGATCACGTTGGACATGATCTCGTCGGCGAGTTTGTGGCCAAAGGAATCCCGCAATCCCTGGTATTGACCACCGATGCCGTCGGAAGCGCCGGGGAAATCCAGGCCTGCGATGGGGATACCATACGGCAGCAGCCGTGAACCAAGTTGCATCGTCTTGCCGGCGCCGACAATCCCGTTGGCACCGGAAATAACCATCGCTCCGCGATTGCCCGGCTCACCAAAGACTTGGTCAACCAGTTTTCCGACAGCAACCGGTAACTGCCCGCGCTGAAAGATCTCAAGAACCGAACCCAGCCCCAGCGTTTCAAGTGTTGGTTGCCTTAATGATTTCATTTACGATTACCTCCGTCCGCTACCCTGAGGATGGCGGCAATGCCGACGTCGCCGGCGGCGCAGCCGAATACCAGCACATAACCGCCGCCCAGAGAGACTGCTTCCTCCAGCGCCTCAATCAACACCCTGGTCAGGGTTGGTCCCTGAGGATGACCCCAGACCAGCGGGCAGCCGGTGGTGTTCATTTTCCGCCAGTCATAATCGAGCACTTTGGCGAAAATGACGTCGTTGACCGCAAACGGGTTATGATTCTTGACTACGACCATATCGGCCATCGTCAGGCCGGTCCGGTCCAGCAGTTTCCGGACGGCCAGGGCCGGAGCTTCGGGCATAAGACTGGGCAGAGACCTCACTTCGGTTTTGGCCACCAGTTGAATGTCGATCTCGGGTCGGGGACTGAGTTCACGGGCGTGAGCTTCATCGGTAACCAGTAAAGTGGCCATGCCGTCGGAGGCATGAGTCTGAGTGCCCGCCGTAACACAGGTGTCAAGTTCGAACATCGCCGTGAGTCCCTCCCGTGTCAATTGACGCACACCGGCGTCGTCATCGATCTTCCCCAGGAATCGTCCCTGGACGTTCAGCACCTCCAGCGGCACCAGCACCCGGTCCAGAAACCCGGAGTCTTTGGCTTTGAAATACTGTTCGTATCGATAGAAAGCCAGTTCGTCGACTTCCCGGCGATCACTCTTGTGCTTGCGTGCGGCGACGCCGGCACAGGCAATCATAGCGCCGCCGGTAGCAGGATCAAACCCGAAATTGTCCCAGACATCACTCAGGGCAAACGTTCTCTGGTAAGTCCGTCGCTCAGGGAATACACCCACCGGCGAATCACTGGTCCGGTCGAATGTCAGCACGCCGACGACGTCATTGGCCCCGGTTTGTACCTCGGCAGCGGCCGAGACAACCGCTTGCAGTCCGGTGGCGCAGGCTTGTTCCATGTGATAACCGGGAATCCGGCAGCCCATGTAACTGGAAACCAGCGGAGCCGTCCAGAATTTCCAATGCCAGGGAATAGTCGATCCGATTATCAGATACTGAATCGCGCTGATGGGCACTTTCCGCAGCCCCATAATTCTGGCCATCGCTTCGCCCGCGAACTGGCCGATATTCACCTCCGCCAGGGCTGACATTTGCCAGGCCGGAAAATAACTGCTGCCCCAAGTGCCGTACGGGATTCTGGCTCTGGCAAACATCGGAGCCGCCTCTTTCATGCCGTTTCCTCCGTTAGTATCTCATATCATCTGTCAATTGACAGGTAATGAAATGAAAATGTGAGGTAGTGGCAAGCTGTTTCGGATTACTGTTTAGATGTGGGGTATATAGCAGTTATCAGAACAACTTTCCGATTGAAGTCTGCAAGAGCTGTCGTCCGATACGGGTCCAGTTCCGTGAACAAGAGACTGGGTTCCCACCTGCTCTCAGAGATGACGATTGGAGGGTATTACGATTTTGAATCCCACCCGACGCCTTTGGCTCTGGGTGGGGTACAGTACAGGTGTTGCAAGCAACCGGGGGGGGCTGTTACCCCAGCGAAAGCTGGGATCCAGTAGGTCGGCGTTCCGAGTGAGTCCGGCGTCAGACGGACGAATGAGAAACCCGACATCTCTCTGGAGTGGTGGGGTCTTGTCAGGCTATTGTCGGGTTTCGCGGTCGCCAGGGGCTCTCTGGGAACATGATCTTCCCCCGTTTTGGTGGACGGTTTTCTAAGCATGTAATAATTTTTGTTCATAGTCAACAGGACTTATCTGGCCGAGTGTCGAGTGGCGACGGGTTCGGTTATACTTCGTTTCAATCCAGGCAAAGAGCTTCTGGCG